>JACRFI010000016.1 GCA_016217965.1 Candidatus Kaiserbacteria bacterium
CTCCGACACTCCGGGCACCACACGCTTTTGCCGAAGAGTGTGCGTCTGATGAACTTTTTAATCTGTGATTCCGACGGAATCTGGTTGAGGTTGTACATGTCCATATGGTACTGGCATGTGACAACTGCTTGTTATTACCCGAGTGTCTGCCGATGCCAAAGATGCAATAATGTTGGGCATCATATGGCTGTAAAAACATACAAGGGAAGCTGTCATTGCGGTAAGGTGAAATTCGAAGCAGACATCGATCTTGCAGCAGGGAGTGGGAGATGCAACTGCACATTTTGCACGAAAATTCGAAATTGGGGCGTGTTCATAAAGCCAGATTCATTGCGTGTTATAAGCGGAGAAGACGAGATGATTGGCTACAAGCAAAAAGATGAGACGCCGTCGGTTCATACGTTTTGCAAAACCTGCGGTGTGCGTACTTTCGAGCGCGGATTTCTCGAGCCACTAGGCGGAGATTATGTCGCGATACAGCTCTCAAGTCTCGACGACGTGTCGATCGAGGAACTCATGTCCGGGACGATTCGCTACTCCGACGGCCGCAATAACAACTGGATGAATTCTCCCGTCGATACGCGCAATCTTTAAATAGATAGCGTAATTTCGTACTTCATGGAGGCGATTCTTTTTTCGGGGCGTTATACTATCTCGATGCGAAGACCAAAGACAGGAGAGTATGTTGGAGGGAGAGTGAAAAGCGTAGAGCAGCAATTTGATAAGCGAGAGCTAACATCGCAGGGCTGGAAAACAAGAGGTGACGTACCATTCGCTATTGTGCATCGGTTAAATGTCCCTAAAAAACGAATTTTTATTGATCGTCATGTCAGCAAATTGCTCAGCGATGTACTCGATGGATTTGATGCAGATGTACGATCCAAGCAACTCAAGTTAATTGGGAAAACGTTGTACTACAGTCCTGAAGTCGTGCAAAAGCTTGAGGAAAAAGTCAAATTTTTGTTGTCGTCTGAAAAGGGGGATTCCGCAGAAACGACTCCTTCAGGTAACCTTGTCGAAGGCGCATGAAAATCTCACTCAAAGAAACCGAGGCGTTTGATAGGGGAGAATTCAAGGGCAATTTGTATGTCCAGAAAAAAGATAACAAGGGATTCAATGCGCTCTTGGTGGAATGTCTCACTGGACACTACAAAACAAAACTGACCGGCGCGGTGCGCGTGTATTTCGTGCTCGAAGGCTCTGGCATATTCATAATCAATGGCGATAGCGCAGAGGCAGAACAATATGATCTCTTTATCATCGAAAGCGGCGATGAGTACTCATACACGGGCGCGATGAAACTATTCGAATTCAACGTTCCTGCAACAGACACAAGCAACGAAGAGAAATTGGGTTGATATGCATGAATTCTCGCAACGGCTGAAAGATTTCAAGAAAATGCCCGTTAAAGCAGGACGCATTGCTGCATTTCAGTTTGTTAGGGATATTGCATATGGCGATATTGGTTCGCGTGATCCTTACGATGTTCTCAATAAGAAAAAGGGCACATGTAGCGGCAAGCATGCATTGCTCAAACTTTTTCTTGAGGGATTGGGGTACGAAGTACAAACGTATTTTGCAAAACACGATTTCGGTAAATTCCCGATCCGGCCGTGGCCCGAAGAGCTTGCCGATTTCAAAGAAAAGATACTGACCGACTATCATGATTTTCTCAAGGTAAAAATTGGAGAGAACAGGGTGACCGTAGATGCCATTTTCGACGCAGATACCGAGAAATTTGGTTTTCCAGTCGCAGATTGGGACGGCGAATCAGACATGTCGTTGCCAGTTCAGGCAGACGAGATTTTCCCAGCAGAAGGTGATCCAGAGGAACACAAAAAGCGGCTTATTGCAGCGTTATCAGAAAGAATCCAAAAAGATCGAAAAGCATTTCTCTCTGCACTCACTGTGATGCTCGATAAGAAACGGAAAGACTTGATACACTGACGACATGCGAGAAGGAGAGAGGGCCGTACAACCAAAACGGCATGACGTCGCGGCGCACTGGGATCCTGGGCCGGATATGGCAGGGCCTATCTATGCGATGCTTAATACATCGGGAGTCGATGCAATCGATGAACTAGGGGAAAAGTTAAAGCATATAGCGGAGATCGATCATTTTCATGGCGGCAGTGACGAGACGACCGAGATTTTGAGATTGATGATGAATATCCCGCCTTCATACGATTTGCACGGTCTAGATGTCGGATGCGGCGTAGGCGGACCTATGCGTTGGTTTGCCCACAAAACGGGCGCCAAGATGGAAGGGGTCGACATCACTTCCGATTTCGTTGCGATTGCGAACGGAATCTCGAATCGCCTCGGTATGCAGGGTGCCTGCACTGCGCAGGAGGGCGATGCGACAAATCTACCGTACCCAGGAGCTTCCTTTGATTTCGCAACAATGATGGCGGTGAGTCCCAACGTAATCGACAGGCCGAAGCTGTATCAGTCGATTGAACGAGTTATAAAGCCCGGTGGAATAATCGGCATGTTGGATTTAACGCAAGGGGCAGGAGGTCCGCCCATATTTCCTGCACCTTGGTCTATCGACGGTTCACCAAAGACGAGCCTGCTGTTAACCCACGAGGATACGGTCGCGGAAGCTGGGAAAGCCGGACTTACTTTATCCGATACGCGAAACATAACCCCTGAAGTATTGAGATGGTTTCAGAAAGAGCAAAAAGAACTTAAGGTAGGTCGACGAGTAGGACGCGAGCAATACCTGGGACGCTACCAAGAGATGGTCGATAATCAGATACGGAATCTGAGCGAAGATCGGGTAAGATTCGAATGTCTCGTATTCAGAAAGCAATGAAAGAAATCCTTGTCCTCAATCCTGAAAATGCGTCCGAGGACGAGGTAAAGACGTATCGGATACGGAATGCTGCGCGAGCTATCGTTACCGACGATGTAGGCTTGATTGCATTGCTCCACGTGTCGAATCATGGGTATTACAAACTTCCAGGCGGCGGGTTTGAAGAGGGAGAAGGTACGGAAGCGGCGCTGCGACGAGAATGTTTAGAGGAAATTGGATGCGAGATAGAGGTGTTGAACGAGATAGGGTCTGTCGTTGAACATCGGAAATTCAAGTCGCTGAAACAAATCTCATATTGCTACACGGCGCGAGTGAAGGGCGAAAAAGGTGTGTCGAATTTTACAGAGCATGAAATGAAAGGTGGCTTCGCGCTTGTATGGGTGACATACGATGAAGCGTTGCGTTTCATGGCAGAAAGCTCAAAAACGGCGAAAAATATAGAAGGGGAAAAATACATCGTTCCTAGGGATACGCGTGTGTTAAAGGAGGGCAAATCGCTGCTTTGACCACGATGACAGTATTTCTCATGAGTATGCATGTTCCGGGTCATGCGCGAGACATGTTACTGTGGGCGTATGACAACACGGCGCGTTCGGTCAGCAGAGTTTGGAGGTTACGACAAGGCATTGGAAAAGCGGAAAGAAATAGAGCGGAAGCTTTCAGAAGCGGGTTGGCGATCAACAGGGGATTTGCCATATTTCTTTGGACATTCTCTCGGTTTGCAGAAGAAAACGGTGCATATAACAAGTCAGATAAAGGGTTTTCTCGGTGAGGTGATGGAAGGACGCGATGATGAATATCGAAACAATCATGTTAAGAAACTCGGACTCAAGACTTATGTGAGTCCCGAAGTTATTCAAGGACTCGAAATGAAGGTCAGGGAGAGATTTCTCACTTCTGAATAAAAGTTGCTATCGTATAATGTCCCTATAGCACTCACCGATATCAGCATGTTAAAAAGCATTTTCGCAGTAGTCGCAGGGTTTCTTACCGTCGTCGTTCTATCTATGGGTACAGATATGGTTCTTGAAAAGACGGGCATCTTTCCTCCGCCATCTGAAATGGGACTCTTTGTAACGTGGATGCTCGCTCTCGCTCTTTTCTATCGCACCATCTACACGATACTCGGTGGGTATGTGACCGCGTGGCTCGCACCGCAGAATGCGATGAAGCATGTGTGGACCTTGGCTGCATTGGGGCAACTTGGTGGCATCGCGGGCGTTATCGCTGGATGGAATCTTTCTGCACACTGGTACCCGATAGCGCTCGCTGTCCTCGCTATCCCTTCCGTCTGGCTTGGCGGTTGGCTCAGAACTCGAAACGATTTGAACACTACTGCTCTGTAACTACCCCTGTTTCTCAAGCCAATCCAAGACTTGTTCGTTGCGGAGGGCGTGCGAGAGGTGCGCGTGGAGCGCGTCGGGATCCGCTTGCGGATGATGTTTCTTGGCGTGCTCGAATTCGTGTGCCAATTTTTCTGGGTCGGCCTCTACCTTTTCTTGCCGAGCTATCTCACTGAGTACCAAGCGGATTTTCGCGCGCTTGTCTGCCGCGTCTTTCCACTCAGCGCGGAGCTGTTCACGTGTTTTTTTCGTTTCAGCGAGGTACGAGTCGAGTTTCTTGCCCATCCTTTCAACGTCGCTCTGGAGCCGTCCTTCCATGTCATCGAGCTCATACTCACGAAGCATCGAAGGGTAAGAGATACGTGAGTCTTTCACGAGCGCCTCCAATAGCTCGGCGCGGAATTTGTTCTTCGCCCCCAATTCTTTTTCCGTCTTGATGTGTTCGCGCAGCTTGTTCGAGAAATCTTCTGCGCTCTCATAGCCTAGGCTTTTCACGAACTCGTCGTCGAGAGCGGGCAAGTCCTTTTCTTCTGCCTTCTGCGCTTCTTCGAGCGCTTTGTCCGGCGCTGCTCCCGCTTCTATCTTTTCTATGCGCGCTCGTTCGCGGCGCAAATGGATCGTGGTGTCCTTGTGTTCGTCGTCAGAAACGGTGATCACCTCTTTTTTTGCCACCATTTTCTTCGCGATTCCTTTGTAGTCGGGAAGTTTTATTTCCGGCGCGAGGGGCGCACGGGCAGAGAATTTGAGAGGGGAGCCGGCGACGGGCGTATCGACAGATACTCGCGGCGCCTCGACGATATTCGCTTTCTCCTCCGCCAAAATTTCTGGCAACTCACTCTTCACGGCAAGTTCCGCGGCTTCATTCAAAATCGCGGTTTCACCGTACTGTTTTATCAAAACCGTTTCTGGTACATGTCCTGGCCTGAATCCGGCGATTTGGGCATTTCTCCCAATATCCTTCAGCGCCTCAGCTCGATATTTCTGGACTACGTCCGCAGGCAACTCTGCTTCCAGGACGAATTCCCAGTTCTTCTCGTCGCGCGACACTTTAACGTTTTTTGCAGAAGACATCGCGAGAGTCTACCCGGTAGTAGAATTTGAGCAAGGGGATAGTTAACATTTTTTGTCGTCAACGTTCAAATTTCACTCCGGGTCTACCAGAAAAAAGCGTTCCAGCACATACGGGAGCGCTTTACACGAACAGGAAAACTAGAGCGAGGAATCGACTGCTTGCATGTCTGCTTCAACTCCACTTTCGAACGTATTCATATCTGTTGCCGCAACGTCCGCCTCGATATCTGCCATCGAATCTGACGAGCGTGTTGGCGGAAGCCCGGCCGAATCATCGCCCAATATCATCGGCGGCGCGTTATTCGCACGATCTTTATTCAGTTTTGCACCCCAAAAATAAAGCCCTCCTGCGGCGAGGATGACAAGGATGATAAGTGCGCCGACAATAGGGCCGACGGAGCTTTTCTCGGGCACAGATACCGATGGCTCTGGCGCTTGTGGTGCTCCGCTCTGAGGCGCTGTGTTCATTTGTTCCATGAAAAATGTGATTAATTAGTAATAATTAGTTACCAGTATCCACTGACCCTTCTGCTTCGACTGATGCGGAAGCATCAACCGAAGGAATGATGCTCTTCAAGGTACGGACAGCTTCTTTCAGTGCAGCATGTGCCTCCTTGACCGCATCAACGGCAGCGCGGACTGCTGCGCGCACTTCTTCCAGATGTTCTCGCGGCGTCTCGGAGGCTGCTGCAACATCTATTGCGGCTTTTGCATCTGCAACCGCGGCTGTTGCGACATCAATGGAGGCGCTTGCCTCTGCGCTAGCTGTTACGGCGGCGGCTACATCTACGCCATCTTCCTGAAGTTTCTCGATGCGCGAATCGATGCGAGCGAGGATTTGGTCGAATCTCTCAAGCGCGTTTACAAGGCGGCTCATTATCATGTGGAAACGTTCTGCCACGAGTTCTTTGGCGCTTGCTCGAACGCCCTTCCACTCTGCCTTGAAACCGGCGCGCATGTCAGCCGAATCCTCCTTCACCTGCATGCGGAATTCTGCGCGATCCTTTCGTGCATCTTGCAGGATTGCCTGTTTTTCCTCTGGTGTTGCTGCGGCATCGAGCTCTGCTTTTACGCCCGATTGCATTTGCATGCGATCGCCTTTCACGCCAGACCAGAAGTCCATTCGCTCGGTTTTGATGCCCGCTTTTACGTCTTTAGCTCCCTCAATGAATGCTTTTTTATCATCGCGAAACTCTTGATTCTGCATCTGGATGTTGGCCTTGACCTGTCCCGCCTTGTCCTTCAGTGCTTTCAGAGGATTTCGGGGGAGCCCTACCGGCGTTATCTGTACCTCTGCTTCAGCATCGACTGATACGTCTTGCGCGGCTGCAAATTGGAAGCCCACTGACGCTATAAGGGCGGAAACGAAGAGAACTAAGAATGATTTTTTCATATGTTGAGATTAAAAACTGTTTCTACTAGAATAGCACGCAACAGATGCGTGCTACTCGCTTCAGACGGGCGAATATGGGGATTTCTTACTGTCCCGCTTACCTTAGTCTACGAGCTTCGGCTTGTACTCTTTCTCGTACCGCTCAGCGCACTCTTTGATGATGTCGCGGGCCTCTTTCACATCGAAAAATCCGAGCACTTTGCACGTGCCGGGTTTCTTGAGGTCTTTGTAGTGCTCGAAATAGTGCTGCGTTTCTTTCTGCCAGTGCTCGCCCAGATCTTCGTACGAATCGATATGGTCCATCCGTTTGTCGTCCGAAAGAACGGTGATGACTTTGTCGTCACGCTCGCCGCCATCTTCAAATTTCATGATGCCAATGACTCGGACTTCTGCGAGAGAGCCGGGAACGAGCGGTTCCGTCACGTTCGCAATGATGAAATCAAGCATATCGTTGTCCTGGTCCCACGTCTGGGGGATAAGGCCGTATGCAACAGGGTAGGTGAGCGAGGAGTAGCCAACACGGTCCAATTTCAGCTGGCCTGATTCGGTGATGAATTCGTACTTATTGATGGAGTTCGTATTTATCTCCACAAGCCCGTTCAATACCCCTTTTTCCTCGTTCGCGTATGGCGGAAGGACGTGCAACAGGTTGTACGTGTATCTCGAGGGTTTGATATCTATGTTTGCCATACGGGTGGGTTATAGGTACTAGCTTCTTGCTGCTAGGTAATGCACAGAGTGTACCAGATTACGCAGCCTCTTTCTCGCTCTTTTCCTCAGGTTTTTCCGCCTCCGTCTCCGTTGGCTTTTCTTCCGGCAACGATTCAGGAGCTGCTTCTTTTTTCTCTAATGTTTCGCCGCTAGCAGAACGGATATCTATCTTCCATCCCGTGAGGCGGGCTGCGAGGCGCACATTTTGTCCGCCACGGCCGATAGCGAGCGATTGCTGGTCTTCCGCGACTTGCACTTCCGCACGGTTTTCGTCTTCAAACAGTTGGATGCCCAGAACTTGTGCCGGTTTCAGCGCTTCTTTCACGAAGTCTCCCGGATTTTCGGACCATTCGACAACGTCTATTTTCTCGCCGCCGAGTTCCGACGTGACGACCGCGACGCGTACGCCGCGTTGCCCGACGAGAGCGCCAACAGGGTCAACGTGCTCGTCCTTCGAAGAAACAGCTATCTTTGCGCGGCTTCCCGGCTCACGAACAATCCCCTTTGCTTCGACGATCTTGTTAGCCATCTCGGGGACCTCGACTTCAAAAAGTTTTTCGAGGAAGCGAGGATGAGAGCGGGAGAGGCGGATGAATGTGCCGCGTACGCCTTCGTCCACGCGAAGGAGAAGCGCGCGCACGCGCTCGCCCTGACGGTACCGCTCGCCCGGGATCTGTTCGTCATACGGAAGGATGGCGGTCGCGCGGCCGAGGTCAACATAGAGGTTGCCACGCTCGAAACGTTGTACGTGTCCCGTTACAATCTCGCCTTCGCGCTCGCCGTATTCGGAAATGATAGAGCTTCTCTCTGCTTCGCGGATCTTTTGCATGATGACCTGCTTTGCTGCTTGAGCCGCGATACGCCCGAAATCTTCTCGAGTTTCAAGGGGGAACGAAATCTCTTCATCGAGCTTCGCGTCTTTTTTGATGCGCTTGGCGTCCTCGAGCATGATGTGTTGCTCGGGATTGAAGCGAGAGCGATGGTCGTCATCACCTGTCGGCTCCTCGTCTTCCTTTCGGACCAGTGTTTCATCTACCACTATTTTTGCCTGGCGAAATTCGATGTCGCCAGTTTGTGCGTTGAACGTCGCACGGATTATTTGTCCGCGTTTGCCGTATTCGCGGCGATATGCGGCAGCGAGTGCCGTTGCGAGAGCATCGACGACGCTTTCGCGAGAGATGCCGCGCTCCTGTTGGAGCTCGTCTAGGGCTGCATTAAGAGTTTTGAGGTCGAATAACGCCATATTATAGGTAGCTTCTAGTTGCTAGCTTCAAGTGATTAGTAAAGACAAAATGTACAGCCTTTTAAAAAAAACGTCCCGCAAGGCGGGACTAAATACATCGCTGTATTCAGCTGTTGTGCGAGTGTAGCAGGAAAAAGGTTCTTGTCAAATTTGGTGCTACACTTTTATGCATGATTAATTCTTCTGAGCCCAAACCACAGGGCGAAACAATTCCTGGCCTGCCGCAAGATTTACAGCTAGTTGGCCGGTATTTCCTAAGCAAAGTTAAAGACGTCGAATTTGAAATAGGTTACAGAGAAAGAGATAAACGAGCAATCGAGGTTGATCCTACGGAAGAAGAACTGGACATTGAAGAAGAGGCGAAGATCTTTGGCATGAATAAAAAAGAGCTTGCGGCAGAAAAAGAGCAACGTTTAAATCCGGACAAACTTCAAGAAGAAATCGATGACTTGCGAAACGAGCGAGAGTATTATCTTGGGTTACTGGACGGATTAAAGAAGGGTGAGTTCAAGCCATGTATTGATTATTTAAGACAGAGCCTGGAAGCAAAAGAACTGGCGAAGTCGCTCATAACATTTGAACATACAAGCCCTCAGTACAAGGAGAAAAGTTTGGCAGAAACGCGAGTGTTACGCGAGTATATACGTTTACTAGAGAGTAAATAGTGAAAATTCCACGCACATTGCCTGCTATACTGTTCATGCGTGCGATTCCACCTCACTGTATGTTGAATTTTCCTAGCAGCTAGAAGCTCGCACCTAGAAGCTATCCAATATGTACATCTCCGACACACATCTAAAATCCTTTCTCGCCGACGCGAACTTAGTGTCGCAGAAAGATTTCGATGCAGCAGAAACAGAGGCCAAATCAAGCGGCAAAACGATAGGTGATATTCTGACGGCGCGGGGCGCTATCGGGGAAGACGAGTTGCGCCGCACGTACGCATACATTCTCGGCATACCATTCGTCTCTCTCGTTGGCACGAGCATCCCATATGACACGCTATCTCAGATACCGGAGCCGGTTGCCCGCCGCAACAATATTATTTCGTACAGCCGAAAAGGGGATGAGCTTGAGGTCGCCATGCTCGACACCGACGATCTGGCCGCAATCGATTTCATAAAGAAAAAAACACACCTCAAGATATTGCCGCGCCTCACTGATGCGGCATCCATCAAAACCGCGCTCAAACAGTACCAACAGGGGCTCAAAGATACGCTGGGCGATGTCATTAAACGCGAAACGACCGCGCTCGAGAAAGAAAAGGGAGGGGATGGGGAAGCGGCGCTGAAACAAATGGCAGAAGGCGTGTCTGCCGTGCGCATCGTAGACACGCTCCTGCGCCACGCGAGCGCACAGAACGCGTCCGACATCCATATAGAACCGCTAGAAAATTCACTCCTTATTCGCTACCGAATCGACGGCATCCTCCACGACGCGATGGAATTGCCGAAACATGCAGCTCCTGCGATAACTGCTCGCGTTAAAGTGCTTTCGAACATGCGCCTCGACGAGCATCGGCTGCCACAAGATGGGCGTTTCAGTGCCGAGTCGGCAGGCGAGAGGATATCGTTTCGTGTATCTATATTGCCGACTTACTACGGCGAGAAGATCGTCATGCGCCTCCTTCGCGATTCTATTTCCGGCTTCACACTGGAGGGCATTGGTTTTCACGGCACGGGATTGGAACGAATGCATGATGCGATGCGCCGCACGACGGGCATGATACTGACGACCGGCCCCACTGGCGCGGGTAAATCGACGACGCTCTACACTCTTCTCGACATCATCAACACGCCGGATGTGAACATCTCAACTGTCGAAGATCCTATTGAATATCAAATGGCGAGAGTGAACCAAACGCAAGTGCGTCCGGAGATAGGTTTCACTTTTGCCTCCGGCCTTCGCTCACTTGTTCGCCAGGACCCGGATATCATCATGGTCGGTGAAATTCGCGACAAAGAAACTGCTTCCCTTGCTATCAATGCCGCGCTCACTGGCCACTTGGTGCTCTCCACGCTCCATACAAATTCCGCGTCCGGTGCCATTCCACGCCTTCTCGACATGGGCGTCGAGCCATTCCTTCTTGTCTCGACGCTTCGCGTTGTCATCGGGCAGCGCCTCGTGCGGAAACTTGCGGCGCACGATCCGTATGAACTCTCGCGCGACGAACAGACGCAACTCGAGAAATTAGTTGACCCCGCAGCTGTCCTGAAGCATCTCAAAGAAGAAAAAGCCGTTGCAAAAGAAATGACCTGGAACAAGGTCCCGTTCTACAAGCCAAAACCCACCCCGACAAGCCAAGACGGATACGCTGGCCGCATCGGCATCTACGAAGTCTTGCCGGTCACGTCGACGATAAAAGACCTCGTCATGAAAAATGCGACGGGGGATGAAATAGACAAGCAAGCAAAGAGCGAAGGCATGCTCACAATGGCGGAAGACGGGATATTTAAGGCCGTCCAGGGTATAACCACCATAGAGGAAGTTCTCCGCGTCATTTCAGAATAGTTCTCAATCGCACTCATCCTAGAGGGTTTTTAGAGTGAATTGCGAGCTTGCGTGCCAATAATCCAGCGCTATCATTACCGTATTACTTAACTAATCTGGCTAGAATATGAGCATGAGGGGAATGAATAAGATGAATCGGATGGATCCGGAGGAGAGGAAGGCTATGATGGATAAGTGGCGCAGCGACAGTGAATTTATAGATGAGTTCCACAAAAAACATGAAGAGGTAGTAAGGGCAACGCTGGAAAGAAGCGGAGAAGGAGTCGATGCAAAAAAAGTAACTAATATTTTGGCGAATCGTCATTTGAACAATCCGGATTTGCAACGAGAGGGGAATCTTCCAATTGCGGAAATTACAGCTGCGCAAGAGACATTGACGGCAAGACGTAAGCGAAAGGAGGATGATTTCTATAAAGATAAGTAATCTGTTGTTGTCGGACAATTCTGGCGGCTAAAATGTGCGATAATACTTGTTAATGTCGCGGTTTACATACACCGCCGAGAAAGCGGACGGCGAGGTCTACAAAGGCGTTGCGGAAGCGCGCGACCGTTTTGACCTCTATACCATCGTCCGGCGCGAAGGCGGGCGCATCATTGGCGTTGATGAGTCGAAGAGCCGTGATCTTCTCAGCCTTTCATATTGGAATTCAAAGCTGACCACCGTTTCGGAATACGAGCGAATTCTTCTCGCGCGCAACCTTGGTGCAATGCTTTCGGCCGGCCTCGCTCTTTCCCGCGCGCTCGCCGTTTTGGAGCGGCAGACAAGGAACGCGAAACTATCGAATGTAGTATCGCAACTTGCGAGCGAAGTGAGGCGCGGCGACCCTCTGCACACTGCACTATCGAAATTTCCGAATATTTTCTCGAAACTGTTCGTCGCGATGGTGCGCTCGGGGGAAGAAGGGGGAGATTTGCCGCAGTCCCTCTCGGTCATCGCGGACCAAATGGAGCGGATGTACAACCTGAAGAAAAAAGTGCGAGGCGCGCTCATCTATCCCGCTATCGTCCTCGGCGCGATAGTCGGCATCGGGGTTCTCATGATGATAAAAGTGGTGCCGACTCTGGCGCAGACATTTGCCGAAATGGGAGCGGAGTTGCCCGCTTCCACGCAAACCATCATTGCTATCAGTAATTTCCTCGTCCGCTACACCATCCTTGCTGCAGCGCTTTTCATTTTTATCGTTGGAAGCATTTATTTTGCGGTTAAAACGCCAGTTGGGGGGCGGGTGCTCGATTTCATTTTCCTCAAGCTGCCTCTCATCGGAAAATTAGTGCGGGAAGTGAATGCTGCACGCACATCGCGCACGCTCTCCTCGCTCCTTTCATCTGGCGTGGACATGCTTACGTCCCTAGATATCACCACAGAAGTCATACAAAATAGTTATTTCAAAGAAGTCGTTCAGATTGCAAAAGCGAGCGTTGGAAAGGGCGAACCTCTTTCGGCGGCGTTCACCAGGCGCGAAGACCTCTATCCGGCGTTCGTGGGGGAGATGATGTCCGTCGGCGAAGAAACGGGGCAACTGACAGAAATGATGAAGCGCCTTGCTATCTACTATGAGGACGAAGTGGATAGGCAGACGAAAGATATGTCGACCGTTATCGAACCGTTCCTCATGGTATTCATCGGCGGCGCTGTCGGATTCTTTGCAGTCTCGATGATCTCTCCGATATATTCTCTTTCGCAGGCGATTTGATGCATGTCGGAGATGAAAGACAGCTTGGGAGGTGGGGAACATGCTCTTGAACTTGAGGAGCAGGTAGAAAAACGGCACGGTGACATATACATAAATCTCTATGAGAAGAATAAAAAAAGAGAATGGGTCGAGGACCCGGAAGATAAAACAAAAAAAATCGAAAAACCAGCAGCATTTGCAAAGCTACACGAGTATGAAGATTTTTTTTACATCAAGTACATGTATGTGGATCCCGAATACCGGGAAAAGGGCATCGGGAGTAAGTTTTTGCATCCAAAAATAAAGCGGTTCTTGGATGCTCAAACTGGTACAAAAAAGCTCGGACTTCGTTTTAGTGAGCGTTCCTATGACCACGCTGAGCCTGAAATAGCGGCTGATCTCGGATGGAAGAAATTGTCTTCACGCCCTTGGTATATGTATGTGCCTGAGGGTGCCAGTATGCCCGATGAAGAACGCGTCATGCAAATGATACTCACTGCGGCGCCAGAATACGAAGAGTATTTGGTTCGCTCTGGAGCGCGTGGAGTAACACTCATCGACACCATCGTCGGCACGGCGCTTCTTGTGCTTGTCTTTGTTGGGATTACTGCCGCATTTCAGCTCTCTGTTGATGTCGTGACAAATAATAAAGCGAGGGCGGGGGCCATCGCGCTTGCGAACGAGCGTATCGAATACATCCGCAGCCTTCCGTATGATTCTGTCGGCACAACGGGCGGCGTTCCAGCGGGGACTATCGTCCAGACGGAAGCTGTGGAACTGAATGGCATTTCCTACACACGCCGCACCATCATTCTCTATCGTGACGACCCGAAAGACGGCACGGGCGCGGGGGATACCAATGCGAACACCGCCGATTACAAAGCGGCAAAAACTGAAGTTTCGTGGGTGCCGCGCCAGGGCGGGCTTCGCAAAATTTCGCTTACAACTCGCGTTTCTCCCATCGGCATCGAGCAGGCGGTGCCGGGTGGAACACTTGCGCTCAGTATCCTGAACGCTGGTGCCGCGCCTGTCCCCGACGCACAGGTATTCATACAGAACAACAGCACGTTTCCCACGATACAAATGACTCTGTTTTCAGATGCTAACGGGAACGTAACAGTCATCGGGGCCCCCGCCAGTGCTGGGTATCGAATAGTGGTATCGAAAAGCGGATACTCGACGGCGCAAACGTACGATTCGTCCGCGGAGAATACGAATCCGACGCCGGGGCATCTCACTGTTGCGTTGAACCAGACGACATCGTTCCCATTTTCGATAGACGTTATATCAATTAAGAACGTAAGGACATTTTCTCCTGTCGAGTCGTCGACAACAACTGACCCGCTGAATGACTCATCAAGCATTGCGGATATCGCAAATGTTGAGATCGTGGGGGGCAGCGCAAAACTTGTCGGGCCTGCGCCCCACTCGACGCCAGGGCATCTGCGCTCTACTGCGATCGCGCCGACATATCTGCAGGCGTGGAGAATGTTCAATTGGAGCGATGTGAAGCCAGCTCAAACAAATATCCTGCACCGCCTATACTCAGGTGATGGAAGCCAGCTGATTCCAGATGAGATGGTGCCGGGGAATAGTTTGGGGTTCAGCATGCCGCCTATCGATATTTCACTTGTTTCGACCACAACGTATCCATCACTCGCACTCCATGCAACACTTGGCACTGCAGACGAGAATACAACGCCTGAACTCTTGATGTGGGAAGTATCGTACGACGAAGGCCCGATCCCGCTTCCCAACATCACGTTTGGGTTGAAGGGTGCAAAGACAATCGGGAATGGCCCGGGCGGGCTTGTCTACAAATACAGTACGACCACACTCGCGACAGGAGCGACAGCAGGCGTCGGCGTCGGCAATCTTGAGTACGACACATACACGACGACTGTTGATTCGGCGACGGGATACGACATTGCCTCGTCATGCGAGCCGCAACCAGAGAGCCTTCCCCCCAACACCTACCAAGAAACAAAACTTATTCTTGTTCCCCACACAACTAATTCGCTTCTTGTGGACGTGAGAGCGAATAATGCGCTTGTCCCGAATGCAACGGTGCGCCTGTATCGGTCGCCCGGATACAACATCACGGAAACAGCAGATTATTGCGGCCAAGCGTTCTTTGAAGGTCTTGGAGTTGGGACGCAGGGGGGCGGAAACCCGTATTCAATAGAAGTATCGGCGCCCGGATATGCCACCTTTAATGCGGCGGATGTGAATGTGTCAGGGACTTCACGGCTGTCGGTAGTGCTAAATTAGTCACCAGTCATTAGTCATAAGTCACAAGAGCATGCAATTCCCCAAAAACACTCATGACTGCAGACTCATGACCCATGACTGTTCGCGTTCACGCGGCATGACATTCATTGAGGTACTTGTTTCCATAGCGGTGTTCGTGTTCGCTATTATCGCCATCGTTTCTTCGGTTCTGTACTTCTATCGCACGAACACATATGCCATCGAGCAGGCGAGCGCTGTCTCAAGCGCGCAGCGCGGCATCGAGGAAACGGTGAAAACCATTCGTGAGGCGTCATATGCATCAAATGGCGCGTATCCTGTCGTGTCGATTGCGCCGAACGACTTTACGTTCTATGCGGACATTGATGCAGACCCATTCGTCGAACGTATCCGGTATTATGTGCAAGGGACATCGTTCTTCCGCGACGTTACGAACCCGGCGGGCGACCCGCCTACGTATGGCGCGCCACAAACGACCTCGGTCATCTCGGAGACAGTACGCAATATCGAACAGGGCATTCCGACATTCCAATACTATAATTTAACTGGAGGGGAGATAACGAACTTTGCGCAGATAGCGGAAGTGCGGCTTGTCACAATGAATATCGTGGTCAACGTGGACCCGTACCGGTTGCCGAACCAATTAACACTGCGCTCGAATGCGGCACTCCGAAACCTGAAATAGTCCAAAGTCCAAAGTCATGAGTCATAAGAAAATACAAAAGAATAGATTGCGTCCCACTGATGACTCAAGACTCATGACTCATGACTGCTCGCGAAGCTCGCGTGGTGTGACCATCATTCTCGTCGTTGCCTACATGGCAATTTTCGCGCTCGTCTTAGGCACTATCACGAGCTACTCCTTCATGCAGGCGCGCTACGGTAGGGCACTTTTTGCCAGGGAACAGGCCGTCCAAATTGCCGAAGCAGGGCTCGAATACTACCGATGGTTCCTCTCGCACACGGCAAGTGTCATGCAGAATGGGGTGGGACTCGAAACGCCGGTCACATATGTGGTGAGCGATCCAGAAACGACGCGCATCGGTGATGCGACGGTGAGCGCAATCATCGCGTCTGCATGCGGCGTTCCGCAGTATGCCAATATCACATCGCTTGGCCGCTCCGACCAAAATCCGTCATTTACCCGCACGCTGCTCGCGCGTTACATGCGCCCGTCTGTTGCGGAATATTCGCACATCGTGAATCAGAACGTATGGGCTGGGTCAGATAGAAACATAACCGGCGCATACCATTCGAATGGCGGTGTGCGGATGGACGGCACGAACAATTCTGACGTGACGAGCGCGGTTTCTACGTGGATATGCGATTCAGGCTTCGGGTGCGCACCGACGAATAACAGTGCTCCAGGCGTGTTCGGCTCCGGCTCCGGGAGCGCATTGTGGGACTACCCTGAGCCGCAGATAAGCTTTGAAGGTATCGGCTCCAATTTTTCCGCGCTTCGCGGCTACGCGTATGTAGACGGCATTCTCTTATCCGGGACGACGACCCGCGTAAATGGCGCACAGCAGGGGGGTTCGTATTCATCAGTTGCGGCGAGTGACCAGCGTGGATATCGGCTCGTATTCAATTCGAATGGCACAGTCAGCATCTACCGGGTGACTGGCACTTCATATGTTCGCGGATACAACAACATGCTTGGCTGGCATAACGATTACTCCATTATCTCGAGCTCGGTTTCTCTCGGCACATTCACACCGCCATCAGACTGTGCGCTCATCTATGTGAACGCTAAAACGTGGATAGAAGGAACTGTTTCCGGAAAAATAACGCTCGTCGCCGCAGACACCGGCTCGTACAGCCCGGATGTGATCTTCAATAACAACCTTACGTATGCCACAGCAGACGGCTCTACTGGGCTCACCGTTATCGCAGAGCGCTCGATCCAGGTGCCGCTCGTGTCGCCTGACACAATGACGATACGAGGTATCTTCGTCGCCCAAAGTGGCTTATTCGGGCGCAATCATTTCACCTCGTCTGGCTCGAATGAAGTGCCATCACAATATGACCAGTATGTTTCGCAATCGACGCTGACAACGAACGGCTCCGTGGTATCGAATCTGCGCGTCGGGACAAAGTGGATCTGCGGCGGCACGTACTGCTCTGGGTATAATACGCGTGTCGACAATTACGACCGTGTGCTTGCGCTTGATCCGCCGCCATTTACGCCCGCTGCGTCGACGGACTACAAATTTGTACTATGGCGCGAGCAGTAACCATTCTTGTTATAGTGTTGCTTGCGGGTATCGCATCCGCGGACCAATTTAATGACAATTATTTCCAACAGCCGGGGGATCCACCACTTGATCTCACACACGAAAGTGGGGAAAAGGGTGGATACATACCAGAACCGCCTCCCAGCAACGAAGATGATTCTGAGGAAGATGAGAAAACAAACGATGTTCCTGTCGTGCCTCCCCAGCAAACTGTAATAGAAACCGAAGAAGATGCGCTCCAGGTTCTTGTCGAAGAAGGGGCGGTGAGCGTCGAAGATGCGGGAGTAGCGGCAATCGGGATCGAGGAGGACGACGGCGGAGGGTACAGCATCGTAGTTGATGGCGACAAAGTGCGGGCCTCCGCAGGCAGCAATGTCGATATTGGAAGCGTTCTCAAATTCTGGAGAGGCATAAAAGGGAAATTCTCGACCAGTAAGGGAAAAAATGTCGCGAATAAGGGGCGACTGACAACAGGAGAGTACTATGCGCTCATCGCAAGCGAGCTTGCGGTCGATGACGAAAATCTTGATGAAGCAGCACTTTCGGCGTCCCGTTTCGAGATATCGTATCGTTCTCGGGGCAAACTGTTTGCGCTTATACCACTTTCGTTCCCCGTCCGTGTGGAGGTGACAGGTGCCGCAGAGATTTCGGCTGACCGCGTGCATATAAAACTACCGTGGTACCGGTGGTTTGTGCGCAAGTACTTCTCCGCAAGCTCGCTGGCCTCTGAAGTGGATGCAGTAGTCCTTAAAGAATTATCGGCGCTTCCACCGGAAGCGGAAGATGTGCAAGCCGTCCTATTCACTGCGGTCACGGACTTTTTACGCCAGAAAGTGCAGACTATTTCTGACTCGATCCTACTTGGTGCTTGAGATGGTACGAGCGATTTGTGTTTTCACAGAGAAATCGCGCCGCAGCTCTCTTTTTGTTACTTGAAATATGACATTCTCGATTTTGCGCATGAATCTCTCTACTACTTGGGCTGTATTGCCCGTACCATACTTGATTTGAAATTCGCGAGAAGGTTGATTCCCGAACTTCGTCACGTACGCATCAACCAACTCTGGATCGATGCCCGTATCCGCGAGTTGAGTCATAACACTGCTCCGAATGTCCTGGTTTCCAGAAAATAACTGGCGGAATACAGGCATCAGCAACTGTTCAATATCTGCTGTCCATCCATGTTCCGCCAGCGATTCTAAGAAATTTTTGGCATCTGATGAACGCATCATTGCGATGACACAATCTTCAGCACGATCTTCTGAATACACGAAGCCGAGTCTTTGCAGTTGTGCCGTCGCCATATCAATCTGCAGTCTACGAGCCTGTGCCCCGCGCTGATAGTCTTGGAAGAGAGACTGTAGATCAACTTCCACACGTTTCAGCTCGTCCTCGGTAAGTTTGAATTCGCGAAGCATGCGCTTTGTCGTCTTCCATGTGTTCTGTAAATGTTTGCTCATCAGTGCAGTCACAAGTGATTCAATCCCCCTGCGATCATGTGCAAGAAATATATTCGTATGTTTCGCCATAATGTTAATAGAAGGCCGTATTCGTTTTGAAGATAATGTGGCCAGATATTCTCTCGCAATGTCTGCAGCCGGTTTTGATCGAGGGAACTCGTGTTCGAGGATGAACGGAAGAAATATCATACAGAAACGCAAGGCATTGTTTCCCATTTCTTGCACGAGAATCTCATACTGTTTTACTGCTCGCTTAAATACAGGATCTTGTTCTCGTTCCATATCAGGCAACGTAAGAAGCCTATTAGCATCTGCGGGACCTACCAGATCTATCATCCGTTGAACTTGCTTGCCTATGGCATCTGAAATTTCATCAGCAGAATCTACTCTGGCCTTGCCGACTCGTTCAATCACAGATTTCCGTGGTCTAGGAACGTCAATCGTCATTCCTTAAGGGTATCTTGACTTGCCCGTAGCTTCAAATGCTGGCGTAGCATAATATTCCTATCTTTACCACGGGGAGGACATGCTACAATCGCGCCATGTCGAAGGCGCTCATTGTGGCGAATTGGAAAATGAACCCGGCGACGTTCAAAGAAGCAAGAAAACTGCTCGACGAAACACAGAAAGCTGCGGAACGAACAAAAATCTCGGTTGTTATCGCGCCGCCCGCAATTTTCTTACGCGAATTTACCTCTCGCTCGAGAGGTGCGCGCATCTCCTTTGCGGCGCAGCATGCACACCAAGAGGCGGGCGGCGCACATACCGGCGAAATTTCTATCCAGCAAATGAGGGACGCGAAAGCAAAATACGTGCTCATCGGCCATGCGGAGCGCCGCGCTCGGGGAGAGACGAACGATGATACGAGGCTTAAAGTTGCCGCATCGCTCGCAAAGGGCCTTACGCCCATCCTGTGTGTTGGCGAAACAAAACGTACGCAGAGCGGCGAATATTTCAATGTGATAGCCGAGCAGCTACGAACGGCGCTCGCGGATGTTGCTGCGAACAAACTCGCTCACATCATCATCGTGTACGAGCCACTCTGGACGATAGGGTCGGACAAAACGATGGACCCTCGCGAGATGCAGATGATGGCGATTTTCATTCGAAAGACCATTGTGGATTCATTCGGCGAAGGCGGACACGATATAAGAATACTCTATGGAGGTTCGGTAGATGCGGCGAGTGCACCTGCAATGCTTCGGGATGGAGATGTCCACGGTCTCCTCGTCGGGCGGGCGAGTTGGAGTGCGGTAGAATTTGCGCATCTTTTAACCGCTGCAGAAAATGCATGAAAATTATTACTGATCTTCCCGCGAGTGATTTGAAAG
Organism: Candidatus Kaiserbacteria bacterium; assembly: GCA_016217965.1. Lineage (GTDB taxonomy): Bacteria > Patescibacteriota > Minisyncoccia > Phycocordibacterales > UBA2100 > UBA10103. Next base: position 20,039 of record JACRFI010000016.1, read on the forward strand.
GAAAGCGGGTTGTTGTGCGTGCAGATTTTAATGTGCCTATTGGGCAGGATGGAGAAGTTGCGGAAGCCTTTCGCCTAAAACAAGGATGGAGCACCATCCAATATTTGAAAGAAAGGGGCGCGAAAGTCATCGTGCTTTCGCACATCGGCAGGAAGCCGGAAGAGACGCTCGCGCCAGTAGGGAGGGCGCTCAAGCACATTGGACAGGCTGTGTATGTTCCGGATCTCTTGGGGCCAGCCGCGAGGGGCGCTGTCCAGTCGATCAAAGATGGCGAAGTGTTACTTTTGGAGAACGTGCGCAGTGACGCGAGAGAGACGGAAAATGATGAGTCGCTTGCGAAAGAGCTTGCCTCGTATGGAGAACTTTTTGTGAATGACGCTTTTGCAGCGGCGCATCGCGCACATGCCTCGACAGTCGGCATCGCGAAATTCCTACCATCGTACGCAGGACTCCTTGTCCGCGACGAAGTGTTGCAGCTTGAGGCAGCTTTGTCTCCCCAAAGTCCCTCGTTCGCAATCCTTGGAGGCGCGAAATTCGAAACAAAAGCGCCACTCATAAAATCCCTTCTGCAGAATTATGATCATTTGTTCATCACGGGTGCGCTTGCGAACGATGTTTTCAAGGCTCGAGGGCTTCCTGTTGGGCGCTCGCTTATCTCAAAAGAATTGCCGAGTGAAGATATCTTGAAACACCCGGGCTTTATTGCTCCTGTTGACGTGACCGCGGAACGCTCCGACGGGCAAGCGCGAGTAAAAGAACCGGAAGATGTCGAAGCTGACGATAAAATTGTCGATATAGGGCCGGATTCTTTGGCGCTCATCGCACCATACATTGAAAAAGCTAATTTTATTCTTTGGAACGGCCCCACCGGCCTCTACGAAGATGGCTACACGTCGTGGACGCATGCAATCGCTGTACTTGTTGCAAAGGCTCATGCGCGAGGCGCATCTGTAGTTATCGGTGGCGGCGATACTATCGCAGCTATCGAAGGGTCAGGCATAAAACAGTCTGACCTTGGATTTCTCTCAACAGGTGGCGGCGCTATGCTTGAGTATCTTATGAAAGGAACACTTCCTGCGATTGAGGTTTTGGGGTAGTCTCGAAGCATGCAGGCTGTTGTACTTGCCGCGGGTCTAGGAACGCGGATGGGGGAATGGACAAAAACGAAACCGAAATCGCTCGTTGAAATTGCTGGGAAGACGATTCTCGAGCATAAATTTGATGAGTTCCCGGAACCAATAGATGAACTGGTGCTTGTGATAGGTCATTTTGGCGAGCAAATTCGAGCGAAATTTGGCAATGTCTACAAAGGAAAAAAAATTACCTACGTCGATTGCCCGAACCCAGTGGGGGGGACGATGTATGCTCTCGCATGCGCGAGATCAGTTTTGCATGGAAGATTTCTTGCAACAAACGGGGACGATATCCATCTGAAAGGCGACATTGAGAACTGTTTGCAACACGAATGGGCACTTGCCATCATGCAATTGGCTGACCTGGGAACTGCTTCGAAAGTTGAAATTGACGCAAGTGGAAAGATTTTGAATATTGTCGAAGCGGACACACATGGGGGCGGTGCCGGGCTTGGTGGCGTTGGCCTGTACATTCTCGATCAAAGAGTTTTCGATGTACCGCCTGTTGTAGTGCGCGGACGCACCGAAACTGGTCTCCCACAGACGATGGTGGCCGCGTCCAAAGCGCTAGGTATACCAATAACGACTGTTAAGGTCTCGAAAGTTGTACACATCACAACACTTCGTGACGTGGTGGCCGCAGAAGCGGAGAAAATATTTGGGTAAGAAATCCACACCCGTGGCGTCAGAGGGTGTATGATAACCGCATTACTTATTAGCGCCCTTTCATATCTATGGCTAAAAAGACGATCGCGGGCCTCATAATCGGCTCGGCTGTGTTTTTCTCCTTCGGCATCAGTGTTTTGCCGGCGTCCGCTCTTACAATCGACGAGGTCCAGTCCCAGATACAATCGCTTTTGCAGCAGATATCGAGCCTTACCAATATCCTCAATTCTCTCAAAGGGCAGACCAACGCATCTATACAATCATCGGTGAATTCAGCTATCTCGATAGCCCCATCACAGCATCGAATCTGCAATGTTCTCGCAAGAAATCTTGCGCAGGGCACACAGGGCGATGATGTGATGAGTCTGCAAGAGTTTCTAAAAGCAGAAGGATATCTCTCCGCAAATGCGACTGGCTATTTTGGTCCAATGACAGCACAAGCTGTTGCAAAGTGGCAGGCGAAAGAAGGAGTATCCGCGGTCGGGCATTTTGGCCCGATGTCACGCGAGCGCATCAAAATTTGGTGTGGAGGCGGAGGATGGGGTAACCAAGAGCGATTCTCGGCATCTCCCGCGCGCGGCTCGGCGCCACTAACGGTGGTTTTCGACACGTGGCTATCGGGTTTCAGGGTGCAGAGCATCTACTACACCATCGATTTTGGTGATGGAACGAGCGAAAGAGCTGCTGACTGCTATGCGCCGGCAGATGCGTGTTTGTCTCCTGGACAGAATAAGCATACGTACTCGCAAAATGGAACGTATACGGCGACCTTGAACAAGATCAGCGATCCATGCCAGGGAAATCCGGCATGCATGGCGCCGATATCTTCAGAAGTTGTCGCAAAACAGCAGATACATGTGGGGCAAACGGCATGTACAAAAGAATATGTACCGATGTGTGGCTCCAAACAGATCTACTGCATCACGACACCGTGCAATCCTATCCAGCAAACGTACAGCAATCGCTGCATGATGGAGGCAGATGGTGCATCGTTCTTGCATGACGGCCAGTGCCGATCAGATTGGGAGGACCCCGCAAACGACCCGCGGTGCAAGGCTTGGTATGATGGGTGCAATAGTTGTTCGCGTTCTGCACCCGGACAGCCTGCGATGTGTACGCTCCGTGCATGTATGTCCGACATGATGGCGAAACCATACTGCACTGCGTACTTCGACGGCACTACAAACAAACCGCCAACGATCTCTGGCTTTTCGGGGCCTACGACGCTCAGAGTAAATGAAGCAGGCACATGGACGATCAATGCATCGGACCCAGAAAACGGGCAGCTGAGCTACCAAGTGTGGTGGGGAGATGAAGGCTACGCGCCGATGGCGAACATGGCTTCGTATGCGCGTGAGTTCACACAGACTACGACGTTCACGCATGCGTATGTAAACTCGGGTACCTACACCGTGTCGATCATTGTGCGCGACTCATCTGGACAGGAAGCGAAAACTTCCGCGACGGTGAACGTGAACACCGATGTCGCATGCATCGCGATATACGATCCAGTCTGCGGCAGGCCCACAGGATGCGCAAACACGTGTCCTCCTGGGCAGTACTGCACTATGATCTGCCAACTGAAACGTCCGGAAACGTATTCAAACCGCTGCGCGCTCAATGCAGCAGGAGCAGAATTTCTCTACAACGGCAACTGTGCGAGCACGACGTACTAGATAACGCCCCGGATCTTTTCGGCGATTTTTGCAGCTTCTCCCGCACCGTATGGCTTTCCTTTCCATAGCTCATGCCCGTCGTTCTGGAAGCGAGGCATGATGTGAACGTGCGCGTGAAAAACAACTTGCCCTGCTCCGCTTTTATTGTTCATACCAAGATTTATTCCCGTTGGTTGGAGTGCTTTTTCTACTGCTAGCGAAATTTTCTTGACTGCCCCCATTACGGCATTCCACTCCTCTTCGTCTATCTCGAACACATCGACAGCGTGTTTTTTGGGCACTACCAGCGTGTGTCCCGGATTTACGGGATTGATATCGAGAAACGCAAACGTCTTTTCATCCTCGTATATCTTATTTGTGGGCAATTCTCCGCGAATTATTTTGCAAAAAAGGCAATCAGGCATGGAACTCAGTATAGGATACAATGGTCGGAATGGAAGTTTCAGATTTGGTGCGCACGTTGCTTGGGAAACGAGGCATCATCGAGAAAGATACCGTCGATAGATTTTTGGTCCCGGATTTTTTACGGGACACGCACGATCCGTTCCTGTTAGAAGGAATGGAACGTGCGGTTGCCAGGATTTTCGCGGTGATGGCTCAGAATGAACGCATCGCGATATACGCCGACTTCGATTGTGACGGAATTCCGGGTGCGGCACTTTTGTCGGATTTTTTTAGGAAAATTGGTTACGAGAATGTTCAAGTCTATATTCCGCATCGGGATAGAGAAGGGTATGGATTCCACATTGCCGCGATAGAAAAACTGAAGCAGCAAGGTGTGTCTCTTATCATCACCATAGACGTTGGCACGACTGCGATTGAGGCTGTAAAACGAGCGAAAGAACTTGGTATCGATGTCATTGTCACCGACCATCATGAATTGAAAGACATTCTTCCTGACGCGGTTGCCGTAATTAACCCTAAGAACGGTACATATCCCTTTAAAGATCTCTGTGGAGCGGCAGTTGCATGGAAATTAGCATGTGCGCTCCTTGTTGAAGGCCGGAAGCGGGGCGATGCGCGATTCACTTCAATTCCGGAGGGATGGGAAAAATGGCTTTTGGATATGGTTGCGATTGCGACCGTTGCAGATCTCGTGCCTCTCGTCGGGGAAAATAGGACTCTCGCGCACTACGGGCTTAAGGTTCTTCGTAAATCTCCGCGGCTTGGCATAAAGGCGCTCTGTGCGCGTGCACGAGTGCGGCAATTCGAAATTACGGAAGACGATATCGCTTTTTCTTTTGCGCCGCGCATCAATGCGGCATCCCGCATGGATGAGCCGGAAGCTGCTTTCAGGTTGTTGACGACGACTGATGGTGACGAGGCCGAAAAATGCGCGGCGCATCTTGAAAGTTTAAATACGAAACGTCGAGGCGTCGTGGGAGCGGTTGTTCGGGAGGCAAGAAATCGCATCAAGGCACGTTTTTCGACAGGTGAAAAAGTCATCGTGCTTGGAGATACTGCGTGGAAACCGGCGCTCATGGGACTCGCGGCGAATTCCATCATGGGAGAACGTGGCGGGGTCGTCTGTATGTGGGGCAGGGACGCAAATGGGCGTCTAAAAGGTTCATGTCGTTCCGACGGCAGCCTATCTGTTGTCGAACTGTTCACGCGCGCCAGTGTTTCATTTGAGGAATTCGGCGGGCACCATGCATCCGGTGGATTTTCCGTCTCGCATGAATCGGTACACACGCTACACGAATCCCTATCGCGCGCAGCCGGAGATTTACCGCCCGCAAACGACATCGAAAAGAGGGATCCAGATGCAGAACTCTCCCTCTCGCGCGTAACGAACGTACTCCTCAAAGAACTTTCACAGATGGCGCCATTCGGGATCGGGAATCCGAAACCGCTTTTTCGTGTCCGAAACACGCGCATTACATTTGCACGCCAATTTGGGAAAGATATGAATCACACCGAAGTGACATTGGTATGTCCCGATTCTGGCGCGCAGTGCCGCGGATTCCAATTTTTCAAAACCCCAATGGATTTTACTGTTGCACCGTCTCCCGACACACTTGTCGACGTCTTGGCAACTGTGGAAAGAGACACATTTCGGGGGCCGGATCGCCTAGCGCTCAGGCTCTCTGATATTGTTGCGCCTCTGCAATAGGTTGTTACACTTGCGCCATGAATACCTTTTCAGTAGGTGAGGCGATCAGGTTCGGGTGGGAATTATTCAAGAAACGTCCCTGGCTCGTGATCGGTGCATTTGTGCTGACTGGAATGCTTAGTGTCAGTATCCAGTTCACTTTTGGCCCAGAAGAAGGAGCTCCCGTGAATATCCCCGCTATGGTCCTCATTGGCATTTTGTCGGTTGTCGTGGGCACGCTCGCAGAGATAGGCATGATCACCTTTTCGCTTCGAGCGCATGATGCTATCGATACAGTCGGGATCAGAGACATCTGGAACCCGAAACTGTTCCTTCCGTATGTATTCGGCAGGATTCTGGTGGGAATCGTCGTCATCGTCGGACTCATCCTTTTAATTGTACCGGGCGTGATCTTGTCATTCGGTTTCATGTTTACTTCCTACCTGATTGTCGATAAAGGTCTCGGGCCTGTTGCGGCGATGAAGGAGAGTTGGCGTATCACGAAAGGTCATAAGTGGCAGCTTGCTTTGCTTGGTCTTGCATTTGCAGGATTAAACATTCTCGGACTGCTAGCCTTGGTAGTCGGACTCCTCGTCACGATACCCGTTACTTTGCTTGCGGCTGTGCACGTGTATCGAACTCTCGAGCACAAAGCGAGCGAAATGGTTTCCTCAACGGGCGTATAAATTCGTGATATGTCGGTAGTCATTTACACCGACGGCGGAGCGCGCGGCAACCCTGAGCCGTCGTCGCAATGAACTGCTCCTCCTTGAGAACCCTCGGTTCTCAACGGCTTCGCCTGCTCTCCGACACGGGGAACTCCCGTTCCCCGACCCTCTTCCCCGACCCCGGATTACCTGTAGACTGTTTCTGATGTCAGCGACACAAAACATAATTATTTATACAGATGGAGGAGCAAGAGGTAATCCGGGACCGGCAGGTGCTGGGATTGTTGCTTATAATGACGAGAAGAAGATTTTTGAATTAAAGAAATATCTTGGCGATAACCGGACAAATAATTGGGCGGAATACGAAGCGCTTATTCTTGCGCTAACTGAGGCAAAGAAGAAGGGTCTGGGAGGAAAAGAACTTGAAATTCGCATGGACAGCGAACTTATTGTGCGGCAGATGACGAATGAATATCAAGTAAAAGAAGAAACTCTCTGGCCGCAGTACATGAAAGCGCACAATCTTCTTGTTGCCCATTTTCCGAATGTGAAGTTCGTTCACGTCCGTCGTGAAGAAAACAAAGAGGCAGACAAGTTGGTAAACGAGGCTATAGACACAATGTTACAGGTCACTGATTAAACTCTTTAGTCTAGATTTCTGCTCCAGATCGAGTCTCGCAATGACAGCTCGCAGATATTCTTCTGAGAGCCGCACGCGAAAACCTTTTCTCATCTCGTACAGACCTTTTGCTACGTCGCTTATTTTTACACCGGAAGATAAGGCCGATTGTTGTGTATCTATCTGAAGCGCAATTTGTTCCAGCACCTCGAATTTCCTGTGAGGGTTAGATGGGAGCAAAATACCGATTTCCGACACACTCGACACAGTGTCAGCGGGGTCTCTCTCGATATTCTTTTTTCTGAAATCTCTTTTTTGCTTTCCGACCACGGTAACGCCAAATGCTTCTACAAGGCCTGGATATCGTTGATATAAATACTGGTAGATGGCCCCGGGCTTTTTCTCGATTCGAGTAGCATATTCAGTATAGGTTATAGTTTTTTCTTGCGTCTGCGCAGTCTCCCAAAGTGGTGTGCGGTAAATTTTGTAAATGGTAACGATGAGTTCAAATTTTTTTACGTGTTCTTCGAGCAAGTGGAGCAAATCAGTGGCGTTGCTCATTGTGCAGACGGCTTCGAGTATGTCGAATGCGCGAGTTCCATCTCTCAGCTCTTCGGAGATAGCTTCTAGAGACACCCTCTCCCCCCTTCCTTCTAGGTTTGTGATGGCACCTTCGCACTTTTCATATGAGACCTCCCTGAAACCAGGCATTGTTATGTCTCGGTTGATATTCTCGTCTGGCGCGAGCGCAGGTTTGGGGTCCCAGATCTCTTTCATGTTGCTCAGTATATCGCAAGACGCATGCTACACTTTTTGCATTATGAGTAATGCTACTTGCTAACAGCTACAAGCTATTTGCGTATGGAAATTCCAATTAACTATCTTGCCGTACTGGCAGCGGCGATATCAAACATGGTCCTTGGTTTTTTGTGGTATGGGCCTCTTTTCGGGAAAATGTGGTCTCAGCTCATGGGTTGGGGCGAGATGACGCCTGAAAAAATGGCGGAAATGCAGAAAAAGGCACGATCCGCCTATGCAGCGAGCTTCGTAGGAGCGCTTGTTATGAGTTACGTTCTGGCACACGCCATCATTTTTGGGACGACGTACACGCAGATGTTTGGTGTACTCGGAGGAATGACCGGGGCATTTTGGTACTGGCTTGGATTCGTTGCTCCCGTCACCGTCGGCTCTGTTCTGTGGGATGGGAAGCCGTGGAAATTGTGGTTCATAAATGCCGGCTATTACCTAGCAGCAATGCTAGTGATGGGCGCTATTTTGGGAGGTTGGACGGCATAGTATGGCCGACGAAGAGATAAAAATTGTTCCTGATGAGCCGCGTCGAGGATGGCGCGAGCGGGGACAAACCATTTTTGCCGCTCCGAGAAGCGGGCTTGTTGGATTTGCAGATTTTATACGCGAGCGCGGTGTGATGGGACTTGCGATAGGATTTGTCTTGGGTACCTCGGTGCAGAAAGTGGTGACGGCATTCGTGAACGACATTGTGACACCATTCATAAATATTTTCTTGGGGCGCACTGACGGGTTTGCAAAATTCACTGTGGGACCCTTCGCGATAGGGGATTTTTTGTCGGTGACTATCGATTTCCTCATCCTCCTTGCGATAATCTACTTTGTTTTTAAAGGCCTTGGTTTAGATCGGTTGGATAAGCAGAAGGAATGATCTGTCCCGTTAGAGGCAGGTCGCGTTTTCGCCGAAATATTGCAAAGAATAAAATGTGGATGTTCGGTACTATGTCACTTAACTCTGATGACTTGTGACCGCGGCCTCTAACGGGATGCGTTCGCACTTATTTTGGGTGGCAGTACTTGGATTCTTAGTTGGTGTTTTTGTTCGTTCGTTTCTTCCGCTTGGTTGGTACGCAGGACTCTTCGTTTTGCTTCTCGCCGGAGCACTTTTTCTCCTTACTATCGCCACGCGCCGCACCCCGGCGATTATCCTAGGAGTTGCACTTGCTTCCAGCAGTGTAGGGGTTGTTCGTATGCACGTTTCAACTCTCGTTCTCGCCCCGGAGTTGCATGCGCAATTGGAGAAAAAAGTCACTCTGGAGGGATATATATTCGAAGAACCGGACGCACGCGAGAGTAACGCCCGCTTTTCTATCCGGGTCGATACATTGGTAACGAGAGCAGGAACAACAGCCATTTCTGCAGGAGTTCTCGCCATTGGCCCATTGCATGCGAGTGTCGAATACGGGGATCGCGTACGTGCGGAAGGAGAATTGCGGCTTCCCGAGAGTTTTGAATCCGGCACAGGGCGTGAATTCAATTACCCCGCATACCTTAAGAAAGATGGTATTGGATACGAGCTTGCGTTTGCCCAGATAGAAAAAATCGGCGAAGGTAGACAGAACCCGATTAAAGCCGGTGCGATTTGGATAAAACAAATATATCTCGCGGGTATTGCACTTGCGCTGCCGGAGCCTCATGCAGGACTTGCTGGCGGTATCACTGCCGGAGACAAGCGTGCGCTCGGAGGAGAACTCACAGATATATTCCGGACCGTCGGGCTTATTCATATCATCGTTCTTTCCGGCTATAACATCATGGTCGTTATCGGTTTCATTGACCGCATATTCAGTCCACGGCCCGTCGTGTTGAAAGTTTTTGGCGGCGCGCACCGGTGGGTTCGATTCTCTCTTGGCATTCTAGTCGCTATATTTTTTGCGCTCATAACTGGGCTTGCCGCCGCATCGGTGCGCGCGGCGGCGATGGCAATCATTGCAATATTGGGGAAAGCGAGCGGCCGAACGTATCTTGCGCTCCGCGCACTGGCTCTCGTTGCATTCGGAATGGTGTTGTGGAACCCGTGGATACTCGCGTTCGATCCTGGCTTTCAACTCTCCATTATCGCAACGTGGGGAATCATCTCTATTTCGCCTCTTATCGCTTCGCGGCTAGGTTTCGTCACGGAAAGACTGGGGCTCAGAGAGATTGCTGCGACAACAATCGGTACGCAAATTGCCGTACTACCGCTTCTGCTATATCAAAGCGGCACGTTATCCCTCGTTTCGCTGCCTGCGAACTTGCTCACGCTCATCGTGGTTCCTTGGGCGATGCTCGCCTCTTTTATTGCAGGGGTTTTTGGAATACTTGCTGGACCGCTTGCGCCTATCGTCGGCTTTCCCGCATACGTTTTGCTCTCGTACATTCTTTTCGTCGCCGACTTGGCAGCACGCCTGCCGTTCGCGTCAATCTCGGTGGGCATCGTTGGCTTCTGGGTGTTGGTCCTGTCCTATGCATTGATAGGTGCCGTGTTTGCGAAAAGAGAAAAGTAACCGTATTGCTGCTGCGCTCCCTACCATTTCTTTTTTTGATCAGGATCAGAGTTCAATAGGTCTTCAAGCATTTCACCAACATCCATTTCTTGAGGCACAGTCGTGAGTTTGTTGATGACGCCAAGTTCCTGGGCTTTTTCAAGAACAGCTTCGAGTGCGGCAACCTTCGCATCATGTTCAAGAGCCGAATCGAATGTTTGTTGGCCTATGTTGTGCAATGCTTCCACCGCATTTGAATCTTCCTTTGTGATCTTGCCGAGAGCGGCACTGATCTCTTCGGGGGCCGTCCCCCCAGCGATGTTTTTTCTTTCTACCGATCTTTTTGATGGAGACACGTCTCGATCATCAAGATTCATATATGTACCGTTGCGAACCTCTTTTCGATCACACCCCAATTCAAATTCTTGAAGAACGCGTCGATGTATTTTCCTTTGCCCGTTGCGCCATAGTCGAGGATAAATGCGTGTTCCCATACATCCATAGCGAGAATAATAGGGAGCGTAACGAAATGCCCCTGATGTTGCTCGCCCGTGAATCCGGCGAGAAATTGCTCCGCCTCGGGATCCCAGTACAGGATAGCCCACCCTGGTCCGCGCATATTTCCTATCGCTTTGAAATACTGCTCGAAGTAACCCATGTATTCTTTCTGCAATTGCTTGGCGAGCGCACTCTCTGAGCCTAGTCCTTTTGCGCCACCTTCGAATTGCGAGAAATATAATTCGTGCAGGCGCATGCCACCGAATTCAAACGAGCGGCGGCGGATCAATTCAGAGAGTGCGTGGGCATTTTTTTCGGTGTCAGCCGCATATTCGATTAGTTTCGCCGATATCGCATTGAAATTTTTTACATAGCCTTGGTACAACCCCAGGTGTTCGTCCATCGTCTTTTTCGAGATGCCTTCTGTTTCGGGGAGGTTGAATGTTTTTGCAGTGTAGTCCATAAGAAGATTCGTATTTGGTATTCAGTATACGGTATGCGGTATGAAATGCGAAGGAAGACCGAGCAATAGAGCAGTATAATTTCCAAATGCAAAAAAGCACGAAAGTTCTACTCCTCGTGCTCGCGATACTTGTTCTCATCAACGCGGTTATCTGGTATGCGGTTATCCGGAATCAACGAGACGGCACGCTCACCGTTTCATTTCTCAATATTGGGCAAGGGGACGCGACATTCATTGAATCGCCCAGTGGCGTACAGGTCCTCATCGACGGCGGCAAAGGGCGTGCGGTACTTCGTGAACTGTCTGGCGTCATGCCATGGTTCGATCGTTCAATCGATGTTGTTATCGGCACTCATCCGGACCAAGACCACATCGGCGGGCTTCCTGATGTGCTTGCACGGTATCGCGTTTCGACGGTACTACGCTCGAGCGTTTTGGACGAAGAGGGTTCGGATTTTGCCGCATTCAACGAGGCAATCGCCAAAGAAAAAGAATCCGGCGGAGTGGAAATGATAGCTGAGCGCGGACAGGTATTTGACCTTGGAGATGGGGCCACGCTCACCATTTTATTTCCTGATCGAGATGTTCCTGGACTCGAAACAAATACAGGCTCTGTCGTCGCGCGGCTCAAATACGGAAACACATCGTTCATGCTGACGGGGGATTCGCCGCAAAGTATTGAAGAATATTTAGTGCGGCTCGATGGTGAGGCACTGCACTCGAGCGTCCTCAAAGCGGGACACCATGGTTCTCGCACGTCGTCATCGCCGCTTTTCGTGGGGTTTGTGGATCCGGAATACGCCGTGTTTTCTCGCGGATGCGACAATTCATACGGTCATCCGCATGAAGAAGTCGTGGAATTATTCAAACGGTTCGAAGTGCAAACGCGTGACACCTGCGATGGCAGGGTCACGTTCGTATCAGACGGGCAGAGTGTGCGGACTAGATGAGTCCGGCTTTCTTGAGAGTCAAAAACGCACCTCTTTTTTGCATGGTCTTCAGGGCCTTTGCGGAAACAGTAACAGTGACTTTTCTTCCGAGTTCTGGAATGAAAAGCGTCTTTTTCTGCATGTTTACCTGTCGGCGGCGTGCACCGGTAGGGTTGAATTTGGTCGCACGTGTGCGATTAGAATAGCCACCTCCGACGCGGCTTCTTTTCCCTGTGATGTCGCAAACTCGTGACATAGCGCCGCGAATACTAGCATTAGCGGGCATTCAAAGCAATGTGCTACCATGCAGCGATGGAAATTTTCGACTCCATATTTGTTGTCGCCATCATCATGTTCTCTGCGGTCATTCATGAGGTGATGCATGGCGTCGCAGCAGACAAATTGGGTGATCCGACCGCACGGTATGCGGGGCGCCTTACCTTGAACCCGATAAAGCACCTCGACCCGTTTGGTTCCGTTCTCCTTCCGGTCATTCTTGTGCTCACCAATTCTCCGATACTGTTTGGTTGGGCGAAACCCGTTCCCTACAATCCCTACAATCTCGTGCGTTCGCCAAAGTGGGGGGAAGCGATAGTCGCGGGAGCGGGGCCTGCCTCTAACTTTGCAATTGCACTCATCGCATCGGTGTTTATCCGCGCAAATTTTTTCTCGTCGGAACTCGACAGCGTTCTTTTCCTAATAGTTTCCGTAAATGTGATGCTCGGCATATTCAATCTGATACCGATACCGCCCCTCGATGGCTCCAAAGTTCTTTCTGCACTATTGCCCCGTGGCCTCGCGCGGGCGTATGACGAATTCCGGGTCCGCCTCGAATACAATCCGTTTCTTGGGTTCGGGCTCGTCCTCGTCATTATCATGGTCTTCGGCGGTGCGTTCGGGAGCCTGATCTATAGCGTTGCGAGGTTTCTTGCGGGAATGTAGCCCTAATCTTGCATTCCGGGGTTCTCCATAGTACATTTCTCGGTACCCCGCACAGGGGTTTTAGTTTGCTTTCATGGCCACAATCAACCAATTGATCAAACGCGGCAGGCACGACAAAATACGCCGCACAAAGACCATCGCCCTGGGGCGCGGTTTCAATACGCTCAAAAACAGGCCTACGTTCTATCCTGCGCCCTTCAAACGCGGTGTGTGCACTCGCGTCACCACGAAAACCCCTCGTAAACCGAACTCGGCTATCCGAAAGATCGCCCGCGTCCGCCTCACGAACGGCATGGAGATCACCGCATACATTCCAGGAGAGGGACACAATTTGCAGGAACACTCGGTTGTCTTGGTACGCGGAGGTCGCGTGAAGGACATCGGACTTCGATACACAATAGTACGTGGCAAGCTTGATACCGCAGGCATCGAGAAGCGCCGACGTGGCCGTTCGCTCTATGGTGCAAAGCGCCCGAAAGGAGATAAATAATCTATGAGACGCGCCGTAAAAAACAGAAAGCAACCGGAACCAGATCCTGTATACGGATCATTCAAAGTCGCGAAGCTCGTCAATTACGTGATGGAGCGCGGCAAGAAGGATACGGCGCGCAAGATTGTGTACAAAGTGATGGAAGAGTTGAAGAAAGAAGGGGACCCTGTCCTCATTCTTGAAGATGCGCTTGATAAGGCATCTCCGACGGTGGAAGTCCGCTCTCGCCGCGTTGGTGGTGCGAACTACCAGGTTCCGCGCGAAGTTCGTCCTGAAAGGCGTCTCGCGCTCGGTATGCGTTGGATTGTTGAAGCTGCGGAATCAAAAAAAGGAGTCCCGATGGCAGAAGCGCTTCTCGTAGAATTGAAAGCGGCTCACAAAGGAGAGGGTGAGGCAGTCACGAAGAAAGAAACGACTCATAGGATGGCAGAGGCAAACAAAGCGTTTGCGCACTTTGCGTGGTAATTTCGGGTACCTGAGCGCACTCTAGGCGCGTGCTAGTATTTTTCGCATGGTGAAAGGCATTGCGATCATTGCCGCCGTTATTGTTGTCTCGTTTTATTTTCTTTTCCGGCCGGCCTTTATCAATGGCACGGTGCTAGAGAACGGGACGGCGATTCAGACACATTTTGGCTTCTGTTACCACCCATTAGGGATGCCGATACCGTTCAGGACGACACTCGTCAAGATACCGAAGAACGTCGAGCCTATCCAAAATGCAGATACACGCGGGACGAATTGGACATCATGTAAGGATCGATACGGTATTGTTTTCGGGCTTCTCTTGCCGCTGCGCGAAACAATAGTGGTTGAGGTAAGATACCAGTAAGTTCGCGGATTAGTACGCTCCGTGAAAGTCCCCTTGTTTCTTGCATTTCCCCTAGTTTCCGCTACATTATGAGGCGCTAGGGCTCCGCCAGAAAGGCGGATATTTTTTGAAAAATCATGGCAAGAGACTATCCACTAGAAAAAGTCCGTAACTTTGGGATTGTCGCGCACGTGGACGCGGGCAAAACAACCACATCCGAACGAATTCTGTACTACACCGGAGAGAGCCATAAGATCGGCGAAGTGCACGAAGGGAACACGGTCACAGACTGGATGGAACAAGAGAGGGAGCGCGGCATCACCATCACCGCCGCTGCCATCACATGCTTCTGGAACCCAACGTACATGGGGACGGATATATCGCAGAAAGTCCGCTTCAACATTATTGATACCCCAGGACACATCGACTTTACGTCTGAAGTGAAGCGTTCGATGCGTGTTCTCGACGGAGCGGTTGTCGTGTTTGACGGCGTTGCAGGCGTTGAACCGCAGTCAGAGACGAACTGGCGCTACGCAGAAGAAGCAGAAGTGCCGAGAATTTGTTACATCAACAAATTGGACCGCACCGGAGCGTCTTTTGAGAAGTCCTATGCGTCCATTCTTGATAGGCTTTCTACCAAGGCAGTTCGCCTGCAGATCCCAATCGGCGCTGAGGGAGATTTTGAAGGTGTCGTGGATGTTTTGGAAATGAAAGCGTTCAAATTCGAAGGCGAGATGGGGAAGAATGTCGTTGCATACGATATCCCGGATAGCCTCAAGGCCGATGCGCAGAAATATCACGATGAGGTGGTAGAACGAATTGTTGAGACTGATGATGCGATGATGACGGAATTTCTCGAGGGGAAGAAGCCGTCGCTTGAGGCGCTCAAGAAGCAATTGCGCGCTGCCGTCTGCACGAACAAGCTCTTTCCAGTCCTCACGGGATCGTCTCTCAAGAACAAGGGGGTGCAGCGCGTTCTTGATGCGGTTGTTGACTATCTGCCGTCGCCTCTCGATCTTCCATCGGCGAAGGGAATCAATACTGATACTGGTGCCGAAGAAACTCGCCCAGCAACCGACGATGGACCGTTTGCTGCGCTTGTATTCAAGCTCCAAGTTGACCCATTCGTCGGCGCTCTCACATTCTTCCGCGTATATTCTGGGCATGTTGCTGCGGGGGACACTGTATACAATTCTGCGAACAACAAGAAAGAACGCATTGGGCGCATGGTGCGTTTGCAGGCGGACAAGCGCGAGGACGTGAAAGAAGTTTTTGCGGGCGAAATTGCTGCATTCGTCGGCATGAAAGAAGTAAAAATTGGAAATACGGTCTGCGACGCAGAGCATCCAATTGCGCTCGAGAAAATAATCTTCCCGGAACCCGTTGTTTCGATGCGCATCGAGCCGAAGACAAAGGCAGACCAGGAGAAAATGGGCATCGCACTCTCGCGCCTTTCGGACGAGGACCCGACATTCCGCATCAAATCTGATCCGGAGACCGGAGAGACCATCATTTCCGGAATGGGTGAGCTGCACCTAGAGATAATCGTCGATCGCATGAAGCGCGAATTTGCAGTTGAAGCGACGACAGGAAAACCGCAAGTTGCGTACCGCGAGACGATAACAGGTACGGCGGATGTCGAATACAAGCACATCAAGCAGACAGGCGGTCGCGGCCAGTACGGCCATGTGAAGATCCGCATGAAGCCGCTCGAACCAGTCGAGGAGGGAAAAAAGGTGAAGAACAACGTCGAGCGCGAAGACCATTTCGAATTCATCAACAACATCAAAGGCGGCGTCATCCCGCAGGAATACATCCAGCCCATCAAGAAGGGACTCAAAGAAGCGATGGATCGCGGCGTTCTCGCGGGCTTTCCCGTTGTTGATGTATCAGTCGATCTCTACGACGGTTCATATCACGAAGTTGACTCGTCCGAGATCGCATTCAAACTCGCTGCCATTAATGCATTCCAAGATGCGGCTAAACTCGCGAAGCCTGCACTTCTCGAGCCGATCATGAAATTGGAAGTCGTCACGCCGGAAAAATTCATGGGCGATGTGACGGGCATGATAAATAGTAAGCGTGGTTCCATAGAGGCTATGGGCGAGCGCGGCCAAGCGCGAGTCATCACCTCCAAAGTCCCACTTTCGGAGCTTTTCGGATTCACCACACAGCTTCGCTCCGCGACCGAAGGCCGCGGTGTTCCCAACGTCGAATTCTCGCATTACGCCGTTGTACCGCGGAATGTGGCAGACGAAGTTATTGCAAGCAGAAAGTAGGTTGCGCTGGCAAAAATCCACAGTTATCGCTCAAATAGACTTGCATTATCGCTCATAATGAGCGATAATGTGATTTAATATGAGCGATAGTAATCTCAGTCAAAGACAGGCTTCCATACTTGCCAGTATGGGACTTGATACAGACTATTCAGCAGAAAGCTTGGCGAACTTGTTCGACATTGCTCCTGCCCCAGCGACATTGCGCAGAGACATGCAAAAATTGGAATTACACGGCTACGTAACTCGGCGAGGAGAAAAAAGGGGAAGGAAATATGCAAAGACGGAACTTGGTGCCCTCTTGAGCCCCTTGGATGCACACGCGTACTTCCTCAAAGAAACAGATGTGCGCCGCGGATTAAAGACGTATCGTCACGGACTCTGGAATGCCGTACCTGAATCTCTTTTCACCACAGGTGAGCGAGCCGCATTCGCTGCTGCTACCGACATCTATCACGCGCGATCGCGCGATATTTCCGAGGTCGTGCGTGCGAAGGAGCTTGAACGCTTCGTGATCGAGCTTTCGTGGAAATCTTCGAGGATCGAAGGCAATACGTATACGCTTCTTGATACCGAGCGCCTTCTGCGTGAGGGAGTGGAGGCACCCGGGCATGGGAAAGGCGAGGCTATGATGATTCTCAACCACAAGAAAGCGTTCCAGTATATCTTGGAATCAAAAAATAAGCGTGAGTTTGTGAATAAGCATTTTGTCGAGGATGTGCATGGCATTCTTGTCGAGAATCTCGGCGTATCACGAGGATTCAGAAAGGGCGTTGTCGGGGTCACCGGCTCTTCGTATCGGCCTCTCGACATTCCCGCGCAACTGGAAGAAGAGACTGGCGTCTTGTGCCAGGCTGCGGCACAGATCAAAGACGCGTATTCGCAAGCACTTCTCATGCTCGTTGGAATAAGTTATATACAGCCTTTTGAAGATGGCAATAAGCGCACCGCGCGACTCATTGCAAATGCGGTTCTCATTGCGCACGAGAAGGCGCCGCTCTCATATCGAAGCGTCGATGAAACGCTCTATCGCGAAAGTATGCTTACGTTCTACGAACAACTCTCCATCGTCCCAATGAAAAAGATATTCTCTGATCAATATCTTTTCGCCTGCGAACAGTATCTGAAAAGTTCGTAAAAACGGGTTTTCCGTCAAACACTCCAGTAGAATCTGCCAGCTTCAAGAGCCTGACCATTGCCAAAGTGCCGCTTTCGGAGCTTTTCGGATTCACCACACAGCTTCGCTCCGCGACCGAAGGCCGCGCCGTCCCGAACCTTGAGTTCTCGCACTACGTCGTAGTACCACGTAATGTGCAGGAGGAGATAATTGCGTCTCGTAAGTAATTCCCAAATACCTGTCCCCACCGCGGCCGCCCTGAGCGAAGTCGAAGGGTGGCCGCGTGTCATGATGTGTGCATGAACAAAAGCGTTGTAGCGTTTGTGGCAGTCGTCGCGTCGTTTTTCGTCCCCTTTTTCGCCTCGGCACAAGTTCCTACACCGTCTGCCGGAGGACCGTATTCTGGCGGCGTAAATCCAACCATCAGTTCCCAAAGTGGTACTTCCGTCGGCGTGTCTATCTCTTCTGTCGGGTCGAACACGTCTATTTCACAATCTTTTGTATGTCCGACGTTGATTCGCACCCTTGTCCGCGGTTCTCGAGGCGGTGATGTCGCTGGAGTACAAAATTTTCTCATCGCCCAAAAAGATTTGGCGGCAGGCAACAACACCGGCTACTTCGGTACTCTCACTGAAACGGCAGTGAAATCGTTCCAGCGAAGAAATAATATAGTCTCAAGTGGCACACCAGGAACGACGGGGTATGGCCTCGTCGGCGCAAAGACACGTGCGGCGATCCAAAGAGCATGTGCTGGATCAATGGCCGCACCAACCAATTCGTACTCGTCTCCATCACTAGGTTCGAATTCAGAAATAGACAAACTCCTCGCGCAGATTCAATCGCTTCAGGCGCAAATGAACCAGGAAGCTAACAAGAGCACTGGAAATTCTTCGGGGACAACGTATGTGCAAGGCTCGTACGCACAAACAAACGCGCCTGTGTATTCGGAAACGAATTATTACAATCAGGGATCATATACACCCACAGACGACCAGGTCCGACCAGCTTCACCACCGTACTATGGGGTTAACTATTTCGCATCTGGATACGGGAATTTCCTCACGGACCAGTTCGATGTGTCAAGGACGCGCATCCAGAACGACATCGGACTCATGCAAAGCATGGGAATCAACGTCGTACGTATAAGCGTCGCCGGTTTCGCCAACGGGCTTGTGCCATGGACCTACAACCAACCGCGGGGACGAGAATATTTCGACACAGCAAATTGGGAGCTTGCCGGAAACAACCTTGCAAAGTTGATCAAGCAATTTAAAGCAGCCCGCATAAAAGTTATTGTGGATTTTGTATCGATAAATTATTTCTTGTTCGCACCGAGCGCGACTGAACTCGCCATCCACCCAGTAAGCCAGGCATGCAAAGACGGGTTTGCGTCCGGTTCGATGGGCGTATGGTGGCAGTGCCGGTATCCGAACAGATGGGATGATTTTGTATGGGACTATACGACCTGGGTGAACGGCATCGTGTGGCTCGTCGAGAATGATTCCGAGGCAGCGTCAAACGTCCTCTACTACGATCCGATCGGAGAACTCCAATTTTCGGACCGGACAGGCACCGACATGAAGGCATTCGCGAACATCATTATCGCAAACAACAACATTCCGGCAGGGAAACTTGGCATATCGGTACTTAATCCTGAATCGACCACTCCCGCCTCAATCGCGCTTCCGAACCTTAAAACTCTTCTCGATGCGGCAGGCAAAAAACTTTCGTTCATTGATGTGCATTGTTATCCTGGTATCTCTTGTGCGTTTGGTAGCCAGACTGTTGCCCAGTGGTTTACGGACGCATATACAAATGCGCGGAGATCATTTCCCGCATCTGAAACAAAGTTTGTCGTGGGAGAATGGGGCTCCAATTATGATGGTGGAAAAGGCTTGGGCCAAGCGAATTACGATGCACAAGTTGTCAATTGGGCGAAATCCAACGGCGATGTCACGGCGCTCGTGCACTGGAATCTCTATGATGACAATCCGAGTTACAACGAATATCACATCGGAGTTGCGCCGACGGCCGGCGTTGCGCAAGGTACACGAAATACCTATATGGTCCTCGGGACGATGCGCGGGGACTTAATCGATGGTGATTTTGAAAGTGGTATTTCGAAGTGGTTTAACGGCGGCAGTGGGTCGAACCTAAAGCAGATGCCCATCGAAGCAGTGACGGGTTCGTACTATGGACGCATGCAGGTGACGGCACCCGGACAAAATTGGTTCTGCACGCCAAATTTCGTGCTCGCCAATGGCACGCATGTCGCGACCGGCGGTTTCATTCGGACAGCACTTGCAAATGTGACGCTTTCGACCCGATATTTCGATTCAAATTGGAAACTGATCGGGCAAGATGACATCACGCTTACACAACCAGCGGCTTGGCAGTGGCGGCAAATACAAGAGCAATCGCTGTCAAAACGCGCTACTACGTGGACGGGTGCCCCTTATGCTGCACAGGTTTGCTTCGTTTTGAACGGTCCAGCTGGCACATCCGCTACAAATCCGCAGTATCTTGATTTGGATTCGATCACGGTGCACGATTATTAGTCTTCGCTTCGTTCTCGCACTATGCGATTGTCCCAAAAACGTTGCAGATGAAGTGATCGCCTCGCGCAAATAGAAAACGTCACATGGCATAGCCTGAACAATGTCCACAGGCGTCTCCGCTGCCCCATTGAAAAAAGCAAGAGGGGGGGGTAGCATTGGGACATGAAAAACATCCCACGGGTTGGTGTGCTTATCAGTGCTATTCTCCTTGCGCCTGCGTTCGCGGCAGCTCAAGACGCGCTCGGAAGTCCTATGCCTTCAATGGGTCCGGGAATAATTTGCCAAGCGGAAATGAATGCCGCCATTGCGGTCGGTCTGCAAAATAGGGAAAAGGCCGAGGTAAAGGCGCTCGATGCGTGCCTAAAAAATAACGCGTCGACACTACCCATGCCCTCAATGACCTCTGAGGCAAGCGACTCTGGCAGCGTAACATCGGGTATTACCCCGAACACGAATGGCAGCGGCGCTTCATGCCCCAAAATTCTTCGTACGCTTTTCGTCGGCAGCACTGGGGATGACGTGGTGGCATTGCAGGTATTCCTTATTGCGCAAGGCGATCTTGCCGCAGGCAATACCACCGGCTACTTTGGCGTTCTTACGGAAGCGGCGGTAAAAGCATTTCAGTCGGCGCATGGTATAGAGAACGCTGGCATGGTGGGTCCGAAGACTCGCGCGGCGATCGCGCAAATATGCGGCGGTACCGTTTCCACGAACACCCCTTCCTCTAGCGGCGGTTCAACGGGCAATCAATCGCTCATTGATTCGCTTCTACAGCAGATAAAAGTTCTGCAGGAGCAGATAAAGAATATCTCAGGGAACACAAACACAAACACAAATACGAATACAACGTCAACCAACACCAATACGACATCAACCAATATCAACACAACTTCTTCGACTGCCGCGACTCCGCAAACTTTCGACTACATGGCGTCATTCCATTCCGGCCCGCAATCTGGGGGCGACCAGAGCCTGGCGCCGTACTTCGGCCAGAACCCGTCGGGACCATGGTGGTATGGGTATGCGGATTCCGTAACCGGCGCGACGAAGTTCATGTCGTGGGACGGGACCGTCCCCTCATGGATCGGCGGCTATGGAGGATTCCCGCGTCTCTACAACTGGGGTGGGTACGTCTACGGCTCGTCGGCAATAATCGTTTGGGTGGCACCGCGTGCGGGTACCGTCACGATAGCCGGAAGTGTCTCGCGACAAGGGATTGGCGGGGCTGATGCGACGTGCTCAGGCGCGACGCCGATCGTCGCGTATGTCTATCAGGATGGAAAGGCTTTGTGGTCGGCGAGCATGATGCCGGGAGATGCTGGCAAAGCGTATTCACTCTCCGGCACAGTGAATCAGGGCAGCAACGTGTCGTTCATCATGCAGCCGGCAGGTGCAAGCCCGGCCTGCAACATCGTGTACTGGAATCCGACTGTCGTGCTTAAATAAAAAGTTCGCATACCCACTAACCCAAAGTTTGATGCTGGGTGCTGAATTTGGAATTCTCTCACTACGCTATCGTCCCCAGAAATGCCTGCCCCGTTAGAACTTTAGTTTCTAATGGGGTTGCTAACTAAGTGATAGGCGCGAGGACGCTCGTATTGACGAATTGGCTAATTGGGCTACTATTGGCGCATGAGCAAGATAACCATGCCTACATTTGCGGCGAGCGAGGCGAAGAATAACTTCGGGAGGCTTATCGATGCCGCGCAGCGCTCGCCTGTCGCGATCAAGCGGCGCGGCCGCTCCGTTGCGTTCGTCATCTCGCCGTCAGACATGGAGACGATTGAGGATCTATGGCTGGGTATGCAAGCGCATAAAGCGATGCGGCGAGGTAAATTCTTGAGCGCTGAGGAAACGAAGAAATATATGGACGGTGTGCTGAAGCACCATGCTCGACGTTAGGATACTCGACGAGGCGCAGGAAATCCTGGATGCGCTATCAGAAAAACATCGGCATCAAATTGTCAAAAAGATCGCACTGCTCGCGCAGCAGCCATATCACCCGCGTTCGAAACAGTTGGAAGGATATGCGCCGCTTCGACGCATGTCTTCTGGAGAATATCGCATTGTGTATTTCATTGAGGGCAAAGTTCTGAAAGTTCCGCTTATCGATAAGCGAGGGGATAACAAAGTATACCGACGACTTAAGCAGTTATTCGGATGATAAATTGCTTTGAACGTCGTTATCGAAAAAAAGCCTGCTCTCCGAAATGTTCGGATTTACAACACAATTACGGTCGTTGACGGAGGGAAGATCTGTCCCAAACCTCGAGTTTTCTCACTACCCCAGTAGGTGATTGTACTCAATCAGCTGTTGTCCCTCGAAATGTTGCGGATGAAGTTATTGCGGCGAGGAAATAGAAAAATCCTCTCCACACACTGCCGCGCTTAATGCGCGGCAGTGTGTCATGATTACCGCATTACACATCACCCATCTCTATTCATGCTAAAAAAAGTCGCATTCAGCAGCATCGGATTACTCCTCCTAATCTCTCCGTTCGCAGCATCTGCAGATCTCCTTAGCGACCTCCAAGCGCAGATACAAGCACTTCTTGCGCAGATTGCGGCATTGCAGGGGACATCAATGATCCCTGACTCGGACACTCCGACAGAGCATCCGACATCATCATGCCCACATCTGACAGTCGCTCTCCAACGGGGCAGTCGCGATGCAAATACGGGAGGACAAGTCTCAGAACTTCAAATATTTCTCGCAAATCGTTACGGTCTCAACGACGATGATATCGTGAGCGGATTCTTCGGCGCAATGACAGAGAAATACGTCATCAAATTCCAACAAGAACAAGGACTTCCCGTGTTCGGCCTCGTAGGTCCTATGACCAGGGCGAAGATCGCAGAGGTGTGCGGGGGCATCATCTCTCCGTCGAATGCCGCATCCGAGGCAAACCCGGTACTTGTCTTTCCGCCTCGTAGAATCACGAGCGACACAAACAGCTTCTCCAACAGCTTCTCCGCGTCGCCGATGTCAGGAAGTGCGCCACTCACCGTAACGTTCTCCATGACTCAATACGGGGCGAGATCCCTACTGATAGATTTCGGAGACGGTGCGGTACAAAAAACCGACGACTCTTGCCTTGTCGGCCCGGATTGTAAAGAACCGTACGTACGTTCGCACACTTACATCTCACCAGGCACGTATATTGTCCGACTCTCAAATGCATCCGTCTGCGACGCGCCACCCGGGGTACTGTGTTCACTCGCCCCCGATCAGATTGTCGGTACGGTGACGATCACCGTCACGGACGGGACCCGCAAATGTGGTGTAAATTCATTTAAAGTAGTGAACCAATGTGGCACAAGCGAATACAGAAATGCGTACTTCCAGTGTTATGACGGGTATGAGCAGACCATCGGTGAGAGCAGTTCGTGCAAACCGCCCTCGGTATGGGAAGAATATGCCCGCGATGCGTGTGCCAAACATTGTTCGAACACTGCAAGCAGTATTACCGTCACATCACCCAATGGCGGAGAGCAGATCGAAATCGGACAGCCACATAAAATTACTTGGAAACAAGTCGGGCTCTCGAATGTATCCATTGCACTGTACAGAGACGATCAAGTGAAACAGTGGATTGCGCGAGATATTAGCTTGGAGAAAGATGCCGTTGACACATATGCGTACGTCTGGACACCGGCGCAAACCGACACTAACATTAATGCGTTCACAATCTACATCACCGGCCCAAAAGCCGACGGCACAGGCTCCATCGACGACAAAAGTGACGCTCCATTCAGTTTTGCCAGTGATGCAAGCGGAGTGTGTCAAGTTGTTGACCTCTACGCCACGCAAGTCCCGGGGTATGTCTACTCTGATCTCTTTATGGTCGTGCGCGGACTGCCGACAGGATCTGGTCAGGTTAGTATCACCGGAGCAGATTCATGGAACAATTTGATGTTCTCTTCCCAGGGGCTTGATTCTGCGGGAAATCTCCTCTTGCAAGCAAATCAAACGATTAATTCGACGGGTGTCTCGTATATTCTTGAGCGCGAGAATGCCATCACGCCAATTTCCTACGGCGGTGTATCAATATCGTGTCAATCTATTTCTGGCACGACCGCATCCGCACAGAGTACGCAATTAGCATCAGCACTCGTTGCACTCGAATCAGCCCTCAAAGCAATGCTGAAATTGTTGGGGCAATAGTTTCAATGGGATCTATCCACACAAAGCTGCCTCGATCGAGGCGGCTTTGTGTCATGATGAGGGTATAACGGCATGGCTTCTTTCATCATGTTTAAAAAGGTAGCGTGTGGCCTCGGATTATTTCTGCTCGTTACCCCGCTCGCTGCATCAGCGGCTCCGGTGGACGAACTCTACCTGGAATCACAATTGCACGTGTCAGAGATACTCGCTCTTCAAGTACGTTTGAACGCATTATTGACGCAGCTTGCGATATTGCAGGGACAACAGACCAACCAAGTGCCACTGCATCCAACCACGTGCCCCAAGCTCACTGTTTCTTTTTCATTCGGTGCGTACGGCAATGATGTCTTAGAACTCCAGCGATATTTGGTCACCAACGGCTATTTAACCGCAGATTCAGTCACAGGGTTTTTTGGCGATACAACCGATGCCGCTGTCAGGCGTTTTCAACTGGACCGAGGCATTGTGCATGGAGGAACGACGCGAACGACCGGGATCGGGATAGTGGGCCCTGCGACGAGGTTGGCGATCGCGACAAGTTGCAGTTATGGAACAGACGGCAATTACGCAACATCAACCATCGCCGCTTCGACATCGCCATCAACTACGAATACGGATCTAGTGTCGCAACTCACGATCATCTCGCAACAATTGCAGATATTGCGCGAACAAGTTCTTAACCTGCAGGCGCAGCATTGAAAAGAGTATCCCCACTGCAGCCGCCCAATAGGGCAGTCGCGTTCGTTTTGGCTGTACACTGTGTCCATGCTTTCGCGCGCACGTGCATTTGGGAGGATGATGCTTCGTATCCTGTTACTCTTAGTAATATTTGGCGTGTTCGCGCCGAACTTTACATTCGCGCAGTCCTGTTCCATTTCAATTTCGCCCCAGACGGGCGTTGCGGGTTCGGGAAGGACGTTGTATTGGTCCGTCAGCGATTATGTCGGGACGCTCGACATCAGTGGTATCGGACGTGTGGTTACAACATGTTATGCATCGGGAGAGGGTAACGGCGGTTGTACCATGCCCCCAGTTTCCGGATCTCTCGGTATTTCGCCGTCCTATTCCACAACCTACACTGGTACAGCAGTAGACGTCTGGGGGACGGATACCTACTGCTCCGACACCGCATACGCCACGCCCGCATACTCCCAGGCTAGTTACTACGCCCAATCCTACTACCAATCCTCATACTACAGCCCCGCCTCCTGCTCCGTCTCCCTCTCGCCAAACCCCAAATCATACGCCGGCAGCGCCACGCTCTCATGGTCCTCCTCGCAGGCACACTACTGGGTCTACATCAATAACGTCGGCTATGTGGGAGGGAGCGGCTCCATTTCAGTCTCACCATCATCAAGCACCGACTATTCCTGCTACGCGAATGGCTACGGCGGCTCTGACGGCTGGCACAGCTACACACTCACGGTGAATCCGCCTGCCAACTGTTCCTTCAACGGCTCGACAGTCAATCACGGCAGTTCAGTCACGGCATACCAAGCAGCCACCGTCCCATACGGGCAGTCATGTGCTTCACAATCACAATCACGCAGCTGCTCAAACGGCACGCTCTCGGGCACATACCAGTACGAAAGCTGTACCGTCGACAACCCAGCGCCTACTTGCTCTATTGCTGTCGCACCAACCACCATCACATCAGGAGAGTCTTCAACACTCACCTGGTCCTCATCAAACGCTACGACTTGCACCGGCACCAATTTCTCAACTGGTGGTGCGACATCAGGCTCCACATCGGTCTCTCCTTCATCTAGCACCAACTACTCTGCAAGTTGCACTGGTACTGGTGGCACGACAGCATGCACTGACACGAGCAGTGGAGGAGGGGGCGACACCACAGCCACTCTGTCAGTTGCTTGCACCGAAAGCTGGGCATGCACCGGTTCTCCAAGCAACACCATCACACACACCTTAGCGAATTGCTCGACAGAAACCGTTGACACCTGCGTCACGCCAGAGTTTTGTACCACAGGCTCCGCCACCTGCCTCTACAACGCGGTCTCAGGCTCCATCAGCGCTTCCCCCCGCTTGGTACGATCCGGCGCCACCACACAAGTCTCGTGGAGCACTGACGATGCGTCCTCGTGCACCGTCACAGGCAATGGAGACACGTGGACCGGCACCACAGGCTCACAAACATCAAGCCCGATCACCGAACTCACCACCTACACCATCCATTGTGATGATGGTGATCCTGACAGTACACAAGATGATTTCACAGACAGGGTGATTGTGGTGAGGTTGCCGGGGTGGTTGGAGTTATAAATGCTTATTCAATTAAAAAATGTATGGACCACATGTCACTTCGAACGCAGATAGGGCTTCTCGCGCTTCTCCTTGCATGCGTTTTTATACTGTACTTATTTACAAAAGGCGGCTCGCGCGAACTTGGCAATGCAAGCAATACTTCTCAACGACAGATGGAAAGTTCTCTATCGGAGAGCATTCGGGAGGGGAAGGTGCCGCTTCCGGAATTTACGGACGAGACCAAGGCGAAACTCGATGCAAGCAAAGGCTTCCAACACTTGGTGTCCTACACGGATGGTGGCTTCGAACCCAGGGCGCTCGCGATGTCACGAGGCGAAAGTGTACGATTTACGAATAATTCTTCAATGAATCTTTGGATAGCTGCAGATGGATCAGAGGTGCAGATATATCCGCGTACGAAAGAAGTGTGTGGTTCAAGTGATCTCGATTCTTGTGAGCCATTCATGCCGCAAGATTTTTGGGAGTTCACATTCGAGAATGCGGGGACATGGGGCATCGTGAATAATTTGGACAAAGCGAAGAGCGGGATAATCATCGTCGAATAGGCTTCGCTACGTAGCACGTGCCGCTTTCTTGAACCACGAGAGCAGCCTCTCCACATCTGCCTTCCGATCCTCCGAACCGAGGACGATGATAGCGACAGTTGCAGTTTCGTTGTGCGTAAGAACTTCAAAAATAGTTACCATTGTTTCGCGCGCTTCGTCCGTGTAGCCCGTCTTGCCACCAAGGAAGCCTTCTTTGCCGGCGAACACATTGAAGTTATTCAGCGTGTAATTGCGGCCGCTCTCCGCGCGTATCTCTTTGGTTTTCTCACGGCTGATATTGAGAATGTACGATTGGTTGTCATGAATATAGCGGGTGAGAAGAAAGAGGTCGTTTGCGGTAGACGTATTGTGGGGCGAAATGCCTGATGGGTCTTCGAGCGATGTGTTCTTCATCCCTATCGCTTGTGCCTTATCATTCATCCAGCGCAGAAAATTATCCGCTCCGTAATATCGCGACAGTGCGTACGCGACGGAATTATTCGATTCCATGAGAAGGGGATACAGAAGATTGCCGACTGCGAACGAATCATTTGCGGCGATAGAGCCTGGCGTGCCCTCTGTTTGCCTGCGGTCTTCTGCCGTAATGGCTAGTGTGCGGTCGTACTGTATTGTCTCATTCGCGACGAGCGCGGTGAGGAGTTTTGAGAGCGATGCGATCGCGCGCGGCCCATCAGTATCCCGCTCGGCGAAAACCTGGCCGCTATGTACATCGGCGATGAGAAATGCTCTTGCCGAGATTTTCGGCAGTGGCACGCCGCTCAAATTTATGACCTGCTCGTCCCTCGCGGGATCGAGGGAACCACCTGCGGTGAGCGTAGACGACTTGTCCTGAGTGGAGTCGAAGGAACTGTTCCACACAAAAATCGGCGTTCCGTTCGCAGCGAAATCGAATATCGCGGTCGCATCTTCGTTTGAGAGCCGGATGCAGCCGCCGGAATATCCTTCGGATACGGGCGTGCCATTCGGGTAGTACGGCCAGCCGTGGATGAAAAAGTTGCCGAAGAATTGCATTGAGTGAGGCATATGCACTTCACCGATTGATGAAAAATGATCATCCTCTTTCGATTGGATTTTATAGAGACCGGTCGGCGTTTCCCAGCGACTGCCGCGTTTGCCTTTGGAAAGAATGTCATATTCGGCTACGGCCTCGCCATGTTCAAAAAGGTACAGCTTCATCGCGGAAAGATCCGCTCCGATGAGCCGCTCGTGCGCCATCTTCAGCGTTTCTATTGAAGCGGTTCCGATGGTGCGCGTTGCCAACTTGCGTTCATATTCGTTCAGTTCCTGCAAAAGCTGCACTTCGCCGACAGAGCGCATCGTGCGTTTCGCTTTTATTTCCTCAATTTGCAGCTCCAGGTTTGCTATTTCAGGGTTAAGAGCGGCGGCGATCACCATCTCGGAACCGAACGCGGTGCCAAAGTGCGCGATAGAAACCAACACAAGGAAGCCCGCGGTGAATTTCGTAATAAATCGGAGTCCGTGCGAATCGTACGAAATGCCCGCTTCCGAATCGCGCTCTTTTGAATCGAACATGTATCACTATTGTAATGGACAAAAGTTCACGCAGTCTGTCCTTTTCCCCACCACAAGGCCGCATGTTTCGTACACTCAAGCGTACCTGGGGATAGCGCACCGACGCAGCCCATCCCGACGCTATACTTTCTCATATGTCGGGGACGCGTTCCTATGTCGTCGTTCTTACGTTTGTGGCGCTCTCTATCGCCCCGTATTTTGCGCACGCTGCGTCGCTGCCGGGCGGTGTCTTCAACCTCATCATGCGCTCCGACGGCCTGTGCATGGACGTGTACGCCAACCAGGCCGTGAGCGGCCAAAACATCGACAACTGGCACTGCAACGGTACGACAGCTCAGACGTTCCGCGCCGAGTCGCTCGGCGGCGATGTGTACCGCATCATCAACACAAATTCCGGCATGTGCGTGGACGTCTACGGAAACGACACCAGTGAAGGAGCAGATGTGGTCCAAGCGTGGTGCAATGGGTCCAGCGCGCAATCGTTCCAGGCTGCTGATGCTGGCAGCGGGTATGTGTATCTCGTCAACACCAATAGCGGCAAGTGCGTAGGATTCGGCGGCACGTTCCAGTGGCAAAATACCGACCAAGGCAATTGGCAGTGGGTTCCGGACGTGCGGATGTATTCGTGTAATGGCGCCGCCGACCGGCAGTGGTATCCGGCAGCGCCCGCATCGTGTTCCATCTCCCTCTCACCGAATCCGAAAGACTATGCCGCAGCGGCGACGCTTTCCTGGTCAAGCTCATACGCAAACTCCTGGCTCTACATCAATAACGTGGGATACGTGGGGGCTTCCGGCGCAGTTACCGTCGCGCCAACTTCAAATACCGACTATTCATGCGTCGCCTACGGTTCCGGCGGCAGCGACGGCTGGCACAGCGCAATCTTGTACGTGAATGCTCCTTCCAATTGCACCGCGCCGTGGGGAAGCGCAGTCTCGCACGGCTCGTCTGTCATCGCATACCAAGCAGCAACGGTGCCATATGGTTCCTTGTGCGTTTCCCAAACACGCTCTTGTTCTAACGGAAGCCTCAGCGACTCATACGAGTATCAATCCTGCTCCGTGGATAATCCTGCACCCACCTGCTCCATCTCTGTCGCTCCAACCACAATTACCTCAGGAGAATCATCAACACTCACCTGGTCCTCATCAAATGCCACGACCTGTACCGGTACCAATTTCTCCACAGGAGGCGCCACCTCCGGCTCGACATCAGTATCTCCCTCATCCAGCACCAACTACTCTGCAAGTTGCACAGGTACCGGGGGCACAACAGCATGCACTGACACGAGCAGTGGAGGAGGAGGCGACACCACCGCCACTCTGTCAGTTGCATGCACTGAAAGTTGGGCTTGCACCGGCGCAGGCGGAAGCACCATCACACACACCTTAGCGAATTGCTCAACAGAAACCATCGACACCTGCGTCAGCCCTGAGTTCTGCACCACAGGCTCTGCCCTCTGCCTCTACGACGCCGTCACCGGTTCCATCACTGCTTCCCCCCGCCTCGTCACCTCAGGCAAGACGACAACCGTCTCCTGGTCTACTGACGATGCCGTCTCCTGCACTGTCACAGGAAACGGAGACACCTGGATTGGTACCTCAGGCTCACAGACATCAAGCCCCATCACCGAACTCACTACGTACACCATCCGCTGTGATGATGGCGACCCTGATACCACACAAGACGATTTCACAGACAAAGTGCATATCGTGCGGTTGCCGGGGTGGTTGGAGTTATAACTCAAGCCGCACAAAGAATTTCGATGTAGCGAGAATCGTGAGAATTTTACTTGCACTCCAGAAGTCTTTTGATACTATGCCGGTACGCACGCTCTGTGCGTATTTCTTTGCCTAATTTCTTCTGTGTGGAGTAGCGACCCACCATCAAGCAGGGAGGGGCGGCAAGAAACTACCGGAGCACCGAGGCGTTCGCCTCACTCGCGTTGGCAATTATCATTACTAGTTAATTTATTTTTTGCGGCTGCTAGCTACAAGCTACCAGCTACAAGCTAATCTATATGGCAGCAGAATTTAGTCGAACAAAGCCGCACGTGAACGTCGGCACGATCGGGCACGTTGACCACGGCAAGACCACTCTTACCGCGGCGATCCTGAACGTGCTCTCGAAAGCGGGCGCAGGGTACACCGCGACAGTGAAAGGAGTCGATGACATCGACAAGGCGCCGGAAGAGAAGGCGCGCGGCATTACGATCTCGCTCTCTCACTCTGAGTACGAGACGCCGAACCGCCACTACGCCCACGTTGATGCTCCGGGCCACGCGGACTACATCAAGAACATGATCACAGGCGCAGCCCAAATGGACGGCGCAATTCTTGTGGTTGCAGCGTCGGATGGCGTCATGCCCCAGACGCGTGAACACATTCTTCTCGCACGCCAAGTCGGCGTTCCGAAGATCGTTGTCTTCCTCAACAAGGTTGATCAAGTCGATGACAAAGAGCTCGTCGATCTCGTCGAAGAGGAAGTTCGCGACTTGCTCGACAAACAAGGATTCGATGGAAAAAATGCTCCGATCATCCGCGGCTCAGGCCTTAAGGCACTGGAGAATCCGGAGGCGGGTAACGAATGGAGCGGCAAAGTGATGGAACTCGTCAAAGCACTTGATGAGTACATTCCAGAGCCAGTTCGAGAACTCGACAAACCGTTCCTCATGGCTATCGAAGACGTGTTCTCGATCGAAGGCCGCGGCACTGTCGTTACGGGTCGTATTGACCGAGGTATCGTGAAAGTCGGCGAGGAAGTCGAGATCATCGGTATCAAGGATACGGTAAAGACGACAGTCACCGGCGTTGAAATGTTCAACAAGTCCCTTCAGCAGGGCCAAGCCGGCGACAATGCAGGCGTCTTGCTCCGAGGCACGAAGAAAGAAGACGTGCACCGCGGGCAGGTCCTCGCGAAACCGGGTACCACAAAGCCTCACACTGAATTCGATTCAGAAGTGTACATTCTGACGAAGGAAGAGGGAGGACGACACACTCCGTTCTTCACCGGTTACAAACCGCAGTTCTACATCAGAACGACGGACGTTACGGGCGAAGTGACGCTCAAGGAAGGTGTGGAAATGGTCATGCCTGGCGACACGGTCACCTTCAAGGTAAAACTTGTCGGCCCTATCGCGATGGAAGAGCAGCAACGCTTTGCTATCCGCGAAGGCGGAAAAACTGTAGGAGCTGGCGTCGTTACAAAGATCAACGTCTAAAATAGCTTCTAGCTTCTAGCTTCTAGCTTCTAGGTGCTAGCTGCTAGAAAAGAAAACCCGCCGAGAGGCGGGTTTTCTCGTGCTTGACAGCCTTTACACCCTGATTAGAATGTTGTTATAACAAAAATAAGCATCACGATATGACTCAAAAAGTTCTTAAGGTCGGCTCTTCGGCAGCGGTCACGATACCAAAGAAGTCTCTTGCCGAACTCGGCCTCAAGATCGGCGATCGCGTGACTTTGACCGTCAATAGGGAGCATAAGAGTATCGTGGTTCAGCCATCTGTGTCTGTGGACGCCGAGACGGTGCAATGGGCGCGAGATTTCATCGAAAAATATCGCTCTGCGCTCGAGGCGTTGGCGCGTCAGTAGCATGCGATACCTCTCAGCGGAGGAATTACTAGTCCTCCATGCGCTCGTTGTTGATGAGACAGGCGGTTCGCATGGCGTGCGTGATACGGCGCTTCTCGCGTCAATTGCGCACAAGCCGCAAGCAAAATTTGATGGGAAAGATCTATACCCAACTATTTTTCTGAAAGCGGCGATACTTCTCGAAGCGGTTGCTAATTACCACGTTTTTATCGACGGGAACAAACGTACGTCGTTCATTGCGGCTGCGAGATTCTTGTTCGTGAATGGATATAACATTACGGCAGACAACGTAGATGTCGAGAAGATTGTAGTTGCTGTCGCAATGAAGAAGTTAGCGATTGGGGAGCTTGCGGAATGGCTTAAAGAAAATAGTTCGAGTATCTACATCCATGCCAAAAAATGATGCCGGACACGTTATCTCTCGGCACTCATCGAGAGTTGGGTTTTCAACACCGTTATGCACTCATTTTCCACAGAATCGCCTCGATTTGCTTCATCTAAGCATAATCTGTGGTTGATATAGTCACTCTTGTAACGCTTTACGGCGCTACAGCGAAGAAGGAAACCTTTCGCAAGTCAGGATTCCTTCTCTCGCTTCCCAGATTCGCTAGATGGCGCTTACGTCTAGCCACTCGGGAGATTTGGATCAGAGAGTCAAGTGAACGCGTAGAGGGATGTCGAAGAGATTCGGAATCCCAGATACCAGAGCCACGGTGTTAAGCAGCCTATTCATCTCTGGAATCGCAGCTAAACCGAATCGTAATGATCCATAGCAGAAGCCTCCCGTAAGGGAGGCTTCTTGCTTTACGGCACTGTTTGCTATAGCGCTTCCATTATATGCGCTAGGGGGCAATAGTTGAGATCCCGGTGGGGATAGCGAATTCTCCTGGAGAAGATGAGATACATCGGTGACACCTCAGACGTCCAGATTTGAGGCAGAATTGGCGGCGTGATTAGCAGCCTCACGCACCCATATATGGCACTCGCAGCCTCTGTTCGGCAGGTTAACCTGTGGCTCGTCCCAGAGGTCACACTCCTCTCCACTCATGAGCGTTGGAGAAAGCAGGCAGAGATACTAAGGCTCTCCAAAGAAGCCCGCATACGTCTCGAGTGGTTCATCTGGCACAAAGAACACGGAAAGAATGCCTCCAAGACCGCGCGTCACTTCGGCATCTCACGTCAGTGCTTCCACACGTGGAAGAAGAGATTCGATGCAGTCAATCTTCGCTCGCTCGAGACACACGATCGCGCTCCGAGGCGGGTGAGGCAGAAAGAGATCACTCCGGAAGAGGAAGGCAGGGTCATCATGCTCCGACACGCGCACATCCGCTGGGGCAAGATGAAGATCGCGAAGGTGTACGAGGCAACATACAGAAAGAAGATCTCTGCATGGAAGGTACAGTACACGATCAAGAAGAATGCTCTGTACTATCATCCGAAAAAGAACGCACAGACACACGCCAAACGGAAACGTTCGAAAGAGAAGAAGCGCATCACAACACTCCACAAGAAGCCCTTCCCCGGCTTCCTCATTGCACTCGATACCATCGTCCTGTGGATCGGCAACCAGAGGCGGTACGTGTTCACGGCGATCGATACGGTCTCCAAGATCGCCTTTGCGCGAATGTATACGACCAAAAGCTCGAAGAACGCAGCGGATTTCGTGAAGCGCATGGTGTATCTCTTGGATCATGAGGTCTGGAATGCGGGGCATGACAACGGGAGCGAGTTCCACAAACATTTCCAAGCAACGGTCACACAGCTCGGTCTTGGCGACTATTGGAGCCGTGTGAAGACCCCCACCGACAACCCGATCAACGAACGCTTCAACAGGACACTGCAAGAAGAGTTCATCGCACTCGGACATCTCACTGACGACACCGAGAGATTCAATCACGAACTCACAAACTGGCTCATCGAGTACACATTCGTGCGTCCGCATCAGTCGCTTGGATACGAAACTCCTTGGCAGTATTATTCCAAGGCCGCCAAAGTGTCACCGATGTACTCGTCTCGTACATCTCCTTGTTTTTTGCGGGAAGATAGTGCATACTCCCTCGCGTTCCTTTACATATGCCTGCAGCAAAGACGAAAAAAACAGCGAAGTCTCCGCGCGCTAAGAAAGGCGATGCAGGAGCACATCGTCTGCGCATCAAAGTGCGCGCGTATGAACATGGGGTTCTCGATACGTCGGTGAAGCAGATAATCGATACAGCGGCTCGCTACAGCGCGACTGTTGTGGGTCCAGTTCCTCTTCCTATAGACATAAAAAAGTACACGGTGAATCGCGCGGCATTTATCGACAAAGATTCTCGCGAGCAATTTGAAATGCGCATCCACAAGCGCATGATAGACATTTTAAATCCAGCGCCGAAAGTCATCGAAGCGCTCACAAATATCGACCTTCCTTCAGGAGTTTCAATAGACGTGAAGATGATGTAGCAGGTGCTACTTTATAATGCTTTGCGCCAGTGTTTTTGCTTCTGCTTGACAAAATGTGCGCCATTCCTTTGGATCCAAAGCGTTGATCATTCTCGGCAAATCCTCGGCTCCTTCGGATTTTAGAAGTTGCGCACTCATCTGCAGCGGATCAAGATGATGATCAAATTTGATCTGCGCTTTACGCATGAGGTCGGACATGCTCCACTCTGGCTTCTCGCGTAAGATGAAATAGAGATCGATAAAATCGCGCGCGCGGGGCTTCTGATAGATCGTAAACACTTTATTCACTGCGATATCCAAAAGGCTATCGACGCGAAGGGCCCCGATCGTCGGCCCCTTTTCTATAGCTGGGAATGGGAAATAGGTGAATTCTGTCTTAATGACATCATCGCCGATATGGAGGAAGAAGAGGTTGCGGTTGAAACTTTGTTCAAAGGTGAACGAATCGATACTAAGGGAACCCTGCAATTTCTTGAGGAAGACCGATATCGCCTGCGGGTCGAATTCGTGTTCCGTGAAAAAATCGAGATCTTCAGAATAACGATGATGCAAGTAAAATTCAGCAAGAGCCGTTCCGCCGGAGAGAATAAATGCAGCTGTAATCGCTCTCTCGCGGGCAATTGCTGAGAGAACTTTCTGTTGGTTCGCAGAAAGAATTGTGGGCATGCTACTCAAGCGCGAGTGCGAGCGCCTTGCGTTTCCACGGATCTATAATGATTGCATCCCATTCACTACGCAGCACTTCAGCGGATATTTTTTCATCCCCGATACCGAAGTTTATCCGCTGTTCGAGGCTCCACGTAGAGCTTGGGGCATTTTGAACCGACCAGTGTTTTTTTATCATTACCCGCATTATACCACATATTGAGCCGTCTTTTCCGGATTATTCTCTCGCAAGTTTCAGGAGCGGCTCTTGCCAATCAAAGCAGGTCTCTCGGTCTTCGAGAATTTTGAACTGCCCTAGACATGAAGGTTCGAGCGCAGCGAATTGCTCCAACATCTTTACCGCAGACTCGATAAATCCGCCTACAGTGCCGTCTGAATCATCAACGCCGCCTTGGCACAATTTCTTATCGAGCTTGAGTAGGGTTTGTATAACCATTCGTGCCGCTTCTTCACAGACGGGAAGTTTGGAGAAGACAGCTGACAGGCGGTTGCATCCTTCGGCGAGTCCGCCTTGATACGCGAACCACATTCGCGAAGGTCCGCGATATGCTTTGATGAATTTCATTACGACTTTGATG
Organism: Candidatus Kaiserbacteria bacterium; assembly: GCA_016217965.1. Classification (GTDB taxonomy): domain Bacteria; phylum Patescibacteriota; class Minisyncoccia; order Phycocordibacterales; family UBA2100; genus UBA10103. The sequence goes on from JACRFI010000016.1 coordinate 56,052, forward strand.
GCGGATTGCGTTGAAAGCAATTCGTCTTTGCTTAGTGGTCCGATTCTCCCGCTGCAGAGAGGTTCACTTTGCATTTCCTTGTCGGTCTCTGAGAGAGGTTGGCCTGCTGCGGCAGCATGTATGGCAACTGCGACCATATGCTTACAGAGCTCTTCTTTTTGACCGACATAGCAATTACATTCTCCCACATCGAATTTCTCACTCGACACCCATACTTCGTATGAGTTACTGCCAATTACAACAGCAGAGAAAATGCCGTCAGTTTTCTTGCATTGTGTGACCTTGCCAAGCTCATACAAATAAACAGCCCTCGACCATGTGGGGTTTCCCGTTGCGAACTTTATCTTTGGCACGTCATATGCGGGAACCATACTGTCAATCTACCAGCACTTTGCACATTCTCCATCAATAAAGATTCGCGCGAACAATTCGAAATGCGCATCCACAAGCGCATGACAGATATTTTAAATCCAGCGCCGAAAGTCATCGAAGCGCTCACAAATATAGATCTCCCATCAGGTGTTTCAATCGACGTCAAGATGATGTAGCTGTTCCCACAGAGCAACCCAGTCCATCTATTCGGTGGGTGCTACGTACATGCCAAACATTCCCATAGCACCTCGTATAGGCACCTCAAACCCATTGTCATACACGGCCTCTATTGAGAGCACGTCTTCCTTTTTAAGAGCGATCTCAGTTGCGTAGTGAGGAGTGTCATAACGATAGGGATTATCATTTGATCTTACCGTCTCGAAGACGGACAAAAGTTCACCGTTACGTCTTATGGCAACGTTCTTGCCGCTTTGCCAACCATGCAAATGAGCTCCCATATACACAATTGTCGCATTGTGCTCGATGATCATCCGGTTTTGGCCCTTCTCTACCCAACCAGGACCGCCATATACATATCCTTTCGAATGCGGCGGCACTGTGAACACATGAGTCTGGGAAGCACACGCATCCTCGTCAAGCTTGAGGACGTGAAAATAAACCGGAGTTGCTCGCTCAGGGTTGCTAACGCTCTTTAGTTTAACGGTGGCAAACACGTCCTCAAAGGTTCCGCCTGGTCCGATGGGGGGTAGTGGATTGTGCAGCGCTACGGCGAGCTGGAGCCGAGTGCCTTTTATGATCGTAAGCGCATAATCTTGCGGAAGAGAAATCTTTCTCGTGTGCATCTGATCCTGGCCGACGGCAGCGAGTTCCCTCCCGTAAAACTGCGGGCAAATGACGTCCGGTTTATCGATGTCAACCAATAGAGCATGATGCAGAATAATATCCGGCGCATTATGTATCTCAAACTCTATCTCTGAGACGTTTACATCATCCGGAACCGTATATATGGGAGAATATATTTCATAATGGTGGCCTTTATCTATTGCTGAATCTCCAGCAACGTGGGGATGTGAAGATAGCTCTGGCAGATGTTGCGTTTCTAGAACGATTGTCGGACGGTGAGAGACGAAAAAACCGCTAAGAATTACGATTGCCAGGACACATGTTCCCATCAGTACGTACGCCAACTTCCTCGTGGACCGGCTAAACTCGGAGATGTGCTTCCAAATAGCATCTGGTATCCAACGTGAGTCGAACAGGAAGAGGAAGTATAGCAGCATCCCCAGGACGACTTCCGTAAGATCAAGAGTGGCCAGCACATATATAAACATGAGTACCCAAAGCAGCCATATGATGCTCCGGGTTCTCTCCCAGAATATCAGTGGAAGTGAGAGTGTGTATGTTGATGCGGCGGCCCATGTTTGCCCGGCGATGGTCCAGTGTGGAAGTGATTGAAGATAGTGCACGAACCAATAGTCGAATGCGATCGGTTGATGAAGGATATAATACATTGCCGTCCCGTTTTGCCACGTCTCTGAAAATAACCTATCGATGCCGCTTGCAGTAAACGAGAGCCCAAGCACGAACCATGCGCCCCAATACACGCCCCACGGCATATACCATTCCTCTGGACCTCTCCTTCCAAAAAGAAATCGATCGGTCGACAAAGGCTCTCTGGACGGAATGATGCAAAGGAATATGAGAAGCAATCCCGTAAAAGGAAGCGAGGGGTCTTCGGTTAGTACATTCCGCCCGAAGAGCATGGAGAGTATCAGCCACGTAATAAGTGCATTCGGAAGCCGAAAAAAGCCGATAATTATGCAGATCACGCTCAAAAACAGGACGGCAAATACGAGAGTGATCGTTTCAGGAGAATCGAATACGTTAAGAAAATTCGGAAGGTAACCGTATATGTAACTGATGACTGGGTCTGGCAACATGCCGACGGATGTATACAATTCGTATCGGTAGGGAAACTCTCGGATCGCGTAGAAGAGAAGGTAGATGCCGAACAGGGCGCGCCACAAAGAGAATTGTACTGGAGCGTATGTTGCTACAAGGGGTATCGTCATGAAGCGCATGCGATCTCGTATTGCCACACACGGGCGTCCATAAATTCAGGTAGATATCTGATCGAGACCGAAATACTATCCAGATCCTGTAATTTCGCAACGTATGTATCGTGCACGTCTCCTTTGCAGAACATGTATGATAGCGTCGCAAGCACCATTGGACGGGGGAAGCGGGGAGCAAACCGGAGTATTTGCAAGTAAGGGATCTTTCTACGATGAGGCCCGGTTAAGGTTTCCATGAGAAAAGTGTCGAGTTCAACGTCTTGGCTTTCACCATTCCTGAAATGCAATGTATATGTGCGATATGCCAATATGCTGTCATATCCTCGTATGCCCGAGAAAGGGAACGGAAACGGAGCGAACATCAGCGACTTGGCGAAGAATTTGATATGGTCCGACCCAATGGCATATCCAAAAAGTTGGGAACAAGCCAAGAGCGTGACGACTCCCGCAGCAATGTTTATTCTCAGTTTGGCACTCACACGGTAAATTCTAGCAATAATTCCAGGCGAAAAAGAGACGCTCTATCGTGATACGATGCGTGAAATGCGTGTTCTGACGAGTGTGCTTGTTGTCTTGTTCGCTGGCATTGTTCTTGGGTGTACGACATTTACGTCCTGGCTTTGGCCCATCGCGCCTCTTTCCATAGCTTTGCTTCTCTACCTTCTTGCCGGCTCCGAGCGCGTTAATGCATTCTGGCTCGGACAAAGTTTTGGGTTTGGCGTTTTGGGAGCCTCATTTTTCTGGGGATTTGACGCATTACCCCTGGATTGGCTCGGCATAACACAACCTCTCATTGGTTTTTTGATCGTAGGATTCTTATGGTTTTTTTATTCGTTTGTTATCGGATCCTCGATCGGCTTTTTTGCGCTTTGTATCTTGCCTCTTGCACGAAGCTTCTGGCTTCTTGCGGCTGCACCTGTCTTGTGGGTGGCCTTCGAATTTTTGCGCGCATTTGCATACTCCGCCATATCCTGGGGGCCAGGATCCGTGCTAGGCGTGGACTTCTCCGTCGGTTTTGCCGGATATGCAGCCGCTTGGTCAAGCGGCTTATTATGGTTTTCAAAATTTGGTGGTGTGGCAGCCTTGAGCGCGACAGTTGTAGTGATTGCATCCACCTTGTCCCTGCTATCGACGGGTGCCACTTCGCACAAGCGCGTAGCAACGATCTGGGTGCTGTTTGTTGCCTTTTGTTTTATCGCATGGATCGTGCCCAGTCCCATTATACTCGTCATGAACCCCGGGTTGGTCACGGTGAATGGGCTTCGCATTGTCCCCGTGTCTACACATATCAAACCAGCGATCATTATTTCTCCAGAAAAGCGCAGGACTGACTCAACTGCAATCGCGAATGCTCTTCGGCAAGCGCTGGAACAGAGGCCGGATATCGTCATCTTGCCGGAATATGCGCGCTACGTGCGCAGAGAGGGGCAGATACCGGAGGCATTAGCAGCGGATATACGGAAGAGCCTCAAAGAGACAAAAACTCTGGTCGTTGATTCAGAGCCAGGATACCAGAATCTGAATGGTGGACATCCATCGATCATCCTCATCGATGGCGAATCAGGCGAAGTACTCAAAAGGCAACACAAACGGTATCTCATCCCGCTTGGAGAATTTCTCCCGTACTTTGTCGAGAGAGCGTTGCGCTTGTTTGGCCTCGGTCCCACTATTGATGTCGTTCGAGAAAATAGGACGTATGCTCCCTCACTCGAATCGTATGCGTCCCGCGTTGTCGAGTGGCATGGTATCAAATTCGCGGCACTTCTTTGCTCGGAATCGTTCTCCCCGTTCGGATACCGAAGCGTATCGGATGGCGGCGCAGACGTGCTCATCAATCTCGCATCGCATGCATTCTTTAGAGAACGATCAAGCATTATCTTTGGCGAGACGCTCGCGATGGCCCTCGTTCATTCTGCATTTACCGGGAAAGTATATGTGCAAGCAACTAACTACGGCCCGTCGCTTGCCATATATCCGCGTGGCAAAGTGCCCGCGCCCTGATCGCGGCTCGTGACAGCGCAGGGCGCATTGCATACACTGGCAGGGTGAAGTGCGCAGATTACATAGCTGAGTTTCTCGCGAAGCGAGGGTTTAAAGATGTTTTCGCAGTTACTGGTGGGGCCATCGCGCACACTATTGATGCCATCGGCAGAAGATCGGCCTCACGCGGTGATGTTTCCTACACCTGTGTCGTACACGAACAAGCAGGAGCGATGGCGGCTGAAGCGTACTCGCGGCTTTCGCAGGGTATAGGAGTGGTGATGGCCACGAGCGGGCCAGGCGCGACAAACCTCATTACCGGCATCTGTGGAAGCTGGTTTGACTCAATACCGGCGCTTTTCATTACTGGGCAAGTTGGTAGAAGAGAATCAGTTGCTGCTTCAGATGCAAATCCGCGCCAAGTCGGATTTCAAGAAACTGATATTATTTCAATTGCGAAGCCTGTGACGAAGTACGCACGCGCTGTCGAATATCCTGAAGATATACGATATGTCCTGGAAGAAGCGATTTATATCGCGAGAAGCGGCCGACCGGGCCCCGTGCTCGTCGATATCCCGATAGATGTGCAGATGGCAAACATCGAACCTTCCAAACTCAAAAGTTTCTCCCCAAAGGATACGCCGAAATTACATCCTTCCGCTACGGTGTTCAAAAAGAAAGTAAAGAGGATAGTTGCGTTACTTGCACAAGCGAAGCGGCCAGTGATTCTTCTTGGCGGAGGTGTCCGTATTGCGGGTGCAGAGAATGCGGCGCGAGATCTTTCCCTCCGGATAGGCGCGCCCGTTGTTTTGTCATGGAGTGGTTTCGATCTCCTGCCAGATAATTTTCCCTTGCTCGTAGGGCATGTGGGCATCTATGGCAGTCGCGGCGCGAACTTCACGGTACAAAACGCCGATCTCGTCCTTTCGATTGGTTCGCGGCTCGATACGAGGCAAACCGGCTCACGTCCGGAGTCTTTTGCGCGCGCGGCGAAGATTGTTATGGTCGATATTGATGCGAATGAGATAAAAAAAGGAAGAGGGCTTTCGGTGGACGTCGGGGTTGTTGCCGAGGCGGGAGCGTTCATAAAAGAGCTCAGATCTCGGCTCCCAAAAAGATCCCCACGGCGTGACGATTGGTTTTTGCATGTACGGGCGTGGCAAGAATATCGCTATCCCGAGAGCTTATGTTCCAAACGGGACAATCCGATGAGCGCGTATCCTGCCCTGCGCGCGTTGTCCGACTCACTCGCCAAGAATGATGTCGTTATTGCCGACGAGGGCGGAAATCTTGTGTGGACGATGCAGTCGTTTCGGATCAAAGACGGACAGCGGCTCATCTCGACCTTCGGCAATTCTCCGATGGGGTACGCGCTTCCCGCCGCAATCGGTGCGGCGCGCGCTCTTCCAGGGAAACGCATCGTTTGCATCGACGGTGACGGCGGATTCCAGCTCAACATCCAGGAATTACAGACAATTAGGTATTACGATCTGCCGATTAAGATCTTCATCATCAATAATGAGAGCATGGGAATCATCAAGCAATTCCAAGAGCAGTATTTTGACGGAAGATTCCATGCCTCTTCTCCTGATCATGGCTATCGTGCTCCTGATTTCGTGAAGATAGCGAGGGCATATGGCATTCCTGCGCTACGAGCGCGCCGATTATCAGAAATCAAAGCCGTTATCCGAAAGGCGCTTGCGCAAAAAGGGCCAGTCTTGGTAGATGTGCGGGTTGATGAGAAACAAGAATTGCTGCCGAAAGTCGAATTCGGGCGCCCTATCGAAGACATGTCGCCGTATCTTGATCGAGACGTGCTGAAAAAACTAATGCTCATCGATCTACTGCCCGAATCAAAAGATATTCCGAGAAAAAAGCCTCGGTAGGCCTTCCGCGGCCTCGACGCATGAAAAAGATATTGATAACAGGGGCGAGCGGATTTATTGGCTCTCATCTAGCGCGCACCCTCTCAAGGCGTGATCGCGTGCATGTGTGGCTACGCCCGACATCGAATACATGGAGGCTGCGGGACGTGCTTTCGAATGTTCGTGTTCACTACGTAGACATTACCGATTCGGCGGCGGTCTGGTCCTCGATAGGTGAGGTTAAGCCCGACGTGATATATCACACGGCGAATGTCGGCGTGTATGCTGGAATTCCAACGTCTTCCTTAATGGATGCGGTAAATAGGGTCGGGTTTACGAACCTCATAGAAGCGGCATCTGCTACTTCGTGTTCAGCGTTCATCAACATTGGCAGCGTGTCAGAATATGGCCCAAAGAATACACCGATGTCGGAAGATGATGTCTGTGAGCCGGTGACCGAATACGGCCGTTCAAAATTGGCTGCGACGCTAGCAGCAGTGCAGTTGGGGGAAAGCGGATTTCCGATTGCTACATTTCGGCTTTTTTCTCCCTATGGTCCCTTTGATGACGAACGCCGCATCATCGCAAAAACGATACTCTCCATTGCCTCCGGTACTATGATGTGGCTTCCTTCGGAGCGCTTAGTTCGTGATTATCTTTTTGTGGAAGATGCGATTGATTTCCTTGCAGAAGTCTCAGGCCATATCAAATATCACGCTGGAGAAATATTTAACTTGTCTGGTGGAGCGGAGATAAGAGCCATTGATGTAATGCGGGAGATCGCGAGAGAAATGGGAAAGGAGATTTCGTGGCCTAAAAAAGATGTGCCCCTCGAGGCGGAATCACCTACAGTTCAGGCGGATATGTCCAAGACCTTTAGCGCCTTTCCGTGGCGTCCCAAAGTGCCGCTTGAAACTGGCATCACAAAGACGATTGATTGGTTCGTTCGGGAATATCCGGCGATTCGGCCCGCGCATTCGCGTTGATGCCCGTCGTTATGCTACCTTTCCCACATGAAAAGAAAAGTAGGAGCGGTTATCCTTGCTGCAGGCCTCGGCTCGCGAATCGGAAAGAACTTACCGAAGCAGTTTTTGGAGATCGGCGGCAAAGAAATCTACATCTATTCTGTTGAAACATTCCTCGCTCACGAGGATATATCGAATGTGGTCGTTGTCGCGCCGCCTGCGAAATTGGGCCACGTGCGGCATACGATGTTGAAGTCATTCGGCGCAAAGGCTCGGCTGCGGGTTGTCGCGGGCGGCGCGACAAGGCGTGCATCATGCCTTGCAGGCATTCGCGCGATGGATCGCACTTTACGCGGCAATGATCTTGTTGTTTTTCACGATGCTGTCCGTCCGTTTATGACGGAGAGGCACCTTTCTGTTGTGATCAGAGCAGCTGCGAAACACGGCAGTGCCATCATCGGTACGAAGCCGCCAGAATTACTGGTCGTGGTCGAGGGCGGGCGCGTTACGCACTCAACGCACAGGAAGATACCGTATTTCTTATACCAAACTCCTGAATGTTTTCATTTCCGCGCAATCCGCGATGCGCACGCGCGCATGCCATCCGGCGTCGATGCGACGAATCTCGAACTGATGCTACACGCTGGAAAGACGGTCCCATTTGTTTTGATTGATGATTTCAATACAAAACTGACATACGCAGGAGACATTCCCGTGTTTCGGACTTTGCTTCGGGGCCAGAAAGGACTCAGAGCCGCTTCATGAACTCTTCTGGGGTGGCTAGCACTTCGCGAAACAGCACATGGCGGCAAATTTCGTCGTCCTCCGAGAGAGCATAAAGTGGTTTTCCTGATGCAACCGCGAAGCCAATTTCTAGGGTGGTGCTGTTTCCGCAGTATCTGTCCTTGTTGTACACGAACACAACATCGGCAACACGGATCTTGTAAAAATGATCATGCGTGAGCCCCAGAGCCACGAACTTCTTTTCATCGCTTGATAAATGTTTCGCCTCGTTATCGTAGAGGTATGGCTCATGGACGACGGCGCCTAAGTCTTTGAGGCGTTTTGCGAATGCGCGTATTTCCTGTTTGAAGCGGCGGCTGCCGCAGATCGCGACTGATTTCATCGCACCACTGTACAATATTTTCTGCGCAGGCGTAATTGTGCACGGCTCATAGTGTGATGTAATTGCGTTACATGGATTCGAACAATAATCGTGTGTACGATGGAAAACCGAATCCGCATGCACGTATCGGCTTCGTTGTATTCTATCCGTTTCATTTCTACGTATATAAGAACATTTTTGCCAAACTCCGAGACGAAGCCGAATTCATAGTTGATCTCGGGGCTTATCGTCCGATGCGGCAGCCTCCTCAGCTACTGCACGACATTTGTCAGCTTCTCGACATGCATGACGTGCCGTATCGTATCCTGAACCACGACGATTATTTCTTCTCGAATTATCTTTCTAGTTTCTTCAAGCAATACGAAGCATTGGTCGGCGTGTGGGAGAGGGGCTGTATGTCAATCAAGGAAACGAGCAGGATAAAGAAGATTGATGTCGCTTACGGCGCAGGCAAAGAGCTTACGATGGCGCGGCCTTCGCTCAGCATCTTCGATCTTGTCCTCGCGTTTGGTCCTCGTGATGCGAAACTTTGTTCGCATCAGACGAATGTTGCGATAGTGGGGAATTCAAAGTTCGACGATTGGTTCACCGGCACGGTTGATATCGGGGTGGCGAAGGATATCGCATCCCGCCTTCATCCTGAGAAGAAAACTGTTCTCTATCTTCCCACACACGGGGATTTATCATCTATTGATCTTCTGGCGCGCGATCTCATATCTCTTTCGCGCGAATATAACGTCATCGTGAAAATGCACTATTTCACTCCGAGGGAAGAGCCAGAGCGCGTGAAGCTCCTTACACATAATTCAATCATTCTGTGCGCCGATGATACGGATCTTCTCCCGCTCTTAAAGCTTGCGGACGTGGTCGTAAGCGATAATTCGAGCGCGATATTCGACGCAATCCTAGCGGATAAGCCGCTCGTGGTGGCAGATTTCTGGGACGAACGGTATCTCGATGAGGTGCACAGAGAGCCAACGCTTTTACGCCGCGGACCGCAAGGGGCATTAACGTACTCACAGAGTATTGAGCAAGTTATCAAGCGCGAAGGAAAAGTGATAACGCTTAGGAAACGCGATTCTCTGAAGGAAAAAATTGCAGAGGCGCTTAGGGACGAGGAGAGGTACAAAAGTGCGCGCGCAGAAATTCGACAGAGCACATTCGCATTCAATGACGGAAGGTGCGCAGAGCGCGCTGCGAAAGCGATTGTTAGCTTCCTTGTGGATGTATCGGCAACTCAGCGTCCCATCATGTTCCATGTGTTCGAGTCTTTTAAGCGCCGCATCGGAATACTGTCGTATGCGAAAGAACGGGAGTTGAATAGGAAGGTAGCAGAATACCAAGCGTTTCTCTCTAAGAGTGAAGTTGAAAACGGCGAGGGCGTACTTTTCAGCATCATTCTCTTTGGAGATTTGCGCGGCTCAGGCCTCCTTTCGCTGCGTGCACTTCTTGACCAGTCATTTCCTACCGAGAGATATGAGATTATCCTCCCAGATGTCTCAGGCAACCAGATGAGCGCCGCGCTCTCGGAGATGCCGGCAATGAAATCGGAGCGCCCGTCTGTTGTGCCGGGAAGGGGTGGTAATTTCAGTGAACGCATAGAGCGAGCACTGTCCATCGTCCGCGGGCAATATGTCTGCTTTACTATTTCCGATTGTATTGTTCCGCACGATTGGCTTCTTTCTTTTCTTGCAGCATACAAACGGTATCCAGGCGCTGGTGGTGTTGGCGGGTATGTTCGCGTCAGTCCTGAACACTACACGATATACGACGAGTTGCAGCACTATGAGTTGGCGCAGCGTTTAGGCGTGGAGCGAGAAAAGAAGTTTCTAACAAGAATATACGAGGTTTGTAATCAGGCATTTTACCAGAATCCGACAGGTGATCTCGCAAATATTTCGTACTTGAAAGAAGTAATCCCAACCGATCTTGCAGGAGCGAGGAATATTTATGATCTGGAACTGCATCTTAAGATAAGCGCGATGCGAGAAAGGCCTCTAGTTTTTATTCCGAAGGCCGTGGCTCGCGATACACCATTGTCCGCGAGCGAATTTCTTCGCATTGAGTTCGAGCGCGGTTTTTTGAACCGCCTAGCGCGCGAATCAATCTATGCGCTCGGGAAGTATCGTCGCCAAACACTCATGGCAGCACTTGCACAAGCGGTGCGCACGACGCTTCGATACAGAGATATGCGCTACGGGGCTCTGAGCTTTCTAGCGAGTATTGCGCGTTGGGTGGGGAATATCGGGGCGTCACACGTACGTCTGCGCCAGAGAGCACTGCGTGAATATCTTGATCGACGCCGAGAGTACGTCGTGCCAAACAGTGTGATAAAATAAGAGTTAGTCAAATACTTGACATATATCGCTGTGTGGGGTATTATGCGAACGATAAAGATAATCTCCACGTTGGTTGCGAGACATTCGTACAGACTTCATGGGGTGTGTCTGGATGCCTCGTAACCGTACGGGTGTCAGGTGACACTCGGCGAGAAGTACGGGGGGAGGTTATCGGTGTGAACCGATTTACCAAGACTGCCTACTCAGCGGGGTTTTCGTTGGGCGTTCTGGCGGGGGCCGTAACCTTGCCGTCTACTCCAGCGGAGGCGCGGTGCTGCGGAAGCACATGCCAGCAAAAGTGTAAGGATACCCATCACATTGGGGGCCATACACTCCAGGGTTGCTACAACTACTGGGGCGGGCTGTGCAAGAAGCCAGCCGCGAGCAAGCAGGCAGTAGGCTCTCGCGCTCTGAAGCCGGGCACGAGCAAGGCACGGTAACGCGTGCTGAGGGGGCTCGGTCCAACCGGGCCTCTTCGATTTTGGAAAAGCGCCCTATTTTAAGAATCTGTTTCCCAACACTATTACCGACACAGGTTGTTCCATCGCACTATCAACATCAAGAAGAGTGATGATCACATCATCGTTGAGAGCGCCAAGTGGGCATGTCGCTAGTGAGAGCGCTTCGCTGACAATTAGGATGTTTTGAGAGAGATGGCCGGCTTCTAGCAGTGAAAGCACATACGCAAAATCTCGATATTTTTGCGCGCTGCGATCCCATGCTGCGGTACATACAATGACTGCGGTTGGCGATGCATCGCCATTGATTTTCACGTATGAAGAAGGAGAGGCGTCATCCGGGAGTTTCCAAAGTTGACGCAATACGTGGGTGTCAGGCTCATAATGGAGCAGTATACGTTCACAATTCTCGACAGTGAAGGAGATTACATATATTTCAATAGGATACAGACCACCCCCTGAAGGATATGGTCGTCTACCCGATCCACTTTTGTGGGCTGCATAGTAAAGGAGGGAAGATAATGCGCTGAGAGAAACAGGCGTTCCGCTAAATTCTTTGCGTGACTTGCGCTGCTCTAATGCCTCTGCAAGTGATAGCTTCAGGGGCAACGGCTCTGGCAACGGCACAACCTCCATTCGTTCATATCGTTTCGGTCCGTTAGTGGCGTTAGGTGGTTGAGTGAGCCGATGCTGGTTCTTTCGTATGTACTCGTGAATGCTTGGGATAAAATCGTCCATACACATCAAACGAATGGATGGGGCACGTCGGCGAACACTTCCGAACGCGCGAGATATCCAAATTGCTTCGGTATGCTATGCAAACGTTCTCCCCCTTCGCAGCGATTTTTTTCATTGAGATAGAGAGGTTGCAATTCAGGTATGACGGCAAATACGACATAGAATCCGAGGACATTCTTTTTGGAAACCCCTAGGTCTACATACAGGCATTCATATCCTGTTCTCTGGCACCATTTTGTGATTCGCTCCAGATGTTCTGGCGCTACGTCATTTTCCCACTCTGCGTTCTCAAGCGGGGCCTCCCTTCCGCTTGTGAGGAAATCCATCATATGCGCCTTCGCAGGATCAGCCCAGTAGATATGCCTATCAGTAAATGTAATATTTTTTTCATCCCGAAGCGTTGCATGGTTTCTGACGAGATCCCGAGCATTCTTTCGTGCACGCAGCGCTTCAAGGAGCGCTTTTTCTGCCGCATGCGAGGCAGATGCATGTGCGCTGGTCCCAACCGAAAAAGGCGGGAGATTTGCAGAATCGCGCACAACCACCATTATGACGTGGGCAGGCGCATCCGTAATGAGACGGACGAAATGCACGCGTAAATTGTAACGGTCGCATCTTGCTAGAAGCTCATGCAATGCAGAGTTGTTTTCTGCGATGGACGCTCTCGCTACTTGGGGAAGCGAAAGTCTATTCAGCCACATGATCATAAACGCATCCCGCTCGATGGCTTCGAGCAGTCCCGAAAGTATCGCCTGCGTCTTATCAGGATGTGTCGCGACACCCGTCGTTATCGGCTCTCTCAGCATAGGCTCCTTCCGATCTCGCATTGCATCGTGGGCATGGACCCGACTCACGATTTGTGCGGGTAGTAGCAGCGATTTTTTTTGCACGAGCGAGCGTCCTTTTGTCCATAGAAACTGTGTAGCCTTAGTAACGGACAGTCTCGGCACGGCGTTACGTTGGGTATTTGAGTAGCCTGCAAAGCGTAACGGATCAATAGCTTTTCCACCCCCGAGTTGATCGAATGTTGAACAAGCCGTCCCCCGGAAGTAATCGTGCTCGTGTCTCCATATATGGCGCTCCTGCGCTTCCGAGACGGCAGCTCGTAATGCCTCTTTGTCGCTCCTGACAGAGAGACCGCCCGCCTTTTCACCGCCCATATCCACCCACCAGGACCGCATAGGTGGCTCATCGGGGAAAGCATGAGCGGTCCCAAAGGCGGTTGCAATGTTCGCATCGGCAAGTTTCCGATAGTTGCGCAGCACGTCTTTTAGGTCAGGTCGCGACAATCCGTTTCTTCTGGCATCTTTAACTGCTGAGAGGCCAGCTGCAGCCGCGATGTGAGTTGCAAACAAGCGGACGCCTCTTTCCGAAATCGTCCATTCTTCATCGTGTTTCGTAGCCGTCGGGATCAAAAAATAGCCCATGCACGCATACTATCACGCAGGGTATGAGGGTTATGCACATGACCCTATTAGACACTATGCGAGCGCGCAATTATCATTTGCAGTATGGTAGTAAAGATGCGCGGGCATACCCTTCGAGGGATTGGTTTTGTTCGAACGGTCGGATTGTTTTTACTTGGCGCTTTTGTCGTTTTTCTCGCAATAGTATTTCCAAGGTGGTTTGGTGCTGGGTCTACACACGGTCTTTCGGGTACTGGTATCGCGCTTGCCGATGCACCGAGTTGCTCTGGCGGCGGAGGTTGCGGGGGAGACGGCAACTGCAGCGGTTGTAGTACTTGCAGCGGTTGCACTGGAGATAGCTGCGGCAATGGCTGCGGTGGTGATGGATGTAGTTGTAGTGGCGATTGTGGTTGTGGCAATGGTAACGGAGGTGGCGATGGTGATGGTGGGGACGGAGGAGGAGGAGGAGATTCTTCGGCTTGTGGAAGCTGATGCAAAAAAATAGCGAACATGCTCTCAAACAGCAATTTGCGTACGTTTCTTGTTGCAATGGTCGTGAGTGTAATGGCGATTCTGGGAATTTTTTACTGGTGGCTTGGTATTAAAGTAAACAATGATGCAGCTCAAGAAGTCAACCTTGTTATCGAAGGCGTACGACCAATAAGTATTTACAACCACACAGGGGACAACGCATATATCGTTAATGACCTTTCTGCAGCAGTGATTTCCGTTTTGGAATACTATGGTGCAAATTTGTCGCAAAGCAATCTCAAAAAGATAAATGGCAGATTTTGGGACGACAGTAATCCAAGCGCTTTGCACCAGCTGGAAGACGTCAAGCTTCTCACGGAAGAACTTGGCTACAGTGCAACGATTGAAGTCGCGGAATCCATCGCAGATTTCAAGAAATATTTCTCAGGTATACCAACACCTGTCATTTTCTCGCATTTCATTGAGATCGACCAAAATCCGGAGATTCAATTCAAGCCTATGGGAGTTCTCATCGGCATGTTGGATAGTGAGCAATCTGTCATTATTCACGACTATTATTTTGGCTACAACAAGAAACTCTCGTATTGGCAATTTGCGAGGCTTGGTGCATACCCTGCGCAAGTTTTGGTGATTAAGCCGAAAATCCCGAGGGTCGGTGCACCTGATGCAAGCGAGGAATACGTGCGAACGGAATCGATGGATAAGGCAGAACCGATCATAAATAAGATAACACTTGGGCGTGTAGCACAGGCGCAGCAAAAATATAGGATCGCCGCAAGTTACTATAGCGCTGCGTTAAAGCACCCCGACCGGGATATAGTACCTCCGTATTACAAAGTAGTCGCGCTCAACGGCGGTGTTGGCAGTTATATACGGCTCGATGGTGATTATGATTCAGCATACGAGCTCGCGAAATTGGGGGAGGAGTTCAATCAAAATCTAGACGAGCCCTATGGGGATTATTGGCCGGGATTTGTCGACGGCACTAACCTCATTACAGATCAGTTCGCCGGTATATACTACTGGCTCGGTAGGATATATGAACACAAGGGTGATGTAGCGCAGGCTAAGGCGAATTACGAACACGCGCTTGAAATATATCCATATGGACCGTCTATTGATGCGCTTGAACGCATCAAAACTGAGAGCGAGTGATGTTTACAAATCGAAGAGTGTTTGTCGTAGGAAGTTTCTCGTTATTTCTTTTGGCAGCGTTGCTGGGTAGGCAACAAGTACAAGCCATCGGCGAGACCGCATTATTCCTCGTTTCTCCGACGGCAGAGCGTGCGTATGAGTATGGTGCGCGGCATTTTGATGCAATTCATGCACGGGATTACGACATGGATCGCGCTGTATTTTTTTTCAAGGAGGCCGAGAAAATCGATGCCGATTATCCGTATCTCCAACATCAGCTCGCAAGAATTTCGTTTCTAAAAGGAGATTTTGCAAATGCTCTCCGCCGAATTGATCGTGAAATAGAGAATAATCCATCCCCCTCGCTGTCTTCCTTTTATGTACGAGGACTTGTGAAAGGATTCGCCGGCGATTACCTTGGTGCGATACCTGATTATCAGAAGTTCCTGGAATCTGAACCCGCGAATTGGGCTGCTTCCAATGATCTCGCGTGGGTATATTTGAAGGCGAATCGTCCGAGTGAAGCGCTTGTGGCGATTGACGCAGCGTTATCAGCGAACATAGGTAATCCATGGCTCCTCAACAGCAGGGCGACGGCGCTGTTCGAACTGGGCCGCCTTGAAGAAGCGCGTGATGCAGCCCGGCTTTCCTTGTATGCGGTCAAGGGAATAACAAAAGAAGACTGGCTCAAAGCATACCCCGGCAATGATCCTCTTATCGCGCCAGAAGGCATGCATGCGTTCCAATCGGCTGTTCTTGCGAATATGCACAGTATTCTTATTGCGATGGAGAAGGAGCAGAAAGGTGTGAGATAATCCTCTTATCTTATGGCTCATAACGAGGGACAGCGTCGTTGGCGGCTATTTTCAGCTCGAGAGATATTGCTTTTGGGAGCATTCGTTATTGTGCTTGCCGCCGCATATCAGTTTGACGGAGCGAGGCTTCCTATCACGTCAGCGGAAACGCAATTTGTGGAGCGTTCGGCATCTGGCCTGCAGATTGTGCCAGCCTCGTGTCCCTCGAACCCGCATGGCGGGCAATCATGCTATTCGCAAAGTTATTATCAAGGCTACTACCAATCGTATTATCAAGGCTACTACCAATCTTCATACTGCACGACGCAGTATCAGTGCTCGGGCGATTCGAAGCGCGTCATCGACAGCTGTAATCCTGCGGGGACGATACTAACCTGCTCTTCGTCGCAGACATGTGTCAACGCGAGCTGCGTATCCATAGATGCTTCTCTCACGGTTGTTCCCAACCTGCTCCGTTCGGGAGAAACGACCCAGGTAACGTGGAAAGGCACGAATGTGTCGTCGTGCACGGTCACCGAAGATAACCCAGGATTCACGGATTCGTGGAGCTGTAACTCTGTTGCCTCGTGCACCGCAAACCATACAAATACATCGAGTCCCATCGACGCGGAGACAAAATACACGTTGACGTGTACCGCGCCTAGTGGCTCAACAATCATAAAGACAGCGACTGTTCGCATCATCCCGGTGTGGATCGAGGAATGATGGTACACTGATTTACATGAAAGCTATCGCTGTCGCATATCTCGGAATATTCATTGCCTTCACAGCGATGCCGGCCGTTACATCCGCGCAGGAGATGTATCAGGACGATTCATCAGTTCTTCGCTCTGAAATACGTCTCGCGCTTCTTGCAGACGCCCGTTCCAGCGAACTTACCGATGAGGAAGTTGCAATGCTCGTTGAGTCACTTGCGGGGGAGGCGGAGGCACAGGGAATAGCGCAAGAATTTCTGCCCGAGCGGGCACAAACCATGCGGGCAGACGCAATTGCTAATTGGTGGGAAAACCTCTCGGAGCCTATGCTTTACGGGATAGTGCTCGTTGCGCTCGCGCTCGCGATGGTCCTCATGAAGCGCATCATTGATTCGCACCACCACGCTGCCCGCCCGCCGGATACGCCCGCAGCTGTGTAGTTGCGTATTGGAACCCTCTCCTATATAGTACTCGCACCTCGAAAGAGGCATCCCAAGTCCCCATACGGGACCACTGGCTCGGAAATAGGTCCGCGCTAGCTGCGCGGATAAACTATATATGGCAACAAAGTTCATGCTCGGCACAAAAGGCCGAATGACACAGGTTTTCGATGAGAGCGGCGCAGTCCATGCGGCGACCATCATTACTGCCGGACCCCTCACTATTACCCAGGCAAAGACCGCAGAAAAAGACGGATACGAGGCGTCGCAGGTCGGTTTCGGCGAACGAAAAGAAAAGAATCTTTCAAAAGCAGTGAAAGGGCATTTCAAGGAGCTCGGTAATTTCCGATATGCTAAGGAATTCCCCATCTCTGGTGAAAGGGGAACAAAGATTGACGTGTCCGTGTTCGTGCCGGGGGATGCTGTCACAGTCTCTGCCATCTCGAAGGGCAAAGGGTTTCAGGGCGTGGTGAAGCGCCACGGATTCCACGGAGGCCCGAGGAGCCATGGCCAGAAGAACAAGGAGAGGGCGCCGGGTTCTATCGGCGGCGGAGGCCGTGCGGGCGGACGAGTCGTCAAGGGAATGCGCATGGCAGGAAGGATGGGGGGAGAGCGCGTAACGGTGCGGAACCTTCGCGTCTTGCAAGTGGACACGAGTTCGAATACGCTCGTCATTTCCGGCGCAGTACCGGGAAAGCCGGGAACGCTTGTCGAAATACGCGGTTAAATTCGAAATCCGAATATCGAAATCTGAAAAAATATGAAATCAAAAATTAAAAATCAGAAAAGTTTGAAGTTTAGAATTTTTCCAAGTTGTGCTTTTTCGAATTTCGTGCTTCGTGCTTCGAATTTTTAAAACATATGGAATCACCAATTTACAACACAGCAGGCAAAAAAACGGGAACAATTGCGCTTCCTGAGAGTATTTTTGCCGTCAAATGGAACGACTCTTTGATGTATCAGGTCGTTACCGCCATGCAAGCGAATGCACGCACGCCCGTTGCCCATGTGAAAACAAGGGGGGATGTGAGGGGCGGCGGCAAGAAGCCATGGGCGCAAAAAGGAACCGGCCGCGCTCGGCACGGCTCTATCCGCTCGCCCATCTGGCGAGGCGGGGGAGTGACGCATGGCCCTAGGAGCGACAAATCATATGCGCGCACGATACCAAAAAAAATGCGCATTAAGGCTCTCACGATGGCACTTTCCCAAAAGTTCAAGGACGGTGGGGTCGTGTTCATAGATTCTCTTGGCCTCGAGGAGCCGAAAACCGCTGCTGCGAAAAAAGTGCTTGTTTCTGTCAGCGGTGCACTTGGCCTCAAGGGTCTTGTGGAAAAGAAGGCAAATGCAGCGTTTGTCGCGCTTGCCGATCCTCGCGAATCGGCGACAAAAAGTTTTCGGAATCTCGGCAATATCGAGTGCAAAGCAGTGCGAGAGCTTAACCCGGTCTCTGTGCTCAAGCATTCGTATCTCATCATTGAAAATCCGGAAGCAGCGCTCGCAATTCTTTCCCACCGTATCGGAGAAAAGGTTGAAACGACGACGCCACGAGCCAAAAAGCCGAAGAAAGTCAATATGAAGGCCGTGCACGCTGCCGAAAAAGGAGACCAGTAATTGAATTCAAATTTGAAATTTTAAATTTAAAATTCAGCATATGGCACTATTTTCAAGAAAAAAGAATAAAGAGGTTGAGGCAACAACGGCGCCAGCGCCTGTCAGCACCCGCGTGGAGCCGAAAACAACTGTCGCCGACCTCTCACATGTCCTCATGAATCCGCGCATTACTGAAAAAGCGACGATGGCCTCGGCAGAGGGCGTGTATGTTTTTGATGTCGCGGAGCGTGCAAACAAAAAAGATATTGCACGCGCGGTCGCGCAGTACTACAAAGTAATTCCGCGAAAGATATCGGTTGTGACTATTCCTGCGAAATCGACACGAAGCACGAGGACGGGAGTGCGAGGTGTCAAACAGGGAGGCAAGAAAGCCTATGTGTATCTTAAGAGGGGAGAAACGATAACCATTGCATAACATATGAGCATGAAATTTTACAAACCAACGACAGCGGGCCAGCGAGGCATGAGCCGGGTCAATTTTCGCGCTGCCCTCTCTGGAAAAGGGCGAGCGAAATTCCTCACAGAAGGAGGAAAGCGCGCAGTCGGAAGAAACGCGTTTGGCCGCATCACGACGAGGCACAAGGGTGGAGGGCACAAACGCGTGTGGCGCGATGTGGATTTCCAACTCAATAAGAAGAACATCCCTGCGCGCATCGCCACGATCGAATACGACCCAAATCGCTCCGCGTTCATCGGGCTTGCTATCTACAAGGACGGAGAGAGGCGGTATGTGGTAGTTCCTAAAAATATGAACGTTGGAGACACATTTCTCGTCTCTACTGATGCTCCTATTGCGCCGGGGAATCGGCTTCCTCTTGCGAATATCCCCGTTGGCACATTCGTATTCAATATAGAGCTCTCTCCAGGCGGAGGCGGCAAAATTGCAAGGAGTGCGGGCAACTTCGCGGAGGTTGTTGCGCAAGACGCGGGATACACACACCTCAAAATGCCTTCGACAGAAGTTCGTCGCGTCATCGGAACTGCGTGGGCAACTGTGGGCGAAGCATCAAATGATGAACATCGTTTGCAAGTCATCGGAAAGGCTGGCCGCACGCGTTGGATGGGCGTCCGCCCGACGGTTCGAGGCTCCGCAATGAATCCTGTGGACCATCCACACGGAGGAGGTGAAGGAAAACAAGGGAGAGGCCTCCGTCGAGCTAAATCTTTGTGGGGCAGGCCAACAGGGAAGGGACAGAAGACCCGCCGCCCGAAGAAATACTCAAACGTATTTATCGTTTCTCGCCGCCGTGTAGGTAAGCGAAAATAGTTCGGTTAAAAGCTAATTTATTGACTCAAAGCGTTTTCTTCGCTACATTGTCGCTACCCGCTCCGGCGGGATTTAGTTTGGTTGGATTTTCCTATCACCTAGAACCTAGTTCCTAGAACCTACTTTATGGCACGTTCAGTAAAAAAAGGCCCCTACGTGGATGCCAAATTGATGAAGAAAGTCGGGAACCGCAAACCAACAGCGGGAGGCATTAAGACGTGGGCAAGGGCCAGCCAAATACCGCCTGAATTTGTCGGCTTCACATTCCTTGTGCACACGGGCAAAAATTTCGACGAGGTTTTCATAACTGAAGACATGGTCGGGCATCGCCTCGGTGAATTTGCTCCGACGACGAAATTCATCCGCCACGGAGGCAAGATGCAGAAGGAGATCGAGATGAAAGCAAAAGAAGCCGAGATAGCAGCCGCGACGGCTGCGAAGGCAACGGGAGATGCCGCAAAGACGGCGAAGAAATAGTATGAAGTCACAAGTCATCAGTCATAAGTCAACAGAGAATACTGAAACGCAAAAGTGCGATGCATTTGGCTTTGGACTCATGACTTCAAACTAATGACTATCCGTATGAAAGCCTCGCTCTCAAATTTCCGCCAATCTCCGCAAAAGGTTCGTCTTGTGGCGAATGCCATCCGCGGGAAGAAAGTTGCAGTAGCGCGGCGAGCGCTCTCGTTCTTGCCGAAGAAATCATCCCCAATGTTCCAGAAGCTCTTGGATTCTGCAGTTGCGAACGCGAAGGGGATGGATGTAAATACGGACGAGCTCATCATCAAAAGCGTCTCTGTTGATAAGGGATTGGTGATACGTCGTTACAAGCCGATGGCGCGCGGCCGTGCAGCAGGTGTCAGAAAGACTCGCAGCATGGTATCCATAGTGCTAGGTCTGCCAGAGGACCCAAAAAGAAAATAATATGACACACGTTGTACATCCATATGCGCATCGCCTCGGCATCATCAGGGATTGGAAGTCCCGTTGGTTCGCTGCAACTCCTGCGCAGTATCGCGACCAGGTTATGGTCGACGCTGCCATAAGGCGTTTCCTTAAAAAGCGGCTGCGCGGACACTACGTCACTTCCATCGAAATAGAGCGAAATCAGAAGATGATACGGGTTCTCATCAAAACATCTCGCCCAGGTTTCATCATTGGCCGTGGTGGTGAAGGTAGCGCGAAGTTGACGAAAGAAATAGAACAAGTTGTGCGAAAAGTTGTCCCGCCAGCAGGAGCGAAAAAGCCTGTTGCGATGCCGGTGAGGCTTGATATAGAAGAAGTACGTTCTCCCGAATCACAGGCGCCCGTTGTTGGATACATGATCGCGGAAGGCCTTGAGAAGCGGCAACCATTCAGGCGCGTCTTGAAGCAGACGGTTGAAAAAGTAATGGCGAACAGAGACGTTGAAGGTGTACGCATCGCCATTTCCGGCAGGCTTGGCGGCGCAGAAATGTCGCGTGCAGAAGAGATAAAGAGGGGACGCGTACCGCTACAGACTCTTCGCGCTGATATAGATTTTGCGCGCGAAGAAGCATACCTTCCGTACGGTGTGATCGGCATCAAAGTCTGGATATATCGGGGGGAAATATTCGCCGAAGGCAAGAAATAAACTCGTATGCTTAGCCCGAAAAAAGCAAAATACCGGAAGTGGCAAATGGGCCGCAAGAACCCAAGTCGCCTTAACGCGCCCGAGACGCGCGGCATTACTGTTGCGTTCGGTTCGTTCGGTTTTAAAGCGACGACGCAAGCGCGCGTGACATCGAATCAGCTTGAAGCAGCGCGCCGCGCTCTCACGCGAGCCGCAGGCAAAACTGCGAAGATCTGGACCCGCGTTTTTCCTGACAGGCCGTTCACACAAAAGGCGGCTGAAGTCGGCATGGGAAGCGGCAAAGGCGATGTGCAGGGGTACGTTGTAGAGGTGCGTCCCGGCCGCGTCATCTTCGAAGTTGACGGGGCCTCAGAAGAGATTGCTCGTGAGGCGCTTCGCAAGGCAGGTACGAAGCTTCCACTGAAAGGAAAAGTTGTAGCTCGCGCATAGTTCGACGACACTCGCTATAAATAAAAATATGAAAAAAACAGACTTCAAAAAATATTCAGCAGATGACCTGAAGAAAGAGGTCACCGAGAAGCGGGAAGCGCTTCGCACATTCCGCTTTGGCGAGGCAGGGAGCCGTTCACGCAATGTGAAAGAAGGCCGTTCACTACGGCGCGACATCGCCCGCCTTCTCACTGAGCTACGAGCTAGGTCTCTTGCGTCTAATAAGAAGTCTGCGTAGTATTGCGAATCTTGTATGGAACCAAACACTTCAAAAGGCAAAGTACTCGTCGGCACCGTCGTCAAAACGGCGATGAAAGACACAGTTACTGTGAGAGTGGAGCGCTACGTCAAGCATCCAAAATATAAGAAGTACATCTCGCGCAGCAAGAAGTACCTCGTGCACAACCCAGGGAATACGATGCAAGTGGGTGACAAGGTCTCGATACGCGAGACGAGGCCGATCTCGAAGCACAAATCTTTTGTCATAGCTGAGAGGCTGCACGCTGCGGCGAAAGAAGAATAATTTTATGATACAAGACCGAAGCATAGTAAAAATAGCGGACAATTCGGGCGGGCAAACCGGACGTATCTTTAAGGTGCCCGGAGGCAGCAAACGCCGGTATGCTTCGATCGGGGACGAAGTCATTCTCTCGATACAGACGGCGCAGCCGAGAAAGACCGTGAAAAAGAAGGAAGTTCATCGAGCTGTTGTTGTTCGCCAATCAAAGCCATTTCGGCGCAAGGACGGCTCGTACATTCGATTCGACGAGAACGCAGTGGTCCTTCTCGAGAAGTCAGGAAAAGACAAGAAGGAGCCAAAAGCGAATCGTGTGTTCGGCCCTATCCCGCGCGAGATAGTCGAACGAGGATACCAAAAGATCGGCTCACTTGCGCCCGAAGTCGTATGAAAATCAAAAAAGGCGATAAAGTAATAGTGATAGCTGGGAAAAGCCGTGGCGAAACGGGCACTGTTGTCCGCGCGCTCCCCAAGGACGATCTTGTCGTTATTGACGGCATCAACATAATGAAAAAACACCGCCGGGCAACGGGGCGAAGCCGTTCGGGCCAGATAATTGAGAAAGCCATGCCGATCCACGCATCGAATGTGATGCTTCTTGATCCTAAGTCAGGAAAACCGACCCGCATTAAGATAGAAAGGAAGGATGGCAAGCGGCAGCGGCTGGCAGCGAAGAGCGGACAAACTATATAAATATGGCAACCATACCAGCAGCAGAAAAGATACGAGGGGCGTTCAGCGCCATGAAAGGCGATTTTAACTACACGTCACCAATGCAAGCGCCGCGCGTCACGAAGATTGTTGTTTCGACAGGTGTCGGGGCATCAATAGATAAAAAGAGGCGTGAGCTTGTCGTTGATAGGGTAACGCGATTCACGGGCCAAATGCCCTCCCCTCGGTCCGCGAAGAAATCAATCGCGACATTCAAGTTGCGAAAAGGCGATACCGTTGGCTACCAAGTCACGCTTCGAGGAAATAGAATGCGTTCGTTCCTCGATAAGCTCATCAACATTGTCCTTCCGCGCGTCCGCGACTTCCGCGGCATCAAACCAGCGTCCATCGACGAGATGGGCAACATCACGATAGGCATCAAGGAACACACCGTGTTTCCAGAAACTGCTGACGAGGACATCAAAGATATCTTCGGTGTTGCTATCACAATAGGCACGACCGCGAAGAATAAAAAGGAGGCAGAAGCGTTCCTCCGCCACATCGGTATTCCTCTTCAGAGTTAATGAAGCTGATTGACAGTGCCCCCGATCTCGCGTATATTTCGCGAGCTTCGTGGGGGGCTTCTGTTTCGGAAAGAGCGAATAGCTGACTGCCGAACATGATGCCACGCGGGAGTTTCTCTAACCTCAAGGCGCGAGCCGAGGTGCAGGGACTCCAAGCCACTCCTTGCGCTGCAATCCAATTTATATGGCAAAACGATCAATGGTAGTAAAGGCGCAGCGAAAGCCTAAATTCTCAAGCCGTACCGTACGGCGCTGCTTCAAGTGCGGTCGTCCGCGCGGTTTTATACGCGATTTCAATCTTTGCCGCATCTGCTTCCGCGAGGAAGCGCTCCAGGGGAATATCCCGGGCATTAAGAAGTCCTCTTGGTAGATACATATGCAGTCACAAGTCATAAGTCATAAGTCATTAGAAAACACAGGGATACGAGAACGTGGCGCATTTTTCTTTGGACTAATGACTTTGGACTACTAACTATTTTTATGGTAACTGACCCGATCGGAGATTTTATAGTGCGGCTCACGAATGCCGGCGCCGTCAAAAAGGCGAATGTCTCGGTGCCGTTCTCCAATTTCAAAATGGCGATAGCGGAAAAATTGAAAGATGCCGGTTTCGTAAAGGCGGTGGATAAAAAAGGAAAGAAAGTGAAAAAAACCATCGATGTCTCTTTGAAATACGACGAGAGCGGAGTGCATGTTATCCGCGGCGTAAAGCGTGTTTCGAAGCCCGGCCGCCGCCTGTACAGGGGCGTGAACGAGATCGTATCTGTGCGCTACGGGCACGGTTCCTTGATACTCTCGACTCCACGCGGAATTCTCACAGATAAAGAAGCGCGCAAGGAGAAAGTCGGCGGCGAAGCACTGTTTGAAATTTGGTAATACTGAATATATGAGCCGCATAGGAAAAAAAACAATACCAATTCCGCAAGGGACTGATGTCTCTGTCGGGAAGAGCGAGATAACCGTGAAAGGAAAAGGCGGAACACTCACACGCCAGCTCCACCCTTCTATTGCTGTTACGATCACGGACGGAGTGGTTTCTGTCGCGCCGAATTCGAATACGCGTGTTGCACAGGCGCTTTGGGGTACGTTTTCCGCACACATCAACAATATGGTGGCAGGCGTAAACACCCCGTTCGTTAAGAAGCTGCAGATAGAAGGCATTGGGTATCGTGCTGAGCTCTCCGGGAAAAATCTTAAGCTCGCGCTCGGCTTCTCCCACCCAGTCATTGTTGGCGTGCCCGAAGGCATAACGGTCGCGGTCGAGAAAAATATCGTCTCGGTCTCAGGTGCCGATAAAGAGAAGGTCGGGCAGTTCGCGGCGTCTGTGCGGGCGCTCAAAAAGCCTGAGCCGTATAAGGGCAAGGGCATTCGCTATGAAGGGGAAGTAGTCCGCCAGAAACAAGGCAAGAAAGCTGCCGCAGCAGCAGCATAATCAAGTTCAACGTATGAAAACTTTAACGAACATCGAGAGGAGGGAGAGGCGGCATCGCCGAGTACGCGCGAAGGTCTCTGGAAGCGCGTCGCGGCCGCGGCTTTCTGTTTTCAAATCGAATACGCGTGTCGTCGCGCAGCTTATTGACGATTCGAAAGGCGTTACGCTTGCAGCAGTGAGCTCGCACCAAGAGAAAGGGAAAACACCCCGAGAGAGGGCAGAGATGGCGGCTAGAACACTGGCGAAGCAGGCAGAGGGAAAAAAGATAAGTGCCGTAGTGTTCGACAGAGGAGGCTTTCAATACCAAGGGACTATCAAGGCATTTGCCGACGCGGCGCGCGCAGCGGGATTGCAATTTTAAACAATATGGCTGAACAAAACACACAAGAAACAACAGGAGCACCGGTAGTAGCAGGACCAGCTGTGGCAACTCCTCAAGATGAAAGGGGTGGAAGAGGCGGGCAGCGAGACCGGCGTGGAAGAGGGGGAGGACGCAGGGGCGATCGTGGGGGACAACGAGGAGGCGAGCGTCGCAGCGAATTCGCACAAAAGCTTATCGGTATTCGCCGAGTCGCGCGTGTCATGGCGGGAGGCAGGAGATTCAATTTCAGCGTGTGCATCGTGATAGGCGACAAGAAAGGCCGCGTCGGTGTCGGGCTAGGGAAAGCAGCGGATACTGCACTTGCGATAGAAAAAGCGACGCGTGCCGCAAAGCGGAACATGCTCACGCTTCATCTCACGAAAACTCGCAGCATTCGACATAACATCGAGGCGAAATACACGGCATCTGTCGTCGAGATACGCCCAAGTCCTGGAAGAGGGTTAGTGGCAGGTTCGTCGGTTCGTACCGTCTTGGACCTCGGTGGTGTCACCGATGTTACGGCAAAAATACTCTCACGTAGTCACAATCCGATAAACAATGCGCGTGCAGCTATTGAAGCCCTGAAGCAAATATCCGAAAAACGATAAACGTATGGTTAGCTTACACACACTACGAAGGACAACGAAGCGCTCATTGCAGCGCGTTGGCCGAGGGCAGTCGAGCGGACGGGGAAAAACCTCTGGGCGCGGTACAAAAGGCCAGAACGCGCGCTCGGGAAGGAAGAAACGCCCAGAATGGCGCGACATCATCAAGAAGCTTCCGAAACGCCGCGGCTACGGAAAGAACCGAGGCCGCACAGTCGTCGCAAGGCCAAGATCAATCGCGATCTCGCTTCAACGGCTCAGCGAGGTTTTTGAGAATAATGCTACGGTTACAAAGAAGGCGCTTGAGGAGAAAGGCCTTGTACGCGGGAAAGAGCGATGCAAGATCGTAGGGGGAGGCACTATCTCGAAAAAGCTTTCAATATCGGGATGTGTTGCAACTGCCTCAGCGAAAGCAGCGATAGAAAAAGCAGGAGGAACGGTCGCATAAGCATATGTTTGATTCATTTTTGAGAAAGATCCAGCTTGTCATCGAAGATGAGACGCTCCGGAAACGCGTGTTGTTTGTGCTCGGCGCGCTTGTTGTATTCCGCATTCTTGCGGCCATCCCGACTCCAGGCATCAATATCGCGGCACTCGACGCGTTCCTTGCGAACAACCAATTTTTCGGCCTCCTCAACATTTTCTCTGGCGGCGGATTCTCGAACCTCTCCATTGTGATGCTTGGGGTCGGTCCCTACATCACTGCGTCCATTATCATGCAGCTCATGACCATCCTTTCTCCGAAATTGAAAGCGCTCTATCAGGAGGAAGGGGACGCGGGAAGGCAGCGGTTCATGCAATATTCGCGCTACCTCACGGTCCCGATGGCGTTCTTTCAGGGATTTGCATTCCTTATGCTACTGGAGCAGAACGGCATTGTGCCGCCACTCGATCTGTTGGGCACGGCAACAAACGTGTTCGTCATTGCAGCCGGATCCCTACTCCTCATGTGGATTGGAGAATTGATAACCGAATTCGGCGTTGGGAATGGCGTGTCCCTCATCATTTTTGCAGGCATCGTCTCCTCGATTCCAGCTGCTGTCGCGCAGGCCACCTTTAGCTTTGATATTTCGCAGCTTCCAGCGTACATTGCATTTCTTGCCGCGGCAGTTGCGATCACCGCGGGCGTCGTATTCATTACTGAAGCCGAACGTCCAGTTCCTGTTACGTACGCGCGTCGTGTGCGGGGGATGAAGGTTCTCGGCGGCATCTCGACGTACCTTCCCCTCCGAGTGAACCAGGCGGGAGTCATTCCAATAATCTTCGCCCTTTCCCTCATTCTCTTTCCTCAGATGATAGCGACGTTTCTCTCGCGCTCACCGATCGAATGGCTCGCGAGCGGCGCTTCTGCCGCGGTCACGTTTCTTAGTAACCAATGGGTGTATGGCATCTTGTACTTCTTCCTCGTATTCCTCTTCACGTACTTCTATACGGCAATCACGTTTGAGCCGCACCAGATAGCAAAGAATCTGCAAAAGAACGGTGCGTTCATACCAGGCGTGCGCCCTGGAATAATGACTGCCGAATACCTTGGCAATATCATTACGCGCATCACGCTCGTAGGTGCGCTCTTTCTCGGAATCATCGCGGTTCTCCCAATAATTCTCCAGGGGGTGACTGGACTTACGGCGGTTACAATTGGCGGCACTGCGCTTCTCATTGTTGTATCAGTCGTTTTGGATCTCGTGAAAAAAATAGACGCACAAACTTCGATCAGGGAATACTGATCGAAGTAAGTATCAAGTACCAGGTATCAAGTATCAGGACATTTTGATACTTGATACTTATTCACTTGTTTGATACTTGTTACTTGATACTTTGGTATGTCTAAGCAAGTTGTAGTCCTCGCGGGGCCATCGGGAAGCGGAAAGAATGCGGTCATAAGCGCTATCATGGCGCGGCATTCGAATGTTGCCCGGCTTGTGACTGCAACGACGCGAGTAATGAGGCCCGGGGAACAGGATGGCGTTGATTACCACTTTTTTTCGCAAGAGCAGTTCGATTCTGAAATGAATGCGGGCAAGATTCCCGAACATCGCTTTGTGCCGGCACTTAACACATACTACGGAACGTATCTACCAGACCTGGAGAAAAAACTCGCTGAAGGCAAGACACTTTTCGCGCAGGTTGATATTGAAGGCGCGCGCCTCATGAAAGAGAGATATGGCGCAACAACGATATTCATTATGCCTGAATCGATGGAGCAATTCCGTGGCAGGCTTCGCGCGAGGAATCCGGAGTGGAGTGCAAAAGAATTTGAGGAGCGGATGAAA
This sequence comes from Candidatus Kaiserbacteria bacterium, assembly GCA_016217965.1. Taxonomy (GTDB): domain Bacteria; phylum Patescibacteriota; class Minisyncoccia; order Phycocordibacterales; family UBA2100; genus UBA10103. The sequence continues at coordinate 84,255 of JACRFI010000016.1, forward strand.
ATATCAGAAGAAGAGATACGCATGCATTCTCCGCAATATGATTATCGCGTGGTGAATGCGGATGGCGCGCTGCAGCAAACGGTCCAGGAGGTAATAGATATTCTTAAAAAAGAAGGGTACAATCTCGGCTCATGAATCCCATCACCGTTCTTTTCTTTGGTCCACAGGGTTCCGGTAAGGGCACGCAGGTAAAATTGCTCATTGATGCCTTGAAAAAGCGTGGTGAGCAGGGTGTCATTCACATTGACATGGGGCAGCTCCTCAGAAATATGGTTGCAAGCGGCTCGTACAGCGGCACGCTGACCGCAGAAGTTATCGAGGTAGGGAAGTTGATGCCAGATTTCATGCCTATCTATCTCACAACGGATGCTCTAGTGCGGCAATTCACGGGAAGCGAACACATCATCGCAGATGGGCTCGCACGGCGTCCTGACCAAAGCCGCGCGTGGGACGATGCGATGCAATTCTATAAACGTGAGGATTATAAAATTATCGCGCTAGAATTGTCCGAAGAGGAAAGCATCAAACGCCTCCTTCTAAGAGGGCGCAATGACGACACGGAAGAAGCGATACGAAAGCGGCTAGGTTGGCATAAGACGGAGGTTGAGCCGCAGCTTGAAATGCTTGCCTCTCGGGGGCGCACAGTGTTCCGCATAGACGGCTCTCCCTCTATGGAAGATGTGCACAAAAAAGTTATCGAGTGCCTTGGAATAAAATAATCTGATGATTGCGAGAAATAGCAGCGAAATAGAGGCGCTCCGCGAAGGCGGTAGGCGTCTCGCGCAACACTTACAAACACTCGCAGCCATCGTGAGGCCGGGAGTCTCGGTGAAGGATCTTGAGAAAAAAGCGCTCGAACTCGTACGAGCTGACGGAGACAGCCCCGCATTTCTTGATTACGAATATGGGAAAGATAAGAATCCATTTGCCTCTGCCTTAAGTGTTTCGATAAACGATACGATAGTCCATGCTCCTGCTGGTGTAAGTAGCGAGGTCATACAAGACGGCGATGTTGTCTCACTCGATTTTGGTATCGTCCATGATGGTTTCTATACCGACCACGCGGTCACGATTATTGCAGGAGAAAATCGCGATCCTGAGGACGAGAAATTAGTGCAAGCAACATATGAGGCGCTAGAGGCGGGCATTGCGGCAGCAAAGGTGGGCGGCAACACAGGCGACATTGGGCATGCAATCGAACGTGTGGCAAAAAAATATAAGCTCGGATTCCCTCGAAATTTAAGCGGACACGGTGTCGGGCGTACCGTTCACGAAGAGCCTCACATTCCTAATTACGGCATGCCGGGAGAGGGAGACACTCTCGTTGAGGGGCACATCATCGCAATCGAGCCGATGTTCACACGCGGTTCCGGGGAGTTGCGTGTCGATGCCGGGAGAGATGGACATGCGTATCGAACCAAGGACAAAAGCCGAACCGCACACGCCGAGCACACAGTGCTTGTCACAAAAAGCGGGCCAGAAATACTTACGAAAGTGTAATACAATGCCGAAATGGCAGTGGATGTACTAGTTGTCGGCGCATATCCAAGGGAGCACGCGATTGCATGGAAGCTGAAGCAGTCTCCTCGTGTCGGAAAGATATACATTGCGCCAGGAAATGGGGGTACGGATAACGTCGGGCAAACGGTTCCCATTGGTGTGATGGAATTTGAGAAGTTGGCAGATTTTGCTGTCGAAAAAAAGATTGGGTTTACCGTGGCAGGCTCGGACGATCCTATCGTAGGAGGCATCGGCGACGTGTTCAGGGCGCGGGGGCTGAAGATATGGAGTCCATCGAAAGTCGCCGCGCAACTCGAAGGCTCCAAAGCATTTGCGAAGGAAGTCATGCGGGAAGCAGGCGTTCCGACGGCTGAGTTTAAAGTATTTACCGAATACGAAAAAGCTGTCTCTTATGTTCGCGCTAAGGGCGCGCCGATTGTCGTAAAGGCGAGTGGGCTCGCACTAGGAAAAGGCGTCATGGTTTGCCAAACTCTGGAGGAAGCAGAAAGTTTTCTGAACGACGTAATGGTAAAAAAGATATTCAAAGATTCAGGAAATGAGGTCGTTATCGAAGAGTTTCTCGAAGGACCAGAAATTTCTATCCATGCGCTTTCTGACGGAAAAGACTTCTTGATATTTCCAACATCGCAAGACCATAAGCGCTCAGGCGACGGGAATACAGGGAAAAATACTGGAGGTATGGGCGTAATTGCGCCGCTTCCTTGGGTAACTGATGCTCAGATTGAAGACATACGTCAGCGTATCGTTGCCCCGACTATTCTGCGGATGTCAGATAGGGGCACGCCTTTCCAAGGACTTCTGTATCCCGGACTCATGATGACGAAAAATGGGGCGAAGGTCATTGAGTTCAATGCTCGATTCGGTTGTCCTGAGGCGGAGGTATATATGCGGCTTATGAAAAGCGACCTTCTTGATCTTCTGGAGGCGAGCGAGGGCGGCACCATCCTCTCGCAAAAACTCGAGTGGCATTCTGGGTTTGCTGCAACGGTCATAGTTGCATCAGGCGGCTACCCAGATGACTATAAAAAAGGACTACCAATTACTGGTATTGACGAAGCAGAGAAAGTCCCAGGCGTTGTAGTATTTCATGCAGGAACCAAAAAAGAAAATGGGCTGTTGGTTACAAGCGGCGGGCGAGTGTTAAGTGTTTCTGGCGTTGGCGCGACGCTGAGCGAGGCGCTCGATAAAGCATATGAAGGCATCAGCAAGATCCATTTCGACGGAATGTACTTCCGTCGCGACATCGGCGCGAGAACGCTCGAGATGAGATGATATAATCCCGAGATGCCTCCTCGCTCTGCGATGGGAGAGCGGCTGCATACCACCGCTTCCCAAGGGAAATTTAAGACTCCTGAAGAGGAGTTAGCCTATTTGCGCGATAGGGTAAAACAAAAAGAGGAAGAGTTGGAGACAGCGGGCAACAAATTAGAGCAAGAACGCATCGCAAAACGTGAGATAGCTGAATATGCGGCAACGCCTGCCGCGACCGTACTCCATGAAGCAGTGGTTCTTCCGGAACATGAAGCAATGCGTCAAGCTCTGCAACTCGAGCCTGAGACGCATGATGCCCAGATAGACGAGCTTCTCAAGATCGTGCAGCTGCACGGCATCCGTAACGCACTTACGGTCGTTGCAAAAATGAAGAGCCCACACCTTGAGGACGATTTGCATCGTGCGCTCGTCCGGTACATTGCGCAGGGCCTGCCGCAGCATGGCGCGAAACCAGCGGAAAAAATGATGCGCTCTCTTAAGATGGTGCTCTTTGAGATACAGCCTCAGGCACATAGTGAGGGTTCCAAGGAGACAGAACAGCAGCAAAAGCTTGAACAGATCCTCTCCTCATCCGAACAGCTCTACGCCGGCCTGCTTCCCTTGATAAGCAAGCATGAAGGTTTTTCGCTTGAACTTGCGGTGGGCGAGGGCACGGAAGAGGCATCGCTCTATCTTGCGGTACCGCGTGCACGCCAGGCGCTTGCAGAGCGGTTGATGTCGTCTGTCTTCCCAAACGCGAAAATAACGGAATGCCGCGGTGATTACAACATTTTCAATTACGAGGGCTCGCATGTCGGCGCATACGCTGCGTTCACGCAGCATCCGGCATGGCCTCTCAAAACTCCGGAGATGTTCGAGCATGACCCGATGAACGTGACGCTCGCGGCATTTGCGAAGATAGCAAAACATGGTGAAGGCGCGGCGCTCCAAATTGTGGTTGGCAACGACGGCGATCGGTACAACGAGCACTACAAACGCATCATCAGAAAATTGGAGAAAGGGAAGATGATACACAAAGCGCTCAAAACGCCGGAAAGCCACTTTCTTGACCAAGTGAAGGAATTGGCTGAAATGACATTTAAATCTGAGAAACAGTTGCAACATGAAAAGGACAGCACATATCGCCGCAATCCAGACCAGGTTGCGAACGAAGAGATAGGGAGAAAGATTAAAAGCCGTATTACGCCGACCATCATTCGGATTGTTGCATCTGCGCCGAACGCGGAAAGAGCGAAGGAGCTCATCCAGAACCTCGAAGCGCCATTCAAGCAATTCGATGATCCGCGAGGCAACGGGCTTAAATTCAAGACGGTCTCGTCATGGAATCTTTCTGGATTCCTCCGCGATTTCACTTTTCGCTCGTTCGATGCGTCGTATTCCATCCCGCTTTCGCTCTCGGAGATCACGGCGATATTCCACTTCACCGCGCAGCGCGTCACCACATCCAGAGAATTGAAGAAATCATACGCGAAGCAGGCCCCTTCGCCCGTCGAGATGCCGGAGGACGGCATTGTCGTCGGTATAAACCACTATGGCGCCGAGGAGAAAGAGGTGAAATTCGGCCAACAAGATCGCCTCCGCCATTGCTACGTGATAGGGCAGACCGGTACCGGTAAAACGTCGCTTCTCAAGAACATGATCCTGCAGGACATGAAAAATGGCGATGGCGTCGCCTATATTGATCCGCATGGCACTGACATTGAGGATATTCTTGCCTCCGTCCCTCCTGAGAGGATGAAGGACGTGATCTACTTCGATCCTGCATATACTCCTCGCCCGATGGGCCTCAACATGCTCGAGTACGACCGTTCGAAACCTGAGATGAAGACGTTCGTTGTCGATGAAGTGTATGGGATATTTAGGAAATTGTATGCCGATGTTCCCGAAGCGTTCGGCCCGATGTTCGAGCAATACTACCGCAACGCCGTGCAGCTTGTAGTTGAAGATCCAGACTCTGGTTCGACCTTTCTTGAGATACCGCGCATTTTTGCTGACCCAGCTTTCAGAAATCTGAAGCTCGCACGGTGCCCGAACCCTGTCATCATCCAATTCTGGAGAGGCATCGCGGAAAAAGCTGGTGGAGACCCATCACTTGAGAATGTCGCGCCGTACATCACATCGAAATTCGATGTGTTCCTCGCGAACGACATCATGCGCCCGATTGTTGCGCAGGAAAAAAGTGCATTTGATTTCCGGGAGATTCTAGACGGCAAAAAAATATTTCTCGCGAACTTGTCCAAGGGACGGTTGGGGGACAGGAACACATCGCTTCTTGGCCTTGTTCTCGTTTCGAAATTTTTGCAGGCGGCATTCTCCCGCGTCGACATGCGCACGGCGGATCTGCCGACCTTCTACCTCTACATCGACGAATTCCAGAACTTCGCGACGCCATCAATCGGCACCATCCTTTCTGAGGCTCGAAAATATAAGTTGTCGCTCACCATCGCGCACCAATTCATTGCGCAGCTTGAAGAGAAGATTCGTGACGCAGTCATCGGTAACGTGGGTACGAAAATGGTATTCCGCATCGGTACGACCGACGCTGAATTCCTCGAGAAACAGTTCCACCCGGTTTTTACACGCAATGACCTTGAGAACCAGCAGAATTACCATGCGAGCGTTGCGCTCCTGGTGAATGGTGTCCCTGCGCGCCCATTCACTATCAAGACCGTTAAAATGCCACCAATCGACTACAGCCGCGTCGAAGAGTTAAAGAATCTTTCCTACAGCACGTATGGGCGAGACAGGCAGGGAGTGGAAGACGAGATAAAAAAGAAATATGCGGCAGACCAACCCGCGGATCCATATGCGCCTGATCCGTTGATGCCGTCGTACTAGCTAGACTCTTCGCGACATGCAGTATATGATGCTGCGCATCGTAAGGACGTAAGATCATTTTTTATGCCAGCTGACCATCACAGCAAAGAACGCACGCTTGTTGTTATAAAACCTGACGGTGTGCAGCGCTCGCTTATCGGCGAGATAATAAAACGATTCGAGGGAACGGGCCTGAAGCTTGTTGGGATGAAGATGCTTGTGCCGAGCGCTGCACACATTGAGGCGCACTATACGCTCGACCCGAATTGGCGCCGAGTGACAGGGGAAAAAACAATCAAGGGATACCAAGACAAAGGAATGACACCGCCCTCGACAGATCCACTAGAAATTACGGCGAAGATCTTGGCAAATTTGAAAAAATACCTCTCATCCGGGCCTGTCATAGCGATGGTGTGGCAAGGAGCCCACTCGGTGAAGATCGTACGGAAGGTAACGGGGGGCACAGAGCCTCTCACATCCGACGTCGGCTCCATTCGTGGTGATTTTGTCCTCGATTCGTACCAAATGGCAGACGAAGATGGCCGCGCTGTCCGAAACCTTGTGCACGCATCGGGTTCAGTGGATGAGGCGAACCTGGAAATATCGCACTGGTTCAAGTCCGACGAGCTCACTAACTACCGCGTCATTCATGAAGAGATTTTGTACGACGTGAATCTTGACGGGATTTTGGAATAGCGCGCGAGTTGTTATAGTCTCTAAATGATTAGTGAGTCTCCAAGGTCGGTAGTACCTGTTGGCGGTCAAGCTGGAGGCGAAGATTCTGTTGAAGTCTCGACAGTTAATCTTAGGGAGCGTTCAAAATGGTCAGAGTAATTAGGGCGGGCATTATTTATATGTCAGAAGATTTTAGTTTTAAAAAACTCCCAAAGCTCGTCTCGGCAGATCCATCTCAATCTTCTGTAGTTCCTCAGTCAGGAATGGAACAAGGAGCATCGAGGCTCATCAAAGATGAGGCTGATCATACTTTTCATGAGATTGAAAATCACAGCGCGGGTCAAATGTTATGTGTGCGCCTTTTGAAGGGGGTGATAAATGTGTCGGATGTTGTGCGAACGCGAGTGCGGCGTTTCGGTGTTTTTTACGGGGACACTTTTGCATCATATGGCATGCCTATTGAAAAAATTGCTAAAGAAACTTCTAGTGACGAAAGAAGGGCGGATGAAGAAATTCTCAGGATTATTTTCAAGGATCCCGATAAAGGAGCTAAGTATGGCCCAGAGAATAATAATATTAAAATTGATTCGAGCGGCAAAGCCGCATATTTTGATTTTGAATTCTTTGCAGCATTTTTTATGTATCCTCGCATAAGGAACAGAGAAGATCGCTTTGTAAAACGACTTCTCGAGTTGGGTTTCGATAACGGATTAAGAGAACTCGACAGGAAACCCTCGGTTATATATGTTGAATTATCTCGCCTTTCGCGACAAGCGCTTGATATTCTGATTGATAAGTTGCGACGCTTGAAGAAGGCATATGAGGATGATAACGGGCAATTCGTGCGAGATGTAATAATCTCGCTCCCAGTGCCCTTACGCGAGGCTATATATTTTCCTGAAGACCTCTTGCAAAAAAGTGATGTCGAACTTGCGAACGAGTTTCTCGCGCTTCTTACTCACCGTGTAGATGAGATGCTTGATATTGCCATAACCGTTCGCAACGAACGAAATCTGACAAAATAGATTTATCTTCATTTGTGTTTCTTGTAGGGATGTTATAGTCAGGCGAGCGGCTGGTACTAAAACCTGCTTGGTATTTCTCCGGGATTCCTACATCGCTGTGACCCTTGGGTTACATGCTGCGGAAACCCACCTGGACTTCAAGCCCAGGCTTGCCGTACTCGCCGCACCCGTCGCACCCACCGCAAAGGTGGGTGTTGTGGTTTAGGCATATTTTGGCAATACTTGCGATATGGAAGCGCGCCGACTTTTATTCGTGCAGTTCACCCTCCTTGCCGTTATCGCATTCCTATACTTCCTTGGTTTTTGGCTCTACCTTCATTGGGTTTTCTGGTGGTACGATATTCTGCTCCATTTCCTCGGCGGCGTATGGGTGGCGCTTGCGGCACGCTGGATATTTGCACTTAAAGGAATCGTACCGCCCGGCTCGTGGATACTTGCTCTCGTCATTGTTGTAGGGCTCCTGTGGGAGCTATTTGAAGTCGTCGTTGGCATGCCCAGAGAGTCGAATTATCTTTTCGATACGTCACTCGATCTTCTGATGGACGTTCTCGGCAGCATTGCCGCGCTTATGTTTCTTGGCAGCGCACGCGGCGGCGAAAAAGGCGCCCTGCCCCGTTAGAAGCTCTTCGTAGCTACGAGTGTCTTTACCTTTCGAACAATGTGTACGAATCGTGCTGTGGATGCATGAGGCGAAGCTTCTAATGGGGTGATAGAATGACACGTCATGGCGAGTAGCGTTCGTACAATTCATCCGAACCATACGGCAGTTCCCAAGAATTTTTGCCGCCTTCCGAGTGGATATGGCGTTGTGAAGGTGGGAGTGTCAGGAGCGGCAGAAACAGGGCATTGTGGGCTTGATGCATTTGAAAAAGCAAAGGAAGTAGGGCGCGAGATAGCAAAACAGGGCGCCATCATCGTAACTGGCGCGACAACGGGTTTTCCGATGTATGCAGCGATGGGGGCAAAGGATGAATGCGGTTTTTCAATTGGGTTTTCTCCGGCATCAACGGAACGCGAGCACGTTGAAGTATATAAATTGCCGCTCGAATATATGGATGTTGTTGTCTACACTGGCTTTGGCTACGCAGGGCGTGATCTTCTCCTGGTTCGTTCCGCGGACGCAATGGTAATTGGGTGCGGGAGAATTGGCACTATCAATGAATTTGCCGTTTCCTTTGAAGACAGGCGCCCCATCGGCATCCTCGAAGGCTCGTGGCAGACGGATGAAGAGTTGAGGCGCATCATCGATGCAGCGCACCGCCCGAACGACAAGATATATTTCGATTCCGACCCGAAGGCACTCGTTGAGCGCCTCATCGAACGCGTCATGAAAGACAAGGAGGAACTTAATCTTGTATTCAAGAATTACGATGGCTGGAGCGCCACCGGGAAGGGGGCAGAGGTTATCCTCTAGACAACTTGTTTTGCCAAGCGGGCAAAAGCTTCTGGATGGTCCTTCGCGAGCGCCGCGACCCCAGTACCACAGCACTGCGCGCTGGCTACGGGGCGAGATGTGCCAACTAAGAGACTATCTGCTCAGCCAAACGTTTGAAAGCCTCTGGGTGTGTCATTGCCAATGTGGACAGAGATTTCCTATCAAGCGCAATGTTCTTTTTCTTGAGTGCGCCGATGAATTTGCTGTATGAAGGAAAACCGCCCTCCCGAAGGGCTGCGTTAAGGCGAAGTGTCCAAAGCTGCCTAAATTCACGTTTTTTCGTGCGGCGGTGGCGGAACGCATGCACTCCGGCATGCATAATGGCTTCTTTTGCTACGCGTTCTTTTGACTTTCTCCCGAAGCGATAGCCTTTTGTCTGCGCAAGGATATTCTTGCGGCGCTTATTCTTCTGTGTACCTCGTTTAACGCGTGCCATAAAATTATGAGAATTTTACCCTGAGCTTGTCGAAGGGTTGTTAATTCAAGTATCTGCTTTTTGCAGTAGCGTCCATCGCTGTGCGCAAACCTGTGGCCCGTGCGCGGCGCTGTCTCTCTCCGCCGCTTCTCTTTGCATTGAAATGGTTGTGGCCAGGGACTCGAGCGACTATCTTGCCCTTTTTGGTTACTCGCAGTCTCTTTGAATATGATTTGTTGCCTTTCATATTGATTCTTCTTGGGACACAGGAACACCAGCTTCCGGCTTCGCAGCCTGAGGCTTTGAAGTGGGCTTTTTCGAAGGGTCCTTTTCGATGACTATCGAGAGGCCCTTAGGGCTTTTCCGTATCTCGTCGGCTACTTTATACGATTCCGGGATGATTGCAAGGAAGCGTTCCAATCGTTCCTTGAGGAAATTGAAGTCCATATACTTGTACCTTCCCCATAAAAAGAGGTCTATTTTGACGCGGTGGCCCTCTCGAAGCCACACCCCTATCTTCGACGCCTTGATGTTCATGTCGTTCGTCGAGGTTCCTATCTTGACCTGCGCCTCCTTTGTCTCGGACACGCGCACTTTTGACTTCACCTCCTTGTCTTTTTTCTTCTGCTCGTACTTATGTTTTCCATAGTCTGCGATTTTCGCGACGGGCGGATTCGCGTTCGGAGAGACCTCGATGAGATCAAGCCCGGCCTCGCGAGCTTTTTTCAAAGCTTCCTCTATAGGAATTACGCCGTAGTTCTCGCCGTTAGGGCCGAGCACGCGCACTTCGCGAGCGCGGATGCCCTCGTTCATGCGCACGCGCTCTTCCTGCTTTTGTGTCGTGTACTTAGTGAATCCCATTAGTTGAGGGAGTATACCCCGTGAGATAGGAAGTGTACAGTTGGTTAACGACGTATTGCATGCAAAACAGAATTACTTCGAGAGAAGATTTTGGCGCTTTTATCTCATGGGGTATAGCACGAGGGAGCGAATACTACTCTGCGTAGAAGTCGCCACCCTCTCCTTGTAGAGAGGCTCGCAGGCTGAATGGCCGCAACATTTCAAGAGCCCACAAGAGCCGCTCTTTCATATCCGCCAGGTAAAAAAGCACATCCTGTCTCGTTTCCGAGGTTCCGAGAGAAGGGAATGATAGGTCGGAAGAAATAAAAGTTTGCGTCGGGTGGTAAGCCCAAGAGGTACTTGCCTGAAGGCTCGATGATGATGTCTTCTGCGTTCCACTCATGATGCTGCCTTTATCTTTTCCATCTATGAATATAGGCACACTCGTCGCGATGTCGCTTGCTGAGCCGATTGTCGAAGTGCCGTACGCAAGCTCGAGCAATTTGTCTGCAATGGAGGAACCTTTTTGTCCGGAAGTCTCGTCATCCAAAAAGTCATCGAAGGATGAACCGGTTCCAACTTTTGTTTTTGATGTTGTGCCTATCTCTCCGGGCAAGAGGGTAGTGCCCGCCGTATCGTTTGCGGGAACCGATTGGGCTCCTTGGAAATAGTTCAGGGGCTGCTGGCTCTGTTGGAGTTGCTGTTGCGGCATTTGTTGCTGGGGTTGTTGTTGCGGCTGCTCAAGGCCAAGCGCTTGCCGTAGGGATTGGCCGAGGGATTGGGGTCCGCCTCCACTACCGCTTGGCACATTTGTAAGTTCTCCCCCTGGACCTCCAGAGCACGCGCCGCATTGACCAAAAATACCACGCATATCCTGAAAATGTCCGGGGTCCCACCCGCCAGGCCCTGTTATTGGCCTAAGGCCAAAGTTACGCGAATTTGCATGCATCCATTGCAAGTTTGCCTTCGAGTTAAAGTCAGCGGCGAGTCCGTATTGATGATACGAGCCACATGGGCCAACTTTTGTACTCCCCCGCGGAAGCCTTGCTTGTGCCTGCGGGCTTCTATATCCGTCGGTGATTATCGGTGGACCACCTGGCGCCGCTTCCATGAACGCTTTCAATTTTTTTGCGAATTCTGGCTCGAAACATGCAACCTGAACATTTTTCGCTGCGTGTTTAGCTAGCCATTGTTTTACCTCGCCGGCGTCTTTGCCAATGTTTGGGTCGCTCGGGTTCCACAGCTGTCCAACTTTTGGGTCCTTGTATCCCGCATAGCGCATAAGAGGGATATCCGCCTCTGTCGCAGGAACACCGAGTGGGTTAGCTGCGAAAGCGCTGTATGGCACAGCAATCGCAATTACAAAGAGAGCGGTTACGGATGCCACAGCGCCACTGCTTCTCCTCAACTCCATGCGCCTGAATTATAGCAGCGATTCTAGAGTCACTCTGAGAATTCATCGGGTTCAACAGATATAGTGCGCAAGCTGAATGGGCGCAGTATTTCGAGCGCCGCAAGGAGGCGTGCACGCATGTCTCTCAAGAATACAAGAATGTCGTTTTGTGCGACTCCATTTCCTCCGCGATAACTTAGATCGCCTGAAACGAATGTCTGCGTAGGGTGAAGTGTATCTTTCTCGCCCAGCGAGGACGAAGTTGAAGAAGTGGTCGTTCCGGATTTACCGGAACTTTTCAACCCAGCAGAATCTTTTTCCGAAACGAAAATCGGCACGCTTGTAGCGATTTCTGTGGAAGACATGAGGCTTGATGTCCCGTATGCGAGCGCCATAAGCTGGTCGCCAATTGAAGGTTTTGTATCTTCGAATTGCACTCCCTCGTCGGTACTAAGAGGAGAACTTGATATCGGCACGGAACTTCCAATCGGCGTTACTGTATTGCCAGGGCTGCCAGATGTTGGCGTTCCTGTAAGCCCAGGTTGTCCCGCTTGTTGAGGTGCTGCTTGCTGCGGTTGAAAGTACTGTGTTGGTTGTTGTACCGCTTGCGCAGGTTGTGGAGGTATCGCGGGTTGCGCTTGTGGCTGAGGTTGGTCGAGCCCCATCGCTTGACGCAGTGAATCCCCCAATCCAGAAGTGGGTGATGTATTCGCGGGAGCGCCGCCGTCCGGCTGTGTTCCGCTGACAGAACCATTTGGTTCTATGTGCCACGGTTCGTGGCCCATTCGGAATGTGAGTCCGAACGATGCGGCATCGCCTCGAGCACCACCGGGCACATTACATAGATCCGCCGCTAGTCCCTTGTTGTGCATGGATGAACCCGGCGGGGCCACCCATTTTCGTGCAGCCGACGCGCTTCCATATTTTTGCAATGCTTGGTTCCACAAAACTGTCTGGGTAGCGACGGATCTATATGCGCTAATGATACAAACACTCGGATATTTTTTTATGAATTTGGATAAGCGGCACGCAAAATCTGAATTGAGTTTTGTTATCCCCGCCTGCCCCTCCTTTGAGCTCTGTGCTCCGGGTTTGTACTTGGTAAGTAGAAAAGCATACGGGCTTTCCCCACATCCGCCTCGTAGTTGGGACAATTCTTTATCGGTAGTTTTCTCTCCCTTTAATCCCAATAGTTGCAGTTCTTGTTTTTCCGCGGCAGTTGGGTCGCGCATGTCCCCAGCAGCGGCAAGTACGAATACGGGCAACGACACGACCGCGATTGCGAGCATCGACAGGTGGGCGAAGACATGGGACATCACATGTGATTATAGCCCTCTTTGTTCTCCGGGTTGGCTTGATTGGGGACAGGCTACGGTAAGCTCTCGCACACGACTCCATCCTTATCGCTATCGAGCTTATGCACGTCATTTGCGTTTCCGCCACAGCTCTCGAACGCTGCCTGTGCTTCTTTTTGCATGGAAAAGCTTGCACAGTTATAGGTGTTTGCGGCGCATTCATACGCGCCACTTTTCGGCGCGGGCGTTACGGTAGATTGCTGCGTGGGGGCGCGAGTAGATTCAAGCGCACACGCATCATCTGCCCACAACCCTTTCTTCTCTTGTCGCGCTGCTTTCTCCGCAGCCTTGAATTGCGTTTGGTATTTGTATGGCAGGTTGTAGGTGTACTCGTGCCCGAATCCTTCAGCAATCATGTATTCATTGAATAGGGTGCCATTCGGCAAGTATACGTAGGCGAGTACGCGGTTGTACTTGTCGAATTTTCCTTGGGACGCGTCTGTTTCTATTGTGACATTCTGGCCTGATAATAATTCTTTTGCCATGAGAGATGCTTCGACGCCAAAGCATTGCACGGGTTTTCTCGGGTCCGAGGTTTCTGGCGTGTCGAGCCCGATAAGCCGCAACGTCGTGTTCTTTCCATTCATCTCGATGGCAAGCGTGTCGCCATCAATGACTTTTAAAACCCGATAACGCTGAACTGAATCTTGCTTTGCCGCTAGTACCGTGGAGCTTGCTGCTTCCGACGAATGTGGCGTACTCTGCGGCGCCTCGTGCTCGGGTTTCATCGTAAATACAAACGCAGTTAGCACAATCAAAACCGCACCAACGAGCAAGGCGAATCGCATGCGCTTATTGTAGCGCTACTTCGAAACAGCGCGTATGATGCGAAGCATGATGATCGAAAAGCTCACTAAGGCAACAGAAGAAGCGCTTGGCGATATCAATGTGCTACTTCGGCAATTGTCGGAACGTGTGCCTCTCTGCACTAGTGAACTACTCAAAAGTATTGTAGAAAATGATTCACTCGAATTGTGGGTTGCGAAGGATGGAGAGAGAATAGTGGGAATGGGTGAACTTGCTATCGTTCGCAAGCCGGAAGGCATCATTGCTCAAGCCGAGGATATTGTGGTAGACGAAAAACAGCGTGGGCAAGGGATAGGCAAAATGCTCAGCGAGAAATTGATCGAACGAGCGCGGGCGCAGGGGGCGCGAGTTATCCAGCTTTCCAGCCGGCCTTCTCGGCTTGCTGCAAATGAGCTCTATCAAAAGCTTGGTTTCAAATCGCACGAAACAAATTCCTATTACCTAAATTTGTAGCGCATGCGTTACGTCTCGACACGGGGAAATCCAGGCTCGCGCGCATTCCTCGACATTCTTCTTGAAGGGCTTGCGCCAGACGGAGGATTATACGTTCCCGAAGAATATCCGAGAATTTCTCAAGGTGAACTGCAGGCGATGCGAGGAATGGGATATTCTGACGTTGCTTTCAAAATTCTCTCGAAATTCATTGATGACATTCCTGGGGAAGATCTTAAGAAACTTGTCGATGCGACGTATACGGAAGAAGTTTTTGGCAAGGACATCGTGCCTCTAAAGGAGTTAGAGCCTGGGTTTTTCATACTTGGGCTTTCGAATGGCCCGACGCTCGCATTTAAAGATATCGCGCTGCAATTCCTCGGCAGGCTTTTCGAATACGCGCTCTCTTCTAGTGGGGAGGAACTGAATATTCTTGGTGCGACGTCTGGCGATACCGGCTCTGCCGCAGAGTACGCAATGCGCGGAAGAAAAGGGGTGCGCGTCTTTATGCTCTCGCCTTATGGGCGCATGAGTGATTTTCAGAGAAAACAGATGTACACGCTCGATGACGCGAATATCTTCAATATCGCAATCAAAGGCACATTCGATGATTGCCAGGACGCGGTGAAAAAAGTTAATGACGATGCTTCCTTCAAAAAAGAATTCAACCTTGGCGCCGTGAATTCTATAAATTGGGCGCGCATCGCAGCGCAAGTCGTCTACTACGTGTGGGGGTATTTGAAAGTTTCGAGATCAAACGAAGAACAAGTTTCATTTGCGGTGCCGACGGGGAATTTCGGGAACATTCTTGCTGGATATGTTGCAAGAAAAATGGGGGTGCCGATAAAGCAGCTTGTGCTTGCGACGAACGAGAACGATGTTCTCGAAGAGTTTTTCCGAACGGGCGTGTATCGTCCGAGAAAAGGGAGCGAGGTCGCGGTTACCTCGAGCCCCTCTATGGACATATCGAAAGCTTCGAATTTCGAGCGATACATATTCGATCTCGTGGGGCGTGACGCGGCGCGCATGAGCGAACTGTGGGGAAATCTCACAAATGGCGGCTCATTCAATATTTCACCCCCCGAGATCGAAAAGACAAGACAAGATGGATTCGTCGCCGGTTCGAGCACGCATGAAGATAGGCTACGTACCATTAAGAGCGTTTTCGAGCTGTATGGTGTACTTATCGATCCTCACACAGCCGACGGACTTCATGTTGGCTTAGAGCATCGGGAGAAAGACATTCCCTTGCTCTGCCTTGAAACGGCGCTCCCTGTTAAATTCGAGGCGACGATTCGCGAGGCTGTTGGCAAGAACCCAGAATTGCCGACAGGATACAGGGAACTTGAAGGGAAGAAAGAGCGATTCGAAATACAGGAAGCAGATGCCGAGCGAATCAAATCGTTCATACGTGAGCACGTGAATGTGGTATCGTGAGCCCATGAGAATGGGTATTTCAATAGTCGCTGTCATCATTCTCTCTTTTATTGCATTCGGGCTGTGGGCATATATGCGCCCGGAACGGGCAGCACAAGTGCCGGAGCAAAAAGAAAAACAAGAAACGCCACAAATACAGTTAACGGAAAAGACGCTTGAAGAAGAAAACGACGTGTTCAAAGTTTCGATGCGCTACCCACAGTTCGGGATTCCGGCGATAGACACACAGGTACAAGGCCTCGTCACAGATGCGGCTGCAGAATTCACATCCGACTCGCCGGATACGTTGGTGACGAGTGCAAAGTACGAATTAATGTCTACGTACGACAAGCTCTATGTAGGTGACGGGATGGCAAGCACGCGTCTCGCGATCTCCAGTTACATGGGCGGGGCGCATCCGAATACCGGCATAGTGGGGTTGAACTACGAACTCTCGACCGGCAAGCAGCTTTCTTTAAACGATGCGCTGTCGATGATAGGAATGACTCTCGGAGAGGTGGCGTCGAAGGCGGATGCAGAACTGTCGAAGACGCTGAGAGAAGCATATTTCAAGGAAGGAGCAGAGGCGAAAGTGGAGAATTACGAGACGTTCATCGTAAGTGCGGACGCCGTGACGTTTATCTTCCAGCAGTACCAAGTCGCGCCGTATGCGGCGGGCGTACAGGAGGTTTCGTTCAAGCGAAAATAGTTGCGAAACTCTCTTTCGGTGCAGGTATTTTTGCCGTCGCTGTCTGGCGTTGCTACGCCAGCGCTCGGTCTCGGCTGTCCGGGGTCGGCAGACGACGCGCCTGCGAAGACGGCAAAATACCTGCACCTCAGCGAGTCTCGTGGTTAATCATATTTTCAGCGGGGCTGTTGTTGTATTAAGCGAGCCCTGTTGATACAGTGGCAACCATGGCTAAAAAGATGATAAAAGCCCTCACATTCGACACGAAACGAGATGGGTGGGAGAAGAGCAAGGGGTTCATCATGCGGGAAGTCCCGATGCCTATCCTCGACGAGAAGGAAAATCCCGAAGACGCACTCTCAGTGATCCTCAAGATCCGATACGCAGGTGTGTGTGGGACGGATAGAGGCATGTGGCATCGCGCCGCGTTCAAGGACCTACTCCACGATTCGCTGCAGCGGGAAGGAAAAACAATGCGCATCAATGGGCATGAGTTTGTTGGAGAGGTCGTGGAGATGGGTTCCATGGTGGAACGCCTCTATAACGATCTCGACCCGAAGAATCCCACGAAGATAGAAATCGGTGCGCTCGTCTCCGGCGATTCACACGTGACATGCGGCCGCTGCTTTCAGTGCCGCATAGGCGAAGGCCATGTATGCATGAATGAAGCGATACTTGGTATTTCGATAGACGGCATCTATGCCGAATATGTAAAAGTTCCGGCAAAAAATCTTTGGGCAGTCGATGAAAGCCGCATTCGGCCGGAAATAGCTGCGATCCTCGACCCGTTTGGAAACGCAGTGCATTCAACAACGGTCGTTGATTATCGCGGCCAACGTGTCGCCATCATGGGCGCGGGGCCAATTGGCATGTTCTCTATTTTGCTCGCGAAAAGTTTCGGTGCAGCAAAAATAATTGTCGCCGACATCAATCCGGAAAACTTGAAGATGGCCAAAGAGCTCGGTGCGCACGAAACTATTTTGATTGAGAAAAAAAAGAAAGAGCACGGATGGGAACACGACCCAGAGGTCGTCGATCGCATCACGGAGCTTACGTACGGGAAGGGGGTGGATATTTCGATGGAAATGGCGGGGCCTGCGTCATCTCTCAATAACTGCATTCTCTCGACCCGCCGGGGTGGCCATGTCATTGCGTTCGGCATAAAAGACGGTGCGATGACAATCCCAAATTTTTCTCCGAAAGTCATCGTTCGAGGACTGACCATCCATGGCATCATCGGGCGCCGCATTTTCAGCACGTGGCAAATAGCGCAGCGTATGCTTTCCGATAAAACGAATGGCATACAGGAGAAAATGTGGGACGTTATCCTCAAAAAAGGAAAGGGCACAATTCTCGATTTTACGAAATTCACGCCTGAGAGTTTTGAAAAAGCGATGGACCAACATCCAAAAGTGATCTTTAAGATCAGCGGCTAAAAAATATGTACGGCAAGCTACAAGAACAATTGTCAAATGAGCTTGTTGCAATGAAGGAGAATGGCACGCATAAAGTTGCGCGAATCATTGAATCGAAACAGGGAAGAGAGATAAAGGTGGGAGGAAAGAAATATCTAAATTTCTGCTCCAATAATTATCTTGGTCTTTCTGGCACGAAACTACTTGAAGATGCATCCGAAAAAGCGGTGAAGAAATGGGGGTATGGACTTGCCTCAGTGCGGTTTATCTGTGGCACACAAACAATCCATAAAGACCTCGAGAAGGCGGTAGCGGATTTTGTGGGGATGGAAGATGCCATTACTTATTCTTCCTGCTTCATGGCGAACGTTGGATTATTCCAGACGTTCTTTACGGACCAAGATGCGATCATCAGCGACGAATTAAACCACGCATCCATCATCGATGCGGTGCGCCTCACGAAATCCGAGCGGCATGTCTACAAGCACATGGATATGCAAGACCTTGAGGAAAAACTTAAGGCTACGAAAGACAAGCGCTTCCGCGTAATCGCGACAGACGGCGTGTACAGCATGGATGGCGATATTGCCCCACTCGATAAGATCTGCGATTTGGCTGATAAATACGATGCGCTTGTGATGGTAGACGATGCGCACGCAAATGGCGTCATGGGAAAGAAGGGCGGTGGAACGCCGCAGCATTTCGGTGTCGAGAAACGGGTAGATTTTCTCACCGGTACGTTTGGAAAAGCCCTGGGCGGGGCAGGCGGAGCATTTACTGCAGGGCGCAAAGAGACGATAGAATACCTTCGCAATCGCTCGCGCACGTACCTTTTCTCCAATTCATTGGACACCGCAGTGACGGGCGCTTCGCTTTTCGTCATCAACTACCTCAAGAAGCATCCCGAACATCGTGAGAAATTGTGGGAGAACACAAATTTATTCCGGAAACTGATGAAAGAGAAAGGCTTTTCTGTACCGGACGCAGAGCACCCGATCACGCCCATCATGCTTGGAGATGAGAAAAAAGCAGTTGATATGGCGGCAGCTCTCTTCAAAGAAGGGATATATGTTATCGGATTTGCATTTCCTGTGGTTCCAAAGGGGAAAGCGCGCATCCGCGTGCAAGTTTCGGCAGCCCACACGACGAAAGATATAAAAACCGCAGTCGAAAAATTCGCCAAGGTAGGCAAAAAATTCGGCGTTATTTCCTAGTGCTATACTGCCGCGCATGAATGCGAAGCTGCGTGCTGAAGAATTTCTGTCTCGAACCAGCGTAACGCTGAATGGTCCCAATCCTTGGGATCCGCAGATACACGACGAACGGTTGTACGACCGTATTTTTAGCGGCGGAACACTCGCGGTCGGGGAAAGTTATATGGACGGATGGTGGGACGTGGAGAATATGTCGGAGTTTTTCTTTCGGCTCTTCCACTCACAAGCAGCTCAAACGGCGCCACTCCTTAGCGTGGCGATGGTGATCCAGTTGGCGAAGTCGGCATTTCTGAATCTGCAAAATCAAAAAAGAGCATACGAAGTGGGCCGAAGGCATTACGACATCGGCAACGATCTGTATGAAAAAATGCTCGATACGCGAATGATGTATTCCTGCGGATATTGGAAAGAAGCGAAGACGCTGGAAAAATCGCAAGAAGATAAACTTGATCTCATCTGCAGAAAGATCGGCCTTAAGACGGGGGATACCGTACTCGATATTGGATGCGGATGGGGCGGCTTTGCAGCGTTTGCCGCTGAGAGGTACGGAGCGAAGGTAACCGGTATCACTATCTCGAAGGAACAGGCAGCGTTAGCACAGCAGAGGACAAGCGAATTGGACGTTGACATCCGTTTGCAGGATTGGCGCACGCTTGGCGGAGAAACGTATACGCATATTGTTTCTGTCGGCATGTTTGAACATGTCGGCCCCAAAAATTATCGGGTATTCATGCAAAAAGTACGAGAATTACTCTCTGATGAGGGGCTATTCCTACTCCAGACGATCGGTAACGGCAAGACCGTGCGGCATCTTGAGCCATGGTATGACAGATATATCTTTCCTAACGGGCATTTGCCGTCCACGGCGCAGATAACGAAAGCCACCGACCGAAAATGGTACGGGGAGGCCTTGCTCACGATGGAAGACTGGCACAATTTCGGTTCCGATTACGATAAGACGCTCTCTGCCTGGTACGAAAACTTCGAACGCGCGTGGCCGGATATAAAAGAAAAATATGATGAGCGATTCCGGCGCATGTGGAAATATTACCTGCTTCAGTCGGCAGGGATGTTCCGCGCACGTTATATCCACCTCTGGCAGATCGTATTCTCAAAAACGGGCATGGTTGGTGGGTACGCGTCAATACGCTAGAAGGGTAAGACATAAGACAACTTATCAACACCTCTCTCTTGCACTGCCGTTTGACTGTAGAACGTTCGTTCTATAGACTGGAGGGATGGGTCCCATTAGAAATAGCACACCTAAATCCTCCGGACGCGTTGGTGCGGGTGTGATTTCTAACGGGATACATAATTACGAGAGGACAAAGGCGAGGAGGCGGGCGTATAGAAAGAAGATGCAGGGCGAGTTTGATGAACCTCTGCGGCGGTTCCTCTCGGAAAAGAAGCGAATGCCGAGCTTCGCGGAACTGATGGAGATATGGAACTATCGAACGAAGAGCGCCGTGCACTATCGTATCCAAGAGTTAGCCGATAGAGGTGTCATCCGAAAGGATGGGACGGGAAGAATAGTGCCCCTCCGGCTAGAGAAGGGAACAAGGCTTCTGGGCGTCGTCGAAGCCGGGTTTCCTTCGGCTGCCGAAGAAGAGCTTTTGGACGTCATGAATTTTGACGAATTTCTGACGCCCAATAAAGAATCGAGCTACATCCTCAAAGTAAAGGGGGACTCGATGAAAGATGCCGGGATACAGCCAGGAGACATGGTCATTGTCGAGCGAAAAAATAATTACAAGCCAGGGCAAATAGTTATCGCGATGATAGACGGCGAGTACACAATGAAGTATTTGCGAAAAAGAGGCGAGCAGCACTATTTGGAGCCTGCGAATTCGCGGTACAAACCTATTTTTCCCAAAGAGTCGTTCAAGATAGAGGCTGCAGTAACCGCCGTAGTGCGCAAGTATTAATTTTTATGACGTGGGGACGCTCTCTTTCATTCCCTCGTGCGATCATCCACATCGATGGCGATTCTTTTTTTGCCTCGTGCGAGATAGCAAAAGACCCGAAGTTGAAAGGGAAGCCAGTCATTACGGGAAAAGAGCGGGGCATCGTGTCCTCGTGCACGTATGATGTAAAAAAACGCGGTGTACAACGTGGCATGGAGTTAGGAGAAGCGAGAAAGATTTGTCCTGATGCGATCATCTTGCCGTCCGACTACGAAACGTACTCGCTCTTTTCAGAAAGGATGTACGAGATAGTGCGCCGTTACACGCCCACCGTCGAAGAGTATTCGATAGATGAATGCTTTGCGGACCTGACCGGCCTCAGGCGCGTGAACAAAATGAATTACCGTGATATGGCGCACTCCATCAAATTGGAACTTGCCGTAGAGCTTGGCATTACATTTTCTGTCGGGCTTTCTGCGACGAAAGTCTTGGCGAAAATCGGCTCGAAATGGAAAAAACCAGATGGCTTCACCTCCATCCCCTTAAAGGACGCTCATAAATTTTTGGTGAAAACGCCAACAGGGAACATCTGGGGTATTGGGCCGAATACTGCAGCGTATCTCAAGAAGTACGGCATACAGACCGCTCTCGATTTCGTGAAGAAAGAAGAAGCGTGGGTTACCTCGATGCTCTCGAAACCATTTATTGAGACATGGAATGAATTGCGGGGCGAGGCTGTGTATGAAGTAACCACAAAGGGTAGAGAGTCATACCAATCCATCCAGAAGACGAAGACGTTCACGCCTCCGTCGCGCGACCAAAAATTCGTATTCTCGCAACTCTCAAAGAATATAGAGAACGCGTGCATTAAGGCACGGCGCTGGAATGTGGCGGCTCCCGCAGTATTTTTTTTCCTCAAGACACAGGATTTTCGTTACCAGGGGTTTGAAATAAAGTTGTCGCATCCTACAAATGTGCCGCAGGATATTCTGCGTGTGGTAACGGGCTATTTCCCGAAAGTCTTTAAAAACGGCGAGTTGTATCGTGCGACCGGCGTCACTTTGATGAAATTACAGAAAAGTACTTCTGCCCAACTCGACCTTTTCGGGAACGTGGTCGCAACCGAGGGCCTGAGACAAGTATTCGAGAGCGTGGACGACTTGTCGCGCCGATACGGGAAGCATGTCGTATTTCTGGGTTCCAGTTTTGAGGCAATGCGTTTCGGGGCGCATCTAGGAGAGCGCGGAGACATGCCGGAGCGCACCAGACAATTATTTAAAGGCGAAACTGCTCGGCGGCGGCTGGCAATTCCCATGCTGGGCGAGGTTAATTAGGTTTCTTCAGAATGAGGCGCGTGAGGGGAGAGGCTTTCGAATAATGCACGTGCTTCGAAATGCGATTCCATAGCGACGAGGGGTCTTGAACTGCTCTTTCTGCCTCATCCCAGTCGAAATCGCCGCGCACGTACGCCCGTGAATCAAGTACACCATCCTCCGGCGGGAGATTTCTCATCCCGATCTCGTCGCCATAGTACATGATGATGGCGCCAGGAAGCGAATACAAAAGTTCTAAGGCATCGAATATCCGCTCAGGCTCCTTCTCAAATATTGAGCCGAGGCGTACCGCCGTGTCTCTTTTGTGCCGAAAGAGATACTGGCGTTTTGGGTCAAGAAAATGAAGAAGCGCCGCGCGATCCTCCTCAGCAACGGTCGAGAAGGATATTTCATCATGGTTACGAAGGAAGTAAGCCCAGGCGCAGCTGTGCGGGATATCCCTTGATCTCTCTAGCATCAATTCCATCGGTTTTGTGTCGCGGCGCATTAGCGAATCGAAGAGTGCCTCGGCCATGGGGAAGTTGTATGCGAGATGGCATTCGTCACCATTCCCAAAGAAGGTTTTTATCTCTTCAACTTGGCGGTGCGCTTCGGCAAGTAGTACGATGCTGCCTCCGTACTTCGTGTCGAGATGCTTACGCAGGCGTTTCAAAATGGCATGCGTTGCCGCAAGGTCCTGTGATTTTGTCTCGTACTTGATGAGGTGCGATGTTGCATCAAGGCGGAAACCATCCACGCCGCGGTCTGCCCAAAAGTCCATATGCGCGAGCATCGCCTCGACCACCTCTTCGTTTCTCCAATTCAAGTCAGGTTGTTCTGAATAGAACGTTGCAAAGTAGTAGTCGCCAGTAGGTTCATTGCGTATCCAGTTTGATGGTTTTATGTGCGGAAACGAATTGGTCTCGTGTGCGTACTCTCTTCCGCTTTCGCTCCACAAAAAATAATCGCGCTTGGAATTATGTCTTGAAGAACGCGCCTCGATGAACCATGGGTGATGTTCGGAAACATGGTTCAGAACGAAATCAACAATTATTTTTATGCCTTTCTCGTGAGCTGCAACAATGAGCGCATCGAAATCGTCCAGAGTTCCCAATTCAGGACGAACATTAAGGTAGTCCATCACGTCGTACCCCCCATCAACCATTGGCGAAGGATAGTGAGGAAGAAGGTGGAGCGCATTTATTCCCAGTTTTTCAAAATAATCGAGCCGTGTTGTGAGATTCGCTATTGTCCCCGCGAACTTATCTATATAGAGCTCGTATATGCTTGCGTCTTTCCACCAGTGTTTTTTAACGGACATATGTGGGGATTGCCTTTGTATAACATGCGCGTGAGCGAGCAAGAAGCGCGAGTGTAACTTCAGAGAGGATTCATTCGTGCGTGCCACCGTGTGAGCGGCAGAGGGCTTCTGGGCGGGAGTGCTCTGCAGTCGCGCATTACAAGACCTAACAACCATTCCCACTATGGCTAATAACACGGCGAATAGTCCTGGCCGCACAGCGGATTCTTCTGCGGCGGGATGGGTCGTTGCGGCAGTAATTGTTGTTGCAGTGATCCTCGGACTTATCTACCTCTTGCCGTATCTTTCCGGCTCAACTACGTCGCCCGCAGCGAACGTAAACGTAGAGATTCCGAACACGGGAGAACAGCAGACTCAGAATATGCCGGCTATGCAGGCGACAAGTTCTGGACTCCAGGGAACGAGTTCTACCCGATACTAGGACGGCCGAGAGAGTCGGAAGACCGCCGCGCAAGACGCGGCGGTTTGTTCGCTTGTCATTTTCTGTCCTTTGATCCGCCCTGGACGTCGCTTACAGAAAGAGGGCTCGGCATTGGCTCGTGTGGGAGCCTTCCATCGATGACAATATTGTTCTTTTTCTCTATCTCCTCGACTTGTTGCCCCAGGATGCGCCCAAAGCGTTTCCCAAGCACCAAATCCGATGTGAACGCATACACTTTGTCGCCGCTTTCGAGTGCAAAATGAAGGAGTCCATTGATTATGCGCACGTGTACTTTGTCGACAAATATTTTTTCAGGCCCTTTATGGAAGTCGTGCTTGTGGTCCATGCGTACATTATGCTCTTTTTTGTTCGGCAAGCCAAATTCCAACACAAAAGCCCGCAGTATGCGGGCTTTTGTTGACTGGTGGAGGTGGGGGTTTTGAAACCCCGTCCAGAAAATGATGCACAATAGCTTCTACAAGACATAGTTCATCTTGAAGGTTCGCCGACGCATGTAAAAGATGAACGAAATCATGCATCGACTAACTCTCTTTCTTTAGGTTTCTGCTCGGAGTGAAATAGAAACCGGACCCGATGGTTATGACGCTCACATTAACGGTATCGGATACCCGCTAAACGAACGGTCGTCTAGGCTTTACGCGTAAACGAGGCCGAGGTCTTTCGCCTGAATCGGAGAAAGAACCCCCCGTGCAGTTTTGTTTGCACTTAGAGTTTGAACATTTTAAGGAAGGTGTTCGCTTCCGTCTTGCACACAAGCACACTGAATTTCCTGTCGAAACCAGTCACCCCCCACCTCTGATCCTACAAGAGGATCAGAGGTGGGGACTGGCTGTCACGAGTGCTTGAGGGTGGGCAGGAGCATGGCATCGGAGCCGCGCTCGCCGCCCGCGGCGTCATCGGGTCAGAACCCAAAGAAAACGTAGGGATGCAAACATCAGTACGAGCATAAGCTCGTTCTTGTATGCTGCAAACCACGCCATTTTTGTGCCCTCCGTTGTCACCCTCAAGCACTCGTTATTTAATTTTCAAAGAACATCAATCGGCGCCAAAGTGTGGCGAGATGAGTTTCCCCAGAGCCCGCCCCCCGACCCTCAGGGATGAGTAAACTTGTTGAGTGCCGCAACAATCGCGGCAAGTATAACAAATCCTACCCCCAAGCCGATCAGAGTGTGGTACAGATCCAGTTGGATCACCTCCTTCCTGGCTGCCACACTTTGAAGCTGATTACCTTTTTATCGTCCTCTCAATCCTTCTCTTCTCTTCGCGCTCGCGTATTGTATGACGCTTGTCTTCTTTTTTCTTGCCTCGCGCGATGCCTATAGCGAGCTTAAGAACGTGACCTTTATTATACACCGAAATAGGCACTGCTGTCAATCCCTTTTCGCCTTCGGCTGAGGATATCCGGGCTATTTCCCTTGTATTAAGGAGCAATCGGCGCGGTCGTTCCGCATCATATCCCTTTGGCGCGTTCGCAATCTGCCAAGCAGGGATTGTCGCGCCAACCAAATATGCCTCGCCACCTCGCGCGACGACGCGCGCACCCTTTAGTGACCCCTGTTTATTCCGCAGCGATTTTACTTCGTAGCCAAAAAGCTCCATGCCTGCCTCGAGTTCCTCGATAACGTGGTATTCAAGCATTGCCCTTTTATTGTCGATGAGTGCCATGACGGCTACTATAGCGCGATTTTATGCTGCCTCTAAAAGTTGAGAAGAATGTATGCCTGCCCGTGCTGCCAATTTCGGCTTGCGCTAGCGTTTTCATCACGTGTTAATCACGTGAGGAGATGATTGTTGATTTGATGGCACGAAATATAATTTATTCAAAAAACTAGCCGAAATTGAGTTGCTGGGTATAATGCATCGTCTATGTCCGAAGAAAAGGCTCCTGTGGGACAGAAGTCCCGAAAAGGAAAAAAGCCGAGTACACCGCCATCCGAGGGGCCAGGCATTTGGATGCAGCTTGCTGTTGCGTTTGCCGTGTTTCTCGTTCTTTCAGCCGGATACACTGCAGTACGCCAGTACCTCGATAGCAACAACGAAGAAATAGCCGTATCCCAACTCGCAGCAGACATAAAAGAAAACAAAGTCGAGACGATAACAGTCGAAGGGGACACCATTAAGGCAACATACAAAGACAAGGCAGAAAAAACTTCTCAGAAAGAAAGCGAAGCGCCTCTTACTGAAACGCTTGAACGATACGGCCTTACGCCAGAGCAAATTGCGACAGTGAAAATAGAAATACAGGATCAGGGCGGCGTGCGTTTCTGGTTCCTCACTCTCGCGCCCCTTCTCATACCTGTCCTGCTTCTCATCGCCATCATGTGGTTCCTCTCGCGCCAGGTGCGCGGCGCGGGCATGCAAGCGTTCACGTTTGGCCGCTCACTTGCGCGAATGATATCGCCTGATGACACGATACAGAAAGTCACATTTGCGGATGTTGCGGGCGCGAAAGAAGCGAAGTCGGAACTTCTTGAGATAGTAGATTTTTTGAAGAATCCGAAAAAATTCATACAGATAGGTGCGCGCATTCCGAAAGGGGTACTTCTCATGGGTGCGCCTGGAACAGGAAAAACGCTTCTTGCGCGGGCAGTTGCGGGAGAAGCGGGGGTTCCATTCTTTTCCATTTCTGGCTCAGAGTTCGTTGAAATGTTCGTCGGTGTCGGCGCGTCGCGTGTCCGCGACTTGTTCCAGACTGCGAAAAAAGCGGCACCCGCAATTGTGTTTATGGATGAAATTGATGCTGTTGGGCGAGTGCGGGGTTCAGGCGTGGGCGGTGGCAATGATGAGCGCGAACAAACGCTAAATCAAATTCTTGTCGAAATGGATGGTTTCGAGCCGAATGAAAAAGTAATCGTGATGGCAGCATCAAACAGGCCAGATGTGCTTGATCCGGCACTCTTGAGGCCCGGACGATTCGACAGGCGCGTGACGATAGATCTTCCGGACCGTTCCGACAGAGAAGCAATTCTGAAAACGCATTCGCGGCAGAAGCCGATGGGACCTGACACGAATCTTATGGTCATCGCAGAGAGAACGCCTGGATTTTCAGGCGCGGACCTTGCGAATCTCATGAACGAGGGCGCAATCCTTGCGGCGAGGGAAGACAGGAAGGAATTGACCCAGTACGACCTCATTCGTTCGATAGAAAAAGTGATGCTTGGTCCCGAAAGGCGGAGCCATGTCCTCAATAAGAAAGAGAAAGAGATAACTGCATACCACGAAGCGGGCCACGCGCTAGTCGCTAGCGTCCTCACGTATGCCGATCCAGTCCATAAGGTTTCTATCATTTCGCGCGGACGGGCCGCAGGCTACACACTGAAACTTCCGCTTGAAGATAGACGCATGCAATCGAAGTTGGAATTTCTGGATGACATCGCGGTTTCCCTCGGCGGTTACATTGCGGAAAAGATGGTATTCGAAGACATCACGACTGGTGCATCGAACGACCTTCAGGTTTTGTCGGCACTTGCGCGCGACATGGTCACAAAATATGGCATGTCTGACAAGATGGGACCCGTTGCGCTCGAACCCGCGCCTGGGCGCACACTTTTCGGCGCAGGAATAGAGCCGGGTGAGCAGTCAGAAGAAGTTGCTGCAGCTATTGATGGAGAGGTGAAGCTCATCGTCTCGGGTGCGTACAAACGGGCCGAAGAAGTCATGAAAAAACATCGCAAGGTCCTGGACGCAATTGCGCATACGCTTATCGAGGTTGAGACTATCGAACGCGAGGAGTTCGAAAAGATCCTTATCGCTCATGGCATTGTTCCGAAGAAAAAACAAGACATCGAACATCAGCCGTTAGCATAGCTTGTAGCTTGTAATCGTCCTAGAAGCTGACAGCTAGAAGCTAGCAGCTATACTGGGGGCATGGCGGACTACAAACTTCCGGAGCCGGAAGATGAATTTGTTTCAGGAACGAAACCGAATTACTCCAAAACTGTCGCTGCGCACGTAAAAGATTTTACGGGCAAGATACGCCTCGCCAATACCATACAGCGGCTTGATGCATTGAAGCGCGACATCATCCGCTCTGACCTCGCAAATAATTTTCCCGCGAAAGAAGAACTGCGCAGGGCAGCGAACGCAAGGGCAAAAGAGCTGGGTTTCAAGGGTGGAACATGGTGGAACTAAATATCTCGCAGCAATCTGGCGAGATATTTAGTTTTTGAGACCCGTCGGTTCTCAACGCTTGTCCACCAAGGTGGACTCCCGGCTCTCCTCGACGGGGAACCGAATGCGGTTCCCCGACCCCCTCCGCGCTTTGCGCAACGCGCAAAGATTAGCTGGAGAGACGGGGTTATGGTTAAATAACCCATGCTATGAAGCCGGTCACCATCGAAGGGTTGATCGCAGGACATGATAAGAAGCCTTTTTGCGCCGTTGTTGAAGTGGATAGTAAGGGATTAATCTCAAAAATCTCGAAGCCAAAGAAAGGTTTTAAGGCAACACACACATTTGGAGACGACTGCTTAATTTTCCCAGGATTCGGCGACGTGCATATTCATGCTAGGGAAGACGACACAGGTAAGCAGGTTTACAAGGAAGAATATAAGACTGCGGCGGATGCGGCGCTTCACGGAGGCGTCGTGCATGTATCCGCCATGCCAAACACGCCGAATCCTGTCGTCGGCAAGGAACAGTTCGCGTGGCATCGCAACCGTGTGCGCCAACTAAACCACTCTGTTTCCATATTGAACTACCTCGGCATTGATTCGAAAACGAAACCGCTCGGAAAACCCGGCGAACATTTCTATAAGTTGTATTTTGGAAAATCAGTCGGGGACCTCACGGTTACATATGGGAACGAACTTGACGTGATACTTTCGAAATACAAAAAGCACGATATTTCGTTCCATGTCGAATACGAACCGGTAGTGCAAGCGCACGCATCCGGAAAAACACACACACAGCGCCGTCCTCTCGAATGTGTAAATGAGGGGTTGAAGATATTGCTGCCACTCATCGAGAAATACAAAATACGCGCGAAACTGTGCCATTGGTCCATCGGGGGGACTAGTTTCAAGATGATAGCTGCGGCGAGAAAGCGCGGCGCAAACATCGTACTCGAAGTTTCCCCGCTGCATCTTCTTTTCGACACATCTATGACGGATGCAGACCCGTCGCTGTGGACTAAGATACAAATGAACCCCGCAGTTCAAGCGCCGGAACATCGGAAAGACCTCATAAAAGGTTTGAAAAACGGCTTCATTCAATTCCTGGCCACCGACCACGCGCCACATACGGAAGAAGAGAAATTTTCTGCGTTCACAAAATTTGCACATGAGTATCCCGGAAAAAATAACAAAGAAATTTCCGAGATAATAAAAAAGAAAGACAGGAAATTATTTCTCGACACTTGTTGCGAGAATAACCACAGTGGCGCGCCATGGCTTGATACCTATGCGCTTGTTGCTACTTGGCTCATGAAGGAACACAACTTCACCGCGCAAGATATCGCACGCGCCGCCGCGTACTTTCCTGGGAAATTCGTGAATCCACATTTGAAGCGGCAATTCCCAAAGCAAAATTTTGGGAAGGGTTTTGGCGAAATAAAAAAAGGATTCGTTGGCTCTCTTACGGTCCTGAACCTGAAGAAGAAAACGAAAGTGAATCGCAACGATCTGCGGACAAAAGTAAAATGGTCAGCTCTCGAAGGGCGAGAAATGCCGGGAAGTATTGAGGCTGTATTTATCCGTGGAAAACGTATATAGTCACCCTATGAACAAGAATGACACTGCTAAGAAGGCCCTAGCGCTCCATAAAAAACTCGGCGGGAAAATACGGATATCGCCAGCAACGCCCGTCCGGAACAGGGTCGACCTGTCGCTTGTATATACCCCTGGTGTTGGATATGTCTCGTCGTATGTTGCGAAGCATAAAAAGGACGCGCGCGAGTACACGATGAAAGGCCGCATGGTTGCAGTGATATCCGACGGTTCTGCGGTTCTTGGGCTGGGGAACATCGGTGCGCTCGGCGCGCTTCCCGTGATGGAAGGAAAAGCTGCGCTATTCAAGACGTTTGCCGATGTGGACGCATTTCCCATCGTTCTCGATACGCAAGATGCGGATGAGATAGTGGATACAGTGCTCCGCATTGCGCCCGGGTTTGGCGGTATCAACCTCGAAGACATCGCGGCGCCGAAATGTTTTGAAATTGAACGAAAGCTGATAGAGCGTCTCGATATACCGGTGATGCATGATGACCAACACGGCACTGCCATTGTCGTTCTTGCGGGGCTCATTAACGCGATGAAGGTTGTAAAGAAAGATATGAATAGGAGTACGGTTACCGTTTCCGGTGTTGGTGCAGCGGGCGTAGCAACAATGAAACTGCTCAAGAAATATGCGCCAAAGGTTAGGATTCTTGCTGTGGATAGCACGGGAATCGTGTGGAGCGGGCGAGATGACCTGAATTCGACGAAAAAAGAACTCATAAAGCACAAGATCATTTTCTCAGATACAGGCGGAGATCTGGAGAAGGCGCTTATCGATTCCGACGTATTCCTTGGCCTTTCTCGCCCGGGAGTCATCAACGCCGCTATGATCAAGAAAATGGCAAAGGACCCGATCATATTCGCGATGGCGAATCCGACGCCCGAGATAATGCCGGATGAAGCGAAAAAAGGTGGGGCGAAAGTCATTGCAACCGGCAGGTCTGATTTCCCGAATCAGGTAAATAATTCTCTCTCATTCCCTGGAGTATTTCGTGGCGCGCTCGACAATGGTGTTCGGAAAATAACAGATGATATGAAGATCAACGCTGCCAAAGCTATTGCGAGCCTCATTCAAAAGCCGACAACGCAAAAGATTCTTCCCGATATGTTCGACAAGCGAGTTGCGAAAAACGTCGCGCGTGCTATACGTTAGAGCGAATGAACAGCGATCGCCCCATCAAGATATTTACAGGCGTCGCAGGAAAGGCGATGGGGGAGGCGGTATGCAAGCACCTTGGTATAGAGCTTGGCCAGGCACACGTCGGGCGTTTCAAAGACGGCGAGGTGCAAATACAGATATTGGAGAATGTGCGTGACACGGATGTATTCATAATCAATCCCACGAATCCTCCCGCTGAGAACTTGCTTGAGATGGTATTTCTCGCAGAAGCCGCCCATGACTCTTCGGCTGGGCGCATCACACTCGTCCCGACGTATTTGGGATACAACCGGCAGGACAGAAAAGACAGGCCCCGCGTTGCAACGAGCGCCCGCGTCGTCATTGAACTTCTTGCCCGGTCCGGAGCAGACCGCGCGCTTCTATTTGATCTTCATTCTGAGCCGACCGCTGGCTTTTTCCATCCGCTTATGGTGGATCATCTGTATTCTTCGTCGGTGACTGTTCCGTACTTGAAGAAAGTTCTCTCCAGCGAGTCCATACTCGCAGCTCCTGATAAAGGCGGTGTGTATCGTGCCGAAGCATATGCCCGCCGGCTTGGTCACGACGACTTTGTTGTATTTTTCAAAAGCCGTTCAGCGCCGGGGGAGGTGAAGCGCGAATCTATAAAAATTATCGGAAGCGTGGAAGGCAAAGATGTATTGTTTGTCGACGACATGATCGATTCTGGCGGAACGATGCTTGCAGACGTAGATGCTGCGAAACAAGCAGGAGCGAAGAAAGTGATGTGCTACGCGACGCACGCCGTATTCGCGTCGGATCCGAGGAAGGTCATCGAAGCCTTCGATGCGAGTGCCGTAGACGAACTCATCATCACCGACACAATTCCCCACGACCCAGAGCTCCTTAAATCGAAGCGAGTAAAAATAACGGTTCTCTCTATGGCGGAGCTGGTTGCAGAAGGCATTAGGCGGTTGCACGAAGGGAAGTCCTTGTCGGAGTTGATCCGCTAGCGCAGAAAGCGAGACCTGACTATAATCCGAACGTTCCGCCTGTAGCTCAGTTGGTTAGAGCACGGAGCTTATACCTCCGCGGTCCTTGGTTCGAGTCCAAGCAGGCGGACATGAATACCTATCGAGGCACGGTGCAAAAAGGCATCGGGCATGCGAAGCATCTGGGGTTTTCAACCATCAATATTCCGTTTACAGGTGGCGATATCACTGGCGTGCACGCTGCCAAAGTTGCTATCGGCGATACCGTGTATCAGGCTGCAGCCTTTGTGAATAGCGATCGGAATATTTTGGAAGCGCATCTGTTGGATTTTTCTGGCGAAGACTTGCTAGGGAAAGAAGCCGTTATCAATCTTGAAAAGAAGCTGCGTGATGCGGTGGTATTTGGTGATGATGTCGAAGCAAAAGAAATAATAGCGAGAGATGTAGACATGGTCCGGGAGTTCTATAAGCTGGGCTAATGTTCACTGGTATCGTTGAAAAGAGAGGCGAAATACTGTCCGCAAAGCAGAAGGGCATGAGCCGCGTTATTCGTGTTGAAAAGCCCGCGAGCTGGATACTCAAGAAAGGGCAAAGCATCGCAGTGGATGGTATTTGCTCCACGGTGCAAAAGTTTGGGCCGCGGTATTTTGAAGTTACGTACATGCCTGAAACATTGATGCGGACTATCGCGCGCGGTTATGTCAGGGGCCGCGTCGTGAATCTTGAGCGTTCGCTGAAGTTGGGAAGTGCGGTTGAGGGCCACCTCGTGCAAGGACACATCGACACGCAGGGGAAGGTCGTGCGCGTAGTGCCGAGAGGTTCTTCGCGTGAAGTATCAATACGAATTTCTTCTCGGCTCATGCCATTCGTTGCACGGAAGGGTTCCATATCTGTGAACGGTGTCTCGCTCACTGTTGCTTCGCTCGGCAAGAATATCTTTACCGTAGCGCTCGTGCCATATACGCTCGAACACACGAACCTTGGCGGCCTGAAGAGCGGTAGTGAAGTAAATATCGAGACCGACATGATCGCGCGCTATCTCGCGAGGCTCGTGAATAGGTGATAAGGTTTTCTCCAATGCAGAGAAAACACTACGCGTTGCCCGTTCGAGCGAAAGACGCTTCCAAACTGCGGGTCGGCATAGTGATCTCTCGGTTCAATGCCGACATTACCGATAATCTCCTCTGCGGTGCTCGTGAGACATTGGAACAATGGGGCGTTAAAAAGGCGAATGTACATGTCTTTCATGTGCCGGGAAGTTTTGAGCTTCCGCTCGGCGCGCTGAAGCTTATCCGCAAGAAAAAACTTGATTGTATAGTCGCGCTTGGTTGTGTCATAAAAGGAGAGACGAAACATGATGAATACATTGCTTCTGCGGTTTCCCATGGGTTTATCCGGCTTATGCTTGATCACGCTATCCCGATCGGATTTGGCGTTATTACGCCGAATAGCCTCGCGCAGGCGAAAGTGCGTTCTCGTGGAAAAACAAACAAAGGTTCCGAGGCCACAATAGCCGCTCTCGAAATGGCGCTTCTCTAACGTGTGAATTCTTGGGTTGCATGCTAGGTGTACCGTGCGACAATACTCGCATGCGAAAAATTCTCCTTGGGTGCGCTCTTTTCTGTGCATGTGTGCCGTTCGTTGCAGGCGCACTCACGGTGGATGAGCTCCGCGCCCAAATAGAGGATCTCTTGCGGCAAATTGATGCCCTGCAACAGCAACTTGGCGGAGGGCAAACTACTCCCCAAACGGGAGGTATGACATACATACCGCCGTCCGCGACGCCTACTGCAGTTCCCGCGTCATTTGATTGCCCATACATCAGCCGTTCCCTCAAGATCGGAAGTTCGGGGGATGATGTTGCAAGGCTCCAACAATTTCTTGCGTTTGATCCGTCACTGTACCCAGAAGCACAAGTCAGCGGCTATTATGGCGCACTCACCGAAGCCGCCATACGTCGATTCCAATGCAAGAATAAGATCGTGTGTGATGGAACTCCTGCAGCCACCGGGTATGGTGTCACAGGTCCGCGCACTGCCTCGCTTCTCGCGCTCCAGTGCGCCGATAGGGCGGGGCAGGGGCAAGCGAGCGGATTCATACGGGTAACTCCAATTTCGGGTGCAGCTCCGCTTCCTGTTGCCGTGGAAGCTACGGTGAACACATCACGATCGTGTGCAGCAGCGACCTATGAGCTTGATTTTGGGGACCAAGCAGCAAGGATTCCTATCCACGTGCCTGCGAATACGTGCAACGAGCTTCGCCAGACGTTCAGTCACACGTACGTCTCTGGCGGTGTCTTTACTATTTTGCTTCGCTCCGGCACGCATCAGGTGTCAGCAAATGTCAGCGTCTCGGGAGGAAGCGGCCAGACTGGGGACACGATGTACGCATCGCCCACGTCAGGGGCTAGGCCGCTTCAGGCCACATTCACGGGTGTCGTGAACGCAGCGGGTGTGTGTGATTCGGGGCAGTACTCCATAAATTTCGGTGACGGACAAACTGCGACAATAAATCTGTCGGGCTGCACGCCGAATAGTTACAGCATCACGCACCGCTATGATTCATCAGGAAATTTTATCGCGCGTTTATACCGAGGCGGGACAGAAGTACGAAGCGTTGGTATCACGGTTGCGGGGAGCGGGGGAAGCGGAGGAGATACAAGCGGCGGCTATTTTGCAGTAAGCCCTGGCTTTGGCGGCGATGTTTACACAGTTGAGGCGGAATTTGAGTTGGAGAAAAGCTGCGCGCGCTATGATCTTGATTGGGGAGATGGCGCTTCCCACTCGTCTCAATCGGAGGGGAATTGCAATGGAAGCAATGTAACCAAAAAGATTACGCACACCTACGATGAATCTGGAACGTACACGCTTGTTTTGAAACGTGGCTCGAATCTTTCTGCGGAAGATTCTGTCGGTGTTTCAATAGAATACTAAATGTTCACTCTCGGTGAGCGGTGAGTTGCAAGGCAGCCACGCGAGCACTGAGAGCGGGATTCTTTTCAAGCGTAGGGTCATTCTTGATATAGTATGATGCCTCGTCGCGCGCCGCTTTGATAAGCCGCATATTTTGCAGCGCCTCCATGCCAAGATCGGACATGCCCCACTGGCGCCTCCCAAGCAGATCTCCCGCGCCGCGCGCTGCGAGATCCGCTTCTGCGAGCGCGAACCCATTGTCACTTTTTTCGAGCGCCTTGAGGCGCTTCATTGCCACTTGCCCTTTCGTTTCCGAGAGAAGGAAGCAGTGCGGAGGATGAGAGGAGCGCTGAACGCGGCCGCGAAGCTGGTGCAGCTGCGCTAAACCGAATCGCTCTGCGCCTTCTATCATCATTACGGTCGCGTTCGGGACATTAATGCCGACTTCCACAACAGAGGTTGCGACCAAGATATCTATTTCGTGCGCAGCGAATTGTCGCATGACGTTATCTTTTTCTCTCGGCGTTACTGAGCCGTGGAGGAGTCCGATGCGAAACTCGGGGAAGACGTCTTTTGCCAGCCGTTTGGCCTCTGCTTTTGCCGATTTTGCCTGCAGCGCGTTTATTTTTGCTGGATCGGGCTCGTCGATGCGCGGGCATATCACGAAGGCTTGTCGCCCCTTCTGTAGTTCACGCCGCACGGCTTCGTACGCGCTGCCGCGTTCTCCTCTCGAGATTATTTTTGTAGATATTTTTGCGCGTCCCGGCGGCAGCTCATCCAATATTGAGAGGTCCAAGTCCCCATACATAGTGAGGGCGAGTGTGCGCGGAATGGGCGTTGCGGTCATCGAGAGAAAGTGGGGCGCAGCATCTCCTTTATGCGCCAATTCCCGCCGCTGCTTGGTGCCGAACCGGTGTTGCTCGTCTACGATAGCTAGCGCGAGGTGCTTGAACTCGACCTTTTTCTGTATGAGGGCATGTGTTCCAACGAGCATCGCTATTTCGCCCCCTTTCACCCATTTGAGGAGTTGTGTGCGGGAAATATCTGTCGCGTTGCCGGGTGAAGATTTTGATGGGAATTTTTTGCAGCCGCTTCCGGTTATAAGCGCGATATTGATAGGGAGATGTTTGAAATACTCGATAAAGGATTGGAAATGCTGGCTTGCCAGTATCTCGGTTGGCGCCATGTACGCAACTTGAAGCGTACCGAAGTTTTGTTCGCGAGGCTTGCTGTTTACAACAGCGTAACTTGCTGCGGCGGCAACAAGCGTTTTCCCGCTTCCGACGTCGCCTTCGAGTAGCCGTGCCATCGGATGCCCTTTTTCAAGGTCCGTGATGATGTCGCGTACCGCACGTTTCTGCGCGGCGGTTGGAGGGAATGGGATGGTATCCAGAAATCGTGCGACATGTGTTTCCGCCCCGTCTATTCTGAAAGACGGCATCGTATCGTTTTCGGCTTTCTCACGGAGGCGCGTAATGTTAATGGCGTATATTTCTTCGAAGGCAAAACGTTTCCGCGCCGCTTCGGCATGCGTCTCTTTTTCCGGCTTATGTAGCCACACAAGCGCAGTCGCAAGGTCGGGCAGGTGATAGCGCAGGCGGATATCTTCTTGGATAGGGTCTGCGAGTGACGTATGCACTCCATGTTGGAAGACTCGTTCGAGTGCGTGGTAGAACCAACGTGACGTGATGCCTCGAGTTTCAGGGTAGATAGGGAAAAGAGAGGTTCTAGGTTCTAGGTTTGAGGTGCTAGCAGAATCGAATAAAGCATCCTCCTTTGCTGGTAGGATAAATCCTGCGGGTAAGGCCTCTATCTCAGGATTCGTTATGTACGGTTTGTTTTTTCCTGCGACTGTGCCGGTCAATTTCACCAATTGTCCTTGCGGCGCCATCTTCGCGATGTACGGCTGATTGAACCACAGCACTTTCACTTTCCCGCTCTGGTCTTCAAAGTAACCTTCGGTTGCTGTGCGGCGGCTTTTCCAGAGCCTCTTTGCTTCTAGTTTCGAAAGTGTTCCATAGAGCGTGACTTTAGTTCCGTATACGAGGCGCGATACGTCCGAAGACTCTCCCGCGCGTTCATATCGTGCTGGAAAATGCCGAAGCAGATCCTCGACGGTAGCTATATGAAGGCGTTTCAGCGCCGACACTTGTGTTTGTATGAGCCGGAAGTGTTGTGACAGTAGATCGCCGGGTTGCATTCCCGGATTATAAGCCCAGGCAGCGGAAACCTGCCCATGAACCAACTTTGGTCCTTCACACTGCAAGTGTGTCGGATTAGGTGCTGGGTTATTCACAGGTGTAGCGCTTGCATGCGCGGCACGCCTTTGTACGATTGCGGTGTTAGTAGGTAGCGATAATCACATCATGATGACTAATGATGATGAGGAGAAGGAAGAAGGAGAGGAGGGGGAGGACGCAGGAGCCGGCGATGATTTGCTAGAAGGTTTGGGGGATGAGATAGAGCCGGAATAACAGAGGATCGATAGAATCTTACTGGCGACGTAGAGCGAGTGAGGTGGGAAAACGTAGTTTTCACAGCTCCGAGCCGAGGAGCCAGAAATCTGAAGAGCCGATTTACACCCGCGGCTGAGGCCGCGGGTGTTTTCATATCGTGCATCGTGTCGTACTATTGCAACTATGAATACGCTTCTCACATTCGCAGGCACACTCGCAGCGGTTTTACTCACCGTCAATATCGTTCCAGGGATCACAATAGCAGGAGGATGGACCACTGTGTTTCTCGTCGCACTTGTGTGGTCCGTTATCGTGATGGTTATTCGCCCTGTCCTACAAGTGTTGACGTTTCCAATAACGCTCATCACATTTGGCCTTTTCTCATTCGTATTAAATGCGTTTCTTTTTTACGCGATGACGTGGGTCGTACCGGGCTTTTCAGTTTCCGGTTTCTGGAGCGCAGCCTTTGGCGCAGTGGTTCTGTCGCTTCTGACGTGGCTGATTCAGAAAGTTTTGTAAAGCTTAGGCATGAGCGACGTTCCTCCCAAGTTTCCACGTCGAGAGGCGCCGAGAATCCCGGGTCCGGAGCAGAAAAAACCCGAACAAATTCGACCGCCTTCAGCTCAGGCCCCCCGGCCGCTCACGACGCCTGCTCCTCAAGCCAAAATAGATAACAGAACTGATGAACAGAAGCGTTTAGATGCACGAAGAAACGCACTTGTCGCAAAGTCTCATGAAGACGCCAGGATCATCGAGGGAATCGAAAGATTAGAAAGTTCGAGAGAGGGATATTTGCAGATCATTCGCGATGCGGGCATCAAGATCGGTGCGCCCACGTGGGAAGCGGTGAGTGAAAAGGCCTCGCCGTTTGGCATAGGGAGATCGATCAGAGAAGGAAAGAAAATAAAAAATATTGTTGAAAAAGTCGGTATTGGAAAGAATGAACGAGTGTCCCTTCTGAAATATCGGGATTGGCTGATCTCAAGAGTAGGAGAGAAGATAGGTGGTAATGTGCCGGGAACGCGTCCCGCGGGGATCGAAAGGCTTCTCGCGGACGTGTTGAGATACGAGTATAAAATTGGAGAAGAACCCGTAACTGATCCGAAGAAAGAGGCAATACGAGAGAAAACTAGACAGAAAGCGCTTAGCATATTGCGCGGGCTAAAGATTGAGGAACCGCACATCGTCGATAGAATAAAAAGAGCTCTGAATGTAGAGCGGAAAGCGTGGATATACACGCCGCCACTATCTCTTCATGGTGGATATTTCTTTGTTCGTCCCGACGCAGAACCAAAAGACATACATCGAGCTATTGAAGCAGCCATGGAAGAAAGAAAGCCACGGCAACAGAAAACGAGATCGAAGAAAAAGCAAAAAGCACCAAAGAAAAGATAAGTAGATGCAAAGAAGTTTCAATCTGCGGTGTGATTATATCCTTTGTTCGAACTTTATTCGAGCGACGAGACTAGCGCTCGCGGCGCGACTCTCTCAAAACGCGAAGTCCTTTTCTGCGGAGAGGGAGGGATTCGAACCCTCGATACGGTTTTACCCGTATAGCAAGTTAGCAACCTGCCGCACTAGACCAGCTATGCGACCTCTCCTGTAGGGCGCATCGTACTTCAAGAAGCATACCTTTTCAAATGTTTTGGATTACTTGAGCCTACGATAGTCATGTATTTCTTCATATCTGCAATGCTATCAAGTCGGACATCGTAACCCGAAATTCTGGCTCTCATCCCGAGATCTGTCAGAATACGCGCTACCGTGTATTGCAGCGGTTGAGAGCGGCTGCAAAAAGAAAGTTTTTTATAGCTGTACAATTTTCCTTTAACTTTGTATGAATGAACAAATATTGAGCCATCTGTATCTACGAGTCCGCGAACACAGGCAATCGTGAATTCTTTGTTTTTCTTTATCCATTCCGGAATATCGAATTGTTGCCGGACTTTATTGCCGATAGGGAGACCAAGTGAGTGAAGATATCTAACAATTTCCAATCGAGACACGACAATGTTGTAGACTGAATCCTCAGGTATGTGGTAGAGGCTTGGTTTTATACGAAAAAGATCATTGATTCGCTTCGCAACGAAATCGATATATTGACGATCATCGACATGATGGAGAGTGATGCATGCTTGATACTTGCTTAAACCGCCATCTCCCATCATCGTGCCAATGAATTCCGCAAGCTCAACGGATTTATGGGGCTTATAAATATCCTTCGCCTGAAATTGAAGCGGCTGGCGAAACTGACCAACCTTTTTCCACCATTTCTGCCACTTCTCTCTTCTAACTGTTTCGTCAACGGGGACTCGTCCATATTTCGCCATAACAGCTTGAGAGCCTTTTCTTCCCGCTCGACTTGTGTGTGCGTATCTGCTTCGAATTGTAATGTTTTTAGGCAAAGGAACATATGCACGATGGGAAAGAGAGCGTGCACACGCTAATTGCATATTGAATTTCTCTCTTCGCCAGTCGCGTATTGTTCGTGGTGAACATAAGCATATCTTTGCGATTTTCTCGACAGAATACTTCTTTTCAACCGTTTCGATGAACGCTCGTTGGGCGCCAGATTTAAAAACCGCTATCCCATCTTTCAACGGTCCTGTCACCTCTCCATTTTATCCATAAAACCGCTTAGCATCGATGGTAAGTGGTGGATAAATTATGCACGAGCGAGCGCGATTGCCGTCACCGTCGCACCCTCCTTTTCCAGCGCCATAGCCGCTTCAGCGAGGGTAGCGCCGGTCGTAGTTACATCGTCGATAATCATGGCGTGGTAATCATGCATTGTGCCGCGAGCGGCGAACGCGCCAGCAACATTCTTTAGTCGTTCCGAGCGAGAAAGGCGAGTTTGCTGCGGTGTCGCTCGTGTGCGCGAGAGTAAATCGGCTGCTATGCGAGACACTGTCCCATCTCGAAATTCTTCTGGTAATTGCTGGAGCACGACTTCAATCTGGTTAAACCCGCGTTCCGCAACACGTGATGCGTGTAGCGGAACGGGGACGAGAATGACCTGCTTTGCCGAAAACATGCGGATACTTGCGATCTCTTCTTGTAAATATTCGGCGAGAACATCGGCGAGAATCTGTGCCGCATGGGTTGCTCTGTCGTATTTCAGCGCGCGAATGAGATCGTCGGCCGCTTTTGTGCGGTATGACATCAGTGTCGTTATCTCTACGCCATAGGCATCATGTTGTGACGGGGATACCGCAAGATCCACCATGGAATACGAATCGATTCGAACCACTCGCTCTTTGCGGGGGAGTATGGTGTCCAGGAGCGTCTGAAAAAATCGCAACATGGTACTATCATTGCACCTGCCCCGTTAGAGGCTATACAAATCGCTAGCGGAGTGTGAATACAAAAGTATGTCTTATTCAAACGGTTCTCAAAAGGCGATGCGCTCTAATGGGGTGGACCTAACGCAGAAGAAGTGCATTCCGTGCGAGGTCGGTACGATTCCGCTTTCGCGTGAACAAGCAGAGGAGCTCCTGGCGCAGACGCCTGGGTGGGAGCTCGATGAAGACGCAAAGGAGATAGAGAGAAAGTTCAAATTCAAGGATTTCAAGGAAGCGCTTCTATTCGCAAACAAGGTCGGAAGGATTGCGGAGGCCGAGGGGCATCATCCGGACATGAAGATAGGGTGGGGAAAGGTAAAAGTCGAACTTTCCACCCATGCAATCAAAGGACTTTCCGAGAACGATTTCATACTTGCGGCGAAGATAGATGCGTTGTGAATGCTTGACGCTTTGCAAAATCCGCTCGTGGTACAATAACGGTCTCATGCGTGCTGAGGTCTTTTTGAGTTGGATTGCATTTTCTAGAAACTACAAGTCACTGGCTCCAGGCTATTGATATATGGCTTTCAACTTTAGTCCACTGGCGCAAATAAAATCTGCTCTCGGTTTGAAAAGCAGCGCTGGAAGTGTGCTAGGGATAGATATCGGTGCATCGTCCGCGAAAATAGTGCAACTCCGGTCAGCGCATGGCGCGGCAATACTTGAGACATACGGTGAGATTGCATTGGGACCATATGGGGACGTCGCGATAGGGAGGGCGGTCAAGTTGACGCCAGAAAAAACTGCAGAAGCTCTCGTGGATCTGATGCGGGAAGCAAATGTCACGTCAAGGGAGGGTGGCATCTCGATCCCGTTCTCTTCCAGCCTCATTTCCATTCTCGATATGCCAAAGGTGGATTCAGACCAGTTAAAACGCATGATCCCCATTGAGGCGAGGAAATATATCCCGCTTCCCGTATCAGAAGTCATGCTCGACTGGTTCGTTGTGCCGCATGACGAGCCGCAAGACGCCGCGTTTGATCGCATAGAGAAAGAAACGCAGATGCAAAAAAGCGGGCAGGAGGTCCTCTTGGTCGCTATCCATAACGAAACTGTGCGCGCATACCAGACCATCGCGGCCGAAACTGGGCTCTCCGTGCGCTTTTTTGAAATTGAGATATTCAGTGCCGTTCGTTCCTCGCTCCGATCGGGGGTCGCACCTATACTGGTGATAGACCTGGGTGCTGCAACGACAAAGATGTATATCGTGGAGCGTGGAATAGTCCGCACGACGCATCTTGTAACACACGGCGGGCAGCACATGAGCGAGAATTTAGCGCGCAGCCTCGGTTGGGAATTCGAAAAGGCGGAACGCGTAAAGAGGGAAAGGGGGCTCGCAGATTCATCCGCTTTCTCGACGGATGAGAATGACAAGATAAGGACGGCGTTGTTATCAACACTAGAACGGGTGTTTTCGGAAGCGAATCGGGTAGTATTGAGCTACGGGAAGCGATACAACAAGAATGTGTCGCACGCTGTCCTTACAGGCGGCGGGGCGTCGCTCCCTGGCCTTCCGGCGCACGCGAACCAATTGCTTCAGGTCGAAGTCGAGATATCCGACCCGTTCGGGCGCACGGAAACTCCCGCATTCCTCGATAAGGTATTGAAGGAAATTGGCCCGGGATTCGCGGTCGCAGTCGGGCTCGCACTCCGGGACTTGCAACATCGTTGATACCATGGAAACCGGCATCAAATCATCGTTTATTCCTCATGACGCAACAGCGCCAGTTGCGGCGCGGGTATCTAGGGGCCCCGGATTTTCAGATCTTTTGATCCTCATCGCAATAGTGCTCTTGGTAGCGTCGCTTGCGCTTGCAACGGGCGTTTTCCTGTACGTCCAATACTTGCAGACATCAACCGCGAGCAAGCTTCAGCAGCTTGAGCGCGCCAAGCAAGCGTTCGAGCCATCCCTCATACTGGAACTCACGCGCCTCGATGATAGGATGAGGGCCGCTGACAAGATACTTTCGTCACACATCGCACCCTCTGTCTTTTTTCACTTGCTTGAAAGCCTTACGCTCCAGACAGTCGCGTACTCGAACCTTGATTTTCAGGCAGCGGATTCACAAAACATGCGCATAAAAATGCATGGACTTGGGCAAAGCGTGAACTCCATCGCGCTCCAGGCAGATTACCTTTCAAAAAGCGGCGCAATAGCAAGCCCGATATTCTCAAACATTGACCGGCAAGCGAACGGCGTGAATTTTGACCTGACTGCCCTTGTGAATCCTACAGCGCTCAGCTACACGCAAGTTGCTGGGGCAGCTGCTCTCCCGCAGCAGCAAGAATTGCCGGATGAGAGCGGGTTTCCCTTTGCTCCGCAGAACGGTTTGCCGGAGAGCCCGCCTGCAGGCGAAGTTGACTAGCATATGACACGTACCATCATAGCGATACTGGGCTTGACGATTGCTATCGCGGTGTTTTTCCTGTATACGAAGCCAACGTACGATGATGCGAAGGCCTTCCAGACCACAATTTCGGAATACAATGGGGCGCTTGAGAAAGCGAGCGAACTTCAGCGTCTCAAGCAAGCGCTCCTCTCCCGATATAACGCGTTCAATCCGTCCGATATAGACCGCTTGCACAAACTCCTTCCTGATCACGTTGATAACGTTCGCCTCGTGCTGGATTTGGACAATATTGCTCAACGCTACGGGCTTGCTCTGCAGAACGTCGTTGTCGGAGCGCCGAGCCAGACTACTGCTGCACCTGCGGGCGCGATCGGAAGTACCGATGCATTCGATTCTTTGACGTTTAAGTTCTCGACAGAGGGGACGTACGCGAACTTTGTCCGATTCATGGAAGACTTGGAGCGCAGCCTTCGCATTGTTGATCTTGTGACGCTCACGATGTCCAACACGGGAAGCGGGCAGAACGAGCAACAGAACGCGAAGGGTCCGCCGGTGGAGCCGACGTATCGTTTTGATGTCACGGTAAAAACATATTGGCTCAAGTGATTGTATGATGGAAATGCTCGCAAAAAATAAAATAGTAGTTGGGGGAATTGCCATTTTCGTTTTGGTTGGCGCGTGGTACGGCCTTTCCGGAAACACTGAAGCGCCCGAACTTCTTGTCACAGAGGATTTCACCGTGCCTTCGAGCGAAGCCGACAAAGACCTTGTCACAACGCTCTTGCAGCTTCGTTCCGTGTCGCTTGAGGGCACTATCTTTTCCGACCCTCTCTTCCAGACCCTCGTGGACCATGGCAGCGATATAATACCGGAGCCGGTAGGGAGGCCGAATCCATTCGCGCCGCTGCTGTTCGGGCAATTTGCGTCGGGCACTCCCGCTTCCGTTGGGCGATAGGCTTCTCCGCGATGCTA
The DNA here is from genome assembly GCA_016217965.1 of Candidatus Kaiserbacteria bacterium. GTDB lineage: Bacteria > Patescibacteriota > Minisyncoccia > Phycocordibacterales > UBA2100 > UBA10103. The sequence goes on from JACRFI010000016.1 coordinate 127,810, forward strand.
TAATCAGTTTTCTGAGGCCGGTTGATTGCCGAGCATTTTCATCAGCGTATGACACTTACACAAGGAGGAACATCACTCGGGGTAGCCGGGCAACCTGTTGCACCACAAGTTGAGACGGTGGTTGATGTGCCGGCTCGGGCCATTGGAGACACAAAAGTTCCATATGATGTCTTGAAAATGATTCCGCAGGAATCGGCGGAACACTACAAGTTCGTGCCCATAGCGCTCCAAGAAGGCGTCCTTGAGGTTGGCATGGTTGATCCGGATGATATCGAAGGCATTGATGCGTTGAATTTCATTGCGCGGAAAACAGGCGCTCCGTTCAAAGTGTTTCGCATCACTGAAGCGGACCTGACAAAAGTTCTCGGGATGTATCGGGTTCTCGGGGGAGATGTTGATCGCGCCGTATCTGATCTTGCCAGCGAAGTAAGCGATCGGCGAGAGGCCGATGTCGAATCAGACATTTCCATCTTGGCGCTCGATGATGGGAAACAAAAGACTTCAAACGCGCAATCGATACAGGAAGACGCGCCTACTATCAAGATAGCTTCTACGATATTGCGTTACGCTGTTGATGGCGATGCTTCCGACATTCATATCGAGCCGACGGCGAAAGGGGTGCGTGTGCGGTATCGCGTCGACGGCGATCTACATACAAGCGTAATACTTCCTTTAAATACGCATCGTGCGCTCGTTGCGCGCATCAAGGTACTTGCGTCCATTCGCCTCGATGAACAGCGCAAACCGCAGGATGGCCGTTTCTCCGCCACTATTGCGGACAGGCAGATTGACTTCCGCGTCTCAACATTTCCGTCGACCAACGGTGAGAAAGTTGTTATCCGTATTCTTGATAGAGAGAGAGGATTCATACCGCTCGACCAAATCGGCCTCAGCCAGCGCAATTTGTCAGTCCTTAGAAATGCAATCTCTCAGCCGCACGGGCTCGTTCTCATATCGGGCCCCACAGGAAGCGGTAAATCGACGACACTCTACTCGATGCTCTCCGAGCTTGATCTGGAGCACAAGAATGTGCTCTCGCTTGAGGACCCTGTCGAGTATTTCGTAGAGGGCATGACGCAATCGCAAGTGCGGCCGGAAATAGGGTACACGTTCGCAAACGGGCTTCGAACGACTCTGCGCCAAGACCCGGATATCATCATGGTGGGCGAGATTCGAGATTCCGAGACAGCAAAGCTTGCGGTCCAGGCTGCGCTAACTGGGCATTTGGTCTTATCGACCATTCACACAAATAATGCGGTTGGCACCGTCCCGCGACTCATAGACATGGGTGTCGAGCCGTATCTCATCCCGCCGGTTTTGATAGCATCGGTTGCACAACGTCTTGTCCGGACGCTCTGTGAAGGAACAGGCAAGGCAACACCAATATCGCCATCCATCAGACAAAAGATAACGGATGAACTTCAAAGCCTTCCCAAAGAACACCGTTTTGAAATTCCCGACGTCATTCACGAGCCTGAACGCTCTCCTGGATGCACCACGGGCCTTCGCGGCCGCATGGCGGTGTTTGAGGTTCTGGAGATGACCTCCGAAGTGGAGCGCATTATTTTAAAAAGCCCGGTTGAATCAGAATTGTGGCGTGCGGCAAGGCAGCAGGGCATGCTCACGATGCGCGAGGATGCTATGCTGAAATCATTCGGCAAGAAGGTTCCGTATTCAGAAGTTGAGACACTGAGCTCTGTCCTTCTTGCAGAAGACGAGCCGGCAAAAGTGCCAGAGCCTATTAAAGAAGTCGAGAGCACAACACCATGACCGATACCACGCAACAACCGGCGAATGCGGGAGCAGCGGGCACGATCCTTCTTCTGGATGACGACCATTTTCTCCTTGATATGTACAGCATGAAGTTCATGCAAAAAGGATTTACTGTCGAGGCATGCCAATCAACCGCTGAAGCCCTCGTAGCGCTTCGGGGCGGTGTGAAGCCGAGCGCGATCCTATTTGACATCGTGATGCCCGGAGAAGACGGATTCAGCTTCCTTTCTTCTGTGAAGGGAGAAAAATTGGCTGAAAGTGCGGCGCTTATTGCCCTTACAAATCAGAGCAACGACCAAGACCGTTTACAGCTTGAAAAATTGGGTACAGACGCATATGTCGTAAAAGCCAGCATGATACCTTCCGAGGTGGTTGAGATGGCAATAAAAGAAATAGCCAAGAAGAAGAAATAATTTTCAAGTCTCAATTTTGCAATTTTCAATCAATGTCTCAATGAATTAATTTTCAAACATTGGAACTTGGAACATTCATTGAAAATTGAGCATTGTACATTGAAAATTATCCAATGGTGCAGCCTTGATTCTCCCAAAAGTACGTTACAATAAAGGGCAAGGGAAACCAGTATGGCACTTGACTACGAATCCACTCTCAAAAAATATATTAACGTCGTCTTGCACGAAGGCGCCTCCGACCTGCATTTCTCGACCGATGCGCACCCCACTATCCGCGTCGCTGGAAACCTCTCTCCAATGCTGAAAGAGCCGGTCCTTACCCACGAAGATACGGCGGGGTTCGCGAAGGTACTGCTGACGGCTGAACAGCAAAAGAAATTCGCTGAAAAAAAGGAGATGGATTTCGCATACCAGGCAGAAGACGGCTCTCGCTTTCGAGGCAACACTTTTTTCCAGAGGGGAGCCATCGGCATTGCACTCCGGCTTATACCAAAGGAAATCCGTTCGGTGCGTGACCTTAACTTGCCAGATGTCATCGAGTCATTCGCACGGAAATCCCAGGGATTCTTTCTTGTTGTGGGGCCAGTGGGGCAGGGGAAGACGACCACACTTGCTGCACTCATCGATCTCATAAATACAGAAAGGATGGAACATATTGTGACGATAGAGGACCCGATTGAGTACATTCATGCTCCCAAACAGTCGCTTGTGGACCAGCGCGAAGTGGGGCTCGATACGAAAGATTTTGCTTCGGCGCTCATCTCTGCGTTCCGCGAAGATGTGGACGTTCTCTTGGTTGGAGAGATGCGGGGGCCCGAGACTATGTCCGCTGCTGTAACTGCTGCAGAGACCGGGCACCTTGTTTTTTCGACCCTCCACACGAATAACGCTGCTCAAACGCTAGACAGAATAATTGATACATTCCCTGCGAACCAGCAGGACCAGATTCGGCTGCAGCTCGCAGCTTCCCTTGCGGGCATTTTTAGCCAGCGCCTTATTCCGCGTATTTCGGGAGGCCTCATACCTGCGTATGAGCTACTCATAAACAACAAGGCTGTCGCGAATCTCATCAGAGAGAAGAGGACGCACGAAATAAATACCGTCATTGAAACGGCGTCTACTGAGGGAATGATAGACATGAACCGATCGCTCGCCGAACTCGTTGGGAGAGGGGAGATAACCGTCGAGAGCGCGTACCAATATTCATTGAATCCGAATGTGCTGCAAAAGCTTCTTTAATAGACAATGGCTATTTTTGCGTACAAAGCGATAGACCCGACCGGGGTTCAGAGGGAAGGCACGATTGATGCGGTGAATATTGACCTTGCCATAGGCGCAATTCAGCGGCGTGGCCTTGTTATTTCCTCGATAGAGCCAGTTGAAGATAAAGGGCGGCTCTCAAGTCGGCTTTCTATTTTCGACCGCATAAAGAACGCCGACATCGTAATGGTCTCGAGGCAGATAACAACGCTTTTTGAGGCGCAAGTCTCGGCGCTCCGCGCATTCAGGCTTCTTGCATCTGAGGCTCGTACGCCAAAACTTGCCGAGAAATTAAGCGCAGTTGCGAATGACATCCAAGGTGGCTCCAGCATCTCATCTGCTCTCTCCAGGCAGTCAGACGTCTTTTCTCCTTTTTACGTGAACATGGTGAGGGCGGGGGAGGAGTCGGGAAAACTTGATGAGACATTCGCATTTCTTGCTGACTACCTCGACCGAAACTATGAGATAACGCAAAAAGCGAGAAATGCGCTCATATACCCCGCATTCATTTTCTTCACGTTCATTGTTGTCATGGTCTTGATGCTTACGCTGGTTATTCCAAGGCTTGCGTCAATGCTTGAGGAGGTCGGACAATCAGTGCCTATCTATACGCGCATTGTCGTAGCTATCAGCAGTTTTCTGTCAGACTATCTTCTCCTTCTGATCATATTGTTCGGCATTGCGTCCGTCTTTATGTACCGCTACGGAAAAAGCGAGCGAGGCATGCTGTTTCTCTCTCGTGCGCGCCTGCAAATACCTCATCTTGGCTCTATATACAAAAAACTTTTTCTGTCGCGTGTTTCTGACAACCTGTCCACGATGCTTAAAAGCGGTATCCAAGTGCTTCGCGGCCTTGAGATAACGTCTACTGTTGTCGATGACCCGACATACCAAAGAGTTTTGGCAGAAGCTGCGAACGACGTGAAGGCAGGGCTTCCGATGTCAGAAGCTTTCCGGAAGCATCCCGAAATGCCGGGCATTGTTGTCGCAATGATTAAAATAGGCGAGGAAACAGGCAACATGGGGATGATATTGGAAACAATGGCACGTTTTTATCGGCGCGAGGTGAACAATGCCATAGATACTTTGGTTTCTCTCATCGAGCCGATTATGATTGTTGTGCTAGCTCTCGGCGTTGCCATTCTTCTCGCATCTGTCTTGGTCCCGATCTACAACCTAGCTTCCGGTCTCTAACGAAAGGCTATCCACAGGTTTAGGCCGTGATCCTGCTTTATTCCGTATAATTGACAGGAAGCGCAGAGCCCGCGATTTTTATGATATTTAGACGAGACGAGAAAGGCTTTACGCTTATCGAGCTTCTCGTCGTTATTGCAGTCATAGGACTCCTCTCGTCTGTCATCCTTGCATCCCTTAATAACGCGCGAAAAAAAGGCAGGGATACGAGGCGTATTGAGGATCTGCGGCAGATTGGGAATGAAATAGCAATTCTCGACACTGGCGGTGCTGCAACGGCGTTTGTCGGCTGCACTGCCGCAGGCGCCAGGGTCACGAGCTGCACGACTCCCGACCTTAGCGCATATGACGACCCATCGGGAGCCACGACCGCATGTACGACGGGAGCAACTGCTGCATGTGACTATGCGATAGGAAAAAATGCGCTCTCCGTAGCGAATCCTGATTCGCAGAATTGGGAAGTGTGCGCATATCTTGAGATAGGAGTCGGGCCCAGAACTACGCCCGGCATGATCCACATTGATGCAAACGGTAGCGTCCGCTCCGGTTGCAATTAGCCATTATTAGCAGCATTAGTAATAATTTTTTCTTATGAAAAAAAATTCGAGAGGATTCACTCTCATCGAGCTCTTGGTCGTCATCGCGATCATCGGCATTCTTTCGTCGGTGGTCTTGGCATCCTTGAACAGCGCCAGAAAGAAAGGGCGAGACGCGCGCCGTATTGCTGACATGAAGCAATTACAGCTTGCGCTTGAGCTCTACTACGACTCGCAGCAATCCTACCCGGCGACCGCGGCAGGCGGTGTGGCAGGAGGTACCATGGGGTTGGACGCGCTTGTTACGGGCCAGTTCATTTCTCAGATCCCAAGTGATCCGACGAACAGCGGTTCGTACGTCTATTCGTACGCTTCAGCTGACGGTGCAGGTGCTGGCTGTACCGCGACACCATGTTCGAGCTATGTCATCAAAGGCGTCATCGAAGGAGGATCAACAGCTGTTCCTCTTGGCGATGTAGATGGCGCATGGGCGGGTATCACGGGCGGTGCGACTGCGTGTGATGATCCTTCGTACTGTGTGAAGCCGTAAGGTTTCGAAGGAATCGGGTCTAGCGATAAAACTCCCGCCAATCTGGCGGGAGTTTTTCATGCGATAATTACACGAATGGAAATGCTCGCGTTCGCAATTTTCGGCCTTATCATCGGCAGTTTTCTTAACGTTTTAATACTGAGGGAGGGGAGCGAGCAATCTATTCTCGGCCGCAGCAGTTGCCCATCGTGCGGCAGGTTACTTCTGTGGTTCGAGCTTGTTCCCGTTCTTTCATTCCTCGTGCTGCGAGGGAAATGTAGAACATGCAAGTCGCGCATTTCACTTCAGTACATAACGGTCGAGATACTAACGGCTGTGTTGTTTGTGCTTGTTGGCGGCGCGGGACTCGGTGCGCTTGAGACAGCGCTCGGGCTCGGCATCGTATCGCTATTCATCGCGATATGTGTGTACGATATCTATCATACGCTCATACCGGATGCGTGGAGCTATCTTGCAGCATTCCTCTCACTTCTCTATGCGCTGTCCATATCAGATGCCTCACTGGTATGGATCCTTTCCTCTGGGCCACTGGTCGCGCTGCCGCTTTTCGCGATGTGGCTCATATCTAAAGGACGGTGGATGGGGCTCGGGGATGCAAAGTTAGCGCTCTCATTGGGTTGGCTTCTCGGCCTTGCACAAGGCATGTTCGCACTCTTAGGTGCGTTCATACTCGGAAGCATTGTGAGTATTTTTATATTGCTCCCACTCCAGACCATCTTGGAACGCGCGAAGGGGATAGGGATAACTGTGTTGAACCCCCATGATCGGCGTTTTACAATGCAAAGCGAGGTTCCGTTCGGTCCCTTTCTCATCGCAAGTTGCCTTTTTCTATGGTTTTTACACGTCTACGGATACGATCCCGCAATGTACCTTTTCGGATTTTGAAAAAAAATGTTGCTGAGAGGGGGTATACCCTCATTGAGCTTCTCATCGTCACGGGCATTTTCGTTATTGTGTCCGGGGTAGTGCTTGCGAACAACGCTCGCTTTGGCGGCATGATAACGCTGGAGAATTTTGCATACGATGTTGCGCTTTCCATCCGCCAGGCGCAAGTATATTCGATAGCAGTGCAGCGCGTTGGTTCGAATGATTATGGCAGCGCATATGGCATGCATTTTGACATCGGAAGTTCCGCCACATACGAGCTCTTTGCTGACACGGTCACAGTAAACGGACTCTATGATCCCGGAGAGCTTTTGCAGGTCACGAATATGAATGGCGGGTATCGAGTCTCTAGCCTTTGTGTTCGGGCTTCGGGGGCTGCTACTGAAACATGTGGGCTCTCGCGCCTTGATGTCACGTTCAAGCGTCCCGAACCGGATGCATATATACGCTCAGACGGGGTTACGACACTGCACGAAGCAGGCCGCGTTGTTGTCATATCTCCTCGCGGAGAGACTGCGGACATTGTTATTGAGTCTACGGGGCAAATATCCATCCAGTGATATGAAAAACAGGTTACAGGTTCTAGGTTCTAGCTTTCAGAAAAAATGCAGAAATGCCGTTTCGCATTTCCTAACGCCTAGCACCTATGACCTAAAACCTAACTCCCGTGGCTTTTCTCTCATTGAAATGATTGTGGCGGTGGGGCTTTTTGCGATCGTGATGCTTGTTTCAGTCGCTGCGCTTCTTGCGCTCGTGGACGCGAACCGGAAGGCGAGAGCACTGGAGTCTGTCATGAACAATCTCAACATCGCGCTCGACGGCATGGTGCGCTCTGTCCGTATGGGCAACACATATCATTGCGGGGGAGGGACCATCACTTTACCGCTAGATTGTTCGACAACGCCCGGGACATCGATAGCATTTGAGCCGTACGGCGGTTCGCCTAACGATCCGAATAACCAATGGGTCTATTCGTACGACTCTACAACGAAGCGGCTCTACAGGTCGGAAGACAGCGGCGGCCATCGTTTTCCTGTTACAGCTCCTGAGATCGTCATCGACGATATTAAATTTTATGTGGTTGGAACCACTGCCGGGGACATAGTGCAGCCAAAAATAGTGATAATTATCAAAGGGACCGCAGGTGCGGATAAGGTAAAGACAAGGACGACGTTCTCTATACAAGCGACCGCGGTGCAGAGAGTACTGGATATATGATGAAAAAGGTACTAGGTACTAGGTGTCAGGTGTTAGGGAAGATCAAATCGCCTCGCTTTTTCTATAACCTAAAACCTAAAACCCATAACCTCTCCCGAGGCTTCACTCTTCTCGAGACGCTTGTAGCGGTCACACTGCTTGCGGTTTCCATTGTTGCGCCGATGTCGCTTGCCTCCCGATCGCTTGCGAGCGCATTTTATGCGCGCGACCAGGTCACGGCGTTCCATCTGGCACAAGAAGCTATCGAATCGGTTCGTGCGGTGCGAGACGGCAACGTTCTTCGCAATGCACTTGGGACACAGACCGATATTCTCGCTGGCATACCCATCGGGACTCCGTTCACTGTGGATACAAGGCTTCCTGTTTCCGATCCAGATTACATTGATGAGAGCGCCTGTGTTCTGGGGACATGTCCGCCGCTTGAAGTGAATGCCAGCCTTGGGCTCTATGGCTATGGGCATGGTGTGTCCGGCTGGGCTGTAACGCGTTTTACAAGGACTGCATCAACGACGGTAGTCCGGAGCGACGGGGATGTTCCGCAAGAGATATTGATAGCGGTTACCGTGACCTGGAAAACGGGGGTATTCAACACACGTTCATTCACCATATCTGAAAACATGTATCGCTGGCTGAACGATGGAACAACGATATGAAAAATAATTTTCAATTTTCAATTTTCGATTTTCAAAAAACAGAGAGGGGATTTACGCTGCTCCTTGCCGCGTTGGTGGCTTCGCTCGTGCTCTCCATCGGGCTTGCTATCGTTTCAATAGCAAGGAAGAGCGTTAACCTCTCGTCCATAGGCCGCGATTCACAATTTGCGTTCTATACGGCGGATACAGCATCGGAATGCGCGTTGTATTGGGATATTCGCTATGGCAGATTTCCTACAACGACGCCTGCTGCTGAAACAGAGGTTACGTGCGACGGCGAAACAGAGACGCTAGCGGTGAGCGGGTCAGACCCGGTCATATCTACGTTTGAGTACGAGCCAAACGGCAGATGCGCGCAAGTCACCGTGACAAAGAGCACTACAAATCCGCGCACACTCATTCGCGCAGATGGCTATAGCATGGATTGTGCCGCAATAGCGACGAACCCGCGCACGCTGCAGCGTTCGGTCGAGATTAGGTACTAGCTTCTAGCTGCTAGGAGCGAGCAAAATGCTTTTGAATTTACTAGAAGCTAGCACCTAGAAGCTAGAAGCTATATTCTATTGCAATGGTTCCGCAACAAGTCCGCGTCCGGTATGAAAAGTTGAAGAGTTCGATACATAAATATCGCACTCTGTATCACGTGTATGACAAAGAGGAGATCTCGCCGGAAGCGCTTGATTCATTGAAGCGTGAGCTCTCGGATATCGAAAAAGAATATCCCGAGATCATTGCTCCCGACAGCCCCTCGCAGCGTGTGGGAGGAGAGCCTCTTCCTTCGTTCAAGAAAGTGCGGCACACAGTGCCGCAATGGTCTCTGAACGATGCATTCAGTGAAGAAGACATACATGAATTCGACGCGCGAGTGAAGCGATTCCTTGCTCCAAAATTCAAAGATCCGCGTCCCACATACATGAACGAGCTCAAGATAGACGGGCTTAAAGTCGTGCTCACGTACAAAAGTGGTGTGCTTCAAACGGCGGCAACTCGGGGCGATGGGCAGGTGGGAGAAGATGTTACGCACAATGTGCGCACAATAGAGTCGATCCCGCTTTCTTTATCGCGCCCTGTTGATGTTGTGGTCGAAGGTGAGATATGGCTTCCCGAAAAAGAGCTTCAGCGGATCAACAAAGAGCGTCTGAAAGCAGGAGAGGCGCCTTTTGCAAATCCGCGAAATGCGGCAGCAGGCTCTATTCGCCAGCTTGACCCGAAAATTGCAGCATCCAGAAAGCTCGATGCGTTCATATACGAACTTGCCAGCACTTCCGAAGTACCGCCAAAGGACCAGGTGGGAGAGCTCGACTACCTACGAGAACTTGGTTTCAAAGTGAATGCACACTGTAAACTGGTGCACGATGTGAGCGAGATCATTGAGTTTTGGAACGCGTGGAAAGGCAAGGGGCGTAAACAGGAATATTGGGTGGATGGCGTTGTCGTAAAAGTAAACGAGCGCGAATATGAGGAGGAGTTAGGGTTTACCGGGAAAGGCCCGCGATTTGCGATCGCACTTAAATTCCCGGCGGAGCAGGTTACGACTATTGTTGAAGACATTGTCCTCCAGGTGGGACGCACGGGAGTTCTCACGCCCGTTGCCCATTTGAAGCCGGTCTCTGTGGCCGGTACTGTCGTATCGCGCGCGACACTTCACAATGAAGATGAGATACAGCGTCTTGATGTACGCATCGGCGATACGGTCATTGTGCAGAAGGCGGGGGATATCATTCCTGATATCGTGAAGGTTCTCTTCGAGTTGCGGACAAAGAGCGTCAAAAAATTTGTGTGGCCAAAAAAAGTCCTCGCATGCGGAGGGGATGGTTCTATCGAACGCGTGCCTGGAACAGCAGCCTGGCGATGCGTGAACAGAGATTCGACGGAATTGGCAAAACGGCGGCTGCGGCATTTCGCATCGCGAGGCGCGCTCAACATAGAAGGGTTGGGCAAAGAGATTTCGGCGCTGCTTGTTGATAGCGGGCTCGTTGGCACGTTTGATGATCTGTTTACCCTTACCGAGGGAGATCTTCTTGGCCTTGAGGGATTTGCCGAGATTTCAGCAAATAAGCTCATCGGGAATATAAAAAAAGCGCGCAAAGTCGTTCTCTCCCGACTGCTGCATGGAATTTCCATTGATCATGTCGGAGAAGAGACCGCGAGACTGCTTTCTCTGCACTTTTCCGCCAAAGGCGGATCCGCTTCTGGCGGACAAAAGGCGCTGGAAAAGTTACGAGCTGCATCGGTAGAAGAGCTTGCCGCGGTAAAGGGCATAGGAGAAGTTGTCGCGCACTCGCTCTATGATTGGTTTCGAGCCAAAGAAAAGGTGGCGATACTTGATCGATTGCTCACGCACGTTTCAGTTCAAAGGGATGAAGGTCCGGCACAAGGAAAATTGTCGGGCAAAACGTTTGTGCTTACGGGCACGCTCGGCTCGATGTCGCGGGAGGAGGCGGAAGAGAAAATCCGCTCTCTTGGAGGTACGGCAGGCAGCTCTGTATCAAAAAGAACTTCATACGTTGTAGCTGGAGAGAATCCCGGCTCCAAATTTGAAAAAGCGAAGGAACTGGGCGTAGCAGTGCTTGATGAAGAGGAATTTGCTAGGATGGTCCGATGACGCAGAAAGTTGATGTCCGAGCGCTCGCGAATCTCGCGCGGCTTGAGGTTTCCGACGAGGAGCTTGCGAGGCTGGAGAAAGAAATACCGGCAATTCTTGGATTCGTAGAAACTATCCAAGCCGTTTCAGGGGCTGCGGGAGAGGTGGCACCGGAAGTGCGCAATGTCATGCGCGAGGATGTGAATCCGCACGAGAGCGGCATTCATACTGAAGAGTTATTGTCAGCTGCTCCCTCGAGGAAAGGCGATCTTGTCGCTGTGAAGCAGGTGCTCTCACGTAAGAAATAAACATGGACCTCTCCTCTTTAACCATTGCAGCTGCAAGGAAAGCACTTGATGCCAAAGATTTTTCCTCGCTTGAACTTACGAATGCGTATGTGCAAAATATTGCCGCGCGCGACAAAGAGATACATGCATATCTGGAAGTTTGGGAAGATTCTGCGCGGGCCGAAGCGAAAGCCGCAGACGAACGCATTGCAAAAGGGGACGCAAAGCCTCTGACGGGAATTCCTCTTGCGATAAAAGACAACATCCTCATCAAGGGGCGTGTCGCGAGCTCAGCGTCTAAGATACTTGAAAACTACCGCGCCTCATATGACGCAACTGTCATTACAAAGTTGAAAGAACAAGGTGCAGTTTTTCTTGGGCGCACGAACATGGATGAATTCGCCATGGGAAGCTCGACAGAGAACTCCGCGTTTGGCCCGACGCGCAATCCGGCAGACACATCGCGCGTGCCTGGGGGTTCGTCTGGAGGCTCCGCGGCCGCGGTTTCAGGAAGTATGGCGCTTGCAGCGCTGGGCAGTGACACGGGCGGTTCTATTCGCCAACCTGCGTCGCACTGCGGCATTGTGGGGCTGAAGACGACATATGGTTCTGTGTCTCGTTTTGGGCTCATGCCAATGGGTTCGTCGCTGGATCAGATAGGTCCTTTAACAAGAACTGTTGAGGATGCGCGCATCCTTTTTGATGCGATCCGCGGGAACGACACGTACGATAGCACATCTCTCCCTGACTATCCGCTCAAGGAAAAAGGAAAGGTAGTTGGTGTGCCGCGCGCGTTCATGAAAGAGGGTGTCGATGATGGAGTTAAGAGCGTTTTTGAAAAGACACTCGAGGCATTGGTAAAAGGTGGCTACGAAGTGAGAGACGTCGACATGCCGAATCTTCCATACGCGCTTCCTGTGTATTACATCATCTGCCCCGCGGAAGTTTCTACCAACCTCGCGCGGTACGATGGCATTCGATATGGCCTATCGTCTCCGGCGGATACGATACATGAGGTATATACGAAAACACGAGGGATCGGGTTCGGCCCGGAAGTGAGGCGCCGAATTCTTATCGGTACGTTCGTTCTTTCTTCGGGGTATGCCGATGCATACTATCGCAAGGCTCGCGACGTGAGGAATCTTATTCGTGCGGATTTCGAGAGAGCATTTGATTCTGTCGATGCCATCGCGCTTCCTACCGCACCTGGCCCTGCCTTCAAAATAGGGGAGAAGACGAATGATCCTCTTGCGATGTATCTCGAAGATATTTTCAGTGTAACGCCGAATCTCGCCGGCGTTCCGGCGATATCCGTTCCCGCTGGTTCTGTAGAGCGAGATGACAAAGAACTTCCGGTCGGATTTCAGCTCGTAGGGCCGATGCGTGGGGAAGGGACGTTGTTCACAATCGCCAAAGATATAGAAAAATCACGGTAGAATGGCGTAATGCTCAGCGTCGTGTTCTTCATTGTTGGAGCGATCATCGTGGCTCTTGCGTACCCCCCAGTGTGGCATTTCTTCCAAGGTGTATCGAACACCTATTTTTGGGACATTACTCCGCTTCCTACCAATCCTCCGGCATACGAATATCCGTATGATGCGGCCCTGTATGATGCGCCTTCTCCCGCGGCGATGACGGCACTAGAGGAGATAAAAACTGGTTGGTCAGTCGGGACCGTTCTCGATTTTTGGGGCCAACTGTTTCCGCTTGCCATATTTCTCTCTCTCCTCCTAGGGACGGCGATTATTTACTGCGTCATACGTATTCTGCAGATACGCCGCATCGAGAGGGAGGCAATGGCGGCTGCCGCGCATCCCGTTGCCGCGAAAGATGTTGCTCGCACCCAACTGCGCTGGCGCCGCATCGAAGAGCAGATGCATGCCGACGATCCAGAGAAGTGGCGCTTGGCGATCATGGAGTCCGACATCATGCTCAACGATCTTTTAGATGTGCTTGGTTACAAAGGAGAGACGATGGCAGAGAAAATGAAGCAAGTGCCCATTGAAGCATTCAACTCCATAGATTTTGCGTGGGAAGCCCACAAGATACGAAATCGTATCGTGCACGAGGAAGGAGCGTTCACGCTGGATGCACGCGAAGCCCGCCGCGTGATACGCATGTACGAGCGAGTGTTCAAAGAATTTAAATATATTGAGTGAGCGCCGCTTGCTGGAGGTGATGTATTCGCGTATCATCACGCGTAGCGGGGTGGAGCAGTAGTAGCTCGCAAGGCTCATAACCTTGAGGTCGCGGGTGCAAGTCCCGCCCCCGCAACAAGCGAGATGTATAGAAAATAGGACGTGGTTGGCATCAGAAAGCTGATGAAGTTTTGACTGATATACTTCTAACGTATGTCAAATTTGAACAACCCCTTATCTGACAAGCAAAAAAAATGGTTGTCTGGCTCAATAGAGGAATATAGTAGCTCCGAGAAAATATCTAGTCCAAAACTGAAAAAGATGCTATCAAACATCGACTTGAACATCGTTACTCGTATTGCAAACCGTCACTTGGCAAAAGCTCAAGTAAAAAAAGAACAGTCCACGCACGCTTTTGATTTTAAGCAGATTTCTGTTGCAGATGACAACCTACAGCTTGTAAAAATGTCTCGAGAAATGGGTCCTGTGATGTTTGAAATGACAACGGGAAATATTTATTTCAACCCACGTCATTTTTTTAGATTGATGCATAAAATTATTAAGCACATTCCCGAAAAGGAAAAAGACACGATGCTACAAGCCCTAACAATCCTATCTCTATTTCACGAAGTCGTTCATAAAATGTCATTAAACTGGCATCCAGAGGGGGAAGATAAAATTCAGATGCATTCGGGCATGGAAAAAAGAACATTAACGCTTAACGAACACGGGCACGCTGTAGATCAAAAACATAATTTTCTGGAAATGCTTGATGAGGTGGTGGCTCGAAAGCTTGAATTAGATATGTCCTTAGAGTATCTACAAAATGCCAGCATAGCGGGGGTGTCGGAGCAGTCACTACGCGATGCCCATCAAATTGTTTTAGACGCGGGAGGAAGAACTCAAGGGCAACGAACGTTAAATGATTTCGTGCGCAAGCTTGCCGAAAAAGCAGACCTCCCTGAAGATGTCGTGTGGGCTGGTTTCAAAGAGGCATTTTTCACAAATCGCGATATTGAGGGCATAAAAAAGGATATGGAAAAGTTTACAGGGGTCGACATAGTAAGCGAGATGCAATTTCAAGACCTTATGAATTCACTCGGTTTTGAGTAAATTTTCCAATTTCGTTGCAGATAGCCACGCTATAATCCCGTGCCAATCCCGTCCCACGAGTGCAACTCGTGAAGCAAAAACTCTTCCAATTCGGGAGAGTTTTTGCATATGAATGAACGAGTTGTCGGGGCGGGACTTGGAAAGGGGTCGGGAAAAGGAAGTTTCCCGTGGAGGAAGGCAGCGATCCGCCAGTCGGCGGGCAGCGCTGGGGAACCGTGGGTTTCCAGAGTGTCTAGCCTCCGCAACAAGTTTTGCGCACGTTAGTGCTATATTGGCTCAATGGGTGAGGAGGACATTGAACCATTACGACCAACAATAGAGGTTTTGCAATTAAGCGCGAACGATTGGGAAAAACTACGCGACATTAAACTGCAAGCGCTTCGAGACGAACCTCTCGCATATGGCGATACGCATGAGAAAGCGTTGGCACGTTCTGAGCAAGAATGGCGCGGCGCGCTCGAAAAAGATCACTATCTATCTGCGATGCAGGGAAATTTGATCGTAGGAATAGCACGAGTAGATTTTGATGAGGGAGGGGGGAGAATGCCGCATATATACACGATGTCTATGTTGCGCCTGATGCGCGGCGCAGGGGTGCTGCTAAAAAATTAATGGAGCATATGGAGCGGGAAATATCCAAGAAAGCTGGTGTGGAGAAAATAAGATTGTGGGTCAATGTGACGCAAAAAGGAGCCATCGGCCTGTATAAAAGTCTTGGGTTCAAGAGCATTCGAACATATCCCGTGTATGCACGCATTTTTCCGGCAAAAAATGCGCAGTTTCAAATGGAAAAGATAATACGTGCAAAATAATGACAAAGTTCCGTAAATCATTGAAAGCAGGTGCAAGAAATGCTACTTTTCTATGACGCCGGGGTAGCTCAGTCGGTTAGAGCGGTCGTTTCATAAGCGACAGGTTCGTGAGTTCGATTCTCACCCCCGGCACAAATTTAAGTCTAGGCACAGAACCGCGAATTTATCCACAAGATGTGGTTAAACATATCTCCTGTCACGTGCTATTCTGATGCATGGCGCCGCTGTACAGAGAGCTCAACCACGACTTTTTTAAGAGTTGGTCCTCAGATATGGGCTACGTACTCGGGTACTTTGCAGCCGATGGGACGATGATAAAAAGCCGCCGCGGCGGGCATTTTATAGAGTTCGATAGCATTGATAAAGTTCTAATTCAGCAGGTCCGTGCGGCCATGAAATCTTCTCATCACATTGGTGTGAGAAGAAGGGATTTGAAAAATAAGAATTGGAAAACGGCGTATAGGTTGCAAGTGGGTAGTATAAAAATGTTCAACGATTTGCAGAAGCTGGGTTTTACTCAAAAAAAGTCACTGACTATTAAATTTCCGACCATTCCAGACAAGTATTTTTCAGATTTTGTTCGGGGTTATTTTGATGGCGATGGAAATGTGTATTTCAAGAAACATTATGCGAAAGATCGGAAGCAGAAAAGATGGGTATTCAGTTCTCGATTTACATCAGGTTGCAAGCAGTTTCTGATTGATCTTCACTCATCGTTGGGAAAGCATGGGATCAAGGGGGGATTCATACTTAGCAATAAGGAGCGGAGGGGTTTTAATCTCGTGATGAGCCATCTGGATAGTCTTGCACTTCACAAATTAATGTATAATACTGCCCCTGATACGAGTCTCTACCTGCCTCGAAAATACAAGTTATTTAGGAAGGCTTTGAAGACGATGTATCCAGAAATGCGGGCGTAGCTCAATTGGTTAGTAGCGCGTCCCTGTCACGGACGAGGTTGCGGGTTCGAGTCCCGTCGCTCGCGCAAGTTGGGACGAAGGGTGGCGAGAGCCACCTTTTGTCGTTGTAATTGCTTACTTTCGGTACTCACTTTCGCCAGTTCAAACTCATTTATTCGAGATTCGATTGTAGCTTTTTGCTCGATAATCGGAATCAACCATTCTACGGGCTCAAATGTGAGCATGTGGTCTTTTAAGCGCCAGTTCAAACCCATTGCAGAAACGATGGCTCGCTTGGTCTCCGTATTGCCGGAGACAAATGCGCTCTTAGCGTGGCAGGCGAACTTGAACGCTCGTTTTGTAAGTTCGCGCCACGTCGCCGCCTTGTCTCCCGTCTCGCTCATTTTTGCCTTCGTCAGCGTAAGCTCGTTGCTGATCCTCTCTTTGTCGCGCAGGAACTCTTCATCGGTAATCATGTCTCGGGCGCGCATGTGTCGGATATTCTCAAATTGTTTCTCAAGATCGGCGACAGTCTTCTGCTGCATGGCGTAGATTTTTGCTTGCTCGTCGATCTCTTGATCAGACTGCTCCGCAAGAACAGTGAGCGCCCAGTCCTGAAATTCGGGAAGGATGCGGAACTTCTCGATTTCTTCCGCTATTTGCCCCTCAATCGTGTCGACATTGGTATAGAGACCTTGTGAGCATTCCTCAGGATGTTTGCGACCATGGGGGCAGTAGTAGAGCGAATAGGTGGCAACGCGCTTCGTGCTCTTCAATACCTTCTCTTTGAAAGTCGCGGAGATGCGTCGTTCACAGTCACCACAATCAAAGAGACCAGTGAATGCATATTCATGGCGATTGGGACGGCGTTTGCCTTCGCGTCCCAGAATGATTTGTACCTGGTCGTATTCTTCGATTGTAACCATAGGCGTATGCTCACCCTTCTTCCAGTTTCCGTCTCTGCCGATGATAAGTCCTGCGAAGAAAAGGTCGGTGAATATGCGGTATATCGTGCTTCTGCTCATTGGGCGGTCACCACGTACCCTGGTCTTGCGACTACGGTAACCCCACTCGTTGTTGACCTTCCAAAGAATTTCGTCGGCAGTATAGTTGCCAGTAAGCATCAAGTCCCAAGCCTTGCGCACGATGGGGAAACGCTCTAAGTCTACTTCAATGTCATTCTCGCCACGGGGCTTGAACATGGAGTTCTTGTAACCTGGGGGCGCACTGCCGGGTCGCCACCCCATGTCTTTTTTGGTATTGAGGGCGCGTTTTACCGCAACACCACCGTCGTCCGAGGTTTTCTTTGCCATACCAAACTCGAACTGCAGAAAAAATTTATCGTTCGGGTCATCATAATATTCTTTCGTGGGCGTCTTTACGACGGCGAGCTTCTTTTCGTCTATCAGGGTGATAAGTAAACCGCCATCAAAGGCATTGCGCGCGAGACGATTCGCGTGCCACACGGCGACGCCGTCTATTACCCCCGATTCGATGTCGTTCATCATCTCTCCATAGACAGGTCGTCCGCGTTTGTGGGCGGTGCGACTCTCACCTGGATACCATTTGACGATATTGATGCCACTCTTCACAACCATTTCTTGTATTTCCCTCCGCTGATCTTCGAGGGATAACACTTGGCGATCTGCGGCTTCCATGCTCTTTCGCATGTATGCTCCGAAACGGACTCGTTTGATATCGATGTTCATAGGATGATTTCTTATCTACTAAAATCACCCTTTTGCAGTCCTACTTGGGCGTGCGTTTCTCTTGGAGCGCTCGTTTTGGCGGACCACCGTTGCGAAGAAGTGCACGAGCTGTGTGCCTTTCGCCAGTACTTCCTCTTTCGTAAGCGCAACACCAAAGCGCTTCAGGTAGAGCGCCTGGTACTGCGCGATGTGGCTGTCCGTGAGAGATGGCATGCAAATGCGGGTGTCGTAATTTCATATGCATTTTCATTTCATCTTCGTCCCTGCCGCGGACGCATAAATAAAGCCCAGAGAGGAAGAACGCTGTGACCTTCTTGTTGCGCAAAGGCGGCGTCCCTCCTCACTGGGCGTTATCACCCTTGCGCAACGTACACAGGAAGGATAGCTGAGTCCTGCAAGATTTTTTTGTGGATAACCACTCCCAACACTCTCACAATTAAATAGTCCTACGTAAGTATGATTTGCCCTTACAAATAAAAGAGATTTTTAATTCTGTTTTTAGCACTTGCCACCAGCTCCGTGTCATTGTCTCGTTCGTTATCCACAAAACCGATTTTAGGACTTAGATACAAACGGAACATACCTCTCGGCAAGAGGGGTGGAGCGACCGAAAGCTAATAACGCTTCGGCACGTTGTAGCGGGAAAGCCGCTGCGGAGATACTGGCAAGGTGTGGGGGCATGTACTCGTTAACCCGCTTGCCGGAAGCCATTAAACTAACGACTCCTCCTGATGCTCTCTAGACAGCAATCTAGAGCCTTACGCGGAGATGGTGCCTGAAGTCATTCGGGCACCGCCTCCGCTGAAGGTCGCTTCAGTGAAGAGATGCAAACGTGCACGTAGTCCAACTGGTGAGCGTGCATATGCATACCAAAACGGTACGGCAATGGAAAGTCAGCGGTGTTACAGATGTCCGCAGGCGAGTCGCCCGAAAATCCTGTGAGATTCAGGTACCGATAGTCAGCCAGACGTGTGTTCCGAGAGACAACGGACAAAAGCACACAGGATCAATGACGTTATTCACGACGGCATTCTCCCCCCTCTTGCCTTATCGGAGTCATGTGGGAGCACTCGGGCGATCATTACATGCCACCACCGCCAGCAGAGCCCCAGCAATGGGTCGCGTCGCAATTTGGCGTGGAGTCAGTACCCACCTTTACCTGGTTTATGACCGATTGAATGTTGATAACGTCCTGTTGTGTGAACGATGTCGGAGGAGGCGGCGTTTGCGTGACGACGGGGGCGGCAACTTGCGACGGGACTACGATGTAGGTCGGGGCTGGTTGCGGCTGTCGTATCTGTACTGTCGGTTTGGCGATGGTCGCGTTGAGGCGATCCCACGCCGCTTGGGTTTCCATCTGTGTTTTCGCCTGCTGCGCCATTAAGTATGCACCGTTCTGTTGCGAGACCTGGGGGCGCCATGACTGGAATACGTTGTAGAGCGAGAGAGGCGCAGAGCGCATCAGGTCAAGATACGAGGGGACGATTTCGAAATACCAAGGTCGCGCGGGGGAGGTACCACGTCCGAATATGTCGTACGCCAGCGCCGTGTTAATGGGGGCGACGAGGAGAAGCGAAAGAGCGAGGAATAGGACTGATTTTTTCATATTAAGTCTGCTATTTGATAATCGGTTCCCAAGCCGTGCTTCGAGCATAGCAAATAATTCCACTTTGGAATATCCCACTATGGAATAGAGCATTGATGGCATGAGGAAGTCCATCCATAGCAAGGAACACGCGGTTTTTATCGAGCGGCTCAGGCAGGCTCGTTTGGACGCGGATCTGACACAAGCAGAGGCTGCCAAAAAGCTTGGTTGCACCCAGAGCTACATCTCGAAGATCGAGTCCGGAGAGCTACGGGTGGACGCTGTGGCGCTCCGACGCTTCGCCAAGGTCTACCGTAAAGACATCGCCTACTTCATCAAGTAGGACGTCCTATCCAGTCCTACGAGACGAGGGGGTGGTTGTTTCGTAATGATTCCCGTCCTATGCATGGTGCCATCCGGAATCGGGTCGGCTCGCATTTTTGGAATCGGGTAGCATCCCCAGTTGACCACAATCCCTCGCGGGTGTTTTTTATCCTTTTGTCCTATAATTATAGGTACATGGCTCGGAATCCTCTTGAGGTGAACACTCGTACACAAATAAATACTCGCCTCCAGAACCTGGGATGGATCGTTAATCACCGCGATTCAAAATGCAATGTATACCAGGAACAAGCAAAAACGACCGAACAGAACTCCAAATTTTTAGGTGGCAGACCAGACTACGTCCTGTATGAATCGGGCACAGATCGCCCCATTGCGGTTATCGAGGCAAAGAAGCCCGGTGAGGATCTTGATAAGGCACTAGAACAAGCCGTTGAGCGTTATGCTAAGCCCATCCAAGCGCCCCTAGCGTTCGCCTTTAACGACACTTTCGTGACTGCCCATCACGTTCTACAAGGTCGAAGTCTCAAAATTGACGGCGAGGAACTGCAAGATTTTATCGATCAACTGACGGCACTCCGCTTCGTTAATGAGGGCGCGGAGATACTCTCGGCTCCGAAGGGTATTAATTTTACTCGCGATGAACTCGTTGATATCTTCAAGCGAGTAAACAAACTTCTTCGCAAAGAAGGTTTACGCGATGGTTATGAACGCTTCTCTGCGTTTGCCGAAATCCTGTTCCTAAAATTGATCGACGAATTCGAGCGACTCAGCGTGCACAAAGGAGATGAGCAACGTTTTGAGGAACGATATCTTTGGGGGAACTTCGTGCATCGTTTTAAGAATGACGACAAGGCGCTTCTTGATTTCATCGGCGACTCCGTATGGAGCAAGCTTCGCAACGAATATGGAGATATATTCGATACGCCTTTCAGTGTTAAAAAGCCGGCTACACTACGTTCAATCATTGATCTTATTGACCCCATCAATCTCACAGCGACTGATACCGATATAAAAGGAGACGCTTTTGAATATTTTCTTAAAACGGTTACCAACGGCAACAAGGACCTGGGGGAATACTTTACTCCTCGTCACGTCGTTAGAACGATGGTGAATCTGGTGAAGCCCGTATATGGAGAGACCGTATACGATCCTTTCTGCGGTACCGGAGGGTTCCTGCTTGAAGCTTTCAAATATCTCTCACTACGTGCGGATACGTCCAAACCGGAGATATTAAAGTGGATCAAGCACCAAGCGCTCCACGGTCGTGAGATCACCTCTACGGCGCGGATTACGCGCATGAACATGATTTTGTTTGGTGATGGGCACACGAATATAAAACAAATGGATAGCTTAGAGCATCCGGTACACGGTAAATACGATATCGTCCTTTCGAACATACCATATTCACAAGAAACGGAGTACGGTTCTCTCTATTCGATCCCTACGACTAATGCCGATTCCGTTTGTATGCAGCATATTTGGGACTCTCTAGCGCCGGGTGGTAGGGCTGCGGTTGTTGTACCAGAAAGTTTCTTGTATGAGGGCGGTGTTATAGGACAAACACGGGAGATGATCGCAAGGCAGGCAGAAAAACTCTCAATAATTTCACTTCCTCGCGGTGTCTTCATGCCCTATACACCCACCAAGACCAATATCGTTTATTTTAAAAAAGGTGGTCAGTTTAAAAACGCGTTTTTCTTTGTGATTCACAACGATGGTTTTGAGCTAAACACGAAACGCAAACCTATTACAGGCGACAGCGATATCAAAAAGTTTTTGAGCGAAGTCGACAATCCTTCTCAAATAAAAGGTCAGGCAAACATCGTGGAACGAGAAACTATAGAAAAAAGCGGTGATTGGAATCTGCGTCCCTTCTACTACATGGAGGACATCCCGGACGTGGAAGGCGATATGGTCTACTTGGATGACAAGATTATTGAGGAGATAAGCGAACGTACCGATCCTGGAGAGTCGCCGGATCAAGATTGGAACATACTTGAAGTCTCTCAAAATGGGATCTTTCTCGGCGATACAATAAAAGGTAGTGAGGCAACCCAGTCGTATAAGCGGGTAAAAACAGGAGATATTGTGTACAACCCATACCGGGTCAATATCGGGAGTATCGGAGTAGTCCCTGCATATCTTGATGGTGCTCTTGCAAGCCCAGCCTATGTGGTTGTGAGGGCGAAAGATAAACGTTTTCCTCCGACATTCATTGTCTCAGTGTTGAAGCACTCTCGTTATCTTCGAGTCATCATGAACTATTCGATCTCATCGGCACGCGCGAGCTTACCATTTCAGGAGCTCACGCGAATAAAGATGCCCCGTCCTACCGATAAGGAGCTCAAAAGGCTGGCTGATTTGGAACGAGAGCTTAATGACCAACTCAGCCTTGCAAACCGGACTGCCGCTGATATTAAAGGTTACGTCGCTGACGCTGTGAAGATTAAAGGCGACTAAACTTTGCAAGATCGGGAATGCTCAAATAACCCTTATATTCTCGTATTTTGGTTCCAACAGCGTCTCGAATATCGCGCCAATGTCAAAATCGGATGCTAAATGGCATCCGATTTTGCGTTAGGGCTGGCAGGTGGGGCAGTAGTAGGAGAAGTGGGAACCAGTAACTTGGGGATATAGTTTTACCTGTGAAGTGGAAAGTCCTGAACTAATGAGTGATTCATATAGGGCTTGGTTGTTGGTCTCGAATACCAGCTTTGCGCCGTTATTATTTCCTGCAGCGAGCGCGGCTTTCACTTTTTCCGGCGTGTATGCGCGGTCGGGAAATCCTATGTCAACGCACGTGCAATTCGCGTGGCATACATTCGTGTGTCCCACGGTGCTGGGGCAGCCTTCGGTAACCTGCCAGTCGAGGCTTCCCGCGGCACTGCAATATCCCTGGAGGCTTTTCTCAATATCAGGTTTCAGTTGTGTGCCAACCCCTGGCTTGAAAGGGATTTTTCCGTCTTTGCATTGTCCGCTCGCAAGCGGCGAACTGGTCGCAGTACTCTGTTTTCCAGTTTGTTGATTTGCGCCGAAGCTCGACCCGACGCCTGGGCGGTATTCAATGAGGCGGGCTTGCACAGTTCCGCTTGCTGCTGCGCAAGATCCGTACGAGCTAGCAGCGCCGAGCACGTAGCCAAAGAGGCCTGGGCACCCGTACGCATAGCATCTCGTGCCTACCGGCGTCATCACGATGTATTGCCCACTACGCGGTGGCCCGACCGTAATAAGGTATGCATTTAGTGGTGTTTTGCACGGTTCAACTTTGATGACTCTGCCGCCGAACGGAAAGGATGTGATTGCATTCGCCACGTTTGCGCCAGAATGTCCTGTTAGATACGGAGTTGCAAGAAATAGCGAGAAAAGAAGGAATACGGCAAGCAGAGAGTACGCAGTAATTGCACGGAATGAACTGCCCATCTTCAAAATACTAACACGCACGTGCGCGTATAACGCGCCGGTGCGCATACGGATGCTACGATTGCGAGGATGGCAAGGCTCGAAGAAACAGAGGTGCATAGCCTGGAACGCGTGCGGGGAGCGCGAGATACGATAGTCAAAAAGCTAGAATGGATGCGTAGAGAAGCAGCTGCATCTACGAACGAAATAAAGTTGCCACACCCATACATTGAGGTTTTGGATGATTGCGTCGCAAAGCTGAAGCGGCTTGACGAAATTAACCTGAAAAACATACAACAAGTCCTTTCACGCCATGAGGATGTACTTGGCCCGCAGATTGTTCATCTCGAGAAGGACCTTGGCCTCAAGTTAATGCTGCGAGAATCTGAATATAAGGCCTTAGTGCAAAGCCGATGTGCGGACGCCATCAATTCGGCGCTATGTTTTGAAAAAAGAGGAGGCGATTTTCTCTTATCAGTTATTCCGTCCATGAAGAACGTAGAATCTCGAACTGAGCGAGAATTGAGAGAACTTCACGATAGGCTTTTGTTAAAAGGCTACTCTTCCTCTGATGCAGCAATGGTATACGTGATGTTTGCGTGCCTTAGCGCGCATACTCCTGTTGCTGAAGGTTTGTCTAACGATGAAGTGCTTCTCGATACTTTGTCGCGCATCGTTGAAAATCATACGAAACTTGATCCGGCTATTGTCAGAGAAGAAGGGGAGCGAGGAAGTTTTTTCAAGAAATTGTCACATTGCATAAGCGTCTATGCAGATATTACACAGGAAGTAATAAGACGTGCACCTCGTACGGGAATGAAGATACAACAAAAGGCTACCAAGGCGCTGTCACTGATCTTGCAGGAGTTTGAACAGGAACCGCCGCGACGTCGAAAGAAAGACGTATCAACAGAGCCGTTTGATATTGCGCAGCGAGTGATCCGACGCTCCAAACTCGAGGATAATCCGTGGTTAACAAGTTCTCTGAAGGATACGCCGTTTGACGACGCGCAGTTTTGGAAGTTGTTTGCTCCCGATGCACATACAAGTTTGTTGGCCGAATCAATCGTGGGGCTCAATAATTATCAAGCGGGGTTATTGGCTCATCGTGCGCGCGATTTGTATAACATTGTTTCAGGAGCCATTTATTCAAAACGAAAACTTTCAGATGAAAGGCGTCAACAGTGTGAGCAGCTTGTAGCGGACTTTTTCAAGGCATTTCCGGGGATGCGCAAAGGACGGTCTATAGAATCTGAGGATTTGATTGACTGGCTTGAAGAGATCAGGCGACTCGAAGTGTGGCCCACGGCAGAAGAGTTGCGCCAAAGAGGCCACATTCATCCCATTGCAACACTGCTCAGGATCATTAGCCCAGAAAAGATTGTCGCCGACGATTCAAAACGGCAAGAATTTCTCAGATATTTTCGAGATCTCAAAATTCCTGAGGTGCCAAAATCTGACAGCGATTCAATACAGAAAACGCATAGAAAAATATCTATCATTGCAGAATCGATACGTGCGGCTCTCGATGAAAGCAGCCCGTCTCTCAATGTGCCACTTATAGATGCGCCCGGCGATAAATCTTTGAGAACGATACTAACCGAATTTGCAGCAAACTTTGACCAGGATATCCGAGATTATGGACCCTACATCCATCTAAATAGCACCACAGCTCCGGTGGAGCCTCTCTATACGCCCATTGATATAAAAGACATGAGCCTGGAGGCGATGGAGCATCTTAAGCAGGATTTCGATACTGCAGGGATCGGATACCCGAGAGCGTGGATACAGGCAGCCGCAAAGGTCATGTGCAGAAGATATGGATACGAACGAACGAAAGAATACGCAAAAGCGGCAGTACGCGGATACCATGGCACGGGTGGTCCAAGTGATCCCTATGAAATCACGTTTTATCGGAGCGCAACGGGAGCAATTGCTGACGTTGTTGGAAATTTACTGCGACTGCAGGAGGGGAATCGAGTCATGATTACAAATCAAGAGTTTGACGGCATTACAAAGCAATTTACGAAGCATACGAAGAGGATGTTCGGGAAAGAAGATGTTATAGAAATGAATGATCGAAACAGTGGCAGGTCGCTTGAAGTTGATGAGCTTTTTGAACAATACCGAGCAAAGATAGGGGAGGATAAAACACTGTGGCCGAGGGCGATACTAATGAGCACGAAAACAAGATACGGTGACGCGTTCTGCGCGGGCGAAGGCACGAAGCCGAATATCGTGCGAATGCGCAAACTCATCTCTTTACTCAAGGAAACGTATCCAGAAATTCCTATTTTTGTCGACGCATGCCAAAGTTTTGGTCGAAACGATGAAGGTGAAAATAATCTCAAACAACTTGGTTGCGACGTGTATTTCACAAGCGGCGGAAAAGCCATGGGAACACCAGAAGCTGCTACCCTCATTTTGCGGACGAAATATCCGGAAGGGCAGCCACATTGGCTTAGTTGGTTAAAGGGAGAAAGTCCAATGGACATGCTATTACCTGGCGATGGGACGGATAACATTGAATCCATTGCGGCGCTTGGAATTGCAATGGAAATGCAATCTGGAAGAGTGGATACATGGAGGCTTACGCCTATACAAAAAAATAGGTCTTTGCGTGATTCTGTTACGGAGCACAATCGTAAAATGACCGAGTACTTCATACAGACTGCTGAGGCGTATCACATGGACCTCTTTACTGACCCCAACTTTCCTCGAGTGAATTGGGGTGTGGAGCTTCGAGACGATCCTAAACACGCGGAACAGTTCGGCTGCCACGTTGTGTATCCGGTGCACCGCGTTCGAGAACAGTATAACTTTGTAGAAGTGACATTCCCGAACATTGGCTACCTTGAGACCGCGTCCAGAAAGATCGGGAAGGGCAAGGAAGAAATAGGTGATGACGACTTAATAGAGGATTCGAACACAAATCTTGAAATGAAAACCAGGACAAGATATTTTGAACAGAAACTTAGCGCGAAAGGGTTCAATGCACTACATAGACTCCACAAGGATAAACACGGTATTCGTTTCTCTTTTAATTTGGCGCAAGATACAGGCGATATCGACGCGCTTTTCAAAGCGATTCGAGAGATTCATATTGAATATCTGAAAGATCGAATTGAGGTCAAAAAGATCAGGACATTCGGGGAATTATGCGAGGGTACCCTTAATGTTCCTTCTGAATGGATGCCGAATTAGACCGTTGCCTTTTTGACCGCACAGGCGTACTGTGGCGCTATGTTGCGAGAGGTATTAGAACGCATCGGCCTCAGCTCCCGAGAGGCGACCGTGTATTTGGCGTGTTTGAAACTTGGTACGCAAGATATAAAGACACTCAGCAAAGAGACGAAGATCTCGCCGGCAACAGTGAGTATCATTCTGACCAATCTGCTTGACCGGGGATTTGTGAGTAAGTTCGCACGCGAAAAAGATTTCTTCACGCCAGAGCAACCAACGGTTCTCGTAAAGATATTAGAGAACAGTAAATTTAAGTTGGAAGAGGGGATTCTGCATTTCAAAAAGCATTTGCCGCACTTCGAGGATTACATGAATCCGTCTTTCACGAAACCGGAGATCGCTTTCTACGAAGGAAAGGCGGGGATGATAGCCGCGTATGAAGATACGCTCACGAGCAAAACACCGATCCTCGCACTCACGTCCATCGATAAGACCGAGTCGATACTCTCGGATTATGTCCCGAAATATTACAAGCGTAGGAAGGCAGCAAACATTCCGATAAAAGCAATATTTCCCGATTCAAAAATGGCACGTGCGAGGCAGAAAAAAGACAAAGACGAACTCAGAACGAGCCGACTTCTTCCCCAAGCGATGCTCAATATTGAGATCGAGACGAATATCTACGAGGATAAAGTAGCGTTTTTCTCGATTCCTGAGACACTTGCTGTGATCGTGAAGAGCAAATTGATTGCGGAAAGCATGCGACAGATGTTTAACTTGTCGTGGAATATGGCGCAGTTCTACGATGCGCAGCACGAAGATTTGGGAGAGATTGCCCTTCCTGCGAAAAAGAAAAAGGCCTAGGTGCCGCTACTTCTTGTAATCTGCGTGGTTCGCGAGGCCTGATTCAGCGACGAGGTCCATATCGAAAGAGCGTATCTGGAATTCTATCGGAATGTTCTTTAGACAACGCAACACCGTGTGGATGCTGCGGTAGCCGTTCTCCTTCGGTCTTTTGATGTAATCCTTGTATCGATCCTTATATGTAGGCCAGAGGCGGTCCAGCGCTTCGTGCGCAAGGTAGCAGTCTCTTTTTGTTTTCGTCAAAATGCGGAAACCGTGAATATCGTAAATGTCATTAATGCTCTTTTTCTTTATATGTATTTTTCTATACACACCGTATACGTTCTTTTGTCTGTTGCGAATCTCGAAATTCTTGATTCCTGCCGTCAGAAGTGCCTGCCCAAGGATGCCATGAATATCCGATATCAGTCTTGCATCTGTTTGCATCTTTTTCTGTACAACTGAGCGAAATAGCTTGTAGTTCTCGCAATCGAAATTCTTGAATATCGCATCTTCCATGTGGTATCGGATCTGCCATAACCCGTATCGCTCCGCGATCGCAACCCACAGTTTATAGCTATCCTTCGGCAGCAGTACTTTTCTTCCTTCGAGATCAAAAAGTATCTCGATGAGAGTGGCTGTCACAGCGCGGGATTTCTTCGGATCAAATGAGTCCGAGAACTTTTCCGGATGCTTGAATACGGCAAGGACTTTTTTCTTTAGGATCATTATTGGACTCTCTGATTTTTTGAGCACGCGATGTGCCCGGGTGTCGCGAGGAGTAAGAAATGCGAACCAAATGTTATCCGGCAGTACGAGACTGGTGTCGGATTCGAGCAACCGTTTATATTCTAACTTCTGGTCCAATTCTTTTTGGAGAGGCTTCGGGAAACGCCGTACATATGCATGATACGGGTCTACTCGCATAGGGTGATGCCCTATGTGTACTCCTCACCACGTTGGCAGTCAATTGTCTTGAGTTGAGGATCAGAGGTCGCCGTTTTGTATCTTTTTTCGCAATAGGCGCGCTTGTTCGTTAAAGAAGTAGAGGTTGTGGTACGAGGCAAGCTTCATGCCGGAGAGTTCACTGGCTCGCAAGAGATGGGAGATGTAGCTGCGTGAATATGTTTGGCACACGCCGCATTTGCACGAAGGGTCCAGCGGTTTTTTATCCTTCAGGAATTTTGGTTTCCGGATGTCGATGCGTCCTCGAGACGTGAAAATTGTGCCGCGGCGCGCATAGTGTGTGGGGGCAATGCAGTCAAATGTGTCCATTCCAGCTTTTGCGAGAGGCTGGAAATCTTCCGGGTGTCCTACGCCAAGTGCGTGCCGCGGACGGTCACTTGGAAGTGTGTCCACAACCCAGCCCATCAGTTTCCCCATCATTGTTTTGTCGTACCCGAATTCTCCGCCGACCGCGAATCCTTCAAAGGGCAGGGAGCCAATGGCGCGTGCGCTTTCGATACGCAATTCCTTGAATGCGCCGCCTTGTACGATGCCGTACATAGCTTGCAGCTTCGAGCTTCTAGCTTCTAGGCACATGCGTGCCCAGCGGTGCGTCTTTTGTATAGAGGCAAGCATGTACTCTTTCGTTGCGGCAGGAGATACGCATTCGTCGAACGCGAAGATCATGTCAGCGCCTAATTTTTCCTGTATACGTATCGAAGTTTTTGGGCTGAGGTAATGTTCTTTTCCGTCGATGGGGGAGCGGAAGTGTACGCCGTCTTCTGTAATTCGTACGCTTTTTGGTTGCGAGCGCTCCTCAACTGTTTCTCCAATAGGTTTCCTCAGCATTTTTCCTATGCCGTGGTCGGAACCGAATCCAAGGCTGTATACCTGGAACCCTCCCGAATCAGTCATTAAAGGCCTCTTCCATTTCATGAAGCCATGGATGCCTCCCATTTTCTTGACGACATTCTCTCCTGGGGTGAGTGCAAGATGGTACGTGTTGCAGATAAGAAGCTGAGAGCCGGCCTCCGCGATCTCCTCGCTATCCAGTGTGCGTACGGTTGCGCGTGTCGCGACAGGCACGAATGCAGGCGTTTCTATCTCTCCGTGTGGTGTTCGGACCACACCCACTCTCGCACGCGAGTGTTTGGATCTTTTAAGTATCTCGAAGGAAAACATTAGACAGCACTATTGCGCATACTCGTTGCTGCGGCAAGTCTCTCTACTCCCAAAAGAAATGCTGCATCGCGAAGAGGGACGTGTGCCTTTTTACTTTTTTCGTCAACCGCTTTCGCGGCACGCCTCATGGTTTTTTGAAGTTCCGTACTCACTTGATCCTCGGTCCACATAGATCCCTCCTGGTTTTGCATCCACTCAAAGTACGACACGGTTACACCGCCGGCATTTGCTAATACGTCTGGAATAACCGTGACTCCTCGTTCAGCCAAAATCTTATCCGCGTCGGGAGTCGTGGGGCCGTTTGCTAGCTCGAGAATAATTTTTGCTTTTATATTCGCGGCATTCTCGCGCGTAATTTGCCCATCGAGAGCCGCAGGAACAAGAACATCGCAATCCGCCTCAAGAAGTTCTGCGTTCGTTGCTTTCTGGGCATTCGGCGCCTCAAGAACTTTTTTCTCTTCTTTCGTTTTGAGGAGCTTGTCAGGTTTAAGCCCTGTCTCGGACAATAACGCGCCGGAACTATCAGACACTCCAACTATATTGCAGCCTGCCTCATAGAGTAAGTGAGCCATTGTCGCGCCCGCATTGCCGAAACCTTGTATCGCGACGCGGAGTTGATTCATTTCCATGCCTTGTGAATCGACAAAATATTCAAGTGCGTATACGCCGCCTTGTGCAGTTGCAGTGTCCCTTCCCACGATTCCGCCAAGCGGGACGGGTTTTCCGGTGATCATTCCTGGTTCTTTCTTTCCGGTAATCTTTTCATATTCATCGAGCATGTATCCCATGATTGTGCCGTTTGTGTACACATCAGGAGCGGGAATATCTTTGTCGGAGCCAAGGTCGTGCACAAACGCACGTACAAAGCCCCTTGCCACCCGCTCGATCTCCGCATCGCTATATTGTTTCGGGTCGAACTGCACGCCACCCTTGCCACCTCCCATCGGAATATCCACAACAGCGCATTTGATTGCCATTGCTGCGGCGAGTGCTTTTACTTCATCCAGATCTGCGGCGGGGTGGAAGCGGATGCCTCCTTTATATGGGCCACGGGCATTATTGAACTGCACGCGGTACGCGTGCAGCGTCTCTTTTGTGCCATCGTCACGCATGAGGTCGATGTCTTTCTCAAGGATGCGGTCAGGAGTTGCAAGCTTGCTACGCGCCTCTTTGGAAAGCTTGAGTTTTTCGGAGGCTTGGTCCAGCCTCTTCAAATACGATTCGAATGGATTAACTGTCATCGGCATATAGTAATGCAGTTCCGAGAAAAAGGAATAAATGCTAGTATCGGCGAGAAGAAAAGCCGGGGTAGTTCAGTGGTAGAACGCCATCTTGGTAAGATGGAGGTCACGGGTCCGATTCCCGTCTCCGGCTCATGAAGGCAATGAAAGTGTTCGTCTCGGTTCCTCGTACGCACGCGGACGCTGTTCGCGACGCTATTGGCAGAGAGGGCGGCGGAAAAATAGGGAATTATTCCTTTTGCTCTTTCAGTGTCTCAGGGATAGGCAGATTCAGGCCGGAAAAAGGAGCGCATCCGTCGATAGGTTCCATTGGGAACATCGAACTGGTAGAAGAAGAGAAGATAGAATTCGTGTGCCGGCCCGAGATACTCAATGAAGTTGTCGAGGCCATTAGGAAAGCTCATCCCTATGAAGAGCCCGCGATAGATGCATTTGAAGTAGAGTTATTTTGATTTATGCACAACATTGACAACACCTGACCTGATCTAGGACTAATGTCTGGTATGATGTTGGCGTGAACCCGAAGAAGCCTAGAACACCATGTCTGGTTTGCGGAAAGGAACCTCAATACTCATATTATAAATATTGTAGTAATGCCTGTCAGCATGTATATCAATCTCAAACAAAGGTTGAAAGGTGGAAAGCTGGAGAATTGACAGGTTTGGAGACTACTGGTGTCGTAACGGCCTATGTCAAAAACTATTTACGCAGTAAATACAAAAATAAATGTTGTATCTGTGGGTGGGCTGAGGTGAACCCAAAAACGAATCAGGTGCCGCTAATCGCTGACCATATTGATGGTAATTGGCGCAACAATATCGAAAGTAATTTACGTTTGCTTTGTCCAAATTGCGATTCGCTCTCACCCACGTATGCAGCCTTGAATAAAGGAAATGGTCGCAAGAATCGGGTGATCAGCAACAGGGTAAAAGAAGCGCGATTTCTAATGAAAGGTGCGAAGAATAAGGCAATGCGTATTCTTCCGTTTGAAGTCTGAAATTATTATAAATCGTGCTATATTTCCACCGCGCCACCTTAGCTCAGTTGGTAGAGCACGTCATTCGTAATGACGGTGTCCCGAGTTCGATTCTCGGAGGTGGCTCCAGATGCAAAAAGAACAGATAGAAAAAAAGATCGCGGACATTGAAGCGGCAATGGGAGCGCCGGATTTTTGGGCTGATAAAGATAAAGCGCAAGCGGTTTTGAAAGAATACCAAAGCCTCAAGCAGCAGCTTCTTGGTGGCGAAGGGTATGATAAAGGGAACGCTATTGTTTCAATCGTCTCAGGAGCGGGCGGCGATGATGCGGAAGATTTCTCCCGAATGCTTTTCGAGATGTACGGAAAATATGCTGCACAAAAAGGGTGGAGAACGGGGCTCATCGATTCCAATCAAAATTCGATGGGTGGATATCGCAGCCTTTCATTCGAGGTGTCAGGTGCGGGCGCGTACGGCACGTTAAAGAAAGAAGCGGGGGTGCATCGCCTCGTGCGGATGTCTCCATTCAACGCTGCGGGAAAACGCCAGACATCTTTCTCGCTCGTAGAAGTCTTGCCCGTGCTTCCTGATGTGGGCGAGACGCATATTCCGGAAACCGAACTGGAGGTGACCGTCGCGCGCTCAGGGGGTCCAGGCGGGCAGAACGTGAACAAGCGTGACACGGCGGTGAGGATGACGCACAAACCAACGGGAATGTCTGTGCACGTTACGAGCGAGCGCAGCCAACAGCAAAATCGGGAGAAGGCCATTGAAATGCTCCGAGGAAAGTTGTTCAAATTGAAACAAGAGGCGCAAGACAAAGAGTCACGAGGCCTCTCCGCGGGCGCGTCTACGAAAATCGAATGGGGAAGCCAGATCCGCTCGTATGTACTGCATCCGTACCAATTGGTGAAAGATCATCGCACAGACCATGAGAGGAGAGACGTAGAAAAAGTATTGGGCGGAGATATCCAATCATTCATTGATGCCGAGAAGAATTTTGACGCGCAGAATGCTGGGGTATAATGATTCCCACTGACTGCGTATTCGGTTCTGGCTGCATTTTCTGATCTCAAAGCTAGAAGCTAGTGACTAGAAGCTAATTCTCATGATTCTCTACGACAAAGTATCAAAATTTTATAATGGCGATAGGGCCGCGCTCGCAGAAATAACCCTCCAAATAGAGCCGGGAGAGTTTGTTTCAATCGTGGGGCACTCGGGGGCCGGGAAAACGACGCTCCTCAAGATGCTTTTTGCTGAGATTGTGCCGACAGAAGGTGCGGTCTACTTCGGTACACGCGATATCGGCGGCCTATCTTCTCGCGAACTTTTGGAGCTGCGGCGTTCCATCGGCACGATTTTTCAAGATTTTCGTTTGCTTCTGACGAAAACCGTGTATGAAAATATTGCGTTTGCAATGGAGGTAGCGGGAAAGGATGATGAAGACATCCAGGCGGATGTGCCCCATGTGCTCGACCTTGTTGGGCTCTCGGACAAGATGTGGAGCTTTCCGCATCAACTTTCAGGCGGCGAGCAGCAACGTGTTGCGATCGCGCGCGCTCTCGTCAATCAGCCGGATGTCCTAATAGCCGATGAGCCGACAGGAAATCTTGACCCAATCAATACCCATGATGTCGTCGAGATTTTAAAAAAGATAAATGATCTTGGTACGACGGTCCTCTTAACGACGCACAACAAAACAGTTGTCGATTCGATCGGCCGCCGCGTGGTCACGCTGGAGCAAGGCCGTGTTGTGAGGGACGACAAGCACGGGAAATACATTCTTTAACAGTCCGCAGTCATCAGTCATGAGAAAACTTCAGCATGGTATGCTCCTAAGACTAATGACTTGTGACTAACGACTACCACATATGAGTTTTTGGCTAACAACAAAACGAGTCGCGAGATACGGATTGATCGGCTTCATCCGGAATGGTTTTGTATCGCTCGCGGCGGTGATGATAATGACAATCACTCTTTTCGTTGTTGCGCTTCTTCTCATTGCCGGCTCCGCGCTCCAGTCAACACTTGCACTTCTTACTGACAAGGTAGATGTAAACGTGTATTTCCAAACCGAGGCATCTGAAGAGCAAATTCAAAATGTCCAGAGATCTCTTGAGGCGCTTCCTGAGGTTGCGGCGGTCACGTATACGAGTCGCGAACAAGCTCTAGAGGAATTTCGTGAGCGGCACAAGAACGAGCAGCTTATGACACAGGCGCTGGACCAACTTGGAGAGAACCCGCTGGGTGCTTCGCTTGCGGTCCAAGCGAAAGATACGTCGCACTACGAAACAATAGCGAAATTCATTGAGACGCAACAAGCGCTTCCGGATGGCTCCGCCATTAGCAAAGTTAACTTCTATCAGAACAAAACGGCGATAGACCGCCTCACGAACATCATTAATGCGTCACGCACTGCTGGTTTTGCGACTGCCATATTTCTTTTTTGCGCATCGCTTCTCATTACATTTAATACGATCCGGCTTGCCATTTACACAGCGCGCGATGAGATCGGGGTCATGAACCTCGTAGGCGCCGGCAGGTGGTACGTGCGAGGGCCTTTCATGAT
Organism: Candidatus Kaiserbacteria bacterium; assembly: GCA_016217965.1. Taxonomy (GTDB): domain Bacteria; phylum Patescibacteriota; class Minisyncoccia; order Phycocordibacterales; family UBA2100; genus UBA10103. Next base: position 162,103 of record JACRFI010000016.1, read on the forward strand.
CGCCGGAGTATTGTATGGAATTGTCGCGAGCCTCATTGTTCTCTTCGTTCTCTATCCAGTTGCCGCCTGGATCGGTCCTGCGTCCGAGAGATTTTTTGGCTCGTTCAATGTTTTTAACTACTACACGAGCCAATTTCCCCTTATTTTCTTCGTTATTGTGGGGCTTGGCGTCGGGCTAGGTGCTCTTTCATCGTTTTTGGCTGTCAGGCGTTATCTGCGCATGTGAAAACGTTCTTTTTCTCGCTCTCCACACCCAAGAGAACGCTTTAGGTCCACGCGTGCGGTGTACACTGTACTGTGATAGATTGGAGACCGTTGATATGATCGCACGCTCGTCGAAGAAAGATGGACACAAGTACATCTTCGTTATCGGGGGTGTGATGTCAGCCGTCGGCAAAGGAATTGCGACAGCCTCCATAGGAAAAATTCTCGCTGCGCGCGGGCTCAAAGTGAATCTCGTAAAGATAGACCCGTATCTCAATGTGGACGCGGGCACGATGAACCCAATCGAACATGGGGAATGTTTCGTATTGGATTCGGGGCTTGAGACAGACCAGGACATGGGCAACTACGAGCGTTTTCTCAATCGCGATTTGGGGCCGGAGGATTACATGACGAGTGGCATGGTGTATAAGTCTGTTATTGAAAAGGAGCGGAATCTCGAATATGGCGGCAAATGCGTAGAGGCGATACCGCACGTGCGCGACGAGATAATCCAAAGGTTGAAGCGAGCCGCGAAACTCTCGAAGTCGGATGTCTCGGTAGTGGAGATAGGCGGCACGGTAGGGGATTTTCAGAATGCGCTTTTTATTGATGCCGCGCGCGTGATCCATCTTGAGCGTCCGGACAATGTTCTCTTTGTAATGGTTTCGTATTTGCCAATTCCCGGTACCGTAGGGGAGATGAAAACGAAGCCGACGCAGAATGCGGTGCGTATGCTGAATTCATACGGCGTACAACCGGATATCATCATCGCGAGAAGCAAGATGCCTCTTGATGATAAAAGGAAAGAAAAACTCGCTATCTCTTGCAACGTGCAAGCGGACCACATTATCTCTGCCCCTGACGTGGATTCAATTTATGATGTACCGCTTAATTTCGAACGAGACAATCTCTCTGACATACTTCTCAAGGCACTTGGAAAACGGCCGAGAGGCGAATCGGACCTCAAAGAGTGGAAGCAATTCGCGGAGCATGCGCATAATGGGAAAAAGACGGTGAACATCGGTATTGTAGGGAAATATTTTGACACGGGAGATTTTGTTCTATCCGATGCGTATCTGTCAGTCATCGAAGCCATTAAATTTTCAAGCTACGAGCTTGGTGTTAAACCGAAGATAGATTGGATAAACGCAAAAGAGATACAGAGCGGAAAAATGCCAGTTACGGAATTAGGGAAATACGATGGCATCATTGTGCCTGGAGGGTTTGGAGAAACAGGAATTGAAGGAAAAATAATGGCGGCGCAGTATGCGCGTGAGAATAAAATCCCGTATTTCGGGCTTTGCTATGGCCTCCATATGCTCGTCATTGAATACGCACGACATATGGCGGGGATGGAGAACGCGAATACGACAGAAATAAATCCTAAAACGCCATATCCTGTTATCGCAATACTTCCCGAACAAGCAGAGAGACTGGCGAAAAAAGAATTCGGCGGGACGATGCGGCTTGGTGCGTACCCGTGTGCACTGAAAGAAAATTCAGTTGTACGCGAAGCGTATGGCAAGGGAGAGGTGTCCGAGCGCCATCGCCATCGGTATGAGATAAATCCGGAGTATATAGAGCGCCTTGAAAAGGCGGGCCTTGTATTTTCTGGTTATTCACCTGATAGGGAATACTTGAAAGAGATTGCGGAGTTGCCGAAAAAAGAGCATCCATTTTATGTGGGAACGCAGTACCACCCAGAGCTTCGCGCGAGGCCGCTTGCCCCGCATCCTTTGTTTACGGCGTTCATAAAGGCAGCTGCAAGGAAGAGTGGAAGCTAGTATATGGCGAGAATCAGTCTCGTCTCCCTGAACATCGAGCGCAAGAAGAATCTCGAGCGGGTCATCCCGTTCCTGCGTGAGCGTAAGCCCGACGTTGTATGTCTTCAAGAAGTGTGCGGGTCGGATATCTCGGACCTTGCGTCTGCTATTGGAGCCCATGGATCGTTTTACGTACCAGTCACGAGCCAACACGAATTAACGGGAGAGATAAACGAACATGGCATATGCATTCTCTCCACATTTCCGATGCCAAAAAAAGAGGCGAAATATTATGTGGGGAACGCATCGCACCTGCCTGTTTCCGACGAAAAAAAACCTGAAACATATACCTCAGGACAGAACCGGATGGTTGCCCTCGCAAACGTTGAGACTCCTGATGGAACGTTTCGTATCGGGACGACTCATTTTACGTGGACGCCAAAAGGAGAGGCGAATGACCTGCAACGGCGAGACATCAAGGCACTTCTCTCTATCTTGGAAGCAGAAAAAGAATTCGTCTTGTCAGGAGATTTTAATGCGCCGCGCGGGGGAGAGATTTTTTCTGAGATAGCGAATCGTTACAAAGATAATATCCCAGTGGAATATAAAACGAGCCTGGACTTAGTGTTGCATCGCGCCGCGAAAGAACGCCTGCACGAGATAGAAAATAAAATGGTTGACGGGCTCTTTACGACACCAGAATATGTCGCGTCTGAAGTTTCGCTTGTGAGCGGCGTTAGCGACCACCAAGCGGTTGTTGCCGACATACGGAAAGCCTGATGTACAAATCTTCTCTTGTGTGGTACAGTCTGGCATGGGAGTATCAAAAAATTTCAATACACGCTCCTCGGCTCGGAAACGTGAAAGCGAGCTTTCCCGTTTCCCTCGCTCTACGTCGCCTGTAAAGCTTTACGTAAAAGGCTTCACATTTGACGACGTTCTCATCCGTCCGGCCGCTAGCCGCATGGAACCGTCAGAGGCGTCACTAAAAACAATGGTTGCGGGCATCGAACTGAAATTGCCGTTCCTCTCTGCTGCAATGGACCGTGTTACGGAAGCGCCTATGGCTATCGCACTCGGAAAGCTTGGGGGCTTAGGAGTATTGCATCGCAACTGCACGGTTGAGAGCCAAGTCGCGATGGTAAAAGAAGTGAAGAAGGCAGGAGTAAAAGTCGCAGCAGCATGCGGGCCGTTCGCAGTCGACCGAGCAAAAGCGCTTGATGCGGCAGGTTGTGACGCGATCGTTATCGATTGCGCGCACGGGCACAATTTAAATGTTCTTGATAGCGCACGAAACATAAAGAAAGGTTTCAAACACGCGAAGCTTATATTCGGCAACATCGCCACCGCGGAAGCGGCGAAAGAGGCATGCAAATTTGCAGATGCGGTGAAGGTAGGCGTTGGCCCCGGCTCTATCTGTACTACGCGCATCATTTCAGGTGTTGGTGTGCCGCAGCTCTCCGCCATTATTGATGTCGCATCGGTCGCGCTCAAAAAAAAGGTGCCCGTCATCGCGGACGGGGGCATTCGGACATCGGGGGACATAGCAAAAGCGTTGGCTGCAGGGGCGACAGCAGTCATGTGTGGAAATATGTTCGCGGGCACGGATGAAGCGCCGGGGAACATAGTAGAGAAACATGGCGAGCAATTTAAAGAGTATCGGGGAATGGGTTCGAAAGCGGTTATAACGGGTGCTTCCGGCGCGGAGAGGTACTTCACACACGGCCGCAAAGCCGTTCCTGAAGGCGTTGAAGCATTCGTGCCGTACAAAGGTCCAGTATCAGAGATCATTGCGGACATCGCCTCTGGCTTACAGGTTGGCATGGGATATGTAGGCGCGAAAACAATTCTTGAATTCCACAAGAAAGCGCAGTTCATCCGCATCACGCACGCATCAATCGCGGAGGGAAAGCCTCACTCGCTTTCCCACATCCATTAGATTCGAATTTCCGCGCTAATGCTACTATTTTGATATGTGGGCGTCATTTTGGGCGTGGTATGAGCGCACGTATACGCTCAACGTCTCAATAGCGCTCTGTCTTTTTCTTCTCCAAATAGCACATCTTATCTGGCTTTTCGGTGCCGTCGTTTGGGCTAAAGTATTTGGTGCGCCACTTTTCACATTCAACGATTTCTGGCAATTCGCCATCATTCTCGTCGATTACACGGAGGTCCCGGCGCTTATATCTGTTTCGTTCATTTACATAAACGAGTTACGAGGAAAGTGGCACATCAAGAATGCGCTGTATTTAGCTTTTCTCAACATTCAGTGGCTGCACCTCTTTTGGATCACTGATGAATTTGTCGTGGCATCGTTCACTGGTTCTGCACCCGTTGCACTTCCATTGTGGCTCGCGTGGGTAGCTATCTCGATAGATTATCTCGAACTCCCAGTGATGTTCGATGTGTTGATGAAGTTTATTACAGCCATCAAGGAAAAGCGCCTTGGTGATTTTCTGAGGCATCAGTTGCGGGAAAGCTAGGAGTGCGGGAGAGTGTAGACAATGGGTTTGCTTTTTGTCTTTTTGATCTCGATAGCCAGCTTGCTTCCGATTTCAGTGGAAGCGCCTTATGTATACTTTGCGCCGATCACTCCATTGCAACAAAGAAAAGAGGCAAACATTCTTTTTGCAGGGGACATGATGTTCGACCGCTCAATCCGCATTGCTACAGAAAAAGAAGGTGATGGCTTCGTTCTCTCGTGCGTCAAAGATGTGCTGAGGCAGGCAGATCTAGTGGTAGCGAATCTCGAAGGTCCTATTACGTCGCATCCATCAATGAGCGCGACGAGTGTTTTGGGCACGCCGGAAAACATCACATTCACGTTTCCGACAACAACAGCCGAGCTTCTCGCGCGGCACAACATGGGGTTGGTTAACATCGGCAATAACCACATCATGAACTTCGGTAGCGAAGGGTTAGCACAAACGAAGGAGTGGCTCTCTAAAGCCGGTGTCAACTTCTTTGGCGATCCGGAAACCGATAATGTCGCAAAGGTTACGGTCGGTGGCATACCATTTTCATTCGTGAGTTGGAGCGACTGGACTGGTGGCACGCAGGAAAAGATATTGGATAAGATTCGTGCAGAGGCAGCACAGGGACAAATCGTGGTTGTATACACGCATTGGGGTGAAGAATATGTCGAACCGCCGGCGAGTGTGAGAGAGCTCGCGCATGCGTTTGTTGAGGCAGGTGCGGAGATAATAATCGGCTCACACCCGCATGTCATCCAGGAGAGTGAACTGTACAATGGTAAACAAATATACTACTCGCTCGGAAATTTCGTGTTCGATCAATACTGGGATGAGGAAGTGCGCACAGGACTCCTCCTACAAATTGCCTTCAACGAAGGTGGCGTCGAATCCATCGACGAGATTAAGACCCGTCTCGAACGTGACCGCAGGACGTGCTTGAAAGAGCAAGAGATTGAATAAGATATCCACAACATTACGCCTTATGGTAGGTACTACATATCTGGAAAGATTATAATTAATCGATGGCGCATGTCTGGAATAAGGGTCTTACAAAGGATTCTCACACCTCGATCTTAAAAATATCTCAGACAATGCGTCATCGGCATATTGATAATTTTGCCAAGTGGAGAGAGCACGCGCGTCGGTCAGGTTTACTTAAATCCACGTACCCCGAGTTTCCTAAAAATGAAGATTTGGCAGAATTTATCGGAGTCGTCTTAGGCGATGGACATATTGGCGCTCTTCCAAGAACAGAAAGCCTTCGTATTGTAGCTAACTCAAACAACAAAGGATTTGTAACTAGATACGCTAAGCTGGTCGAAAAAATATTTGCTAAAAAACCAAATGTTAAGAAGCGAAATGGCTCAGAAGCGATGAACATTACCATTTATGAACGACATATTAGTCGACGACTTGGGATACCGTCAGGAGCACGAGGTAAAATTGTGAACAGAATTCCCAGATGGATAACTGAAAACCGAAAGATGATCATACCCTTCCTGCGAGGTCTATATGAGGCCGAAGGGTGTTATTCTGTTCATAAGCCGACATATACATATAAAATGTTTTTCTCTAATCGAAATGATTCTTTGTTGGAACTTGTCTTTCGTCTCGTTACAAAATTGGGTTTTCATCCCCATGTATCGAAATACAGCGTACAAATCTCGAAAAAGCATGAGGTGCAAAAATTCAAGGATTTGATAGAGTTTCGACGTTACTGAGTAGCATTGCCGGATCATCTAAAGGTAGGATGTCGCTCTCTGAAAGCGAAAATCTTGGTTCGATTCCAAGTCCGGCAACCAGTTTGAGCGAGGTTCTCGCGCTCGCGTCGCGTCAAAATATAAGGTATGAGAAAAATTGATATCAGAGAAATTCAAGATCCGCATAGACAATATTGGAGGCTTCTTTTCAGGAAAATTAATGAAACTTTTTTTGGGGACTTCAGAACAAGAGCCTATAGTATTGTGGTTGTAGCTTTAGTCTTGCTTGTGATTTTTGGACTGGCGATACCCAAATCTGAGTTTTCTGTCGCGGGTTTTACGTTTGAATTGCCCTGGCTGAATTCACCGTCTAAACATAAGACATTTGATAGATCTATCTTTAGTGTTGCTTGGGAAGTGTCGCACGGACAAATCACTGCTGAAGAACAGAATGATATTATTGCGCGAATATCTGGTCTTGAAACTAAGGCGGCGAATGGGACAGTTATAAGTATTTGGAGAGAAGATCGCTCTCTAACAATTGAGGGGCTTGGCGACGATCCTAATCAATCAGGGTCAATACGATGTGACTTTCCCGCGAGTAGCTTTGATGTTTTTATCACAAGTTTAAAACAAGGGGACTATGTCGGCTTTAAAGGCACGATTTCGCATTTTGACCCCTCTCGTCAGAGGATAGTTCTTAAAGATTGTTATTTCCTTGGATAAAAGTTTCAGTTTCGACACACTCGGTCAGCCAACTCGTGCTAAGTTAGCGCGTTCAAAATGTGTCGTTTAAAAAGTGTAGAATATGTTTAAACCGTCAAGCAGGGCCTAACCGACCACCGTTCTAGCTCAAGACGGCCAAATAGAGCGACGCGGTATACTTGTGCCTCATGAACTTTGGGGCTTTTTTCAACCACACTTTTGCGTCGCTCAAGATACGCAATTATCGGTTGTATTTTATCGGCCAGGCCATATCTCTTTCAGGGACGTGGATGCAGATAATCGCGCTCGGATGGCTTACGCTTGAGGTCACCGGTTCTGGCAGTCAATTGGGCCTCGTCATCGCGGTGCAGTACGTGCCGATCCTTCTTTTTGGATTTTGGGGCGGCATGATTGCCGATAGGTTCGACAAAAGGAGAATCCTTATTCTTACGCAAGCGGGTCTTGGGCTTGTCGCGCTTTCTATGAGCATTGTCGTATTTGCCGGCATTATTCGGCCTTGGATGCTTTTTTCCTTCGCCGTTTGCTGGGGCATCATTCGAATATTCGATAACCCGACGCGCCTTACATTCGTCTTTGAGATGGTCGATGCGAGCCATATCAAAAACGCCGTGAGCCTCAACGCCACGGAAAATAATCTTGCTCGCGCTATCGGACCCTCGATCGGCGGCGTTCTCATCGCGACCACGGGCATCGCATTTTGCTTTTTCTTTAATGCAGTTACGTACATCGCGGTTATCGCCATGCTCTTTTTTATGCGCGAACACGAGCTTCATCGCTCTCCACCCATCGCGCGAAAGCCAGGGCAGTTGCGAGAAGGATTGCGATACATTATGGAAACGCCACGGATCAGGGATGTCCTTATCGTGATAGCGGTGATCGGCACATTCGCGTACGAATTTCAGGTTAGCCTGCCTCTCTTTGCACAACAAACATTTCTCGCGGGAGCGAGCGCCTATGCAGCTCTCATGGCTTCATTTGGGGTCGGCGCGGCAATTGGCGGGCTCTATGCTGCTTCGAGGCACACAGTAGCACCTCGGCAATTTCTCATTTCAGGATTTCTATTTGGCGCGAGCATCATTGGGACATCGCTTGCGCCAACACTGCCGATAGCAATTATTGGCATGGTTTTCATTGGCATTTTCGCGACAAATGTGACGTCAATAGGGAACACTATGATCCAATTGGAAAGCATCCCTCAGATGAGAGGCCGCGTCATGGCGCTGTGGGAGATTGCGATGATTGGCTCGACACCGATAGGAGGTCCTATAATAGGGTGGATCGGGCAGAACATCGGCGCGAGGTGGGCTATTGCGACGGGAGGCATCGCGACAGTGAGCGCGATCATTCTCGGCTCACGCAGGCTGCTTAAAAAAGTCGCGATGCAGGAGATCCCGACAGACGTGAAAATCGGGGAAGAGGAAATGAACATTGCAAACTCCCAGTGAAATCCTCAGACAATACTTCTTCATTGCTCGCGTTGCTTCACTGCGCAGTTCAATGGAGATTGTCGTTTCCATACAGTCCATTTTTCGACAGTGTACAATAGGGTCGATACTCATGATTTTTCTGAGAACTCTTCTCTTTGCATGTCTTTTCGGAATTTCGGCTTCAATTGTATTTGCGCAGGATTTTTCTTCGACCAACTATACAGTACTTGCTCCAGTAATTGTGCCCGGAGGGTATTCGACATCATCATCGTTCGGTTTGCAGAGTATTCTGACCCAGATAGGCGTTGGGACATCGACCGCGAGTTCGTTTGGCGCACATGTTGGATTTCCCTTTTTCCCACTTGTCTCAACACCTGCCGTTTCGGCCACGGCGGGGGATGCTGAAGTCGCGCTTTCTTGGAGCGCATCGGAAGGATACTTAGGTTGGACGGTAGCCGGGTATGACGTTGGACAATCTACATCCGCAGGCGGCACATACTCGTACACCAGCCTGGGGAATGTAACGAGTAGTACGCGCACAGGCCTCACCAACGGTACGACATACTATTTTGTGATCAATCCGAAAGATTCATTCGGAAACCGAATTGCGACTTCGACAGAAATTTCGGGAGCGCCGACGTCAGGTTACTCGCAGGCTTCATATTATTCTCAGGGCTCGTATGGTGGAGGAGGTGGAGGAGGTGGAGGAGGAGGTGGTGGTGGTGGAGGGGGTGGGGGCGGAGGTGGTTCGGCTGTCGAATTCTCTGGAAGGGCGTATCCAGGCCGCACAGTCACGCTTCTTAAAGACGCGCAGGTCGTGAGTTCGTCGAATGCGGGCGCCGATGCGCGTTTCTCGATGTCCATCGGCGGTGTATCTGCGGGGAATTACATTTTTTCAGTGTATAGCGAGGACAAGGACGGAATTCGTTCTAGTCTTCAGACATTTCCGGTCAGCGTATCAGGAACGACGCTCACAACGGTCTCAGGTATTTTTCTTGCACCTACAATTGCGACAGATAAAAGCCAGGTAAAGCGCGGCGACAATATAATTATATTCGGGCAGAGCCAGCCGGATGCGAACATCACCATCACCGTCAATTCGGAGAAAGAGATATATGCGCAAACGAAATCTGATCCAAGCGGTGTGTATCTTTACAATTTAGATTCGCAGCTGCTCGAGATGGGTGATCACACGGCAAAATCAAAAAGCGCGCTTGCGAACGAGATCAGTTCGTTTTCTGCGGCTGCAGCGTTTATGGTTGGCGATGAGAATGTGTTAAAAGAGACAAAGAAGATGGCGCCAAAAGGGGATTCAAACGGGGACAATAAAGTGAACCTTGTCGACTTCTCGATCGTCGCATACTGGTACAACCGTGCGAATCCTCCTGCAAAGGCTGACCTGAACGGCGATGGAAAGGTAAACCTCGTCGATCTTTCTATTATGGCGTTTCATTGGACTGGTTGATATGAGAATATTTCCGCTCGTCTTTGTATTTTTTTCGTTTGCGCCATTCGCATATGCAGCGGAGTTGAATCTCTCCGCCTCGGAAATTTTGAGGGTGGGAAGTTCGGTTGTGATTACGGCAACTCTCGATACGTTGGATGAAAAAATAAATGCACTCGAAGGAGCACTTAGCTATCCAAAAGAATATCTCATGTTGCGCGAAATTCGTGATGGAAATTCTGTGATTAATTTTTGGGTCGAGCGTCCACATGATGCGGAAGACGCGATCCGTTTTTCGGGGATAACACCTGGCGGTATTTCAGGCGAGGGTTCAGAAGTTTTTACACTCGTTTTTGAAGTGGCGCGAGTGGAGGATGTTCATTTCGAACTGGAACATGCAAAAGCGTATCGAAATGATGGAGAAGGTACCGAAGTTTCACTTCGCCTGAACAATACTATTCGGGTGCAAGAACGTGATGTAGAGGAGGACTCATCTTTGCCCGAGCCGTTTGTGATTTCCCTGGCATCCGACGAGGCGCTTTTTGAAGGTCAGCGGTTCATTGTGTTTGCGACACAAGACAAGCAATCGGGTATTGAACACTATGAAGTCTGCGAAGGAATACTCGGAAGATGTATGCGCACGGAAAGTCCTTTTCTCCTTGAAAACCAGAAAAGCAACTCGCTTATCACGGTGCGTGCCTATGATCGCGAGGGACATGTACGCGTTGCGCGTCTATTCACGCCTGAAGCCAAAATACGATACTCGTTCTACAGCATCTTTGGTATACTTATGTTCGTGAGCGCCGGGGCGTATGCCCGCAGAAAGAGCGCCTTTCTCGCATAATCTCTATGAGAAAGGCTTTTGGAACTTTAGTATTCGTGGCAGCTTTTGCCGTACCTATAGTAGCCTCTGCTGCAACGATGCGCATCGCGCCGGCGAGTGCTTCGGCAGTATCCGGAGGTAGTGTCTCAGTTTCCGTGCAGGTGACGAGCAGCGACCAGGCGATGAATGCTGCATCAGGCGTTTTAAAATTTCCGCCAGATCTTTTGCAAGTATCATCAATTTCTAAAAGCGGTTCGATCATCGGGCTATGGGCGCAGGAACCGTCGCATTCGAATATCGCGGGCACGGTGAATTTCGAGGGTGTCGTTTTGAATCCTGGATTCATCGGCTCAAATGGCACCGTGCTCACGGTAACATTCCGTGCGCTCGTAGCGGGCGTTGCGTCCCTCTCTATTTCTTCAGGATCAGTGCTCGCAAATGATGGCAACGGAACAGAAGTTTTGACAGGTTCACTTCCGGGTTTCGTTTTAATTTCAGAAGGTGTAGCCGTAGCACCTTCTGCCTCCCCGAATCCATCCCCCACCTCACAAACATCCAGCGTAGAACGCATCGTGATAACGTCGCCAACGCATCCAGATCCTGCTAAAGCATATCGTGCGCAACTTGTAAGATTGGAATGGAAGAATCCGCGCGGGACCGGTACGACGCGTGTTTTATATGACCGTAACCCGTCTTCCATCCCGAGTGTGATTTATGATCCACCTATCACATCAAAAGAAATTTCTCCCGGGAATGGCACGTGGTATTTCCATGCGCAAGCGCGGACGGACTCAGGATGGGGGCCGGTGGCGCATTTTAAGTTCACGATCGATCCAAACGCACCAGAGGAAACTACTGTAGCCACGTCGAGCAAGAAGGACCTGCTCGACATTTCTGTCACGATCGCAAAAGAAGAGCCACTGTCACCGTGGGAGCGGACCAAGGCTATTGCCATCGCAGTCTTTTGGCTTATGGCGAGTCAGTGGCCGTCTGCGCTGGTTGCTTTGTTCGCCTACGCGATCATACGGTACCGCCGAATGAAAAGGATTTCGTCACGATTTCACTAACGTGTGCGCGCGTGCCGAGTGAGGAAATGAAAAACTCATCTTTCTGCCAAAACGAGCTTCGTATTTTGCGACAAGCACTGCTACGACTGCGGCCGGATCGCCAGTTATGTTCAATATTCGGCCCTCGCCATCAATAGATAGTCCCTCGATGCCATTTGTCATTGCAAGTGCGCGTGCGCCCTCGTGGAGGCGCATTTGTTGGACCATGTCGCTCACTATCTCATAATAGATACGCTCTGCATGGGCGACATGCGAATAATCGAAAGAGTGAGCGAAATGGCGAGATGCATGGTTGAATTTTCTAGCGGCAGCAAATAGTGCCGCAGTTGCTAGTGCCGTAAAAAGGCAAATGAGCGCGTAGGCAAGAAGATTGCTGACAAATATTCCTGCGAATTTTCTCTCCACCGCAAATTGATAGCTTGCGATGGCTGGTGATTCTTGCCCATTGTAGCTAACCGTTGTCCGAGCCAAATAGGTTCCAGATGCGATATTGTCCGGCAGATCAATATTGTGGATAAAGCTTGCTGACGTCTCAAGTGCGACAACTTCTCGGTACGTGACAACCGTTGTACCGTTCTGAGCGCGAATGTCATACAGAATGGATACATCGACGCGTTCGTTTCTGCCGAAATTCAAAAGTTTGATCTGGATTGGAAGTGATTCACCGGGTGCGATCCGTGTACTGAGAGCAGTAGAGCCGCTCTGAATCTCTTCCGCTGCAAGGAAAAGCGGTACGCAAAAGAAAACGCAAAGAAGGCTTGAGAGAAGTCTATATTTCAGATGTATCACGCGTCCTCTCATGGCTGTAAAACATGGTAGCATGGCTGGATGGCGGACGGCTCGAAAGTGCTGATTATTGAGGACGAGCTTTCACTCATCGAGGCGCTGCGTGATGCTCTTACGCGGCGGGGCATCGCAGTCATTTCTGCGGAAGATGGTGAGCGTGGACTCGCGGCCGCAAAGGAGCACGAACCAGATCTGATACTCCTTGATATTGTCATGCCGAAGATGGATGGCCTTGCTATGCTGAAAGCGCTGCGCGAGAGTACATGGGGGAAAAATATGCCCGTCATCATACTCACGAATCTTTCGGCTGACAGCAGCGACAGGGTGCGCGCGCTCATAGAATACACTCCTCTCTTGTACCTCGTAAAAAGCGATTGGAACCTTCATGACATTGTCGCTAAAGTCGAAGCCGCACTCACGCAGGAATGAATAAAACCACGTTAATCGCATGAATGAAGCCCTGTTTGTTGCGGCGATACTTGTTAATCTCCTTTTTATCGCCCTTGCGGCGCGCTTCGGTCGCGTGGGACTCGTTCTCGCGATGGCGGTCAATCTCATCCTCGTCTCGACGTTTGCGCCGAAGCTGGTTACCGTTTTCGGATTCGTCTCGAATGTCGGGAATATTTTTTACGGGTCGCTCTTTATTGCAGCAAATATATTAGTTGAGAGATATGGCACAAAAGCCGCCTTTACCGCGATTTGGATGTCTTTTGCGGGCAATATTTTCTTCGTGGTTATGAGTCAGTTTGCGCTCCGATTTATAGGCGAGACACAAAGTCTCGCAACAAACGATGCGATCTCCACTGTGTTTGCGAGCGCACCGCGCACCGCGCTCGCCAGTGTTGTAGCATACTTGTTGGTGCAGCATTTTAATGTGTGGTTGTACTCTTTTGTAAAAGCGAAGACAGGAGAGCGTCTTCTGTGGCTTCGTCACATTTCGTCAACGACCACTTCTCAATTGCTCGACAGCGTCATATTTTTCAGCATCGCATTTTATGCGGTGATCCCAAACAACATTCTCGTAGAAGCGATGATCGTGGGGTTTGTTCTGAAAACAGCTATCGGAGTTGTCGGCACGCCGCTCCTGTACTTTGTACGCTTGTTCATCATGTCGGAAATCCAAGAAAAAGAAGACGGCTATGTCACTTAAGGTAAAAATTGTCGGCTTGTTTCTACTCCTCGCGCTTGTTCCGTATGTCGTTATTGCCTTGTTTCTCTACATAGACGTGAGGCAGAGCGCGGAGAAAGACGCGATGCAAGAAACGGCGGTACTCGCAACGATCCAGAAGAACCGGATGCAGGAACTATTGTCTAAATACACGCTACAACTCGATCAGTTCACGACTCGGCTCCAGCTTCGTCAGTCTCTCAAAGCGTACGTTGCAAGCGGGGACCTTGCGTCACTTGCAACGATTGCACGCATCATTGATGAAGCGAAAAAAGGCACGCCAAACATCAAAGACATATACATACTCTCGACGAATGGTGAAGTTCTCGCGTCGACCGAAGAGGGGGCAAGGGGAATGGATGTTTCGAAAGAGTCCTACTTCCAAAAAGGCCTTGTCACCAATACCGTTTCAACTTTAGTCAAGATGCAGAACATCGTCTATCTCTATCAAGCGGGTCCGCTCATACTTAACGACGAACAGATCGGCGTCATTGCAATACGTGTTTCGACCGATGATCTTTTTCGCATGTATTCGGATTACAGCGGACTTGGAGATTCAGGATACTGGATACTCGCAGAGCGACTTCCAAATGGCGACGCTCGTATCATAGTGCCGAGACGATTTGCGACAAGCACAACATCTTCACTCGAAACGGTCATCAAACGATCCACACAGTTGCCGATTGCACAGGCGGTCGGGGGCACGGAGATGACTTTTCCCGATGTTGTTGTGGCGCAAGGCAAGCACGCAATCGTCTCGACACGGTATGTGCCGGAACTCGGGTGGGGTATCGCAGTCGTTGCAGTGCGCTCCGAAGTGTTGGCACCCTCTCATGCGCTCGCGCTCCAGTTGCTCTTATTCTCATCGCTTCTTGTTGTTTTTATCGCGTTCCTTAGTGTCGTTGTTTCTCAAGAGATTCTCCGTCCAATTCAGCAACTTTCGGGAGCGGCAAGGCGCGCTGCGAGCGGCGACTTGTCTAAATTCCTCATGGTACGGTCGCATGACGAACTCGGCATACTCGCATCCACATTTAATACCATGCTCGCAAAGCTTAAGTCTTCGCACGATGACCTCGAAAAGCGGGTACAGGAGCGCACGAAAGAGGCGCACGATAAACTTTTGGAGGTTGAACGGTTGAACAAAGTGATGGTCGGGCGTGAGCTACAAATGGTCGAATTGAAGAAAAAGCTAGCCGAAATGGAAAATCCAGAAAACAAACATGATTGATTTTCTTACCTACGTCTTTTCGCCGGGTAATTTCGAGCCCCACGGTGCACACTTTGGAAATGTGCCCGAATTACAGTGGGTCCTTGTTGGGGCAAATACGCTCACATTCATTTCTTACACGCTCATTCCAATAGCTCTCATCTATTTCGTGAGAAAACGAAGAGATCTAGTATTTGGCAAGGTGTTCGTGCTCTTCGGCGCGTTTATTGTCCTCTGCGGCCTGCATCATATGGTACACGTTATTTCGTTTTGGTACCCATTGTTTGGTCTACAGGCGCTCATCGACGCACTGATGGCGGTTGTATCCTTTTTCACCGTGTTCGCTCTCGTGCGAATAATCCCGGCAGCTCTCCAGATACCGAGCAAAACGAGACTGGAAAAAGTCATTGGTGATCTGGAAGGGGAGATAGAAAGGCGAGCGGAAGCGGAAAAAGAAGCTGTCCTGAGACGCGAAGAGCTTTCAGTAAAGACCGTCGAGCTGACGAGGCAGCTCGATGCGCTTGAGGACACAAAAAAGGCGATGTTGAATGTTCTCGAAGACCTTGAGGAAGAGAAAAAGAAAGCTGCTGTCGTTGACAAGGCAAAGACCGAATTCGTCTCGCTAGCGTCACACCAGCTTCGCACGCCTCTCTCTACCGTGAAGTGGTACGCGGACATGCTCATTGCGGAAGATGTCGGAACATTGAATGGAAAGCAAAAAGAATATCTAGACAAGGTGTATAACGGAAATCAGCGGATGGTAAATCTTGTGAACGACCTTCTTAATGTCTCTCGCATAGACCTGGGAACACTTCCCATAGAAAGAAAGGCAACTGATATCGCCATGCTCATTCAAAGTGTCATTGACGAGCAACTTGAGATACGGAAGAAAAAGTTGCATCTAGAGACGAAATTTGACGAATCCCTCGGAAAAGCGCTCGTTGATCCAAAATTGTTGCGAATGGTCGTGCAGAATTTAGTATCCAATGCCACCCAGTATACAGATGAGGGCGGCTCAATCAGAATTTCTGTGACGCGGACCGATCAACAGGGAAGGGCATCCGAAGCGTCGGGAGAATGGTTCACCTTTGAAATCTCCGATACAGGGTATGGCATTCCTCGCAGCCAATTCGGTAAGATATTTACGAAACTTTTCCGGGCGGATAATGTGCGAGAGAGGAATACAGAGGGTACAGGACTTGGTCTCTACATCGTAAAATCAATAGTTGACGCGTGCGGCGGAAAGGTGGGGTTTGAATCAGTTGAAGGCGAGGGTACTCGATTTTTTGTCACATTGCCAATGCATTCCTAGCCATGACCTCTCTGAAAAAGACAATTCTTATTGCAGAAGATGATGCGCTGCTTAGAAATGCGCTCGTCGATAAACTGGCTCGTGAGGGTTTTAACGCCTTAGAGGCAAGGACTGGAGCGCAGTGCCTCCGTCTCGCATTTCAGCATCATCCCGAACTCATCATCCTCGACATCATGATGCCGGGATTGGACGGGCGCGAGGTTCTCAAAAAATTACGCATCGATCCGTGGGGGGCACATGCACGCATTCTAGTACTTACGAATTTAGGTTCAGGCGAAATCGGCATCGATGTAAACGATGTAGACGGCCATTTAGTAAAATCGGATACTCGAATTGGCGACGTGATAAAGAAAGCAAATGCCTTGTTGTCTGTTGGCGATGGGCATCTGCAAAGCGCGAGCGAGTCGGAACTTCCTGAATTCCGCTGTGTCTGCGGGAAGCTGCTTTTCAAAGGGACGCTCCATTTTTCTACTATAGAAGTTAAGTGCAAAAGGTGTGGTGAAATAACTCGTATAGACGCAAGTGACCGTAAATTTCTTGGTTGACCTGTGGATATCTTTGTGCTCCGTGAGCTGGGAAAGTGGCATGCTTCGTGTCGCAGGGTTCCTCATATACAGTTCGATCTCCCGCGTACGGGTCGCGTGAAGCGACTCAGGGAACCACTACGGACTCGCCCTAATGCTGAAATAGGCTTTAAAAGCATATCTCGGACAGCCGAGATGTCGGAAAATCGCGTCGAGTTTGGCGACTGTGGTGGAAAAAAATCTCGGAAATCCACGGTCTTTTGCAAGTGCAACCGCGCAATGTATCCAGAGAAATGGGTGTTATCTCAAGATTCGAGCGACAGACCGGACTATCTGTATTCAACTGTCACACTGATATAATTTAGGGGTCAGAGGGGCACTTTCGGCCTCCGATCACCACAGAGTGACGCTGACGGACATTTCTCTGTGGGAAATCTACGTTTGCACGAACTTGCGGCTGCTGTGCTTATAGTCGGCACACTGGTAGCGTCCATACCGATCGGCGGTTTCTTTCGTGCGCTATCGGCAGAAGCGGCGTCTCTCCCGACTATCATTTCATACCAGGGGCGTCTGACGGATTCATCTGGAAACTTGCTGGGAGGATCAGGCACGACATACTATTTGAAATTCTCGATTTGGGATTCGGCGACAGTCGGAAGCGGCACTCGCGTGTGGCCCACGTCCGCTCCCACGGCGACAACGGCAAACGTGCGGCAGGGAGTTTTTACAGTGAATATAGGCGATACCGCAAACGGATATCCGGACGCACTAAATTATTTGTTCGATTCCACCAGCGTGTATTTACAAGTCGAAGTGTCATCCAGTGGTTCATCGTACGAGACTCTTTCGCCTCGCCAACAGATTTCTTCCAGTGTATTTTCGCAAGTATCGGGGGCTACGAGAGGCGTAGGGCAGTCAGCGATTGGCACGACAACGCCGCATGCGACATCCGTTTTAACTGTTGAAGCGACCACATCGGCAACAACAGCGCTTACTGTTCGCGCCGCACCGTCCCAATCCGCGAATTTAATTGATATCTTGAATGCCGCAGGCACTTCGCTTCTTTCTATCGATGCCGTCGGCAACATGACCGCGCTCGCACGAGCGCTTTTTGGATATGCTTCCTCGACAGCTTTTTCCGCTCTCGATGGTTTGTACGTCGGTCGTACATCGACAACGACAATTCTTAGCAATGCCACGTCAACGTTCGGCGCAGGTATTTCTGCGACTGCTCTAAACATTACTTCTTCATCAGCCTCATCAACTTTTGCAAACGGGATCAATCTGACGAATGGTTGTTTTTCGATCAACGGGACATGCGTAGCTGGGGCTGGTAGTAACGTGTGGGGCGCGATCACTGGCACACTTGCCAATCAAACTGATCTCCAGAGTGCGCTCGATGCGAAACTTGCACTCACTGCATGGTACTCAACGACAACGACTGCACTAGCAGAGGGATTGAACCAATATTTCACAAATGCGCGAGCGGACGCGCGCATCAATGCAACTTCCACCGTCGGGACACTAACAAGTGCTCCGAATCTGAACACAGTCTCCACGTCTCTCACCGGATTTGTAAAAGCGACAGCAGGCGTGCTTGCAACATCTCTCATTAATCTCGCCAGTGATGTGACAGGTGTGCTTTCCGTTTCAAACGGAGGAAGCGGATGGGCTTCCGTTGCAACAGGGGCTGTGTTGTATGGAAACGGGTCGAGCGCTCTTGCGACCACTACAAGCGGCTCAAACGGCCAAGTGCTCGCGCTCGTATCCGGAGTGCCGGCGTGGGTATCTACGACAACACTTTCAACTATAGCGGGGACGCTCGGTATCGGGAGCGGCGGCACAGGGCTTTCCTCAACACCGACGTATGGGCAAGTGTTAATCGGGAATGCCTCAAGCGGGTACACCCTTTCGGGAACATCCACACTTGGAGTAGCGATAGGGGACACGACCGGAACACTCGCTGTGAACCGCGGAGGCACCGGAGTGACGAGTATTTTGGATTTCTTAACCCTCGGAACACATACGACAGGCAACTATATCGCAACGCTTGCGGATGGCGGGAATGGCTCTCTCACTATCTCCAACTCTGGCAGCGAGAATGCGGCCGTGATCGCCGCGCTCAACCTCGGTAATGCGAACACATGGACTGGCAAGCAGGACTTCTACGGCGCCGCTTCTTCAACGCTTCTTTCCTCTAATAAACTCTATGTGGGCGACACGGCAACAACCACCATTCTTGGTTCTGCAACTTCGACCTTCGGTGCTGGTGTACAGATGACAGCGCTTAATGTGACATCTTCTTCCGCTTCTTCCACATTTGCGAACGGAATACTTCTTGCGAGCGGCTGCTTTAGAATGCCGGACGGGACATGTCTTTCGAGCAGTGGAGGATTGGGGCTCACGACACTGAACGGACTGATAGCGGCGGTGCAAACATTTGCGGCAGGCTCATCAGGGACCGATTTCAATATCGATTCCAGCGTCGCCACACATACGTTCAATATCCCGTCATCGTCGGGATCGAACCGCGGGCTTCTCACAGCGGCAGATTGGACGACGTTCAACAGCAAAGCTGGGTCCGCATCGCCGACATTCACGGGGCTCGTCACGTTGCCGAACGCATCTTCGACCATGCTTTCCGTATTAGATGCGATCTTTGTGGGAGGTACGGCGACAACCACGATCCGCGGCGATGGTGTCGCTTCATCGATTCCATACGCATCTACGACTGCTATCACTGCAACGACCGCAAGCACGACAAATCTTGTAGCCTCTAATTCCTTTACGCTTGGCAGCGTGACCGGATTTTTGAAAGCAACAGCGGGCGCCGTTGCAACGTCTCTTATAAATCTTGCATCTGATGTGACCGGCATTCTCCCCGTGACAAACGGAGGCACAGGGTGGGGAAATCTCGCATCGGGAGCCATCCTTCTTGGAAACGGAACGAGCGCCGTCGCAACAACATCTGCTGGGACGAACGGACAAGTGCTCGCGCTCGTATCCGGGGTGCCCGCGTGGGTGTCGACTACAACACTTGCAAACATTTCAGGGACGCTTGGCGTCGCCAGTGGGGGAACGGGCGCTCTCACATTCGGGCAGGGCTGGTTGTATTCTTCGGGAGGAACCGGTGCTCTCGCGGCCTCTACATCTCCGACGATAAACTATCTCGTCGCGACTTCGACCACCGCAACGTCAACATTTGCAGCGGGAATCTCTACGACCCGCTTACAAACGAGCGCAACATCAACGCTCGCCGATGTGGTCTCTCAATCAATACTTCCTGCGGCGGATGCAGCGTATGATCTTGGTTCTGCGACGAATCGCTTTCGCGATCTATATCTTTCTACTGCGTCGTTGCATCTTGAATCAACGGTCGGAGAAACGGGAAATGCAAAGCAATGGAAATTCGGCATCGACACAGGAAACGGAACGCAGTCGGGAACCACGACCGGTTTCTTTCGTATTCAAGAAGGGAACTCGGAAATGCTCTACATCAATCACGCGGGTCAAGTCGGCATTGGCATCAGCAATCCAAGCTCGCGCTTGCAGGTAAAAGGTAACCCGTTTCTTTCCGGCTTCTCGAGCGGGACGATCTCAAGCTCTGGGACGACAGTTACTGGATCGGGGACCAGTTTCCAATTCGGTTTCAACAAGATCAGTGTCGGCGATCAGATTCTTGCGAATAGCCAGATACGGACAGTGACTGCGATCAGCAGTAATACGTCGCTTACTATCGACTCAGCATTTTCTCCTGCGCTCTCCGGCGAGATATATCAGACGCAGCAACCGATCGCGCGATTTGATTCGAGCGCAGGCGATACGAAATTCATCGTTGGTCCTGGGGGAAACATCGGCATCGGAGATTTGAATCCGATAGGCCTTCTCTCGGTTGGCTCCGGGGACAAATTCTACATTGATGCACTTGGAACAGTCGCAAGCGGAACTTGGAATGGTAAACCGGTAGGAGCGCTTTACGGTGGTACCGGTTTGGGAGCTACTCCCACATATGGCCAGGTGCTGGTGGGAAATTCTGGAGGAGGGTACGCGCTTGTCGCAACTTCCACACTCGGGCTCGGTGGCAGCGGAGGCACGGTAAGTTCGGTACAAGCTTCCGGCGGAACGACAGGACTCTCTTTTAGCGGTGGCCCTGTGACGACGTCAGGTACGTTCACATTAGGAGGAATCTTGAATGTCTCGAACGGGGGCACTGGATGGTCGGATCTTGCAAGCGGCGCGGTCCTGTATGGGAATGGCACAGCGGGAGTGGCGACAACATCTGCGGGAGCGGGAGGCAGTGTCTTGGCGCTTTTGAACGGTGTTCCGACATGGACCGCGACCACAACACTCTCGACGATTTCGGGGACACTTGGCGTAGCAAAAGGCGGAACGGGTGTCACTTCCGCCCCGACATACGGGCAGCTTCTCATCGGAAATGCATCGAACGGGTACTCGCTTCTCGCGACTTCAACGCTTGGTATTCTCACGACAAATATAGAAGAAGGATCGAATCAATACTTCACAAACGCTCGCGCCGACGCGCGCATCAACGCAACCTCGACCATAGGCACGCTCACGTCCGCGCCGAATCTTGGTACTATCGCTACCTCTCTCACCGGTTTTGTGAAGGCAACGGCAGGATCGCTTGCCACGTCGCTTATAAATCTTGCATCTGATGTGACCGGCATTCTCCCCGTGACCAACGGAGGCACAGGGTGGGGAAATCTCGCATCGGGGGTCATCCTTCTTGGAAACGGCACAGGCGCCGTTGCAACAACATCTGCCGGGACGAACGGACAGGTGCTTGCGCTCGTGAACGGCACACCATCGTGGGTCGCCACCACAACACTTGCAAACATTTCAGGGACGCTTGGAGTTTCAAGCGGAGGCACTGGCGCGACGACGCTCAGTGATCTGATTACGCTCGGCACGCATTCGGCCGGCAACTATCTTGCGACGCTATCTTCATCGGGCTCAATAACAGTCGGCGGTTCCGGTTCCGAGAATGCAGCTGCTTCAGTGAATATTAACCTTGGGAACGCAAACTCATGGACAGCGCTCCAGCAATTTACGAACGCATCGACATCGCTTGTTTCTGCATCTGATGCACTCTACGTGGGTCGCACAGCGACGACGACCATCAGGGGAGAGGCGAGTGCGACATCCACGTTTGCCGGAGGAGTCGACATCACGAAAGGCGTAAATCTAAATTCGGGGTATATCTTTGGCGCCGGGCTCTCGTCGTGTTCCGGTTCGAGCGACAAATTGGTTTGGAACGCGGCCACAGGACAATTCGGATGCGGAGCGGACGCCGGTGCGGGCGGTGGCATTACCGGCCTGAAGGGCCAGTATTCGAGTACGCAAACAGGATCGACACAAACATTTGCGACATCGAGCGATGCGAACGTGCAATTAACAATCACGTCGTCAGGAGATACGCATACATTTACTCCTATTTGGAATGGCTCGTTGTCTGTCGCACGCGGCGGAACCGGCTCCACAACACTGACTGGCATTTTGAAAGGCAACGGCACTGGGCAGGTTCAATCCGCCATCGCCGGCACTGATTATGTCTCCAGCGTAACCGGCGACTGGACAGGCACATTCGACGGACAAGAGGGGACATACTACACAAACGCAACTAATCTCACGAACTTTGGGGTACCGTTTTACAACTTCTTCTCAGCAACTACGACTGATGCACTTGCGCAAGGTTCGACGAACAAATACTACTCAGATGCATTCGTAAATTCGTATATCCATTCTTCAACAACAATTCCGAAAACATACACGGCCAACACGTTCACAAATACCAACACATTCAATGGATCGACGAACCTTTCAAATGCATCAAGCACGAACATGACCATCGCGACTCTTGCCTCTACGTCGCAACTCGTTGCCTCAAATAGCTTCACCTTCTCGAACGTCACCGGCTTTTTGAAAGCAACCGCAGGTACCGTCGCAACCGCAGCGATCGACCTTGCGAACGATGTTACCGGTATCCTCGGCGTGAATCGCGGAGGAACCGGCTGGAGTAATATTGCAAGCGGTGCCATTGTGCTCGGAAATGGAACAGGAGCTCTTGCAACCACAAGTGTCGGTATTAACGGCCAGGTTCTCGCGCTCGTGAACGGCACGCCATCATGGGTCGCGACAACTACTGCAGGAACCGGTCTCTCATACAACGGCTCGGCATTCAGCGTAAACACGTCGCAAAATATCGCAACGATCTCGAACCTTACATCAAATGGATTCGTCAGAACATCGGGCGGCAACGGCGCGCTCTCAATAGACACTGCAACATATCTGACCGACATAACCGGATCTTCGATCGAAGCCTTGAACGACGTCGCAGCGATGACAGAAAACTTTGGAGATCTTCTCCATTGGAACGGATCAACATGGACGGATCTTGCCACTTCTTCGCTTGCAATTAATTTCTCGAATCTTGTTGTCGACGCACAAGACATTGATGGCGAATTGATCGCGGACGATACAATCGACGATGACTCGATTGATTTTGCCGACATCACTCTTTCTGATTTTACAAACGATGCGAACTTCGCTTCATTCGCCTACCCATTTCCCGCAAATGCAACCACCACTCTCCTCTCTCTCAGTGGTGGATTTACTGCAACGAATGCAACAACAAGTAATTCTTTTGGAGGACGCGTCACTGCAAACACGTTCTCCTCGGGGCAAAGCGCGTCCACGACAATTGACTCATCTGGCAACACCGTCGTTGGCGGCACGCTTCTAGTAACGGGGCAAACCACTCTTGCAACATCGCTCAGCGGTTTTCTTAAAGCCACCGCGGGCGTCGTAGCGACGTCGCTTATCGATCTTGCGAATGACGTTACGGGAATATTAGGCGTGAACAGAGGCGGTACCGGATGGGGGAATCTTGCCTCTGGTGCGATCCTCCTCGGTAATGGCACCGGTGCCGTTGCGACAACATCAGTGGGAACGAACGGACAAGTACTTGCACTTTCGGGAGGGGTGCCAACGTGGATCGCGACAACAACGGCAGGAACAGGACTCACATACACTGGAAGCGCGTTCAACGTCGATCTGGGCACGAGCATTGCCGCAAACGAACTCGCATCAGCAGACTTCGGCGATTGGACCTGCAATGGCACGTCGTGCTCGCTCGATTCGGATACTGTCGCGGACTCTGAGATAGATTACACGAATGTGACGCTTAATGATTTTACCAACGACGCAAACTTCATAACCACTTCCGGAGCTAACACGTTCACATCACTCCAACAATTCCAAGGCAATGCATCGACGACAAAACTCTCTGTCTACTCCAATGCATACTTTGGCGCAACCGCGACCTCATCTTTCTCTTCAACTGGTGTCCTCACTCTCGCGACTGACCTCGCCGTTTCTGAAGGTGGTACGGGAGCATCAACGCTTACAGGTCTTCTCCAGGGAAACGGTACGGGTGCGTTCACCGCCGTTTCGGATTCATCTACTGTCGGACAAGTGCTCCGCACGACCGGAGCGTCCACATACGCCTGGGGGGCACTCGACCTATCGGATACGGATGCGGTCACGGGCACACTCCCAATCGCTCGTGGTGGTACAAACCAATCGACTTTTGCCGCGAATGCACTCCTCTATTTCGACGGCACCTCGATCACTGCTACCTCAACGAGACCTCTCTATGTCGGCGCTATCAATGCCACCACAACCGCAACCTCCACATTCCAAGGGGGAGTGTCAGTTCTCAACTTCGCGCAGACGGGCACAGCATCCTCGACGTTTTCAAATGGCATACAACTCGCTGCGGGATGCTTCCGAATGCCTGATGGAACGTGTGTGGGATCAGGGGGAGCGGGAAGCACAGCGTGGGACACGATCGGAAATCCGACACTGGATGGAGATATCGCGTTTGGCGGAACATCTCAAAATATCGACGCGAATACGAATGATGTGACTGCACTCGCCCAGGACGCTCTTACCTTGACGATGACGAATGACGCGGCAACTGACATTCTCAGTCAACGCCTATTTGTTCTTGAAAATATTGCGAGCGCGAATGGTATGGAAAATTTTATCGTTATCGATAACCAAGACACCGATGATGCTGTTGTGACAGGTATTGACTTTGTCTCGGCTGCTGGAGGCATCACGACTGCCATAGATCTCGATAGCGCGAATATCGGGACGGGTATTTCGCTGGGAGCAAATGACATCGTTGGTACAAACGCTGTCATTAACTTCGATGCGTTCGACGTTGACGCATCGGGAAATATTACCGGCATCACGCTTGATACGGGACAGGGAGCGAATGAGCTCTTTGACATGGACCAAAATGTTCTCACGAGTTCCGCACCGAGTTTCGCTGGTTTGACGCTTACGGGAAATGCGTCATTTCTAAATGCGACATCCACTAATCTCTTTTCTGCGCGGCAGACAGCGAGCGTCGCAGCGTTTGGCGCAACCGCGACCTCATCTTTCTCTTCAACTGGTGTCCTCACACTTGCAACTGATCTCTCGGTAACTGAGGGGGGAACGGGTGCTTCAACACTGACGGGACTCTTGCAAGGAAATGGCACGGGAGCGTTCACGGCGCTATCCGATTCATCTACTGTGGGGCAAATCTTGCGTGTCACTGGCGCATCGACATATGCATGGGGAGCGCTTGATCTTGCGGATTCCGATGCAATTACTGGTGACCTGCCGTTTACTAATATCACTCAAATCGCCGCGAATTCCATCCTTGGGAACATAACCGGTGCGACCGGCGACGTTGCAGCCATCGCCACCTCCTCGCTTTTCACAGGTTCAAATGGTCAGGCTCTTGCTCGCGCTAATGGAACATGGGTTGGCGTCGCCACAACGACTGCCGGTACTGGGCTCACCTACACTGGAAGCGCATTTAACGTGAACTCGACGCAATCGATTTCCGCGCTCTCAAACCTTACTTCGAACGGATTTGTGAAGACATCAGGAGGCAACGGAACACTTTCTGTCGACACAGCGACCTATCTTACTGCGGCCCTCACTTCGATAGGTCCAACGGGTCAGACATCAAGCGGACCGGCAATTACGTTTGCCACATCAACATCGGCGACGAATGGTCTCACATCTGCGATCACGATAGTCGGAAGCGGAGCGACAATGACCTACACCCCGTCACTCTCTGGTACGCTTACTGTCGCAGGAGGGGGAACGGGGGTCGGGACATTTTCATCTGGGCAACTTCTGTACGGCAATGGCACGAATGCACTCTCGAGTGTTGCGACATCATCGCTGGCGGTGGGGAACGGACTCGCGGTTTCTTCCGGCTCGCTCGGCTACCAGATCGGCGGATCGAACGTCTCCTTGGGTCTTGCTGCGATCGGAGCGAACACAATTCTGGGAAACGGTACCGGAGCTTCTGCGGTTCCGACTGCCCTTAGTACGACAACGCTCTATGGCGCACTTGGAGCTGCGGGGCAGGTTTTGATGTCGAACGGAACAAGTGTGGTGTGGGCTGCGACTTCAACATGTATTCAAATAACAGGCTCGTCGGCGCTCTGCGATGGCGACGATGCAACAGGGGGAGGGGGCGCATCATTCGGACAGGCGTGGGAAGTTTTCGGCGCCGGAGCAGGTGCGTACCTCGCTCCTACCTCCACTGTGCAAAGCATAATCGTCGCCGCATCATCAACAATAGGAAGCGGCACACAGGCAGGAGGTCTCACGATTCTCGGAGGGGCGACAACAACGGGAAACTTGAGAGTACAAGGTAATGCGACAACAACTAACCTTGCTATCACTGCGTTGAATTGTTCGACATCTGGACAGCTACTTCAAACTGATTCAAGCGGAAATGTTATTTGCGGAACTGATGATTCGGGAGGCGGAGGGTCACTTCAGGGTGCATTTGATGGGGGAGCGACAATCGAAACAGCCGCCGCACCGATGATCGTAACAGAAACAACAGCCGCCGCGCATTCGCATGATCTATTGCAGCTCACTGCTAATGCTGTAACCGGCGGTACGTTTTCCGGCGACGCGCTTCAGATAACTATGGACGCAGCCGATGCAAATGCGCACACAGGAAACGGACTCCATATACTAGTCGATCAATCGCAAAACACCGGCTTTCCAGTATTAATTGAAGATGATGCAGGAGTAGATTTGCTAGCTGTTTCCGAAAGCGGAGGACTGACGTTGGGCAGCGCCGCAAACGGTCGCTCGGACATGACCGTGTATGGAGATGTTATCAGCAAGGGCTACACGATACAGCGTTCGCTCGCGAATATTATTGATCTTGTTATTTACGACACCACAAAGGATAGCGACAAGGGGGCGTGGCGCAAGAGCACGATGTCGTCAGGTCTATCATGGTACACAGAAACTAAAGACGACGGGCCGTCTGACACGTGTGTTATAGCGTCCGACGATAGGTGCGGTTCATCAGAATTTCCTCGCAAGGCGATCCTGGCGACGACTGCTGACGGCCTTTACATATTTGACGCGAAAGATAATTCGCTCTGGATGAAATTTACTCAAGTTAGTGTAACTGGCGCACTCGGAGCCGATTCCACCAATAATCCTTCTGGCGTAGGAGCGGTCAACGGTGTGATATATGTCGGAACTAACGGCGCTGCCGCGACCGGCATGTACGCGTTTGATTTCACGCAAGATAGGATGTATCGCTACAACGCGACAAACCGCGTACAGGGGGATGTTGCGATCGGAAGCCGCAATACGACAGTTACCTATGCGACGAACGCTGATACAAACCTCGCGATATTGAACGCAACAGTAAACGACGTATCGGCCGCGATGCAATTAGGATCATCAGATGGATTCACCGTGACGCAGTCAATTCCAGATAACGATGATATCCAGCCCCTGCGGGGTGTGGTCTTGATAGCCGCCGCGAACGATTCCGGCGTGAGCGTCGTTCGACCGGATATTCAGAAGGTACTTAATTATTCTGATGTAACCAATGACGATTACAACACCGTCTTTGTCACAAGTCGTGGCCGTATGTATGCGGCGAACGAGACTCAAGGGCAGTTGGAGGAATGGAGGAACATTGACAGAGACCTGGTGTCGGAAGCAAACGGAACGCCCGATGAAGCGTTCGACGAGCTTACTACGAACCCAACGATAACAACGGGGGCCGCTCCGACCATATTAACTTCGCCTGCGACGATCGCTGTTCTCGAGCGCGCCTCAAAGGCCAAAGAAACTGCTACGACCGGCACCAACGACTCCGGCGACATTATTTATTTCGGGACCAACCTAGGCCTCGCTGAAATTCACGAATCCGGTGGCGTTCTTATCGCAGGCACGACGGGCGCTTGGACAAAAATCATCACGACGGCAACTTCGACCCCGTTGATGCCAGCTGGCCCCCGAAGTGTCTTCCTATTTGATGAACCCGTAGGCGCGACACAAGCGCATAGTGCTATCGGCGTTGCCGGTACAACCCGCAACGTCATGGATCAAGCAGGAGCTACTGCACCGACATTCGGTGGTACGGGCGTCCGTGGCAATTCGGTAAACTTCAATAACAACTCGTACCTATGTTCGGATGCCAATGCAGATGGCACTTGCGATGCTGATACTGATTACAACGCGGGAACAATAAGTTTTACTGTGTCATTGTGGTTTAAGCACTCCGTTACTGCGGCATCTGATACATTATTTGAGAGGTGCTACACGCCAGCAGTACCAGCTGTCGCGGTTGGTTGCATATGGGCTGGTATGACCTCAACAGGTGCGATCAAGGTTGGTTTGGATAGTATTACCACATGGACATACGAAACTACCTACGACGACTCGATTACCTCAACGGCACTCTACAACGACAACCAGTGGCATCACTTGGTATATACCAACACCGACACGGACATCTGTCTTTATATTGATGGAAAACAGGCGGGAGCCTGCGATATTGCTCTCGCAGCGACGGCCACCATGGACGCATCACAAGTCTTAACCATCGGCGGAGTATGTTCGGGAGCAAACTGTACTACCGGGACAAACTTCTGGGACGGATCGATTGATGATTTTGTCTGGAGTTCAAACGTGAACACCACTGCAAGCGGTGTTAACCCAGAAGGAGCAAGCGCGCTCTATCTGGACGGCAGAACGCATATGATGCAGACAAATAGAGCGGTAACCGCTGCGACAACGTTCAGCGCAAGTACCATCGGTGATTCCGGAGAAGCGTGGGTACCGAACGAATTCGTGGGGAAAATCGTAACGATAACTGGCGGTACGGGCTCTGGTCAGACTCGTCGCGTTACATCAAATACGTCGACCGTGCTCACGGTGACGCCAAACTGGGGGACAACACCAGACACTTCGTCCAACTTTGAAATAGACCCGGAGCACTTGCTAGGTGCAACTGATAATGTGACCGCCGTTGCCGTTGACCCAATGGTCCAATTTGGCAAGGCGCGCCGGGTATACGTGGGAACGAGCAATGGTACCGACGGCGGTGCGGTGACGGTATTTTCAGACGCTGCCGTGGGTTCGTATGTGGTTGACGCGCTGCACACTGATGCGGGCCTCTCGAGCGATGATTTCGGCTCGGCATGGTCTGGAGCAGATGCCGATGATATCCAGGCGATCGCGGTGCAATCCGGAACTGTTGCCTATGGATCGCTCGCATTTATTCGCGCAACGCAAAATGACGTGAGTGCAGAGGAGGATCGTCTTCTTATGATCGGTGCAATCAACGGCATTCAGCAAGAATTGATCTCTCACTACCTGTTCGGGTCAACGCAAAATACGCTCGGCGTTGGAAATGGTGCTGACTTAGCAGAGCGTTACACCTCAACGGAAACGCTCGAAGCGGGAGAAATAGTATCTGTCGACTCTGCTGTGTCGCTTGGTATAAAACGATCCAACGCAGCGTATCAGAAAGACGTGCTTGGCGTTGTTGCGACAAAACCTGGGCTGATTTTGGGACCGGCAAGCGATACTACCTATCCAGTTGCGCTTGTTGGTCGAGTGCCGGTGAAGTTCACGACGGAAAACGGAATTCCAAAAGTTGGCGAAAGGATAGCAGCATCAACAATTCCGGGTTACGGAATGAGAGCGACGAAAGCGGGGCGAGTACTCGGCGCAACACTTGAGACTGTGGATACGGAACAACTTGTATTGTGCCCGGGCGACGCGGAAAATGCGACACGCCGATGCGGGCAGGTAATGGTCTTTGTGAACCTCGTGGATTACGGCGGCGTTTCGCTCTCGGTACTAATGAATGAGAAAAAGGAAATCACGCTCAACTCCGGTCTTACGAAGAGTGTAGAAATTGCAGAGCCGCTTCCGACCTGTGGCGTGTTTTCCGGTGATGCCTCGGCGACAAGTACGGAAGATATTGCAACCACGACCGATGTCGTTGAAACTGAACCGTGCCTGGAACCTTCACTGCTTGCATCGGCGACGTCGACCGAGGCGACCTCAACGCCTGTAGTTGCCGATCGAGATCTCGACATTCTCGATTTCCTCCGCGATTATAAAGCGACGATCGACACCAATTCGTCCCTGGATTCCGAAATATTTACCGACCGCTTGAACGCAGGGATAGAGATATTTAGCCCGCGCATCGTCGCCAATGGCCTTCGTGTCGATACCATTGACGCCTTGTCCGAGCAGATCCGTATCAACCCCGACATTCTGTTCTTCGGTCGGCCATACTTTACGGTGGATACTGCCGGATTTGCGCTCGTGAAAAAAGGCGCGCAAGAAGTCTCTATCATCTTCAGTCGGGAATATCTCGACAAACCTATCATCAATGTAACGCTTGCTTCATCAGACGGCGTCGCATCAAGCCCGCAAAGTGCATCTGCTATCCAAGCGCTTCTCGGCAGCGATATCAGATTCCTTGTTGCGAACGCTACGACAACGGGCTTTACGATCTATCTCAATAAACCAGCTAGTGAGGATATTTCGTTCAATTGGATCGCGATTGCCGTACAAGGGGCACGAACGACGGAGTCCGAGGGCCTCGTTGTCGAATCCTTACCAGAGCCCGTCATTGTTCCTCCCGCACCCGAAGAAATAGAATGGGATGAGATTGCCACTTCCACGGTTGAAATAGTCGAGGAGCCTAGTGCGACTTCCACTCCTGGAGCACATCCAGAACTCGAGTTGCTCCCTGAAGATACTCCGACGCCTGAAGAGGAACTATCAGCGGAAACAGAAGCGCCAACTGAAGCATCTGTCCAAACGCAAGAAGAACTCGTCGAAGGATCTGTCCCAGAAGAGACGGCGGAGCCGGAACAGCCAGTCGTAGAGGCCAACGTTCCTATTGAACCTATACCTCTGGATGAATTACCCGCAGAGTGATCACTTACCAGAATACTGCTCGTCGATTTTTCCGTACACGAATTCAGACACATCGGCTATCGCCCTTTCGAGGACTGGCGTCTCTGATCCGCGTGTCATGACGCATAGAAGATATGGATGCTTAGGATAGTAGATAATACCGCAGTCGTGGAGATGTCGCTCTCCGGTATTGATTTGTCGCTCACCAAATTTATGCGCCACAGTGACGTTAACAGGAACTCCTTTTCGGAGACCGTTCGTGTAATCGATTCTTGTAAGAAGCCCTAATGCTTGCTCTGACCTTTCTTGCGAGAGGAATGACGAGTTATAAAGAATGCGGAAGAATGCCGCGTACTGTTTGACCGAGAGCGAAGCAGCCGAATTTGTCACGACTGAGGAGTCCACGCCGAGAAGGTTATAAAGGTGTGTATGATCCTCGAGAGGCAATTCTTTAAAGAGAAGGAGAAGTGCGTCGTTGTCGGAGTACATGATCATTCGTTCGATCAGGCCATCGATAGTGTATTCATTACCCCTCGTAAGGCGTTCGGCCGGGACGATGGTTTGATGTGCAGCTGATGTGTCTGTCCCGGTAAAAAGGAGTTTGCGCTCTAAGATGCTCGCATTATGATCGGCCGCCCGATAGTACGCCATCATAATTGGGACTTTGAGAAGGCTTGCGGGGACGAACGGATCATCTTGCTTTACGCCGAACGTCGGGCCGTTGTTGAGGTCGCGAAAGTAAACGGCTATTTCGCTGACGGAAGTTTCTTTCTCGAGCGATGCAATGACGTCTTCCAATCCCGATTTGAAGTTTATTTTTTCCGCATCAATCGTCCCTTCAGCAACTTCGCATTCAAGGAGTGGGTTGGTGAGCCTGCCTTCGCCGAGGCGCACTTGCTTCGATGCAGATACAGCAAGCGGCGTGCCATACCGGGAGAATGTGTATCCGGCGGCAAATCCGAATGCGAGAATAATCAGAGATAGCCCGAGTGTCCTCAGCTTTTGCATGCCGGATACTGTAGCATGGCTGTGGGTAACACGAGGAAACGATGAAGTATTTTCTGCTACAATCGGGGCATGATGAAAATCCTGGTGTCAGCACTTATCCTCCTTGTTCTTGCAGCTGGCGGCGCGGCGTATTATTTCTACGCGCAGACGCAAAAATTAACAAACGATCCGCAAGCGGGCGCGCAGGAGGAAGTCGAAGCGTTAGTTGTGGAGATAGGGAAACTTATTGTGCTGCCGGAAGGTGAGACCCCGACGGTTGCGACAGTGAGCGATCCGGAGCGCTTGAAAGACCAACCCTTCTTTGCAAATGCAAAAGCAGGCGACAAGGTCCTCTTGTATTCGACCGCACGTAAAGCATACCTATACGACCCCGTGGCAAAGAAATTAATTGAAGTCGCGCCACTCAATATCGGAGGACCGACGCCGACAAGCAACGTGCAATGAAATGATTGAGTATCAGCGGAAGTCGCGCTTTCATGAAAAAAGCATTACGCATCACCTTCGTGTTGAGAGAAAGCGGCGTGAAGTGTTATACATAACCTCGATGCGCTCGAACCGGATGTTTCTCCCGGCAGTTGCCCTTGGATGCGCCGCATTCTTTGCAGCGTGGATTCTTTCTCCTGAACTGCTCCTCATTGCGAGTGCCTTAGAAAACCCGGCCGTCGCAGAGGCTGCGCTTTAGGTCTGCTCTCCGGGAGGGATAGTGTAGAAACCGCCTGCCTCCTTTGTCCAAACATTCTTAACGTTCTGAAGGCCGGAAGTATCATCGATATTCCCGGCAGAGATCTTTATTTTTGGGCCGGTTTTATCGCGCTTGAACATCTGTGACCCGCACGTTTTGCAGAATCCTCGCTCGCTTGATTCCGATGAGTTGTACCACTCCACATCGTCTTCTCCTTTCGTGAATTTGAAATTCTCTTTCTCGGCGATAAGAAGGGGATTGTAATTGCCGTGGAGCCGCTGGCAATCTTTGCAGTGGCAGCTGATGACGCCGGTAAAAGGAGGATTCACCTCATACTGTACGGCACCACACATGCATCGGCCTGTGAGAGTCTTGTCCATGGGAGCAGTATATCAAATGCGTGTTCAACGAGGCTTTGCCCGTACACTAACTTGCGTCTGGTTGCGTCTGTGTTTTTCAATTCTTTCTGTATATTCGGAATCTCAGACTCAAACGATATTTCGCTGACTGACGCTTCGTGTGCAACAAAAACACAAGACGCAAGTTAGTGTCTGGGCTTTGCGTACACGGAAGTAGCATAGATGTCTTTGCCTTTTGTTGACACTCCGACTCCTACGTTCGTGTACGCCTCTCGCAAGATATTGGCGCGGTGCCCCGGGCTATTCATCCACCCTTCAACTATCATTTTTGCCGCTGCTACGGCGTTCAGCTCGTAGCCCGACATCATGTAGATATTTTCTCCGACTATCTGCCATGAATAGCCAGCATTCGTGGCTCGGCAGGAAGAACTGCACCCCGATTTATCCT
This sequence comes from Candidatus Kaiserbacteria bacterium, assembly GCA_016217965.1. GTDB lineage: Bacteria > Patescibacteriota > Minisyncoccia > Phycocordibacterales > UBA2100 > UBA10103. Next base: position 195,520 of record JACRFI010000016.1, read on the forward strand.
CGTGGCTGAAGTAATCATTCACGAGCATGTCAGAGCTATGTCCGCGCGCGATGTTTGTAAGCGCAGTATCTGGTGCGAGGCTAAGAAGGCCGGCTTTTTCTCTCTCTACATTCATAAGGGCAAGAATTTCAAGTTCTATTTCGGTACCGGCGCTGTTTTTGGGAATATTATTTTGCTCGGGGACTGTCGGTCTCGGGAGTCTCTCTTCCACCTGCTGTTTTTCCACAAGGGCAGTTGTCGTCGCTGCGGCAATCTTTTCTGAAGGTTTCGCCTGAATATCTTTCTTTTTTTCTGCCCTCTTCTTTTCAGGGGCTGGTCCAATATCTGGGCGCGTCGATGTCGCAACGGGGGAGTCCTTTGAGACGGTGGCGGTCGCGGCGTTACTGGCAGGAGTAGGATTCTCGGGCAGTATCGCAAGTGTCGCAGATTGCACGAAGCTGAGTAACGCAAACAAGATCGTAAGCATCAGCTCTTTCATCTGAGTAGTATCTCAAAAAGTCACCGCTATCAATACTTGCCCCCACACTAACTCGTGGCATATTGCGTAAAAATATTTTTCTTACTCTTGCTTAAACACATTTCGACACGCACGAGTTAGTGTGGGGGCTTGTAAAAGACGATATCTGTTTTCTGCCATGATTTCATGAACAGAAAAAACCGGCGGCCTACGGGCCGCCGGTTTACTGATTCTCTTTAGAGGCTTATGTCAGCCTTCAGGTCACTTTGAATGCTCGTTTCCTGCTTTACAGAAGCAGAACTACCTTCGTCTGAAGATGTTTCTACATTGCTTGAGCCGGATGCGTTCGTGTTTCCACCCACGAACACACGTGCGCTCTTCAGAAGGTCAGCGTGCGCCTTTAGCGTCCCGTCGATCACAGCAGCGATGCCTGTAGCAGCCTCTACTTTGCCTTCTGCGGCAAGCGCGGATGCGTTCTTGAGTGCGGCTTCTGCGTGTGATTCGAATTCAGCGCTGAGATCTGCGGCAACTTCCGCGGAGAGTTCTCCACGTGCGGATAGTTCCGCGGCTTCTTCCATGCGGCGCTCAGCTGCGCGCCCCTCCCAGCGTGCCTGTGCTTCATCCGAGACGGCAGCCGCCGCGTATACGCTCTCATTAATTGACGTTTTGACAGCGTATAGGGCGTCTCCAGGAACGGCTCCTTCTGCCATAACAGCGGTTCCTCCACCAAGGACTAATGCTGCGACGATAACAAGTACTATCATGAATTTCGGGGTATTTATCTCGTAATCATGTTTCTCCCAGGGGTATGACGGGACAGTACGGGCAGACTTACGTACGTATCTAACACCGTACAGCCGAGAAAATTCCAACAAAACGCACTGGTGCTTAACAAAGTGTTCATCCATGCAATGCAGAGTGAAGGAGGTCGAGCGTTAATCGCAACATAAATGGCAAAAAAATATGATTGCCGAGACGCACACCGAGAACAGGAGCGGACGTGGATTTGCGGGAATGGATCCGGAGGAGCAGCGTAAGATCGCCTCGAAGGGAGGAAAAAGCCAAGGAAAGAGCAACAACCCCGGTAATTTTGCGAACGATCCTCTGCGAGCGAGGGAAGCCGGCCGCAAGGGTGGAAAAGCATAACGTCCGCAGCCGCTCTCACCGATAGAGCCGCCCGCATCAGTAGGGCGGCTCTCAGGTATTAGAAAGCAGTTGTCACAAGGGTTAATGATTTTGTTAAGTAAAAGCTGGGGTTTTTGAATAATTCGGGTGAGGAAAATCGGAAGCAGAATTCCCTCACATAGTCGGCAAGGTTCTCCGACCTGTGGTGATGATA
>JACRFI010000017.1 GCA_016217965.1 Candidatus Kaiserbacteria bacterium
ATATAGAATTTACCGAGATTGTCAGTGGCGCTTTGACCGAGAGTTAAAGAGTTGGCGATTAGCAATGAAGAAGACGCGTTCAATACGCCAGCCACTTGCAAACCGGCACCGATTGAGCTTGAGGCGTTCGCGATGAAACCACCGCCCAAGGTAGTAAGGTTGCTACTGTTGACCGTGAGGGCGCCGCCAAATACTGAGGCACCACCAACTTGGAAGGTGCTCGAGGCGTTGAACGCGCCAGCGACTTGGAGACCGGCACCAACGGATGACGAGGCGTTTGAAATGAAACCACCTTGAAGAGTGGCGAGGCTGGATTGTTGGAGAGTGCCGGAAGCGGAGATATTTCCAATGACGCTTAAACCATTAAATAATTGAGTGTTACCACTAACTTCCAAACGATTTTGAGCAAAGATATTGCCCGCATAAATTGAACCACCGGTGCTGCCATTGTCCCCTGACCAGTCAGAAAGAGTTGTACTGGCTGAGCCCAAGAGATCCAGGTCCCCAGAAATCAAAACGCGAGCAGTAGAGGCGTAATAAGCAGTGGATTTAAAAGTTGTGCTGTTTTTTCCACCTAACATATATACATAACCATTGGCTACAGCGGCAGAAGAATAACTTCTTATGTCAGGCAAAGCATTGGTATTGGTTGACCAAGCGCCGACAGAACCGTCACTGTTTAATTTGGCGTAGTAGACGGTTGATTGATCAGCGACAAAGCCCGGGTTCTGTCCACCCATTACATACACATTACCATTGGCAACAACGGAAGAGTGGTAAGTACGTGCCTCTGTTAAAGCATTGGTATTGGTTGTCCAAGCGCCGACAGAACCGTCACTGTTTAATTTGGCGTAGTAGACGGTTGATTGGACTGTCCCGCTACTGACTCCACCAATGGCATATACATAACCGTTGGCCACAACGGATGAGTGGGAATAACGTGACACCGGCAAAGCTTTAGTAAAGTCGGTTGTCCAAGCGCCGACAGAACCGTCACTGTTTAATTTGGCATAAGATACGGTTGATGTTACCGTGGCGGCGCCAGTATTATACCCGCCGATTACATACACATAACCATTGGCAACAACTGATGATTGCCTAGAGCTTATTGCCGGCAAAGCATTGGTATTAGTTGACCAAGCGCCGACAGAACCGTCACTGTTTAATTTGGCGTAGTAGACGGTTGATTGAGAGACGCCGCTGCCATTATCTCCGCCAAACACATATATATAACCATTAACAACAACTGAAGAATGCCAGGCACGGACTGCCGGCAAAGCATTGGTATTAGTTGACCAAGCGCCGACAGAACCGTCACTGTTTAATTTGGCGTAGTAGACGGTTGATTGGACTGAACCAGCGGTGGTAATTCCTCCGATGAGATACACATAACCATTAGCGACGACAGTTGATTGGTTGGAAAGCACTGCCGGCAAAGCATTATCATTGGTTTTCCAATTACCGAGAGAGCCGTCTTGACCAGCATTAAAGAGGGCGGTTTTCCCAGAAAAAGATGAGGTTCCATAAACATCAAGTGTTCCCGATGCATAGACACTACCCAAAGCCGTGCCATACGCGCCAAGATTGGTATTGTTGTTTGACCCGGGGATAATGTTACCTGCGACGAACAGGGTGGATGAGGCGTTGAGATTGCCGGAAATGTTCAGCGAAGAACCAATACTGGATGAAGCGTTACTGATGAAACCACCTTGAAGAGTGGCGAGACCGGTCGCTAGGAAGGTTGAGGAAACGGTGGTGGCTCCAGAAACAGAGAGAGTGCCGCCGATGGAGCTTGAGGCGTTACTGATGAAACCACCTTGGAGAGTGGCGAGGCTGGATTGTCGGAGAGTGCCGGAAACGGAGACATTGCCGGAGGAGTCGATATAGAATTTACCGAGATTGTCAGTGGCGCTTTGACCG
>JACRFI010000004.1 GCA_016217965.1 Candidatus Kaiserbacteria bacterium
CGCCGGCTTTAAGTCCAGTTCAAGCACCCAAAATCCCCAGGTCGATCAGATACAGGTGAAATACACCAAAGCCGGATTTAAAGTGATCCAGACGGATACCAATACTGCGCGGCTCTACAACTATTCGGGATCTACTAAAAATCTCCGACTCGACGTCACGACTAACGGCGGGGCGGTGCATACGGGGCTCTACACCAATTCTAATTCCAGTCTTGCGAATGGTAGCTACGTCGAGATCGCGCATAATCAAAATACGAATAGTCTTTTAACGAATGGCTGGGTGTATCAAAATAGTCAATGGAAAGATGTGGCCACTGCCACCGAATCCGGCATCATCTCTGCCACCAATGCCACGGTGGCTGATGGGAGTTATGTGGAAGTGGTACATAATCAACAGACGAATGATCTTCTGACAACCGGGTGGTTTTATAATACAAACACATCAAAATGGGAACAGATTAACCCAGGTGGTGGTAACGATGGCACTGGGGGAACAGTAACAACGAGCGGAGACTATACCGTTCATTCCTTTACAACTAGCGGAACGTTTACTTCGCCTATTGCGAGAAATGTTGAAGTCCTTGTAGTTGGTGGGGGTGGGGGTGGAGCCGGTTCAAGTGGTGGTGGAACAGGTACGGGTGGCGGAGGTGGCGGAGGTTATAGAACTAATACAAGCTACGCCGTCACAACAACCCCTATCACCGTTACGGTTGGTACGGGAGGTAATGGTGGTGCAGCTTCTAATGTCGCTGGTGATAATGGTGTCGATTCAATTTTTGGAACTATAACCTCAACAGGTGGTGGTGGTGGTGGTGGTACTGCAACAAGCGGTGTCGGTAAAAACGGCGGATCCGGCGGCGGCGGTTCTGGAGGTTGGAGCCCGAGTCCAGCTGGCGGAAGCGGTAACACTCCTTCAACGTCACCATCTCAAGGTAACGGCGGTGGATCGGGCTACTATGGTTCTTCTGGTTGGCCTGGTGGTGGTGGAGGTGGATCAAGCACTTCTGGGACTTCTGCCCCAAACACCACGACGTGTGGTGCAGGCGGAGCGGGCACTGCGAATAGTATCTCTGGCTCATCTGTAAGTTACGCCGGAGGTGGTGGTGGAGCCGTTCTTAGTGGAACCGGATGTGCCGGTGGTAGTGGCGGCGGCGGAGCTGGTGCAACCAGTGGTGCTGGAACAGCAGGTACAACTAACACTGGTGGCGGTGGTGGCGGCGGAGCTAGCGCGGGCTCTGGTGGCTCTGGTGGCTCTGGTATCGTTATTGTCAGATATTTTACTTCTCCTTTAAAAATTGTCCAGCAAGATTCCAACACCGTCAGACTTTATAATTATTCCGGCTCCACCCAAAACCTGCGCCTGGATGTGGGGACCCAGGCTTTTCAAATCCGCCAAATTGATACCAATACTGTCCGTTTATACAATTATTCTGGTGCCACTCAAAATTTACGTTTAGATACCATCGTCGGTGGCGTGGATTCCCCCAGCAATGGCACGGTGACACTCGCCCCTACCTCGGCTGATGTGGATACGCAAAACAGTACGAATAGTATTTGGGTCAACAAAACCGGCAGCGGCGGCAACCTTTTACAGCTCCAGCAATCCGGCACCAACCGCTTCGTCGTCAGCAACCTGGGCCAGTGCGTAGCGATCGGGACCAAGATCAGGAGGCGACGGAAAAAGAAAAATGGGGAATGGGAAGAAGAAGATATTCCGGTGGAAGAGATCCAGCCCGGCGATGAGGTACTCACCCTGGACGAAACCACCGGC
>JACRFI010000018.1 GCA_016217965.1 Candidatus Kaiserbacteria bacterium
ACTCCGGAAAGCCAGTTGACATAGTTTAGGGCGTGGACTACCGGGGTATCTAATCCCGTTCGCTACCCACGCTTTCGTGCTTGAGTGTCAGGAAAGTGCCAGTGAATTGCCTTCGCTTTCGGTGTTCCCCATGATATCAACGGATTTCACCCCTACACCATGAGTTCCATTCACCTCTCACTCCCTCGAGTCATACCGTTTCGACCGGGTTTCCAAGGTTGAGCCTCGGAGATTTAACAGCCGACTAATATGACCACCTACGCACCCTTTACGCCCAGTGATTCCGGGTAATGCTTGGGGCCTCTGTATTACCGCTCCTGCTGGCACAGAGTTAGGAGCCCCTTATTCATGAGGTACCGTCAATAACTTCGTCCCTCATAAAAGATGTTTACGTGCCGAAGCACTTCATCCACCACGCGGTATCGCTCGATCAGGCTTTCGCCCATTGTCGAATATTCTCGGCTGCAGCCTCCCGTAGGAGTATCGGCCGTGTCTCAGTCCGATCGGTGGGGGTCAGCCTCTCAGCTCCCCTATGCGTCATAGCCTTGGTAAGCCATTACCTTACCAACTAGCTGATACACAGCAGGCCGCTCCGGAAGCGATAAATCTTTCATCTTGCGACAATATCGTGAATTACCCCGCCTTTCGACGAGCTGTGCACGACTTCCGGGTACGTTCCTACCTATTACTACCTCGTCTGCCGGTGCCTTGCGGCCCCTTGACTTGCATGCCTTATCCATACCGCCAGCATTCACCCTGAGCTAGGATCAAACTCTAAGTAGAAATGGCTTTCGCCATTTATATGGTGCGACAAGGTTGGAATGAGAATGTTCCCATTTCAGAGCCTTGTTAGCAACCATATAAAGTTACTTAGCTTATTTGAGCTCTTCACTTTTTTAGGATGGACGGAACAAAAGAATGTACATTATTGTGCACTGAAGAATGGTGGAGAAGGGCTGGCGAGTCTTTAAACTCTGTCCCTTCTCCCTTAGCCCGTCGCCTGACGACCGGTGTTAGTCATACCGTAGATCCGATTTGGTGGCGGATCCGATTCGTCTTGTGCGAGTAGACCATTCTTCAGTGCACGCAAACTTTTTCTTTCGTCCCGTTTATTTACTGTTCATTTTCTTGCGTTGTGTGTGCTTGTGTTTTTTTCTTACTGTTTAGCGAGCGAGGAAGCGAAAACTTGTTTTCATTTCCGAGCGAGCGCTAACAGCAAGATCTTCTTACCAGATGGAAAATTAATTCCATCTATTGGTTTTGCGTACAATGCTATTCAATTGTCAAAGTTCAATACCCTCGCACCGAAAATTCCCTTCGGAAAATTTCGTCTCCGAAGCCAATTAAGCTTGTGAGAGCGACAGGTCGGAACAGAGTACACCAGTGGTGTATGGCAGTCAAGGCAAAAAGGGCGTGTGTGGACAACCTACGCCGCCTTCGCTCTTTCGATAAAAAGCCTTACTTTTTCTATGTTTTTTGACCCATCCCGATTAGAGACTCCTGACTGCACGTCGACTGCGTAGGGGCGCACCTTTTGTATGGCTTCAGCGACATTTTCTGGGTTCAGTCCGCCCGCTAGTATCACCGGAATCGAGACCGATTCAACAATACGACGACTAATGTCCCAATCATGCGCCTTCCCCGTTCCGCCAAGCGCACCGGATTTGTCGGTGCTATCGAGAATGATCGCGTCAGCCGCGTCCTCGAATTTTTTCGCCTCTTCAAGCGCGCTCTCATCCGAAACATGAATAGCAACATACACTTTCACAAAAAAGACTCTAGCGGCACGCGCCGTGTCGGGCGTAACTTTTCCTTGAAGCTGTATTGTTGTAGCGCGAGCCGTTTTTATGACATGCAAGATCTTTTTCGCATCCGTTTCGGTCGTGACGGCAACACTCGACACAAACGGCGGCAGATGCGAAATGATGGCAGCTGCCGTCGCAGAACCAACAGAATTTTTCGCTCCTGTAATGTCTACGAGAAAACCGAGCGCATCGGCACCCGCATCGACAACAGCTTTCGCTTCATCGATATTTCGTATTCCACATATCTTTACCCGTACCATATTTAAAGGTAATGTCTCCAAATGAGTATCTTGGACGAGATAGTAGCAACAAAGAGAGCAGAAATCGAGGCGCTCGCCAAAGAAACGACTATCGACGAAATGCGGTCCGCTGCCCTCAGCCACGCACGGCAACGCACAACCCGTCCGTTCCTCTCCCTGTTTGAGAAACCTGTCCTCATCGCAGAGATAAAACCACGTTCCCCTTCTGCAGGAGCACTCATTCAAAGCGACCCCTTGGCTCTCACCGAAAGTTATGCAAAAAGCAGCGCAGATGTAATATCAGTGCTAACCGACCAGAAATATTTTGGCGGCAACCTGCAACTCCTCAAAGATGTGCGCGGTAAAGTCCCCCAGACAATCCTACGCAAAGATTTCCTCGTGGACCCGTACCAGATATACGAGACGACACTTTCGGGAGCCGATACGTACCTTCTTATTGCCGCCGCTCTTGGCACTGAGGCACTTGCGCATCTCATTGCATTCGGAGCTTCTCTTGGCATGGACGCACTCGTCGAAGTTCATGATGAAAAAGACTTACATAAGGCGCTAGAGGCTGGCGCGAAGATTTTGGGCATAAACAATAGAGACCTCAAGACATTTAATGTCGACCTACAAACGACAGAAACATTGATGAAAAAAGTTCCGAGCAGCATTCCTGTTGTGAGTGAATCCGGCATCGAAACGGCGGACGACGTGAAGCGCGTTCGCGCAGCGGGAGTTCGTGGAATTTTAGTGGGAACTTCGATATTACGTTCAGGAGACCCGCTCGCGAAAATTAACGAGCTAAAAGCCGCGCTCGCATGACCCAGTAGTAGAATTTCGGCTTGTCTCACCTAGACTGAACAACAAAATTAACGTATGCATTCAAGAATGACTCAAATAGCGTTCTTACGACAGCGACTTGCGCTTCGCCCAACACACCCAGTGCGTGTGAATGGGCTTCGCGCCAGCCGAAATTTCACAAACCGGGTATGACCCACGAAACATTCGGCGGAGCATATGTGCCTGAAATGTTGTGGAAAACTCTACAGGATCTGATCGCTGCTTTTGAGAATGCGAAGAAAGACAAAGTGTTTCAAGCAGAATTTGCTGACCTCTTAAAGAATTTTTCTGGTCGTCCGACACCTTTGATTTTCGCAGAGCGAGCAACGAAAAGACTGGGAGGCGCAAAAGTCTATCTAAAGAACGAGGGGGCGAATCACACTGGCGCGCACAAGATAACGCATTGTCTCGGACAGGGGCTTCTCGCGAAACGACTCGGGAAAAAGATGATCATCGCTGAAACTGGCGCGGGACAACATGGCGTTGCAACAGCAACTGTTGCCGCAAAACTTGGGCTGGAGTGCATCGTATTCATGGGAAGCGAGGATATTCGCCGCCAACGACCGAATGTGTTCTTGATGGAACGACTCGGTGCCAAAGTCGTACCCGTAGAGTACGGAAGCAAAACACTCAAGGATGCGGTGAATGAAGCGCTAAAATTCTGGATGGAAAATCTCGATAAGGCGCACTATTGCATCGGCTCAGTGCTAGGACCGAAGCCATACCCGGAAATGAATCGATACTTCCAATCCATCATTGGACGAGAAATTCGATCGGAACTACAAGAACGCGAAGCAAAATTGCCGAATGCAGTCATTGCATGCGTCGGTGGAGGATCAAATGCCATCGGAAGTTTCCACGACTTTATCAAAGACGACGTGCGTCTCATTGGCGTTGAAGCAGGAGGCGTCGGAAAAAAGGTCGGACAGCATGCATCTCGCAAAATTGCAGGTCGTGTCGGCATATTCCAAGGATACAAATCTCTCTTTCTCCAAACCGATGACGGTCAGATCTCGCCAACACATTCCATCTCTGCAGGTTTGGATTATCCCGGGCTTGGACCGGAGCTTGCAGACCTCTACCAGGAGGCACGCTTGGAACTTACGTATGCGCTTGATAAAGAAGCCGTTGCTGCAGTCGATTTCTTTGCGAAATCGGAAGGTGTGATCTCGGCGCTCGAAAGCGCGCACGCACTTGCAGAGGTCCGTAAGGTCGCACCGAAGATGCCTAAAGACTCGATAATCGTCGCGACGATATCAGGACGAGGCGACAAAGACCTCTTTAACTTTGCTCGTGCATTTAAAGATAAAAGTTTCAGGGATTTCTTGAAGGATGAATATGAAAGGTACTAAAACGAAAACATTGGAGGAGATTTTTCACCCTTCGACTACGCTCAGGGTAAAAAGTGGCAAGCCACTTTTTATGGCACACATGATTGCGGGATATCCGACGATTCCGGAATCAGTTCAAGTTGCAAAAGCACTCGTAAAAGGTGGTGCCGATATCATTGAAGTACAAATTCCCTTCTCTGACCCAATGGCAGATGGCCCCACTATCGCTGTCGCGTGCGAAGAGGCATTGAAGAAAGGCGCCACAGTTGCAAAAGCGCTCGTCGTCATAAAAAAAGTCGCGACTTTTGGAAAGCCCGTCGTCGTGATGACCTACATGAATCCAGTTTACCGGATGGGAATCCCGAAATTCATCGAGGCTATCTCGAAAGCCGGAGCGACCGGATTGATAGTTCCTGACTGTCCTTTCGACACACAAGATGGTTGGTCGCTTCTCGCAACATGCAAAGCAGCTGGTATCGCGCTTATCCCAGTCGTTTCCCCTGGCGTACCAAAGGAACGTCTTAAAACATTGGCTAAAGACGCAACGGGCTTTTGGTACTGCACAACGCGACAAGGCATCACAGGCGCAACCAGCGTGTTCGCATCCGCTCTGCCAGGATTCATAAAGACCATGCGAAGCATTTCAGAACTCCCAGTCGCTGTTGGTTTTGGTGTTAAGTCGCGCAAGGATGTAAAAGACCTCTCTAAGGTCGCAGATATTGTGATTGGGGGGAGTGTGTTTGTGGCAACTTTGAAAAGAAGTAAAAAAGTATTGATTGTAGAAAAAACGATGCGGAGTCTGATCGGATAGTCTTCCTCAGTCACTTTTTCGGATAGTGCTCGTGATTTACCCAAATCGGAGAACCATCTGCGCCTCGAATTACCTTGATATGAGATTTGGGCCAACTGAATGTTCCGTGATATGTCTGAAACTTAACGTTATCTGAAGAGATAGGATGCTTTTGTCCTGGCGGTAACTCCGTTTGTCTGGCGGGATTTTGCAACATCCCACTGTCATCGATTTGAGCAATATTTCCGTTAAAACTTACTGAGCCTGATGCCACGGTTTTATCTGCAGTATCAGTTAATTCGACAGAAAATGGACCTCGGTTTGTTCCAAAGGTTTCAGAATTTTTGAAGTCCGCGAGATCTTCTCCCGAACCGCCAGACGAATCTGAGCCTGATGCGGCATATGCGGGTCCTTTCATCGAATCAATCATAGGATGATTTTATGCATTTTGGGCTTTGTTGCGCAAATAGTGGTCCATTATCACAAGCGCGCTCATGGCGTCCACAATCGGAATTGCGCGAGGGAGGACACATGGGTCGTGACGACCGGAGGCTTCAAGTTTAGTCGCCTTTTTCTCTTTTGTGATGGTGTCCTGTTCTTTTCCGATCGTAGAAACTGGCTTGAATGCGACGCGGAAGTGAATCGTCTCGCCGTTTGAGATTCCGCCGACAGTTCCGCCTGCATTGTTAGTTTTAGTTCTTACTTTTCCTTCTGAATCGGCATAAATCGGATCGTTGTGCTGACTGCCGCGCAGCATCGTGCCTGCAAAACCTGAACCTATCTCAAACCCCTTCACGGCATTAATAGAAAGCATCGCTTTTCCGAGGTCCGCATTTAGTTTGTCGAACACTGGTTCCCCAAGCGCAGGTGGGACATTTCGAATGACACCGTGAATGATACCTCCCACCGAATCGCCCTCAGCATTAACTTTCTCCACAAGCGCAATCATTTTTTCCGCTGCGTCCTTGTCCGGGCAACGTATGATGTTCGACTCGATGTCTTTCATTTGCACTTTCTCGAAATCTACATTGGCCTTGATGTCTCCTACTTGCTCCACGTAGCTTAGACATTCAATGCTTTCTTTTTCCTTCAGATACTTTTGTGCTATCGCGGCAGCAGCAACGCGCGCAAGCGTCTCGCGCGCTGACGCGCGGCCACTTCCCCTCCAATCACGAAACCCGTACTTCGCTTCGTATGTGTAATCTGCATGCGACGGCCTATATGCTTTCATCAATTCCTTATAGTCGCCGGATTTCGCATCCTCGTTGTATGCGATGAGAAGAATCGGCGTGCCAGTCGTTTTGCCTTCGTAATAGCCCGAGAGAATCTTTATCTTATCCGCCTCTTTGCGTGGAGTGGTTATTGCGCTTTGCCCCGGTTTCCTCCTATCGAGCTGCTTTTGTATCTCTTCCTCAGTTATCTCGATACCCGGTGGGCATCCGTCCAACACCACGCCAACAGCTCCCCCGTGCGATTCCCCGAAGGTGGTTATTCTGAAAAGTTGTCCAAATGAATTTCCTGCCATAGTTACGTTATACGCCGTTTTTGCATTATCTGCACTATGTTCTCAACCATGTCATCAAGACTCAGTGTTTCCGTATCGATGATTTCATCGGCTGCTTTTTCGTAGAGTTGCTGTCGTACTTTCAAGACCTCTTCCAATTCTTCTCGCATTGACGTGTTGCCAGTCAGCCGAGGCAGCTTTGAACCCTCGCCTCCGATATGCTTGAAGAGCGAATCAACAGACGCTTGGAAGAAAATGCAGATTCCGCTTTTCTTGAGCGCCTCTATATTTTTCTCGCGTACGACAACACCTCCGCCGGTCGAAATGACAACTTTATCCGATGCTGCAGCAACAGCGACCACTTCGGATTCTTTGTCACGAAATGCGTCCCAACCCTCTTTTGCGACAAAATCGGAAATAGGCATACCGACCTTTTTCGCAATCTCTTCGTCCAATTCCAGAAAATCCCAACCGAGTCGCTTGGATAACATTTTCGCGACTGTCGTCTTGCCGCTACCTCGCATGCCGATAAGAACGATGTTCACCCCGTTAGAAATCGCGCCCGCGCTTGCGCGCCCTTCGGGATGGGGCGGGCTATTTCTAACGGGGTTCATATGCGGTCGAGTTTTATTCCAATGGATTCAAGTTTGTCCCAAAACAGAGGAAACGTTTTCGAAACAACACCAGGGTCGTTTATAACCATTCCGTCTAATTTTGCTCCCGCGACAGCAAAAGCCATCGCCATACGATGGTCGCCGTAGGTATCTATTGCCGCCGGCTTAGGGTCACCGCCGTATATTGTCAGGGTATCTTCCGTCGATTCGGTCCTGATACCCATCTTTTCAAGCTCTTTCTCGACCGCCTTTACACGCTCGGTTTCTTTCACCCTGAGCGAGCGGACGCCTGATATTTTGGTAACGCCATCCGCAAATGCAGCTAGAACCGCCATCGTCTGCGCTTGGTCGGGACAATCTTCCATACTCACCTCCATCGGTTTAACCCCTGTTCCATGCACCGTTATCGCATCTTTCTCATACGTCACCTCGTTGCCCATATCCGCCAAGAGCTCAAAGAATCGTATATCCGCTTGCGCTGATTGTGGATTCACATTCATGACGGTAATGGTGGACCTCGTCAATGCTGCGATGGCGGCAAAGTAGGATGCGCTGGATGCATCCCCTTCGACTGTATACTCACTCGCCTGATATACCTGCGATCCGAAAATGTGGTAGCTCTTATATTCGTAATTCGCCACTGGTACACCAAATCGCGACATCGTGTCTATGGTCATCGCGATATACGGCTTTGAGATCTGCTCGCCTTCCACTTCTATCGTTATCTCACCTATCATCGGCGCAATCATGAGGATAGCGGAGAAAAACTGACTGCTGACATCGCCTTTCATGCGTATCGTCCCGGGATTTAATGTAGATGACGATATACGAAGAGGCGGAAATCCTTCCTTTTCGAGATATTCGATTTTCGCGCCACATTGCCGAAGACCATCGACAAGATCCCCTATGGGACGTTTATTCAGACCCTCCTTGCCTTTCAGTGTCTTGATACCGGGTACAACACAAAGAAGAGCGAGCAAAAAACGTATCGTCGTACCGGATAGGTCCGCATCCAATTCATATGCACCATCCTTGATATCGCCAATGTTCCCTTCAACGTGAATCTCGTCAGACTTTTCCGAGATTTTGATCCCCAATGCTTTCAAACATCTCATCATGGCTTTCGTGTCGTCACTGATGAGCGGTCTCAATATGCGAACCGGAGCTTTACACATCGTTGCCATGAGAAGCGCGCGATTGGTGTAACTCTTGGAGCCTGGGATCTCTACTGATGCGTCGACTGGCTTCAGGAGCGGCTGTATTTGTATGTTTGCCATTATTATGATTATGCGAATTCTTGGGTCGTCCTCACAAATGAGTCGAGAACACCAAGCGCTCTCCCACTATCTATCGAGTGCTTTGCTTTGTCTACGCCCTCAGAGGGAGAAGCGGCAACCCCTGCCGCGACAAGCGCGTACGCGCTATTTAAAATCACGATGTCGCGCTTCGGCCCGGCTTCGCCACTGAGGACCGCGCGCGCGATGCGCGCGTTCTCCGATGCATCTCCCCCGAGGATTTCCTTCTGGCTCACGCGCTTAAAACCAAATTTCCTCGGATCGACAGTGGCGCTTTTGATGCGATTGCCCTTGAGGTCGTATACATATGTGTTTGCCGACAGGCTGATCTCGTCCATGCCATCGCTGCTTGAGACAATGAGAAGGCGCTTGAATCCTAATTTCTTTCCCGCAATCACCATTTTTTTCGCAAGTTCCTTGTCTGGAACGCCGACAAGCTGCTTTTCTGTGCCCGCCGGATTCGCAAATGGCCCGAGGATATTGAATATCGTACGGATCTTGAGCTGCTTCCGTATTGGGCCGACCTCTTTCATCGCAGGATGGAAAAGAGGAGCCATGAGAAACACAAAACCGACTTTTCGATACACTTCTTCTGCCTGTTCTTTTGTGAGCTGAATATGTGCGCCGAGCGCCTCCAAAACATCCGCGCTACCGCACTTACCCGACGCCGCACGATTACCGTGTTTCGCGATTTTCGCACCAGCGCCAGCAGCAACAAACGAAGAGACGGTTGATATATTGAATGTCCCCAGGCCGTCTCCCCCTGTGCCCACAACATCTATGGCGCCGGGTGCATTTACTTTCACCATATTCGCTCTCATCGCACGCAAGAAACCAACTATCTCTTCCACCGATTCGCCTTTAACGCGAAGGGCTACAAGGATGCTGGCAACCAGCATCGGATCTGCACCACCGGCCTGCGCAGGCAGGCCCTTCATGATCTCAAGAAGAAAACCTTCCGCTTCTGCTGCCGTCAGATCTTTTCTTTCGGAAAGTTTCTTTAATAGTTCGTTCATACATGGAGGAAGTTCTCTAATATACGTTTTCCCCCTTCTGTCGCAAAAGATTCAGGATGGAACTGTATGCCTTCGATCGGATACTTGATGTGGCGAAGTCCCATAATTTCCCCTGAATCTTTCGCACTCGCCGTTACAACGAGCTCCTTTGCCAATGACTTCTTCTCTGCGACGAGCGAATGATAGCGCATTACTTCGAGTCCCT
Organism: Candidatus Kaiserbacteria bacterium; assembly: GCA_016217965.1. Classification (GTDB taxonomy): domain Bacteria; phylum Patescibacteriota; class Minisyncoccia; order Phycocordibacterales; family UBA2100; genus UBA10103. The sequence goes on from JACRFI010000018.1 coordinate 9,643, forward strand.
GCGGCAAATCAGCGAATACCCCTTTGCCGTCATGTTCGATCTCACTTGTCTTGCCATGCATGGGGATTTTTGCGCGAACGACTTTACCTCCGAAATAGTGTGCAATCCCTTGCATCCCGAGGCACACGCCAAGAATTGGGATCTTCTTCCCCAGTTCCGTAATTACGTCAGCACACACGCCGAAGTAGTGCTTGTCGCTTGGGTCCCCCGGGCCAGGGGAGATGATAATGCGGTCGTAATTGCGTTTCTTGATGTCGGAGAGGGTCAACTCATCGTTCCGTACGACATCCAACGTAAATTTCTTTTTTGCGGCCTTTAGTATCTCCCCCACATATTGGTAGAGGTTGTATGTGAACGAATCGTAGTTATCGATTATCAATAGCTTCATAGGTGCGAACTTCTAGCTTCTAGGTTTGGGTCAGAGAGAACTCGCTTCATGGCCGCTAATTTATTCACAATCTCTTCGTATTCTTTTTCAGGATCTGAATCATACACGATGCCCCCGCATGTTTGTGTGTAGGCATCCTTGCCACTGAGGAAGACAGAGCGAAGCGTGAGCGCAAACGTACAATCACCGTTGAACCCAAAGTGCCCGACACCGCCTCCATACGGCCCGCGCGCCTCCGGCTCATTTGCGTCTATGATCTTCATGGTCTCTACTTTTGGCGTGCCGCAGATAGTACCCATGGGAAAATTGCTCTGCAGCCCTGAAAACATATCTTCGCCTGGACGAATAATGCCTACTACCTCGCTCGACATGTGCTGCACGTGGCTGAATTTCTTTACGGTCATGAGGTCCTTTACGCGCACTGTTCCAAAGCGTGCAACTCGTCCAATGTCATTACGATGCATATCCACAAGCATCGTGTGTTCGGCTCGCTCCTTCGGATCATTCAGAAGTTTCCTCGCAAGCTGTTGATCTTCTTTCTCGTCCTTACCTCTCCGGATCGTGCCCGCAAGCGGGCGCGTTGTCATTTCCCCATCTCGCAGCGAGAAAAGCAATTCCGGGCTCGCACCAATCACGTGCCGCTTCCCAAATTTGAGATGGTACATGAATGGCGACGGATTCACGTCCCGTAATTTTTCGTAGATAGCGACCGGATCCCCCTCGATGGAATATTCGCTCTTGAAACCGACTTCGCATTGAAATGTGTTACCTGCGCGAATATGTTCTTTGACGCGCTCTACGACCTCTGCATGCTGCTCTTTCGTGAGTCCGTCCTTGATGAATTTCGCAGAAAACTCTTTCTTGCCTGCCGATTTCTGCAGTATGTTCTTCAGGACGTCGCTCCTGTCCGTATCGTAGTAAAAGTAGGAGAGTTCGTTCGTGAGCTTGTCGTAAATGACGCCGTCCAGATACACACCAAACATGAATTGTTCGAACGATGGATGCACTTTGACATGTACGCTTGGCTCAAAATAATTCACTGCTTCATAGCTAAGGTAGCCGATGAGGCCGCCGGCATAGTTCCGCGCAATAGTCTGCCTCGGCATCATCCCCCGGAGCGCAGCGTATGGATTCTCGACTGCATATGCTTTGCCGTCGAACGTGAACGTCTTTTCGCGAGCGGAAATAAGATGCGCCGGATCGAAGCCGATGATGGAATAACGCGAGAACTTCCCTTCTTCGCCAAGGGACTCGAAAATGAAGCACGTGTCGTATTCTTGCTCGACTTTCTTGAACAGTTCGAGGAAATCGACATCTTCCGCGATCTTCACGTACGTCGGTTTCTGTCCTAATTTGATTTTCGGTAGCGTCATGAATTTTGCGGTTTTAACAAAAAACCGCCCTTACAGTCCGAGTCATTCAGACTATAAGGGCGGGTTTCCGCGGTGCCACCTTACGATTACTCATCGACTCCCGATGGGATATCGATTTTCCTTATTACGGAGGATTCCGGATTTCCACCACGCCTATTCGACACGCTCAGGGCAAGCAGCAATCACTTTCCCCTTGCGGGGGACCCAGGCCCAATCCCGCATCTGCGGGACCTGAGTAGTTTTGTCTTAGGACACTCTAATACAAAAAATTACTATAGTAAAGAATATGTACGAGTCCACCACATTTGGCACTGGTGTGCTGTTAAGTCACGAACAATATACCGCAAAGGAGAGATCATGCCCAGCGATTCATGGGGTCTCTCGGTGTTGTACCAGAGGAGCCAGTCGATCAGGAGTTCGTTGAAGC
>JACRFI010000019.1 GCA_016217965.1 Candidatus Kaiserbacteria bacterium
CCTTTCCATTTTTGAATGCGCGCGGGGGTATCCGAAATGCATGCGGAAAAGGGCGTGGGGGCGGGATGCTGCCCTTCGGGCAGTGGCGGCGAAAGACAGGGGGCGAATCGCCGCAATTCTCAAGAGTTGAGGCGATTCGGCATTTGCATTGAGCCGATTGTGATAATCTGATGGAATGACGGATGACGCTGCTCAATCTGCGCCTCCACCTGCGGAGCCAACGTCAGCGCCGGAACCTCCTGCGCCAATTGTTCCTCTTGAACCGCCGCCGAGCCCAGTTGAGTCCGCACCAGTTGTCGAACAAACCGCGCCCGTAGAACCAGCGTCCGTCATTCCAGAAGAATCACAATCGACTCCAAATACAACAAATGATTCGCGTTCAGTGTCGCAACAGCCTTCAATATCACCGCCTTTGACACATTCATCGAGTAGTGCTGCATCCAAACATTCGTGGAGCACTGCCGAGCGTACAAAGGCTGTCGCGACACATGCGCGAAGGAAAGAGGTGCGTCTCGCCAAGGTTGTTGAGTTGGCGAAAGAGAAAGGCCGTATCACTAATGACGATATTGAGAAATTACTGCACGTTTCCGACGCGACGGCGAGCCGCTACGGGACGATTTTAGTGCAACGCGGTTTGCTGAAGCGCGAGGGCAAGGGGAGAGGCGTAACATATTCTCCAATTTGAAATTGACGGTGATAACGCATTTCCGCATCTCACAAAGTCGCTTATAGTACCCATATGTTAGAAATCGCCACTTTTCTCGTAGGCAACGTGGCTGCTATAGGGTTGTTTCTCTACGGGTTGCTGCGTACAAGTGGTTTCCAGGCATTGCCACGCTTCGCGCAAATTTCTGGACGTGCACTCGTCGTAACTCTTTCGATGTTTGTTTACTATTTGATATTCGGTGCCCTCCTCATTGGAGCCATAATTGCTATTCCGTTACTTTTAATTCCCGGAGTAATGCCGACAGGATCCGATATAAAGGACATGGAAGGAATCTCGTTGGTACTAATCGCACTATTCTTTTTTGTTATCGTGCCAGTATACGTTTTTAACCTGGCACGCGAAGCTGCGCGTTTTAAAATGTACGTTTCTTCAAGTATCAACATTTACGCAAGTGCCATTATTCTCGGAGTGTTTTTTGCCGGAATGTGGCTTGCCTCCGATTTTGATGGAGAAACAATTCCGATTGCGATTATTGTCTCGCTATTTATGTTGATGAGCTTTTGTTCTGAAAAAGCCCGCAAAGACAGCGGACGTGTAAGTGGCGTTGAACGCTGGACACTATTCGCAGCTTTATGTATTTCACTTTACACGCTTTTCTCCGGCGGTTTTCAGAGTTTAAATGAAATCTTTATGTCGGGTTATATCGTCGGAGGAGTATTATTGCGTCTTATGGTGCTATTTCTCCCGCAACATAGTACATATTCGGGAAAATATCGTGCTCAAAATTGGAGATCATGGAGAGAACTTCGAACGCGCATAGCCGTTTTCGTAATGTCAGCGCTAGCAATTTCGATAAATTACTATTTCAGCTTCATGCCGATGATAACATTGGTGACTAGCATTGTCGTTGTCTCTGATCTCGTGACCATGCGCGGCAAATACGGATTCGCTTCCGTTGCGTTTAATTGGGCAGAATTACAAAATACAAGAGCGCCGTCCGCATGGTCTCTCGTAAAGCTAAAAAGTATTCGCTGACGCTGTTAGATACTATATTATTATCGCTGCGCGTCTCGTCGTCGCAGATACCATTGCAATCCTGCAAACGCAAAAAGTGCAATACCGATTCCGTAAGCTGTCATTGGATTTACCGGCGCTGAAGGGTCGCCCGCTGCGAGGGCGCCACCGGCGATTACGATAAGGCCAAGAAGTACGCTTCCAACAATTGCCAGCATTCTCATATTTTTTTAATATTACCTTTTAATTTAACCTGCCGTTGAAAGTCCCTCTTGAATTCCTGGCAAGAGAAATAGCAGGAAAAAACCGACAATCCATGGGATTATTGCAATAAACGTTATACGGTTTGCCTGTTTGGCCATGATGGGCAAACGACCTTTCCAGCCATAATAGTAAATAATGCCGCTCAAGACTGGCGACAGTAAACACGTAATCCAAACAAATGCTTTCGTGTTACCTTCGAGGGGTCTAGCGTCAGATCCCGTCGTCACGCGGCGACGTTCGCTGACCATTAAGGCGACTGCACCAATTGCACCTCCGAAGAGCACCAGCCGGATAAGTAAATCCATGACATGAAGTAAATCACATTTTTTCAATGCCTTGAGTTCGTCGTAGATACTCCTGTGGATAGCGCCGAATCGCCTCAACTCTTGAGAATTGCGGCGATTCGCCCCCTGTCTTTCGCCGCCACTGCCCGAAGGGCAGCATCCCGCCCCCACGCCCTTTTCCGCATGCATTTCGGATACCCCCGCGCGCATTCAAAAATGGAAAGG
>JACRFI010000020.1 GCA_016217965.1 Candidatus Kaiserbacteria bacterium
AGGGCGCGCGTAGTCGCGCGCCCGAGAGAATCACCACAAACTCGAATCGTGAGGGAAAGTATCGCGTTGGCACACGCGCGGAGCGCGCGAAGTCAGCCATTGGTGCTAAAATAGGTTCGAGCAGATTCGTAGATACTCACAAGACAAGAGACAAGGTCGGTTTCGGAATGGCGTTCGGTCGCAGCCGCGACCGAACGCCAAGGGTATTCGGGCACGCCGCGCGCTTCGCGCGCGTAGTGTTGAGGTTCAAAATACGAAAGCCGAAGATTTTTGGAGGGAGGATTTTTTGGAGGGTAAATCCGAACTACAAAAACAGAAAAAACAAAGACGACACACTGGAGGAGTGCTTTGCCCCGACCCGCCCGTGCGCGCACGAGATTATTCTTTGCCGATCCGTTCCGGCTGGCGAAGCTCCCTACGAATACGAAAAGCCCCGCTCTCGCGGGGCTTCCGTGTCCTGTAAGACAATCTTACTGAACAGAAACCGTAACCTGTTTACTGTCCATTGGCGAGCCGTCTTTCCCACCCGCAGAACAACGCAATGTGTAAGTTGCAGTAAATGCAGGAGTGTACGTTATTGACCCGCTCGCACCGCTGGTTTGACCAGCAGATACATACAGAGCCGTATTATTCCCAAGACCCTCTATGTTACAAAAACCCCCATAGTAAGAGATGTCGTTGCTCGTGAGGTTTGAGTTCCAAGAGAACGTAACGGGTTGGCCGGAAGATACCGACGTTTGGGACGCACTGAACGAACTAATCACTACCGGATTTGTCTGCGGCTGTGCGACATTTACGGTTACTTGTTTGGACGCGCTCGGCGAACCGTCTTTCGCGTTGGAAGTACAGCGCAATGTATACGTGGCCGTTGCTGGCGGCACAAACGTAATTTGGCCGCTCGCACCCTTGAATCCTGACGTAACGTAGACTGCCACGTTATTTTGAGTGATACCTTCAATACTGCACCCGCCGCCATAATAAGAGACGTCGTTTTGAGTGAGGTTGGAACTCCACATGAACATCACCGCGCCACCAGCATTTACTGACGAGGGGGAGGCGGTAAACGAGCTGATTACAACGGAATTGGTTTGGACATTTGAACCTGCTTGGAACGAACCGCTTTGTGCAATCGTTGTATTCGAATTGTAATAATCCGTCGCACGCAGGTAATATGTTCCGTTCGGCAAATCATTCGGAATCGTAATGCTAAGTGGCCCGCTGCCTCCCGACCATACCATTGTGCTTTGTGCGTCGTATCGTGCTCCAGTCGAAGCGTTGACGAACCGAATTTGCGAGTTCGCGGGAAGATTTGCGAACGACCCTATGACGTTACCCGACGAGATATAGCTAAACGTAACGCTCGGCGTGTTGTTTGTATTTGTGGATGTTTGCGTGCCGCCGTTACCGACCGTAATCACGCCGCTACGCGCCGGATACGTTGTATTGTTGTGTGTGATGTTCAACAAGACCTGATATTTACCATCTTGGCTCGGTGTCCAGTCAAACGTGTATGTCCCACCACTCACAGATACAGGCACATAACCGGACGCGCTTGTATCCGTTCCGGCGTTTACTATTTTTCGCTCAACGATAGCTGGGTCGCTGGCTACAATGTTCGAGCCGACACTATAGATTATGAGCAACTTTTGTCCCACTCCGATTGTGGTATCGGTCGAAGGGTATCCAATTTTGAGAGTGTCCGGAACGAGATTAGATTTTGCATTCGTAGTCGGCGGTGTATATGTAGTTGAAGGCGTTGTCGGCGTCGTATTCGGGATAGTTTGACCCGTGCCACTAAACGTATTACTCGTGCATACTTTTGCAATTGCTGCGCGCGTCATTGAACCGGCAATACCAAAAGTTGGAAGTCCCTGCTCACGCTGAAATTGTTGAACGTATCCCTGCGTGATACGGCCGAAAAATCCTGTTACAATTTCGTCGGGGTCAATATCGTAGTAGTCCGAGATAAACTTTTGCAACTCACTTACTTGGCCGCCATAAGAAGCATCACGCGCTCCGCGTTGCATGGTGATAGAAAGTTTCGGGCAATAATTAGCGGAATCTGCCGTGCCGTAATCGTCGGAAGTTTGAGCAAGGGCGGGTAATGCCGCGAAGCCCGAAAGAAAAAGCGAGAGCGCGGCGAAAGTTGCAACTATATATCGCATAATATTATAAGGGCTTTTTACGGCCTAATTTATTACTAAAGATGAAGACGCCTTCATAATACCACGCCTCCACAAAAAATCGAGGTTATCAACAGCACAACTTTGGGCGTTATTTTAGAAGTTTGTCGGGGCTGACGCCCAACGCTCGCGCTATTTTCTCAACATTTTTTATAGTCGGATTTCGTATGCCGCGCTCAATCCCGCCTATATAGCTCCTGTGGACTTTGAGCGCTTGCGCGATGTCGCCCTGCGACATTCCTTTTTTCGTCCGTATCTGTTTCAATCGTTCGCCAAGTTTTTGTGTGAGCGGCTTCATGCTTTTTATAATTAAAGTATAGCCGCTCTTGCACGCTCCCACCATGAGGCATTATAATACTCCACATGAGCAACGACTATTTTCTCTACGCCCGCAAATCAACCGATGTCGAGGACAAGCAAGTCCTTTCCATCGAAGCTCAACTGTTCGAGCTTCGGGCTTTAGCAAAACAGGAAGAGTTGCAAATCGCCGAGGAGTTTATCGAAAAACGCTCTGCGAAAGTACCCGGCCGTCCGATATTCAACGATATGCTCCGGCGCATACAGCAAGGGGAAGCACAAGGCATTATTTGTTGGAAGCTCGACCGACTGGCTCGCAATATGCAGGACGGCGGGAACATTATTGAAATCCTAAAACAAAATGTAATTAGGCATATCCGCGCTTCTGCGAACAACTACTATCCCACAGACAACGTACTCCTCATGTGCATTGAGTTTGGAATCGCCGACCAGTACGTCCGCGATTTGAGCGTGAGTACCGCACGCGGCTTGCGGCAGAAAGCTCGCAACGGACACTACCCAAGCGTTCCACCTATCGGCTACCTCAACGACCCGCGCACGAAAACGATTGTCGTTGATAGACGAAAAGCTCCCGTTGTCCGCCGCGCCTTTGAATTGTACGCGAAGAACACGTCGCGCTTGGAGGACATCGGCCGTTTCCTATATGACAACGGCGTGAGAACGCACCCGACGCGGCGATGGACGAACGGCGGCGGACGACCGCTCAACAAGACAAAAGTGAGCGTGCTGCTTTCCAACTCGTTCTTTTACGGACACTTCCGCTACGCGGGGGAAGTGTACGAGGGAAAGCACACGCCGCTTGTTTCAAAGGAACTTTTCGACAACGTACAACGTGTCTTGAAATTGCGCGGCAAGACGCAGAAAGTCAAAGACGAACCGCGAGCGCTTTGCGGCCTCCTTACTTGCGGCGAGTGCGGCTGCTCCATTACCGCCGAGCGGCAGACGAAGAAAAGCGGCCGCTCGTATGTCTACTATCGCTGCACCAAAAAGCGCGGTGCATGTTCGCAGCCGTTCGTGCGAGAAGAAGTGCTCGACGCGCAACTCTCCGAATTGCTCTCTCGCTATGCTATGCCGCCGGAGTGGGCGACGGAAATGCTCCGCATGGCGAGCGAGGACGAGGCCGACGCGAAGCGCACGGCGGCGTCCGCTATCGAAGCCCTGCGTGCTCGCCTTGCCGAATTGGACGGCAAACTCGCCCGCCTCACCGACCTCTTTGTGGAGCAGGACATCGAGCGCGGCGACTACCTTTCCCGCAAAGCCGCACTCATGTCCGAGAAGCGGTCGGTGCAGGAGCACATCCTCCGGCTTGAAGCAGACGCCGCCGCATGGCTCGAACCCATGCGGGAGTGGGTGAGAGACGCTTCATTACTGGACGAAATACGAAAGACGGACGACCTACCCTCCAAAAAATCCTCCCTCCAAAAAATCTTCGGCTCGAACCTCACACTACACACGCGCGAAGCGCGCGGCGTTGCGGAAAATCCTTGGTTTTCTTTGGCTCACACCAAAGAAAACGCCTCTGAAAAAAATCTTGTCTCTTGTCTTGTGCCGAGGGAGGGACTCGAACCCTCACGCTCTTTCGAGCTTTCGATCTTAAGTCGAATGCGGCTACCAGTTACGCCACCTCGGCCTGCAGTACTTTGTACCACGCTCTTGCTACTTTTGCTTTTCTCTTTTTGCCTTTTCCTGTTCGTATACGCGCCTGCGTAATTCTGTTGTGGAGAATCCGTGGTCACGCGTGTTGAAATAGACAGGTATAGGAAGATCATGTCCAGTGAATTCTTTTCCTTTCCAATCGGCTCCGACTATGCGTATGTCTATGCCCAAGGCATTCTCTTTTAGGAGATCATACAGGTCTGATTCTCGCTCGTAGATAACTACCTCATCAATATACTTCACGCTCTCAAGAATGATCTTTCGTTCCTCTACAGACATGACCGGTTTGTTCTTTTCTCCTGGCCTATCAAGCGAAGGATCTGTCTGGAGCCCTACGATGAGGTAATCGCACACATTTTTGCACTCTTTAAATACAAGCATGTGTCCAGCATGGCAGAGGTCGAATGCTCCCGCGGTAAAGCCTTTTTTCATGGATTATTCAATGCTAGAGTAGCACAGCACCGGCCTGGTGGTGAAGTGGTAACACTTGGGACTGCAAATCCTACATGCGCGGGTTCGATTCCCGCCCAGGCCTCAAATCTATTTGCGGGTGAGTTCGTCGATCCTTTGCCGATTCTCCTCGCCAATGTCGAGCATAAAATCCACCGTCGGGACATTTCGGAATACTGTCTTTGACTTCAAATAGTCGTGGAAGTCTGTGCGAACGCGTTTTAGAAAAGCGAGCGCATCCTCCTGCTGTTCCTTTGGGAGCACTGTAACGAATATGGTGGTGTTCTTGAGATCGGGTGCGATGCTTGCATGTGTCACTGTGATGAGTGATGTGCGATTCGATTCGCGTGCAATGAAATCCGCCGCGTGATGGGCTATATCTTCGGCCACTTTGCTCTGGCGACGGGAAGGGGAGTCCATAGTGTTACATCGTTTTCGTGACGAAACATTCGAGCATATCTCCTTCGGCGACTTCGAAAGGCGCGGTGATCTCAGCTCCGAATTCTCCCCCTGTTTCCACACGGTCTACGTTCTGTTTATGTGACTGCAGGTTCGTTATTTTCCCGACGCCGACTTCTACTTTTCGGCGAAGTACTCGGACCGATGCCTTTTTTTCTATCTTGCCTTCTGAAACGCTGCCCCCAACGACGTGTGTATCTTTTCTGCTGGAAAATTGCTTCAAGACCCGTGCCTTTCCCAATATCTCTTCAACGATCCGTTTAGGCGTTGCTGTTTTCAAGAGTTCCTCAAGTCTCTCAGTCAGCTTGTAGATGATATTGAATGTTTCAATAGAAATGCCGTGCTGCCTTGCACGTTCCTTGGCGTTCGCGTCGCTCTCCACGTTAAACCCGATGACAGTTGCGGGGGTTTCGCTCGAGGCAATCGCCGATTTTATATCGTTCTCTGAAATGGTGCCGATTCCGGAGAGAACAATGCGAACCATTGAATGCTCGTCGGCAATTTTCGACACCTCGTGCATTATTGCTTCGAGTGAGCCGGATGCGTCGGCTCGCACGATAATGGGAAGCACAAATCGCTCTTCTTTTTCTCCCTGTCCCGATGTGGTGCCCTTCTTGGTCCGTTCAAGCAGTATTTTCTCTCGGGCACTTTCTGCATCTCTTTTATTTTTGAACGTGTGGAACTCCAGTCCGACGTCCGGCAATTCATCAAAACCGACGAGCTGCACTGGAGTGGAGAAATTCGCCTCCTTGATGTTTTTGCCAAGATGATTTTCCATGATGCGCACGGGGGCGATTGCGTGTCCCGCCTGCACCGCCATCCCACTTTTCAACGTGCCATTCGTGATGATGAGTGTCGCCGCGATGCCGCGCTTCGGATCGCGATGGGTCTCGATGACATAGCCTTCTGCAGCAAGGGACGCATCCCCCGTGAATTCCTGGAGTTCTGCGACAAGGAGCACAAGGTCAAGAAGTTCATGCACGCCGGTGCCGACTTTTGCAGATATTGCAGTCCATGGCACATCGCCGCCCAATTTCTCCAAATATACTTTTTGCTCCATTAAACTTGCTTGCGTACGGTTTATATCTGCGTTTGGCTTGTCTATTTTATTGATAGCGACGACGAATGGGATTCCGCTTTCACGAATGCTCGCGAGCGCTTCGAGTGTTTGCGCTTTGACGCCATCATCAGCGGCGACGACGAGGATAGCGATGTCAGCCACATTCGCACCGCGAGCGCGGATTGCCTGGAATGCGGCGTGACCGGGCGTATCGATGAATGTAATTCTTTTTTTCTTTCCTTCGCGCTCGTGCTCGACTTCATACGCTGCGACGTGTTGCGTGATGCCGCCGGCCTCTCCGGCAACGACATTCGATTTGCGGATGAAATCAAGCAGTGTCGACTTGCCGTGGTCCACGTGTCCCATGACGACCACAATCGGGGGTCTTTCCTGCGAAGGTTTTGTATCGTTTGTCATAACGGATTTTTCGCGCCATAGGCTAAGATAACGCGAGTATACGCCCGATTATGCAAGTATCAAAATCCAAGTATCAAGTAGCAAACAAGTATCAATTGCAAAGTTTCCAATAGAGGCATCGATATCTCTCATACTTGATACCTGACACTTGATACTTTTGGCGTCTGCGAACACAATGAGCTTTTATGTTTTTTCGCAGACGCCGGATATATCTCGATTACGCGAGTGCAACGCCTGTGCTGCCAGAAGCGCTAAGTGCCTTGGAACAGGCAAGTGGCGTGAACGGAAATCCTGGTGCGATACATTCTGAAGGAGTGAGGGCAGCGCGCCTGCTACAGGAATCGCGCGAGAAGATCGCGCTAGAGTTGGCGTGCAAGGCGCGCGAGATCGTCTTTGTCTCAGGAGGAACCGAAGCGAACAACCTGGCAATCCTTGGTTTTTTGCGAAAGTTGGAACTGAAAGGCATAGACATTTCAAAAACACATTGGATAACGAGCGCCATTGAGCACCCCTCGGTCCTTGAATGTTTTTCCGAGGTCGAGCGTCGTGGAGGGCTCGTTAGCCATGTTAATCCGGATGGGAGAGGAATTATTGCAGCGGAAACTGTCGGGAAGGCGCTTCGAAAAGAAACCGTGTTTGTTTCAATCCAATGGGCGAATCATGAGATCGGAACTATTCAACCGATCCGTGATATCCGTGCCGCGATCAAGGCTCACGAAGAAAAATCGGGAACGAGTGTCATTTTTCATTCTGACTTCGGGCAGGCACCTTTGTATCTGTCGCCGCAGGTTCACAGTCTCGGCGTCGATATCGCATCGCTTGATTCAGGAAAACTGTATGGCCCACGAGGGATAGGATGTGTGTATCTGAATAATCGAGCGGAACTTGCACGGGTCATTTTCGGCGGCGGGCAAGAACGAGGACTCCGTGCGGGGACAGAAAACGTCGCGCTTGCGGCAGGATTTGCAGAGGCGTTCTCGATGATCGGGAAGGAGCGTGAGAGAGAATCCAAACGTGTTCGGGAGATGCGAGGCGAGCTCGCGCGCGAGCTCGCCTCCGCTGTGCCCAGTATGGTTATAAACGGCGACTTGAAGCACTCGCTTCCACACATATTGAATGTATCGGTACCAAACGTCTCAAGCGAATATGTCACGTTGCAGTTCGACAGGGCAGGCATCGCCATTTCCACAAAGAGCGCCTGTCGCGAGGGTGAAGAAAGCCGCTCGCATGTCGTTGAAGCGCTTGCTGCGGCCTCCGAAGCCTTGGCGAAGGAGGCGGGGAATAATTGGAGAGCGCAAAACACTCTCAGATTCTCTCTGGGCCGCGATACAAGCGCGACAGACATAAAAAATGTCTCGCAAATGTTCGAAAAATCTCTTGCAATGATCAAAAGGTGATAGTATATAGGCGTCATGGACATTGAACGCCTCTCCAAATCACAAATTATCCTCCTGACGCTCCTGGTCTCATTTGTCACGTCTATTGCGACAGGCATCGTAACAGTGTCACTCATGGATCAAGCGCCGCCCTCGATTGCCCAAACGGTAAATCGTGTCGTCGAAAGAACTGTCGAGAAAATAGTTCCTTCGGGGCAAGCAGCCGGCGCAGCCGCAGCCTCTGAAAAGACCATAGTCGTCACCGAATCCGACCTCATCGTCAAGGCAGTTGAATCAGCTACGCCATCAATTGTTCGCCTGTTTACCACAAGCCTCGATGCGGCAGGCAAGGAGTCTGATGTGTTTCTTGGCCTCGGGATAGTTGTGTCAGAGGGCGGCGTTATCGCGACCGATGCTGCGTCACTTCCCGCGAGCGGGACGCTCGTCGTCTCGACAGAAGATGGACAAAGGCTATCAGGAACTCTCATTTCTAGCGACGCAAAATCCGGGCTAGCACTCTTGCAAGGCGCGACATCTACTGCAGAAGGGCTAGTTACCTGGAAAAGTGCGATTCTCTCAGAGTCCAAGCAATCTCTTGGCGAGACCGTGTTTACCATCTCGGGCCGCACGGCAACGCGCATAGGAGACGGCATCGTGACGGCTCTTGGCTCCTCGGAAACAGGAACCGCCGAAGATATTGTAGAGACCAACATTCCGGTTGGCTCAGTCGCATTTGGCAGTCCACTAGTCAATATGAATGGGCAGATAGTCGGCATTTCTACGACCGTGAGCCGGGCTCTTTCCGAGAACGCATTCGGGGCCGCGAGCATAATACTGGATACCCTAAAACAGCCGTCCGGTGAGCAAAACACACCTCCTCAGCAATAGTTTCGCTTCTCATTCGTCTAGAGAGAATGCGCATTTAATTTGAATGCGAGATGTGATATAGTAGAAAGCGGAAGGCGCGATGCGCCGTTAAGAAATAAAAATTGTATGGCACCATTCAACAATTTCACGACGAAAGCGAAAGAGGTGATCCAACGCGCCCACCAGCTCGCCGTTGAGAGAGGGCACAATCAGGTCTCCACACTTCACTTGATGGCGGCGCTTCTTATGCAGGAGGAGAGCATGGTCATCCCGATGCTCGACCAGCTCGACATTGATACAGCACACCTTACTGATTCAATACTTGAGCAGATAGAAGGGGGAAGTGGCACGACAGTGTCTCCTTCATTCCAGCTGTACCTGACGCCCGAACTTGTTCGCGTGTTTGAAAGCGCGCCGCGCATCGCTGCGAGCTTCAACGACCAGTTCGTTTCTCCTGAGCACTTGCTCCTTGGCGTTGCCGAGCATCCAGGCCCTGCGTCGGACCTTTTGGTCCGTTTCCGCATCGACAGAGCGGCGCTCGCGCGCATCCTCGCTGATATTAAAGAAGGGAAGATCCGAGATGCCGACGAGCCAAAAAAACCGCGAGCGCTCACGCGCTTTGCCCGCTCTCTCACGGAGCGCGCGCGCGAGAATAAGCTTGATCCTGTAATCGGCCGCGACACCGAGATCATCCGCGTCATCCAAATACTTTCGCGCCGCACAAAGAATAATCCCATCCTCATCGGCGAAGCCGGTGTGGGAAAGACGGCAGTCGCCGAGGGATTAGCTCAGCGCATGGCTTCCGGCGATGTTCCCGAGTCGCTTCGCGGGAAAGAGTTGGTGCAGCTGGACCTCGGGCTTCTTGTTGCTGGCACAAAATACCGCGGCGAATTTGAAGAGCGCTTGAAGGCGGTCATGAAGGAAGTCGAAAAAGCAGAGGGGAAGATCATACTTTTCATTGACGAAGTGCACACATTGATAGGAGCGGGCGCGGCTGACGGCGCGCTTGATGCGTCAAACATGCTGAAGCCGGCGCTTTCGCGCGGTGAGATACGCGTGATCGGCGCCACAACGCTCAAGGAATTCCAGCGCCATATCGAGCACGACCCTGCGTTCACGCGGCGTTTTCAGCCAGTCTATGTGAACGAACCGTCTCTGGATGACACTGTCTCGATATTGCGCGGTCTAAAAGAGAAATACGAAATGTATCACGGCGTACATATCACCGATGATGCGATTATTGCCGCCGCGCAGCTGTCTTCGCGCTACATTACCGAGAGATTTCTTCCCGACAAAGCAATCGACCTCATCGACGAAGCTGCGTCGGCACTTCGGCTCTCGCTTGAGAATAAGCCGCCGGCGCTTGAGGACGCGCATCGCAAGATAACTCGCCTGGAGATAGAAAAAGAGGCACTAAAAAAAGAATCTGAAGCCGAAGAAGGCAAAGCTCGCACACGGGTCGCATCAATCGAAAAAGAAATAGCGGATCTGAAGGATGGCACTCGCGAGCTCGAGTTGAAGTGGAAGAATGAGAAGGAAACTCTAACGGAAATAGGGCGCCTGAAGAAAGAATTGGAATCTACGCGCATTGATGCGGATGCATCGGAGGCGCGCAGCGACCTTACAAAAACTGCGGAACTGCGCTATGGACGCATCCCGGCTCTCGAAAAAGACTTAGACACGGCGACGAAGAAGCTTAGGAAATTGCAGGCGACGCGCCGAGTCCTTCGAGAAGAGATAAATGCTGAAGATATTGCGGGTGTCGTCTCGCGTTGGACCGGCGTCCCTGTTGCGCGCATGCTTGAAGAAGAAGCCGAGAAGCTTTCTCGCATGGAGGGCGAACTAAAGAAGCGAATTGTCGGGCAGGATGAAGCAGTGCAGAAGGTCGCAGACGCCATTAAGAGAAGCCGTGCCGGCATCGCAGATCCACACAGGCCCGTAGGCTCGTTCCTGTTTCTCGGTCCCACTGGTGTTGGAAAGACTGAACTTACTAAGGCACTTGCGGAATTTCTTTTCAATAGCGAGAAGGCTCTCATTCGTGTGGACATGTCCGAGTACATGGAGAAGCACTCGGTCTCCAAGATGATAGGGTCACCGCCTGGATATGTGGGGTACGACGAGGGCGGAGGACTCACCGAACTTGTTCGCCACAGGCCTTACTCAGTCATCCTTTTCGACGAGATAGAAAAAGCCCATCCGGAAGTGTTCAATGTACTCCTCCAGGTCTTGGACAACGGGCGTCTCACGGATTCGAAGGGCCGTGTTGTTAACTTCAAAAATACGGTCATCATAATGACTTCGAACATAGGCGCAGAACACATTGATAAGATGTCCGGACTTGGTTTTGCGGCTGGAGCCTCGACAACGGAAGGCCAGCGGTACGAACAGGTCAAGGATAAGGTGATGGGCGCGCTGAAGGATTTCTTCCGGCCTGAGTTCCTGAACCGATTGGATGAGATAGTGCTCTTCAATATTCTCTCGACGGATGCAGTGAAAGATATTGTCCGCATCCAGGTGGATCTCGTGGTGAAGCGGCTCGCGGAAAAACAGATCACCCTTACGTTCTCAGAGTCGGCGATAGAATACCTCGCGAAAGAAGGGTACAACCCGCAGTACGGTGCGCGTCCTTTGAAGCGGTTGATACAAGGCAAAGTTTTGACGCAGGTCGCGAACATGATGGTTGCGCGCGGTGTCCTCGAGGGTGGCTCGGTGCACGTGAATGTGAAAGACGGCGAATTTGTGCTTGATGTTAGGAAGAGCGCAGAGCGGGCGCGAGGCGCGAGAGCGCGGGCAAAGGCAGCCGCGAGCGCATAAGCTCTGGTATGCATATCACCTTTATTCAAACTGGGGGGACAATCGACAAGGATTACCCACGAGGAGAAACGAATCATGGGTACGAATTTGCGATAACAGACGCTGCGGTAAAGTCTATTCTTCCGTACTGCCATACGATGTTCACTTATGACATTGTCGAAGTGGCAAAAAAAGACAGCCTTGACCTAACCGACGATGACCGTGCAAATATTCTGAATGCAGTGCAAGCCACACGATCGAACCACATTGTCATTACTCATGGCACCGACACGATGCTGAAAACTGCTGAAATGTTGGACTGCGTCGAAGGTAAGACGATCGTTCTCACCGGTGCAATGCTTCCCGAAAAGTTCGTACATTCTGACGCACGATTCAACGTCGGAATGGCAGTTGCTTCCGCGCAAAGCCTTCCGTCTGGAGTTTATGTTGCGCTCTACGGCTGTGTTGTGCCATGGCGGCAATTTCGCGATTTGAACGAGAGATATGAAGAGAAGGTCACCAATATGGCTCCACAAGGGAGAGATATAGACATGGAGATGTAACCTCGTTTTAAGTCAGGATCATTCTATGTCCGAACCTGGCAATGGCGATCAAATCCCGAAGCCAGAATCGCAGCGCTCTGTGCCTCACGAGTACTATGACCAATTCGAGGATGAAAATTCTGGATTACAGATACTTGAAGATCTCGTTTGGAGAGGAAACTTTCTAAAACTGCACCAGCGTGGACCGGGGCTCGATGATCTGCTCCAGAAGCATCTCAAGGACAAGAAGATCAATGTCGGGTTGATGGGTTCCGCAACGCCGAGAAACGCGGCAACTCTTGGAGAATTGTTAAAGAGGAATGGCCTCGATCGTGAAGGCAATCAAATTTTAATTCTCGATCATAATCCGGAAGCGATTCGCCGCCATTATCAACGATTGCCGCCTCCCGGACAATTCCTAAGCCGAATGAATTTGTCTCTCGGCGATATAAGGCATTCGGAATTTAGCGACAATTCTGCGGATCTTCTCATCTATGATTACACGATGGATTTTAATGCGCGTACTGATGGCAATGCAGATGAGGCCTATAGAGATTTGGAGTCATCCATAAGCGGGCTCTCGAGGGTGTTGAAGGATGATGGCGTTGCCATTGTAGGAGCCATCGTCGAGAGTGATGAGGGTTCTCCTCGAGACGGAGACGGTTTGCATGGGCGCCGCTTTGCATGGAAGAGATACGAGGAACTATTCAGAAAGAATGGCCTTGAATTTGAAATATTGTTTGCAGGGCCAATGCCGGAAGACCAGCGTGCAGTTAAAGATATTCCTGAACAGAATACCGTGCTTTTTTTACACAAAACTGAAGCGAGAAAAGCATGGCGGCGAATTTATAAAGAATATTTTGCGCCATGGGGCCTATTGGGAGGCATAGATACGTATAAAAGGATTAGATCTGGCAAACGTATTCTCGATGTGAATACCCAGCATAACGATCTTGCGATAGCTCTTGCTGATTCCGCAAAGCAAGATCCATCAAAGTTCGGGGCTTTTGTTATGGGCACGAATCGCAACATGGTGGCTGGCCCAAATGATCCGAATTTCAAGCAGTTAGATGTCCGGCACTTGGATTTCCCGGAGGGTTTTGAAGGCTTCGATACCATTGTATCCGACGGTGGATTTCCAGCCGATGTTCTTAAGTGGTTAGACAAAGACAAAAAAGATGCCGCTGACATGCGGGGTGCGTATGACTTCAATAAACCTATTGATGCACCCATATCCTCCGAGGAAGCAGTCGCACAGCTTGAACAAGGATTTTCTGAGTTGTTGCGGTGGGTGAAGCCAGACGGGCGCATACGGCTCGATCCTCCAGCGACATGGGATCCGCAAACAAAATCATATAAAGATTTGGATATTGTTGAAACTGCGCTTAGCAACCTTAAAACTCGATACCACAATCAGTATCCGCATTTTCGCTGGAGAATTACCGATATGGGATTACTCATTGGAATAGATCAGCCGAAGGACAAAAAGCCCGAAGAAGAAGCTGAGTAAGGCAAGATCGCATAGTATAGTTCTTTCGTGGAGACGTATGATCCGAATAAAATAGGTTCGCGCATAGCGTGGGGACGCTCTCACTCGGTGTATCGGTACGGAGAAAACGAGGTCATCAAATTTCCGCGCTGGCAATCGGTATTTGGAACATTGCTGTTTGACAGGGTGGTACACGACGAATTGATTTGCAGGAACTATTTCGGCGATTACTGTCTTGATACGCGTGTCGTGCAAGCGCCCGATGGAACACATCGTGCAGAAATCCAGCCTTTCGTCGCTGGGGGACACTATCTTTCAAAAAGTGATCTTGCGGACCCAGTTATTAAGCAACATTTTGATGCATTCACGGATAGATACAAAGAATTCATCGATACAGGACATTCTCCGTTAGACCTCATCGGCCAGGGTGGCGTTCTGTGGCGATGTTTAAGCAATGTGTTCGTGCTTGAAAATAAAGACCTGAAGATTTTTGATATTACGATTATGGACACGAAAGGTCTTGGGGGCTGGGGAATACTCTTTGGCCCAGTGTTTCTGTATGCGCGAATTCGGCAGCGAAACACGCTCCGTTGGCTCAAGTCATGACGTACACCACAGACATAACGAAAACGGCTGCCGTATGGGCAGCGTTTTCATTTTGTGCGCCGGGCTGGATTCGAACCAGCGAAGACCGAAGCCAACGCGTCTACAGCGCGTCCCCTTTGACCGCTTGGGTACCGACGCAACGAGCATAGTATGCCTCACTTTTTCGCGTGCTACAATCCTCAGATGATGCGTCGGGCAGTGAGGGTGGTGGGGATATTTTTCGGACTTTCTTTGCCGTACATTAGCTACGCCCAAACAATTCTCCCAAAAAAGATAGTTCCTTGCGACGGGTTGAATTGCACTGTCTGCAGCCTTGCGGAATTGGCCCAGAATATCCTCAATGCCGGGATAGTTATCAGCGTTTTCCTCTCGGCAATGCTTTTCGCCTACGCCGGGTGGCTGTATCTTACGAACGAGGCGATAGGGCAGCAGCAAAAGGCGAAGGACACCTTCAAGAACGTTGTACTCGGGCTTGTCATCATTCTTGCAGCCTGGGTCATAGTGGATACGCTTATGAAAATGACCCTCGGAGGGAATTATCTCCCTTGGAATAACGTCTGCGGGTGACCAGCGAATATATTGCCATTCCTTACCATTTCCGCTATAGTGCTGCGTCATGTCCCAAGATCAACTCATAAAAATCGCCTGCGAGAAGTGCAAGCGCACCAACTATTGGTCACGCAAGAATCGTAAGCTCGTCGAGCGCAAGATCGAGCTGAAGAAGTATTGCAAATGGTGCAAGGCGCATACGAAACATAAAGAAGTGAAGAAATAAGCCTTGCCCATTTGCAAATGGGAGGGGTCGGGAAACGGGAGTTTCCCGTGGAGGAAGGCAGCGCGTTTCTTCTGGTACGCGCGTTGGAAAACCGTGGGTTTCCAAATATGCTTGTGGTGCAAGGCGCATACGAAGCACAAGGAAACTAAGAAGTAATCGCGGCTTGTCGCATACAGCGACACGCTCTATACTCAGCCGCGAAGGGGTCCATCGTATAGTGGTAGTACAACGGTCTCCAAAACCGTTAGTCTAGGTTCGATTCCTAGTGGGCCCGCCTTCGGTTCGCAGTAGCGAACCTTCGGCGTGGCTAAGCCCGTTGAAGGTTTGCGAAGGCGACAAATCGATATGTATTATGTCTACAGCTTAAAGTGTAGAGATGGGTACTACATTGGTTGCACAAACGACCTAAAAGATAGGGTAGCGCGACATGTGGCTGGTCAAGTTCTTGCAACTGCCGACCGGCTTCCCGTCAATCTCGCCTTCTATTTTGCTCTCGAGAATAAGTACAAAGCATTCGCATTTGAGAAGTATCTGAAATCAGGCTCGGGAAGGACTTTTCTCAAGAGGCACTTTTCTTAAGCCTCCGTGGGTTTCCAAGCTCCGTATGTGGGCCCGTAAGATTTGGGTTTGCATCCCTGTTGATTATCGTATGCATTATCATGACAATTTACGTGTGTATCGGGCATTGGTGGACAAATGAGTAAACCTAATAAACAAACCCAATCCATATTGACAGGACCGGTTTATCACTGTTTGGTCTTATTAACAGTCCCTTTTTTGCCCCACATGCCCTTCATGAGCGCATAATGTAGATACTCTGCGTGCGTGTCTCCCAAGGGAAACCAGCGGAGTAGAAGCCGCTTCCGTAAATGTACCGCATAGGATCTCCCATGTAGGACTGAACGAAAGCGTGGCCACGGTTACGCTTCGCCTCGCTCTTCTTGTGAAAAAAGCAAAAGACACCGGCAGGTGTCTCTTGCTGACCACACTTCCGCCCACAAGCGAACGTGTTGAGGAAATTATATTACCTCAACAGACATCGCGGGCTAAAGAGTGTGCATAAGTCCGGTGAAGGCCGTTATTAGAACAGGCACATTGACGTTATGGCACGAAATGAAAGAACGTCGAGTCGCATCGGTACGCTTGCTTCACAGGTGTTAAGTGGAGACAAGAGACCAACAGCAAAGGAAATAAAAAGCCTTGCTGCCGCGGCTCTGACACAACGACCAGACAAAGGTAAGAAGCGGTAACAATTCCGCATGCTGCCGGATGCGACGTAAAAAAGTAGGAGCCCTGGATATTCTAGGGCTTCTACCAAAAATCTTAACGGAGAACTTATACGAAAACGGTATGCACCGAAAAAAACCCGGGGTTTTGTCGATCAAAGCCACATTGCAAATTAAAGGCAGGGACAAGCAAATTGATGTTTCAATGTACTGCAACAAAGAGGCAGTAGCCACAATTCCGCGCGAACAATTGGAAGCAAAGCTAACTGCAGATTTGCAGAGCATCTCACTCCAGAAGCCTTTTGAAATAAAAACGACACACGCATTTTATAGCTTAGCGGATGCACGGGATATTTCCCGAGCGCGGCAAAACGCATTTGCGAATACTATTTTGCAGGCGCATCTACCTTATTGCTTGCATCTACCCTCGGGTCAAGAAATGATAGTTACGTACGGGTCTAACAAAAAAGCAAAAATCACTTTTGAGAAAATCTGGACACAAAATGCTATTGGATCAAGTGAGGTAGATTTTTTTGAAAAAGAGCATGGACTCTACTTACAAAAAGGCGTCCTTACAGGACCAAGGAATCCAATTAATCCGCAAGAGGGTTGGGAACAAAAAGTGACGGGGACAAACGTTGAGCGAACAAGAGACACGAACGGTATATTTCGATTTTCACGGATAGCGATCCAGTTTGATACTACGGTTTCCGACGCTCAGCTAGATACACCACGAGACAGACAACCGCCTGATGATCGAACAGTTGTAGACAGTGTAGTGGACGAGGCGCTAGCAATTGTTAACACTATGCTCGGTGTATACAGGCACGTGACCAAAGAAGATTGGGTGGAGCCGATAGGATTCCTAGCTGTTAATGATATTTATTTCGTCGATCTAAATAGAGGTGTCTATTTAATGTCGATCGGTCATGGTATCGGTGGTGCAATGATAAATCGACCGGAGAAAGAGATTAATAAAATTGAAGACATGCTTTTGAGCGCAGAATCACCGCCTTTGTACGAAATTCTACTTATGAGCGCCGAGACAGCATTGCATAAGCGGTCTCTGACATTAGCAGTTGTCGAATCATTTCAAGCTCTAGAAATATTTATCACAAGATATCTCTTTGAGGCCTACCTATTTGCGGGTCTACCAGAAGCACAGGCGAATAAAGTCTTAAACGTGAAATGGAAAATTGTAGACCGCCTAAAAGAGGTTTTACAAGATGTTCGCGGCGTGAAGCTCACGAGCGAACCGGTTCTATGGAGAAACTGGAGCAGATCATATTTCGACGTAAGAAATCCTCTTATACATAGCGGCAGAAAACCAGAACTTACTGAGGCACAGTCAGCGATTGAGGCAAATTCTGCAGTCATCACATGGGTAAAATCCTTGCAGGTAAAGGCCAAATCAGTTCCTCTGGCTGAGGAAATCTTAAACGGCAAAAAACGCCCATTTTTAAGAAAACTAATAAACTTATTTCACTAACGCGATTTCAACATCCCTCGTACGCTGAAGCTTCGGAAGGGAAGGCACAGAGTCCGCATGAGATAATCAATCTCGATGTACTACGTATACATTCTCCTCTGCAAAAATAAGAGTCTATACACGGGCGTCGCGATCGATGTTCAAAAACGATTCGAAGAGCATAAGGCAAAAAAGGGCGCGAAATACACGAGGTCATTCGTTCCTGTCAGGATTCTATACAAGGAGTCTTTTTCAAACCGATCTGACGCTCAGAAGCGAGAAATGCAGATAAAAGGGTGGGGGAGAAAAGAGAAACTGAATCTAATTAAATCAGTAACTTCGCTTTGATATGTATCAAAGGCGCATTTCCTGATAAGCTTCCGACCATGGACCGAAGCTTTAAACATCTTGGCACGATAAGCGTCTTCTTTGTCTCGGTCCTCCTCATTTCGAACATTGCATCTACCAAGATAGTTGATTTTGGTTGGTTCACGTTTGATGGCGGGACGCTTCTGTTTCCCCTTAGTTACATTTTCGCTGACATCTTGACGGAAGTGTACGGATTCCGGCGCTCACGAAAAGTCATCTGGCTGGGTTTTTTCTCGGCACTTGTAATGTCGCTTGTGCTTATCATTGTCGGGAAATTGCCGCCGGCAGCGGATTGGGGGAATCAAGAGGCATACAACGCTATACTCGGCCTTACGCCACGCATTGTGATAGGCAGCCTGCTCGCATATTTCTGTGGTGAATTCGTGAACTCGTTCGTTCTCGCAAAAATGAAAGTCTGGACTGCCGGCAAAAGGCTCTGGATGCGAACTATCGGTTCTACTGTGGTTGGCGAAGGGGTCGATACAGCGATCTTTGTTCTTGTAGCATTTTGGGGCGTACTTCCGGCCCCTCTTCTCATTACGGTTATCGTTTCCAACTACATATTCAAAACAGGCGTGGAAGTCTTGTTTACGCCAATAACATACGCAATCGTCAAGTACTT
The DNA here is from genome assembly GCA_016217965.1 of Candidatus Kaiserbacteria bacterium. Classification (GTDB taxonomy): domain Bacteria; phylum Patescibacteriota; class Minisyncoccia; order Phycocordibacterales; family UBA2100; genus UBA10103. Next base: position 18,677 of record JACRFI010000020.1, read on the forward strand.
GAAAAAAACGGAAAATGAGGACTATTACGACAGAGGTACAAATTTCAATCCGTTTAGCGTACGATAAGGCATGGCATCAGGCGGGAAGCTGTACGGTAAGCAGACAGAGCTCGCAATAAAACATTTTCCCGGCACCGAACTTTGGCCGCGTGAAATGGTAGAGGCCCATGCGCTCGTAAAAAAGGCGGCGGCGCGAACAAACGCAGCGCTTGGCGTTCTGGAAAAGAAAATCGCGAAAGCGATAGAAAAGGCGGCAGACGAACTTATTGCTGGGAAGCACGCAGACCAGTTTCCGCTTTCTATCTGGCAAAGCGGGAGTGGCACGCAGTTCAATATGAATGTGAACGAAGTTCTTGCTACTCGTGCGAACCAGCATCTGAAGCGCACCGACATTCATCCCAATGACCACGTAAATTGCAGCCAATCAACGAACGACACCATTCCGACGTCGATTCATATTGCCGCAGTTCTCCTTATGTCACACAGCCTTATTCCTCGACTCGAAGCACTTCAGGCGTCCCTAGAGAAAAAGTCAAAACAATTCAACAGCGTCGTAAAAATAGGCCGCACGCATCTGCAGGACGCAGTGCCGCTTACCCTTGGACAAGAGTTTTCGGGATATGCGCGGCAAGTTCAATATGCGCGAGAGCAACTTGAAGAAACCAGTAAAGGCCTCTACGAGCTTGCAATCGGAGGCACTGCTCTTGGCACTGGCGTGAATGCGCCGAGGGGTTTTAAAGTACTGGTTGTAAAAAACATCAATACTCTGACCGGCCACACATTCACACCTGCAAAGAATTTGTTTGCGAACATGGCGGCGCATGATGCTGTCGTGTCGACATCGGGCGCTCTGAAGACCATCGCACTTGCACTGATGAAAATTGCAAACGACATTCGTTTCCTTGGCAGCGGCCCACGCGCCGGCCTTGCGGAACTAATTTTGCCCGCGAACGAGCCGGGGAGTTCCATCATGCCTGGAAAAGTGAATCCGACGCAGAGCGAGATGGTGATGATGGTCGCCTGCCAATGTTTAGGAAACGATGCTGCCATCACGGCAGGGGCTGCGACGATGTCGAATTTCGACATGCAGGCTTCAAAACCTCTGTTCGCGAACTCACTTCTGCAGTCCATCCGGCTTCTCTCGGAAGCGGCTGAGTCGTTCGAAAAGCATTGCGTCCGTGGCATAAAGGCGGATACGGAGCGGCTTCGGAACTATGCCGAACGCTCTCTTATGCTTGTAACGCCGCTAGCAAAGAAAATCGGGTACGATAAGGCTGCGGAAATAGCAAAAAAAGCACACAAGGAGAACTCGACGCTAGAAGAGGCCGCCATCGCGCTCGGATACGTGACGAGGGAGGAATTCAGGAAGTGGGTGGATATTAAGAAAATGATAGGCTGAATATGCCATGACCGACGTGACAAGATCTGCACGAGAAGCTCTTGATAAAATCGAGTGGAAAGGCGACATCAAGATAAATGAGATGATTTCGATCTCGTTGCACAAAAAGACAAAGAATATCGCGATACACATCACAGCCTCTGACAATCTCAACTCCCCTGAAAAATTGGATGAAATAAATAAAGGACTCAAAGAACTTGCTCTGAAGATAAACAACCCAAAAATTTATCCAGGCTTTGATAGTGTTACGTTTACCTCATGGATCGTGATGCTGCACGACCGGCTCGTGAAGTGGCTCGGCTTTTTCGTCGATTATGAGGGGAAGGATCCGCGATCCGTACCGATGATCTTGGATTACTACAAGCGTCGCGGAAGCAGAAATAACGAAAATTCGTATGTCCGCCCGGAACAGTGGGCGATAGAACCACTTTTTGCTTCGATGGCTCGTGATAAATTTGTCGAGAAATTAGCAAAAGATGTATAATTCGGCATCGGTCGTAAACATTCCATGATCATTCGGTCTATCAAAGCGCGGGAGATACTGGATTCGCGGGGGAATCCGACAGTTGAGGCGGATGTGTACCTTGATGATGGGACAATGGGCCGCGCTGCGGTACCCTCGGGCGCCTCGACCGGTGCACATGAAGCTCATGAGTTGCGGGATGGTGATAAAAAAAGATTCGGCGGAAAGGGGGTCTTGAAGGCGGTAAAAAATATTGAAAGGGAGATTGCGAAACAAGTGACGGGAAAGAAATTGGACCAGGAGAAATTGGACCAAACGCTCATAGAATTAGATGGCACGGACAATAAAGAGAGGTTGGGCGCGAATGCAATACTCGCAGTTTCTCTTGCGTCGGCGCATGCTGCGGCTGCATCACAAAAAAGACATTTGTTCGAGTACGTCCGGTCTCTTTCTGCAAAGCCGCGCCCTATGGCGCTCCCACTTCCGCAATGCAACATCATTAATGGCGGTGCACATACGAATTGGGAGTCTACGGATATTCAGGAATTTATGGTCATGCCGGTTGGCGCCAAGTCGTTTCGCGAGGGACTGCGATCGCTTTCAGAAATATTCCAGAATCTGAAGAAAGTCGTCGAAGCGAGAGGATATGGGACAACGGTGGGAGATGAAGGAGGTTTCGCGCCAAGAGTAAAAGGCGGGAACGAAGAAGCGCTCTCGCTCGTATCCGAGGCAGTCGAAAAAACGGGGTACTCGCTCGGAAAAGATATTGCTCTTGCGCTCGATGTCGCCTCGACGGAACTTTTCCAGAATGGCGAGTACAAGCTCGAAATAGAAGGCAAGAAGCTCTCCTCTCAGGAATTGGTTTCGTGGTACAGCACTCTCTGCAAAAAATATCCCATCCTTTCGATCGAAGATGGGCTTGCTGAAGACGATTGGGATGGATGGAAGAAACTCACGAAAGCGCTTGGTTCGAAAGTACAGCTTGTCGGGGACGATTTCTTTGTGACGAATGTGAAGTTCCTAGAAAGAGGCATCAAGGAGAAAGCTGCCAACTCGATACTCATCAAAGTGAATCAGATAGGCACGCTTACCGAAACGATCCGTGCCGTTGATATGGCTCACAAAGCAGGTTGGACCGCAGTGATTTCGCATCGTTCGGGCGAAACAGAGGACACGACCATTGCACATATTGTTGTAGGTTTAGGGACTGGTCAGATAAAGACGGGTTCAGTGTCCCGTTCAGATAGGACTGCGAAATACAATGAATTGCTGCGCATTGAAGAGATATTAGGGAAGAAAGCAGGGTACGCAGGAAAAAAAGCGCTTCGAGTATGAATCCGGGGGTAAAGCCTGTAGTGCTCGTTGTTCTCGACGGATGGGGACATCGCGAAGATACAGAGCATAACGCGATCGCCGAGGCGAAGACCCCATTTTTTAATTTTCTCTGGAAAACATATCCGCACGCACTTCTCAATGCGAGCGAAGAAAGCGTGGGTCTTCCTGAGGGACAAATGGGCAATAGTGAAGTGGGGCATATGACGATAGGTGCCGGCAAAGTGATAGACACCGATCTAGTCCGCATAACGAAAGCGATGCGTGCCGGGGATTTCAATACCAACGACGCGTTCAAAAAGCTTTTTCAGCATTGTCTATCTCATGACTCGATGCTTCACGTTATAGGCCTTGTGTCGACGGGCGGCGTGCATAGCCATGTGGAGCATTTATACGGATTCCTGCGCGCGGCAAAAGAAGCAGGGATAACAAAGGTGGCGATTCACGCGATCACCGATGGCCGCGACACGTTGCCAAGGAGCGGTGCGGACTATCTTGCAGAGCTTGAGAAAAATCTGAAGGAGATCGGGGTTGGCAAAATCGCGACTGTCTGCGGGCGCTACTTTGCGATGGACAGGGATAAGAATTGGGATCGCCTTCTGAAAGCCGAGGATGTGATGTTCCGAAATGCGGGTGAGAAGACCGCATCAACTCCGTCCGAACACCTTCGCAAGAAATATGAGAGCGGCGTCATCGATGAGCTTCTGGAGCCGGCAGTGTGCATGGATCTAGAAGGAGGCGCATGCGCAATTCAAAAAAATGACGGCGTGTGCATGTTTAATTTCAGGGCAGACCGGGCGCGTATGCTTTCAAGCAGGATCGCTAAGATGTGCGATACGGAGAATATATATCTAGTCACGATGACCGAATATGATAAACAAGTGAAAACCAACGTTGCCTTCCCGCAGGTCCCGATTGGAGCAACTCTCGCTGCAGAAGTCTCAAAAGCTGGGCTCACACAAGCACATATCGCCGAGACGGAAAAGTATGCGCACGCAACATATTTTTTAAACGGTGGCAGGGAACAGCTTCACGACGGGGAAGAGCACGTGCTCGTTGAGAGTAGAAAAGACATTGCGACTCACGACCAGGCACCCGAAATGCGAGCGAAAGAAATAACGGACGCGGCTATAGATAGGATAAAGAAAGGCGTAGATTTTATTTTCATAAATTACGCGAATGCGGACATGGTGGGACATACGGCGAATAAACCCGCTATTGTGCAGGCAGTCGAGACGGTCGACAGGGAACTGAAGCGCCTCGTTGAAGCGGTACTGGAAGCGGGCGGTGCACTTTTTATAACCGCCGACCATGGAAATGCCGAATTAAATATGGATACTTCCGGCGAGAAACACACTGCGCATACGATGAATGCTGTGCCCGCGATACTTACGCTGTCGGGAAAGCTGAAAGATGGGGGACTGTCGGACGTGGCACCTACAGTGCTTTCATTACTTGGTATCAAACAACCGAGAGCGATGACGGGAATAAACCTCTTTCGCGCCTGAAAACCACTCGATCTCACCGTTCTTGCGCCAATAGGTCATCTGCCGCCGGGCATAGTGCCATATGTCGCGTTCCAAATCGCGCAGCATGTCGTCTTTAGATATATTGTTCTGTAAAAATCGCGAGAGGTACCGATATTCGAGTCCCAGTTGATCCATGCGTTTGTAAGAGAGTCCCTGCCCGCGCAATATTTTTGCCTCAGCCACCATCCCATGCCTCATTCTATCCAAGAGGCGAGCGTGAATTTTCTTTCGCAACGTTTTGTCATCCGGCTTCAGACCGATCCAAATCGAACTATATCGACCTCGTAGGTCGATAGAAGGCAAGGGAACTTTGCCAAGAGCCTTTGCAATTTCGATAGCGCGGACCAGACGAACCGGATTTTTCCTGTCGATATTTTTTGCTCGCCGCGGATCCATCTTTTTCAGCATTGCGTACAACTGCGAAGCGGATTTCTTTTCTAGACGTGCGCGTAATTTTGAATTTGCAGGTACGTCGGGGAGCGATATGCGGCCGAGAAGTGCATCGATGTAAAATCCGGTTCCGCCACAGATGATGGGCGTTTTGCCGCGACGCACAATATCTTCGAGTGCTTCTCGGCCGCGTGCAACGAAATCTGCGGCGGTAAATACTTTTTTGGGAGATGCCACGTCCAGGAGATGATGTCGAATGCCCTTCATCTCGCTTCTCGTTACTTTTCCCGTCCCGATATCGAGCCCTTTGTACACTTGCCGAGAATCTGCAGAGATGACTTCTCCGCCAATATTTCGCGCCAAATCAATCGAGAGTGCCGTCTTGCCGCTTGATGTCGGTCCGACGATGACGACTATTTTTTGCTTTTGGTTGTGTACCAACGTGTCCATGGACCGGCACTGTACAGCAAATTACCGACATACGGAATACGAAAAGGAAGACTGAAAAGAAATCCGAGAAATCCATTGTGCGCGAATATCTCACGCGCCATCTCGGCTTTCTCCGCTGTCGTCCCGTCAGTGCGGACAACGTATGCGGATTTGTTCATATCGAATTTGTGTTCTTCGATTAATGCCTGGCCACGCTCAGTGTTCATCCCGACGAATTCCATAGCATCTTTCTTGTCGAGTGAATCGGTTACGTTCTTAGCAACGGTGCATAGTGGGCATCCGTCGTCGAACACTACTGTTAGTTTATTTTCCATGGTGCCGGAAGAGAGACTTGAACTCTCAAGGGGTTGCCCCCGAACGATTTTGAGTCGTTTGCGTATACCATTCCGCCATTCCGGCATCGTCCTTCATAGCTTTAGCGAAGAAGGGCAATAACTGTGAGTGTACTTGATTTTTAACTCGAGACAAATCTGGTGATATAATTGCGCGAATGGACCCGGAAGCGAAACCATATGATTCCATCTATTGGGTAGAGGTGGATCGCATCAAACCGAACCCCTTCCAGCCGCGAAAGGTGTTCGAGGAAGCGGCGCTTCAGTCACTCTCCGAATCCATCCGGCAATACGGAGTACTGCAGCCACTGGTAGTCACCAGAAAGGAGATAGAACGCCCGGGTGAAGGCATACAAGTCGAATACGAACTCATTTCTGGAGAGCGAAGGTTGCGCGCATCAAAATTGGCGGGCGTGTATCAGGTGCCGGTTGTTATTCGGCATTCCGAAGACAGCGATAGAATGAAGCTAGAGCTCGCCATCATCGAGAATTTGCAACGCGAGGACCTGAATGCGATAGACAGAGCGATAGCGTTCAAGCGCCTGTACGACGAATTTGGCTTGAAGCATGCGGACATCGGGAAGCGCGTCGGGAAAAGCCGCGAATATGTCTCGAATACGATGCGCATACTTATGCTCCCCAAAGAAATGCAAGACGCATTGCAGAAAGGCGATATTAACGAAGGGCACACAAGGCCGCTTCTCATGCTCATCGACAAACCGGAAGAGCAGAGGGTTCTTTTCAAAGAGATAGTAGAGAGGCGGCTTACCGTTCGCGATACCGAGCAGTTGGCGCGGAGGATCGCTGTCGAGAAGGTGCGGAAGACTGACCAGGTATCTCCTGACCTCATTCACCTGGAACGGCAACTGACGGAGCGCTTAGGAACCCGCGTCAGGATAGAAAAGAAAGACAAGGGAGGGAAGGTGATGATCGAATTTTTCTCACCGGAAGATCTTGCACATTTGTGCATGGTTTTAGCGTCGCAAGAGCAGCGTGCGAAAACTGAGGAAAGAAGTGCGGAAATAGGTGCCGAGGCTGCTTTGGAACAGGCAGCACCGTCTCCAACACCTCAACCTGTGCAAGAGGAAACAGGCGGTGATCTCTATTCGGTGAAAAATTTTACGGTTTAACTCTGCTTCTGCCCGCACACTAATTTTGGCAATATTGCATCGTTTTTTCGGAGTTTGTGCAGTTACTCTGGCAGCTTCGTGCAAACACATTTTTTGTTGACTAACGAGTGACGGGCAATGAAAAACTTTGCCAAATTTAGTGTCCGGGCTTCTGCGCTGCGAGCGCCGCGCGGATCATTTTCTTTGCCATTGTCGTTTTTGCATTGTCGAGCCACTTTCGCGATGGCTTTGCGGACGGTTTCGTAATTATTTCTACCATGTCGCCATTTCGGAGAGTCGAGTCGAGCGATACCATTTTTCCGTTCACGCGCGCGCCGGCCATCTTGTTTGCCACTTCAGAATGGATGGCGTATGCAAAATCGATGGGCGTCGCTGCAATGGGGAGGTCAATAACATCTCCTTTTGGTGTGAATACGAAAATACGGTGGCTAAAGAAGTCCTTCTTAAGCGATTCGAGATAATCACCGGATTGCGGATCTTGGTCATGCGCGAGGGCAAGGTCTTTGACCCAGTCCGGAACGGTGCGCCCTGTTTGCTCTTGCAGCGCCGCCGCGGCCATCTTTCTCCTGCTGCGCCCAGGGATGAATTGGCGTATCCACTCGAGACTTCCGCCTCTCGTGCCTTCAGCATAGCCGAGGGCCTCTTTGTACGATAGGTGCGAGGCAATGCCGAATTGGGCTTCCCGGTGCATGCTCTCGGTGCGTATTTGAATTTCGAGGGCTCCGCCGTCTCCTGTGTAGACGGTCGTGTGGATGCTTTGATAGCCATTTGGTTTTGGAAACGCAATATAGTCCTTTATTTTTCCAGGGACCGGGCGCCACTGTTGGTGCACGATTCCTAAGACTGAATAGCAATCGGAAACGCTGGGTACGATGAGCCGGAGGGCGAGAATATCGAATATTTTTCCAATGTCCCATTCTTTGCGCTCCAGTTTTCGAAAGAGGCTATACATGCCCTTCATTCGCGCTTCGGTGCGGAACTCACGAATGCCCGCCTCAGCAAGTGCGCGCTTCAGGTCCTTCTCGGCCTTCTCAAGCCGTTTCTCGGTCTCGTTCTTGCGCTCTTTGAGTAGCTCGCGCGTTTTTTCGTACTCTTCGGGGAATGCATGAGGGAACGCGGCATCCTCAAGAGCCATCTTTGCGACACTCATTCCGAATCGGTCGGCAATCGGCGCGTAAATTTCAAGTGTCTCGAGCGCAATGCGTTTGCGCTTTGCGACGGGCACGTGCTCCAGGGTCGTCGCGTTATGGAGACGGTCCATCAATTTGATGATGAGGACACGGATATCTTCCGCCGTGGCCGCGAAAAGACGGCGCAGCGATTCTGTGTGCCGTTCGAGTCCCCGGTAGCGGAGTGCGCCGAGTTTCGTCACGCCTCGTACGAGAAAGAGAACTTCAGTGCCAAATTCTTTTTCGATTATCGCAGCGGCTACCCCTGCGTCTTCCATTGAATCGTGAATAAGCCCGGCAGCAATTGTCTTGGGGTCCATTCCGATTTCAGCAAGAGAGAATCCGACTTCTGCGGGGTGCATGAAGTATGGCTCGCCGGAATAGCGCGTCTGGTCTTTGTGGGCCTCTTTTGCAAATTCGTATGCTTTCGTAACAAGCGCTATGTCAGCCGCTTCCTTCGACGTCATCGCGCTCGTGATTTCGGAGAGTGGGCGAATTGAGGCCATAGAGATAGCCACTAGGGTTTAGGGTATAGCCACTAGGGTAAAGTCATGATACGCGTGATTCACAATTAGAAAAGGGCGTCCTCCGGGCGCCCTTTGGGTTGGGGGTTTCAGCTCATGTCCACGGCCGCTACTTGTTGATGACGACGAACGTCATCGCGATGGTCGCGACACTACACATGGGGCATCACCTCCTTTCCCACGCGTGAGAATGCCAGAGAGAGAGAGAGTTTTATCAAGTCCTTTTTACAAATCTTGCGAGCGCAGGTATTGCTGCTGAGCCGTGTCTCGCAGCGCGACGGCGCGAGAGGCAGCGCTGGCGCAGCAGCGCCAGACAGCGACGGCGAAGCAGCAGATACCAAACGAGCTACTTCTTATGCGGATTATGATTTGGACAAGCCTTGTTTGAACACCTTTCGGGGATCGTTTTTGTGCCTTCCATCATTAGCGCTCCGCACTCGGGGCACATTTTTCCGGTCGGCTTTGCTTTTATCGCGTGCTTGCAATCAGGATAGTTTGAGCACGAATAGAAAAGCCCGAATCTGCCGCGGCGTTCCACCATCTCGCCGCCTTTCCTCCCGTCTATTTTGCACACCGGGCAGGCGACGCCGGTTTTGGCGCGAGCCTCTTCCGTCGGATCTTTTTTGACGAACTTGCACTTCGGGTAGTTGCTGCACGCAATGAATCTGCCAAAACGCCCTTCGCGCTCGATAAGCCTTCCTGGTTCTTTTATTTTTGGCTGCGGAGCGTCTGGATTACCGCACTGAGGGCACGCTTCGCCTATTTCTTTTGGAGGGGCGATCTCGCTGCCATCTTCTTTCCTTGCCCCGAGGCAGTCAGGAAATTTTGCGCAGCTCATGAACCGCCCGTTTTTTGAGAGTTTGTAGACCATCGGTCCTGCGCAGATAGGGCAGGGGAACTCAGCTGGTGCATCACCCATATTCGTCAATTTTTCTATCTTGTCTTTCGACTTTACTGCTTTCTTGAACGGCGTGTAGAAATCTTTTAGCGTTTTTTCGTACTCGCGCGTACCCTCGGCAATTTCGTCTAGTTCGTTCTCCATCTCTGCCGTGAATGTGTCGCTGATGTAGTCGGTGAAATGATCTTCGATGAATGAGCTTACCACGTCTCCGGTGTGTGTCGGGATGAGCGTGCGGCCTTGCTTTTCCACGTAGCCGCGGGCTTCGAGTGTGGAAATGATCGAAGCGTAGGTCGAGGGACGCCCGATGCCACGCTTTTCGAGTTCTTTCACAAGTCCGGCTTCGCTATAGCGAGGCGGAGGCTGCGTCTCCTTTTCTTCCGTATTCGCTTTGATCAGCTTAAGTGGATCGTCCTTGGCGACTTTCGGAAGCTCCACGTCTTCACCACGAGCATCTGGGTCAGCCTTCAGCCATCCTTCGAAAAGAACGCGAGAACCATTTGCAGCAAAATCGGGAACGGTATTTCCCTCGACGTTTGCAAGAATTTTCGTACGGAGCACTTTCGCATCGGTCATCTGGCTCGCGAGTGTACGAGCTCGAATGAGTTCGTAGAGTTTCTTCTGGTCATCGGTTGTTCCCGCGGACACTTTATGAGCACTTGTTGGGCGGACAGCCTCGTGCGCCTCTTGCGCCGATTTGCTTTTTGATTTGTACACGCGCACTTCGACGAAATCTTTTCCGAACTCACTCTCGACAACGTGAGCGATCTGGGACACAGCCTCTTTCGCAAGATTGGGAGAGTCTGTGCGCATGTAGGTGATGAATCCCGCCTCGTATAGTTTTTGTGCGGTCCGCATCGTGCGCGAAGGGGAAAATCCCAGCCGAGTAGAGGCAACCTGTTGCAACGTCGAGGTTGTGAAGGGCGGGCGAGGCGCTCTTTTCTGTTCTGTTTCTTCAACATCTACTACGTGCCACTTTTTGCTCTCTGCTTCAGTAAAAATACGCTTAGCCTCTTTCTCATCCCGCGGCTCTTCAGCGCAGATAACCGTAAACCTTTCTTTTTTTCCTGCCCCGTTAGAGGATGACGCCTCTCTAATGGGGTCAGTTTCCACGTCGGCGCTCAATACCCAAAATTTCTCGGGAACGAATGCCCGTATCTCGCGTTCGCGTTCCATTACTATGCGCAGAGCGGGAGATTGGACACGTCCTGCCGATAGCCCATAGCGGACTTTCTTCCACACCAGCCCGGAAAGGTCGTATCCGAACAACCTGTCTAAGACGCGCCGGGCCTCCTGCGCTTTTCGGAGGTTCTGATCGATGGCGCGAGGATGCGCGAGCGCTTCTTGCACCGCGTTCTCAGTTATCTCGTGGAATACGATGCGCTTCGGCTTTTTTAATCCGATAGTTTCAGCCAAATGCCACGCAATGGCCTCGCCTTCGCGATCTGGGTCTGTCGCAAGAATTACTTCGTCCGCTCTTTCTGCCGCTTCGTGCAAACCATCTATTACATGTTGTTTTGCGGCGACGATTGCGTAGCGCGGAACAAAACCGCCCTCTACGTCAACGGCGTCTTTATTGCTCTTTGGCAGATCGCGAATATGACCCACCGACGCTTTTACGGTGTAGCCTTTGCCAAGATATTTTTCTATGGTCTTGGCTTTAGCCGGAGACTCTACTATTACGAGCTTCATACCCGGTAGTGAATTTTGGCGATGCGCGTGGCGCGGACATTACGCATATCCTGAATATTGTTGAATTGTTTGATGATCATAGTTTTGTCACATGCGGGTAGAAAAAGTCTTTCGCCAAAATCTACTACCGGGCATATGAACGGAGATTAATACCTCACGAGCATAGCATGCGTCAAGCGGCACACTATACTAACGTGCCCGGATCACCCCCAATTCTTCCGTAATCAATCCCTTTATCTCCATCGTCGAAAGCAAAATATTTGCTTCGGAAATAGGCATTGCAAGCTGTAACAACAGCTCGTCTCGCGAACAGGGGGAAGAAATAATCTCGAGCACTTTGCGCTCTGGGATCGATATATCGGCATACTTTGATGCATCCGATTTCTCTTCTACGGCAATGCCAAGTGCTTTCAATATATCTTCCGGTTCTGTTACGGGCGTCGCGCCGAGTTTGAGAAATTGGTGCGTGCCCCTACTTTGCGCACTGAAGATGGAGCCAGGGACGACCAGGAGTTCTCTATTGTATTCGGTTGTGAGCCTTGCGGTAATGAGCGAGCCTGAACGTTCCTTTGCTTCGATCACGAGGACCGCATGAGAGAGGCCTACCATAATGCGGTTGCGCATGGGAAATGAGTAGTCCGTCGCTTTAAAGCTTGGTTCATATTCCGATAGGTGTGCGCCTCCTTTTTTTATAATCTCTTTTGCCAACACAACATTCGCCTTCGGATAGATAACGCTCCAATCCAATCCAGAACCGGGAACTGCGACCGTCGGAAGCCCTGCGTTGAGGGCTGCCTTGTGGGAAAGCGCGTCGATTCCATACGCCAGGCCGCTAACGATGACTACGGGGTACCCGCGAAGCCCTTCAACGAGATACTCCACCGCTTGTTTGCCGTAACTCGTGGCTGCGCGCGAGCCTACGACGGCAAGCCATTTCCATTCATGTGATGGAAGTGAGCCGCGCACATACAATTGTTTCGGCGGATCAGGAATTTCTCGCAGTCTCGCCGGGAATTCCTTTGGGGAAAGTTGTTTGAGGGCGTCCTTCATGATGGTATCATCGTAGCATCCCTATCGTATGCTCGACATAAAATTCATCCGCGAAAATAAAGACATTGTCGCCGCAGGCGCCAAGAAAAAACACATTGACATCGATATCGACCGCCTTATTGAACTCGATGATAAGCGGCGTGAGCTCCAGCAGTCGCTGGATGCGAAACGAGCAGAACAGAACAACGCCTCGGATGCCATCTCGAAAGCGACGGGCGATGAGCGCCAAAAGCTTATCGCGCGCATGAGTGAAGTCAAAGAAACCATTCGGCTGGAGGAGGAGTCGCTGCAGGAGATATTGAAAGAATGGCGGAACCTCATGGTCCGCGTGCCAAATGTGCCAGATATTTCCGTACCGGATGGAGAAAGCGACGCGGATAACAAAGAGGTTAAAAAATGGCCCGCCTCGACTCGCGATGGCGAGCCGACGCGAGGCGGGGGAGAGATCCCTTCGTTCGATTTCGAACCGAAGAGCCATGTCGAACTTCTTCTGCAGCATGATATGGCGGATTACGAGCGCGGTACGAAAGTTGCAGGGTTCCGTGGGTATTTCCTGAAAAATGACGGTGCGCGGCTCGTGTGGGCATTGGAGAGATTCGTTATCGAACGATTTCAAAATAGGGAAGGTTTCGAGCCAATGATAGTGCCATCCTTGGTTCGGAAAGAGCCATTCGTAGGCACTGGGTATTTGCCGCAAAGCGAGGATGACCTCTACAAGACTCAAGATGGTGACTATCTTGCCGGCACCGCAGAGGTTTCGGCGATGGGATATTACATGGATGAGATAGTAGAGAAGAAAGACTTGCCGATAAAGTTCTTTGCGTTTTCCCCTTGTTATCGCCGGGAAGCCGGCAGCCATGGCAAGGACACGAAAGGCATTTTTCGCATCCACGAATTTGTGAAGTATGAGCAAGTTGTACTTTGCGAAGCGAATCACGAAGAGTCCGTGCGGCATCATGAGGACTTGACCGCGAATTCGGAGGCGCTTCTCCAGGAATTGAAACTTCCGTATCACGTTGTTTTGAATTGCGGCGGGGATATCGGGCTCGGACAAGTGAAGAAATATGATATCGAAGCTTGGATGCCGAGCGAGAAAAAATATCGCGAAACACACTCTTCCTCGTATTTCCACGATTTTCAAACACGCAGATTGAATATCCGCTATCGCGCTGAAGACGGCACGCTTAAATTCGTCCACTCGCTTAACAACACGGCGATGGCGATGCCGCGTATCCTTTGCCAGATAGTTGAGAATAATCAGCGCGCGGACGGTTCGATATCAATTCCGGAGGTGCTCCGGGGCTATATGGGGAAGGATGTTATATCCAAGAACTAATTTTGGCATTTTTTTTCTGAGAGCCTCAGTTGTGATGCGACAATTGGCCACACTCTACGTATCTGTTGTCAGGCGAACATGCTAACTGTAGAAGCCATGCCAAAATTCAGTGCTGGACCATATGCAAAAACTATCGCTTCATAGGAATCCACCGACACGGATACAAAGGAGGCCGCTGCGCGGGCAGATGCCGCTTCCTATGAAACCGCGCGAGAGACTCGCGAAGAGGCGGCGCCGCGCGAGGATACGCTTAGGCGGTGGGATGCTTGTCATTAGCATCATGATGGTCTTTGGTGCGGGATGGCTTTCCTACAATGAACGCCTCATCATCGCAGATGTTTCGGTGCAAGGGGCAAAGTCGCTTAATCCCGAGGCTGTAAAAACAGCAGTTGATTCCAATTTGCATGACGGAAAATTTCATCTATTTTCGCGAAGCAATATTTTTCTGTATCCGAAGTCCGAACTTGCAGATGCGCTGAGGACGGAACTCCCGCGAATAAAATCAGTCGCCATATCGCGTGAATCGCTCTTGGCGCAGGCAGTCATTGTCTCACTCGAAGAGCGGCAACCTAGGCACAGATGGTGCAATGTCGAGAGCTGTTTTCTTATGGATGACGACGGGTACATTTTTGCTGATGCAGCGGGTGAGGACGTTGCGTATGAATTTCGAGGCGGACTGCTTCCAACGGAACCTCCAATTGGGCAAACACTCTTGCGCGGACATTTGAGGGACGTGCTGGAATTGTTGTCACTTCTCAAAAATGCCGGCCATACGCCAGTATCCGTTACTATTGAGAATGAGAAGGATATGTCTATTTCTCTCGAGAGCGGCTTCTATCTTAAAGTTACGTTCGCGTCAGATGCCTCGGATGTCGTAAAGAATCTTGAACTCATCCTTACTTCAGATGCCCTTCGGGAAAAGCAAAATTCGCTCGAATATGTGGATTTGCGGTTTGGGAACAGGGTGTATTATCAGTCCAAATAATATGAATGGTGACGGCGAAAAGGGCGATAAGAAAAACGGTGGGCTCGTGTCTAGCGACGAATTTAAGGCTCGTGCCAAACTAAGGGAGAAAAGAATCAACATAGAGAAACAGGAGCGAGCCCGGGCGGAAGACAGGCAAAGAGACAACAGAGTATTGGAGCGAAACACTCAATTAATGTTGAGTAAAGCTGCCGTTGAAACGAAAGCAAGGGCAGAGACAGAAGTGTTTCTAAAAACAAATGAAAGAAAGATCAAGGCTGAAATTGATGATGCTCGGGATCAGGTTTACAAACGCGCGATAATACGCCAACTTGGAGATTCTGCGGCAAATACGAAGGCCGGGGAACGTTCACCAGTGCTGATATCCTTTTTTGGCGATGCGGATACAAGTGCTGAGGGTGCCGTAAAAAGACAGGTCCTTAAGAACTGGGTTGGTAATAAATACGCGGATGTGGATGGCGATGAGTGGCCGATGGTCTGTGACGCTAATCCCGACTACGATCTGTTCATAGAATGGCAACCAAAAGGGAAGCGAGGCAGTTAATTTTGGTTCGTATGATACCGTGCGTCTGATGAAAAATTTCTGGGGTTTACTTCCTAAACCTATTTTCGCACTCGCGCCGATGGAGGATGTGACCGATGCCGCATTTCGGCGGCTCATTGCGCGCTACGGAAAACCAGCGGTGATGTTTACGGAATTCACGTCCGCTGATGGTCTTGTCTTGGCTCCTCCCGAAGCGCAGAAGATGCTCCGAAAGAAGTTGATATACGACGAAAGCGAGAGGCCTATCGTCGCACAATTATTCAGCGCCATTCCCGAGAGGATGGAGAGGGCAGCAGCTCTTGTGCAGGAACTAGGATTCGATGGGCTCGATATCAACATGGGGTGTCCGGTGGACGATGTTGTGAAGAGCGGGTGCGGTGCAGCGCTCATCAATGATCCTTTGCTTGCACAAGAACTCATACGTGCGGGGCGCAGGGGCGCGCCGCATCTGCCGATTTCTGTCAAAACCCGCATTGGGTATCGCGAAAACACGCTGGATACTTGGTTGCCAACTCTTCTGTCCGAAGGAATCGCTGCTATCACGATTCACGCCCGCACTCGGAATGAAATGTCTGCGGTTCCAGCGCATTGGGATGCTGTTGCGCAGGCCGTACAGATACGCGACCGACTCCGCTCAAAAACGCTTATCCTGGGAAACGGTGATGCCCGCGACCTGGCGCACGCACAAGAACTCGCAAGAGAAAGCGGAGCAGACGGAATCATGCTCGGCCGCGCTATCTACGGGAACCCATGGTTGTTTTCGAATCGAACTAGTCCTCCCTCTCCGCAAGAACGCATTGGTGCGCTTATTGAACACCTCGAACTCTTTGACGAACTCCTTTCGGATACGACGCATTACGCGGTCATGAAAAAGCATTTCAAAGCCTACATTTCCGGGTGGGACGGAGCAAAAGAACTCCGAATTCATCTCATGGAGACGCAAAGCAGCAGGGAAGCAAAAACGACACTCGAACGAGCAATCTCTCATTTTTCCTGACTATGCATCGCGATGTTTTTCGTACCATGCATCCCGTGCAGCATGGAGCTCGGCCATTTGCAGTGGCGTAAGTTTTCTGCGGCGCAGCACAACTGAATTTCGATCCTCGGCTTTGACTGGCGAGTTGGTGTTATATTCCTCTTTGATTTTGGTATTATGCATGAGATCAAAATAAGGCGATGATTTTAGATTTTGCAGGAACTGTTTTGGAACAGGGTAGATGCGCGCAGTTCCTCCAGGTTTTAACACGCGTGCAACTTCATTAAACGCTTGCTCCAATGCTCCAGGATTATCAACAAACTTGTCGAAAACCCAGCATGACAGAATGCGATCGACGCTTTCATCTTCGCGGGGAATGCGTTGCGCGCCCCCAGGGATGAGCGTATTTTTTGACGCCCAAAATTCTTCAAGATCGGCATTGCCATACGCAATATCGGAGTAGCTCGCTCGGTTCCAATCGTAGAGCAAATCAAGTCCCGCAAACGTGAGAGATGGGTTTACTGTTCTCGCAACGTTCATAAGCGATTCCGGGTTTCTGTATGTGGTGCCGGCTCCGATGTCCAACCAAAATTCGTTATGTGCCTCTGAGATCTCTCGAGTTACCTGTTCTTGGCCGCCAAGCTCAAAAAATAAAAGATCTCTGTATTCATCCGCTACTCGCCCAGTTGTTCCTGCGTGCCGCAAATAGTCCATATCACGGAACATATCCTTCTGGTTCGCGAATATTCCAGAAACCAATTTCGTAAGTGCAAGATTACCTCGTCGAGTGCGCGAGTCTGCGCTAGCAACATGCTGTTGCACCATTTCTCGGTTATCTGAGTAACTGGCAAGAACAGCGCGTACGCGTATGTACTTTGGTGAGCGCAAAAGAACTGCAATTCGCGGGATTTCCGAATCGTGCGCCACAATAAAATTAACGAGCGGGGCAAGATACCTTTCGTATTGCGAGCGTGCATTTTCAATCCAATCCCCGATTGCGCCAGCTGAGAGCGCGTGTGGTTTTAAGGATTTCTGGAATAGCGTGCATTGTTCGAGCAAGCGCTCAATTATTTCTTCCCGTTCCTCTTTTACGCGTCTTTCCGCGCGTTCCTTTATTTCCGCTTTCGTTGGTTTTTTCCGTCGGGGCTGGCGAGGAGCTTTTTGGGGCTTTGGCACTGGATGCGAGATTGTAGATTCAGAGAGAGAAGTTTGTGTGGGTTCAGATGGTGTCATTTCTGGTGTTTTTGCCGGTTCAATTGTTGTCTTTCGAACCTCTTCTTCCGGCGGAGGCTCTGCTCTTTTTGAATCAGTAGTATTTGTGTTCGGGGTTTCAGCAGCCAGGAATTGCGCATTGTATGGGTTGCATCGGAACGTATT
The DNA here is from genome assembly GCA_016217965.1 of Candidatus Kaiserbacteria bacterium. Lineage (GTDB taxonomy): Bacteria > Patescibacteriota > Minisyncoccia > Phycocordibacterales > UBA2100 > UBA10103. The sequence continues at coordinate 36,253 of JACRFI010000020.1, forward strand.
TCTCAGCCAATGTTCTATTCGCATGGGCCGATATCGTGATGGTTGGAAGAGCGTGACATCAGGAGCCTCGACGATTGAAGTCTCTCTATCTACATGCTGCACGGTAAAATTACCCATGTGCTTTCCGTTTTCGATGACGGTTATTGTCGCTGTCTCGATTCTCCTATACCGCATCCAGCCGACAAGTCGTCGTCTTACCTCATTAATACCCTGATATGTTTGCGTATCGGGTGGTCTTTGTGGCGCCCCAAGGGGATCTCCGATATCAGTCATTCTTGCATTATACTGTCGCTCATGGTCGCGGCAAAAAAATACGGCACTCTCTATCGTGAATATCGGCCACAGACGTTCGAAGAAACGCACGGGCAAGACCACATTGTAAAGGTCCTCGAAGCGCAGATACAAGCAAAAAGACCGGCTCATGCGTACCTATTTGTCGGGAGCAGGGGGACGGGAAAGACGACCTTCGCGCGGATTCTAGCGCGAGAACTTGGGGTAACCGACAAAGACCTGTACGAAATGGATGCAGCGTCGCACACGGGGGTAGACAACATCCGCGAGCTGCGCGAAGGCGCCAACGTGATGCCGTTCGAGTCTTCGTACAAATTTTACATTATCGACGAAGCGCACATGCTCTCTAAGGGCGCATGGAATGCGTTCTTGAAAACCCTCGAAGAGCCGCCTCCTCATGTTATCTTCGTCCTCGCGACGACGGACCGGGATAAAGTGCCAGACACTATCCAATCGAGATGCGAAATATATTCTTTCAAACAACCGACGCGCGAAGTGCTTGCACAGGTCATAACTGATGTCGCGAAAAAAGAAGGATTCGCGCTCGAGGGTGCGGCATCCGAATTGGTCGCGCTTCTTGCCGAAGGTTCGTTCCGTGACGGACTTTCTATTCTGCAGAAAGTGCTTGCCGTCTCGAAAGATAAAAAGGTAAATGTATCTGAAGTAGAAGAAGTTTCCGGTGCACCGCGGGGAGAATTGGTGCGCCAGCTCTTGAAGGCAATTTCAGAGAAAAACGCGAAGGATGCGCTCAGTACAATAAAACAAGCTGTGGACGACAATCTGGATGTGCGTGTTCTTACAAAACTTCTTATACACCGCCTCCGGGTGGTGTTGTTGCTCCGCCATGCGCCGGACCTTGCGGAATCTTTTTCAAAGGAACTAACCGATGCTGACCTCGCGATGGCGAAAGAGATATCAAAAAATCCTGGTGTTACGTCCGATACGCTCCGCATGATACTAGATGCGTACGGGACGATGGCGTATGCTGCGGTCCCACACTTGCCGCTTGAATTAGCTACCATCGAAATATGCGGCAAAGAATAACTAAGCCCTTCAAGCGGAAAAAACAGAACACGACCTGGGGGCACGTTGCCGATTGGTATCATCAGCACGTCACCGAAAACGAAGATACGTATCACGAGAAAGTCATCAAGCCGAATCTCATGGAGGTGTTGGGCGATCTGAAGGGCAAGCACGTTCTCGATGTCGCGTGTGGGCAGGGGATATTCTCGCGAGAAATGCACGCGCGCGGCGCGCAGGTTACGGGCATCGATATCGCGCCCGAGTTGATCGAGATCGCAAAGAAGGCCGGGCCAGCGGACATTTCGTATCGTGTTGCACCTGCCGACAGGATTGCTTTACCCGACACGTCGTTCGATGTGGCGATCTGCGTGCTTGCGCTTCAGAACATCAAGAACCTTTCGGGCACGATTGCACAGATCGCGAGTCTTTTGAAGAAAGGAGGAGAATTCGTTATCGTCCTGAATCATCCAGGGTTCCGTATCCCGCGCCGATCACAATGGGGGTATGATCCCGATACGAAAGTACAGTTCCGTCGGCTCGATGGGTACCTTTCAGAAAGTGCGCACCGGATCGAAATGCATCCTGGTTCTGAGAGGCACATCACAACAATCACGTACCATCGCCCGCTTCAATCGTATGTGTCTGCACTCGCGAACCATGGATTTTCAGTCACAGGACTCGAAGAATGGATCTCTCACAAAGAGAGCGAAAAGGGTCCGAAATCAGAAGCGGAGAACCGCGCTCGCAAAGAATTCCCGCTCTTTTTGATGCTGAGAGCGCAAAAAAATTAATTGCTGAAAGGCGTAAAATCCCGTACCATCGAGGACATTGCCGGATCGCCTGCCTGCGCAGGCAGGTCTAATGGTAGAACATGTGGGTAGTGTATTTTCTAAAATCTACATCGAAAAGATGGTACTACGTCGGTAGTACGAACGATTTGGAACGAAGAGTCAAACAACACGATCTCGGTCGCGTGAGATCCACAAAAAACCACTGTCCATTTCTTCTCGTACATACTCTTGAATTTGGAAGCGAAGCGGAGGCAAGAGCGTTCGAGCGAAGAATCAAGAAGCAACGATTGCTTAAAGAGCAGATTATTCGTACTATCGAGCTGTAATGCCGGATCGTCTAACGGTAGGACAGCAGCCTTTGAAGCTGTGAATCTTGGTTCGATTCCAAGTCCGGCAAAACGTAGCAAAGTGGCAGCACGCCCCTCTAGAGTAGTACAATGCCGCTATGGGCGCGGAGCGCAAGATAAAAGTGCTCATGCTCGATGACGAGCAGTTTCTGCTCTTTGTGTACAAAACGGCTTTCGAAAAGAAAGGGTATGAAGTGACCGCGTATCATGATGTCGACAATGCCCTGAAAGCGCTAAGAGGAGGGTACGTGCCGAATGTTATTTTGTTCGATATAACGATGCCTGACAGCAGAAGTGGGTATGAATTTATAGAAACAGTGTATGCAGAAAAATTGGCAAAACACAGCCTTAAGATTGCGCTCACGAACGAAGGACAGGATGGGGAATTGAAGCGCATGGGGGAGCTCGGAGCGGACGCTCATTTTCTTAAAGCAAAATACATTCCCTCCGAGATCGAGGCGGCGGTAGCAGAAATGCTGAAAACGAAGCGCCATTAATTCACTCATTTCGATCTTCGTGCGGCTTTGACAATCAGAGCTATGCGCGGCATACTCGCGCGTATGAAAAATCTAATTGCTGGGGTTATTTTACTTGTCATTATTGTCGGTGGGGGATATTGGTACATTCAAAATCAAACAGCGCCGGCAGACACGAACATGCAGGCTGATGAAAGCGCTATGCAGCAAGATACAGATTCTTATCCGTATACATGCGACAACGGTTCGGAATTCACGATGGCACCTTCGGACAACCTGAGCACCATACAAATATCAGCAGGCTCGCAGGGAGCGTTCACTGGGACAGCAACACTCGCAAGTGTTGCATCGAATGCTGGCGCGCGTTTTGAGGGCAGCCACATGGGACAGAACATCACGTTTGTTGGTGCTGGCGAAGAAGTGCAACTGACGGTGGGCAACGCGCTCATGATCTGCAATCCAAAACCAAGCCAGGATATGGCTCCATGGAATTGGGGGGATGCTGGCGAAGGGGGTGGAGTGAAGCAAGATGTGACTGTCATTGTCGGCGAAAGTATCGTGGGGAAGTGGCAAAGCGTGGACGATGCGTCATTCGTTCGTGAATTTAAAACAGGCGGGAAAGTTTCGGACTGGTCTAATGGCAAAGTTGTCTCGACTGGCACATACACCGTTTTCTCAAGTGAAAAACCGGTGACGGTGTCTTTCCCGATCCAAGCGAATGCGGCGTATCTACAACTCACAATGCAGGGGACGCAAGCGGACAAATTGAACTTCAAAGTGAACAAACTTACACCTGAAGAATTAGAGCTAACGTACATGGATCGCGGAGGAGTGTTGCGATTCAAAGCGGCTCAGTAATTCCTTTCAAAACTCTTTTCTCGGCACAAGTTCGACGAGACACGCATAAAATCCTGCTGGATTTTTGCTCTGCTCGCGCCAGTCGCGCTGTGCAAGGTCTCGTCGAACTTGTGCCTCGACGAGTTTTGAAACACACGGTATCCTCTCCTCATGGCGAAAACCCCTTCCGGTTCACTTATGCAAAAAGGTGGGACAGCACCCGATTTCTCGTTATCCGGTACGGACGGGCGCACATATTCACTATCAGATTTTGCCGGCAAAGAGGGGATATTCATTTTATTCATGTGCAATCATTGCCCCTATGTGAAGGCGCGCATGGCAGAAGTAGTGGCGCTTCACCAAGAATTCGGGGACAAGATTGCATTCATCGGCGTTAACTCGAGTGACCCGGAATATCCAGGAGAAGGCATGGAGCTCATGAAGGCGTTCGCAAAGGAGCGTGGCATGGAATTCCCGTACCTTCTCGACCAGGATGGCGCGGTTGCGAAAGCGTATGGAGCGACGTGCACGCCGGATCCGTTCTTATTTACTAAAGATAGAAAACTCGTATTCCACGGCCGTCTTGTCGACGCACTAGAGCCGCAGGAAACCGTACGGGAGCGCACGATGTCGAAGGCAATGCAAACGATTCTCATAGGTGGGGAAATCGAGCAGTGGTTCAATCCATCTCTTGGCTGTTCGATAAAATTCAAAAACTGATGCGCTAGGGCCTGTTGTGGCGCAGGGTGTCGAGTGCCCAGAGGTACTCGATGACAAGGAATGGTATCCATTGCCATTCGCGAATGTAGCCAAAGTAGACACTGCCAAGAACGACGGCGACGGTGTTGATAATAAAAAACGCGATGTCGAACTGCGGCTCATGCCGCGAGACAGGTTCGTTATTTGTGATGTAGAGAAGAAAGCGCGAAAGCCACATGGTGTCATTGTATGGCACTTTTTTGTCTCGGGCTAATGGATTTTCGTGGATTGGTGGAGCATATTTGTCGGTGGAGTGTATTTTCGTGAATGATAGGTGTATTCTGGATGCGTTAGCCCTAACCAAAACGCTATGACAAAAATTCTTATCGGCCTTGTTGTTGTATTGCTTCTTGCCACAGGCGGTGTGTATGTATGGATGACGCTTCAACCGAAGCCCGAACCAACTCCTGCGCCTGTGACGACGCCGCAACCTGAGCCATTAGAGACATACGCATCTTCGACACTCGGCTTCAGCATCTGGTATCCAAAGGGATATGCGGTCAACGAATTGTATGCTTACGATCAGTTCGGTCCTGAAAAACTCATTCACGGCGTGAAATTCACCATACCTCTGACGATGGCGACTGGTACGAACCTATCCGCGAACGACACGGGCATTTCTGTCGAATGGCTTCCGCGCGCAAAGACGTGCACGGGCGACATCTACATCCCTGCGAACGTTCCGGCATTCAATCTGACCGATGGCAGCGTCAAATACTCGATAGCGACCACCACAGGTGCAGCGGCAGGGAACTTCTATGAAGAAACGGTATATGCCCTTTCCTCTAGCACTCCATGTACGGCAGTTCGGTACTTCATTCATTCCGGTAATATCGGCAATTATGCGACCGGCACCGTCCGCGAATTTGACCGCGCTGGCTTGGTGCGCGAATTCGACAAGATACGCCAGTCGCTCAAGTTCACGAGGTAGCGACGCGTGGGAAAGCAAAGCGCGACCAAAAAACAGTTATTCTCATTCTAATGTTTTGCAAAACATTAGAATAAGGCAGAATGGGAATATGGCGGCAGAATATCGGCGCTTGGAACGAATCGTCAAAGGGTTCGCCAATCATCGGCGTATCGAGATCATGCACCTCTTGAAGCGCGAACCAGAGCTGTCTGTAGAGGACATCTCAGAACGTCTCAATATTGGATATGAGAATGCGTCTGATCATGTACGCAAACTCGCGATAGCTGGGCTCGTCATGAAGCGAAATGATGGAAGGGCGGTACGCCACAAGCTCACTGAACGGGCCAACTACGTTCTGATGTTTTGCAAAAGATTGCAATGAGGAAAGCAGGAAGAAATGGCGCGAGTGGAGACGTTCTGTTTCAAAGGTCTTTGCCGTTGTACGGCATTAAATTCAGTTTTGAGATATCGATGCTGTCGAGGCAGCGGACGTTGATGGCGACTTTCGGAAATGTGACGCCCTCTCCATATGACTGCACGCCGCACGTTTTGCAAAATAGGTGGCGGATCGCTTTCTTGTTGAACTTGTATTCCGTTAGGTTGCTTGCGCCAGAGAGCAGTTTGAACTTTTCTTTGTCGACGAAATCAAGGTAGAGCCCCTTTTTCTCGCAGTGTGAGCAGTTGCAATGGATTATCTTCTCCATGCTCGCCTCCACTTCGTACCGCACCGCGCCGCAATGGCATCCACCTGTGTATATTTTCATATTTACTGTTACCTATCTTGCCGATATAGTATCTCACATGCGTTGGAATCGAAAGATGCTACAATTTAGCTTATGAATGGACCGGACAACATGGATGCAGGCATGACTCGCAGAAGCGTCTTGAAAGGGGTGGTATCGTTGGGCACTCTGGCTGCGGCACCTTTTCTTTTTGCCGGCCTTGCGAATGCGCGTGATTGTACTGGGAAGCGATGCGGGGACTGGAATATAAAACCAACCCCGACGCCACGAGAAAATCCGGAAGCCATAAAAAAGTTTAAGGATGATATGAATGCAGTCGTAAGTCAGCACACGAACATTCAGCAACTTTTTGAGGAAATGCTCGGCGCATACAAACTCGATGCAAAACGATTTTCGATAACAATGTCTCCGCCGGGTCGTGCCATCCAGTTCGTGATATCAGAGGGAGGAAAGGAAATAGACAGGTTCATTATAGCCACCAAGCAGTTGAGCATGGCATACGGCGTTAATGAGACTGATCCGCAACTCATCAACAAGAGAGGATTTCAAGTGCTATTTTTAATGGGATTGCAGGAACTTCGTTTGGAGAATAAGTAACGCAGGGGTGAAATAAGAGAAGGCGAGAGGATGAGTTCCAGTGCGCCCGTTGACGGGATGCGATTATCGTTTTGTAACGGTTCAATCAGTAACGCTACCTCGAAGGGGGCGTCATACACAGGAGAGATGAGTTATTCAATAACCTCTATTACATATGTCTAAAACACTCAGCACGCACACCGTGTACGGCATCGCCGTAGCGGCCTCTGTATTAGCCCTCCTGTTTGCCGCATATCTCGCGAGCGCGGAAACTGCGCCGACAATAACCACCGTAGTTCGCAACACGAACAATGCAACGACGACATCGGCGGCATTCGGATCAGTGGTGCATGCAGATGTGCTTGTTTCCTCGACGACGGCGCCCGTTGCGACGAGCACCGTAGATTTCTTTGTCTATTCGAACCAAACGTGCTCGGGAAATCCGTCCGTACAAAATAACGTGGCACTTGAGGGCGGGCGGGCGACGTCCGCAACGTCCACTGTTTCAGTCGACGGCATCTCGTACAAAGTGCACTACGACGGCGAATCAGGCGTGCACTCTGCCGCAGATGGCGAGTGTACAGCCGTAGTCGTAACCGGCCCGAACACCAGGATCCAAACAACACTCTCAACAACTTCAGTCGCAGTCCTCTCATCTGTCTTCGACACTGCGGTCCTCAGCGGCCACACACTCCACGCGAGCGGCACTGTCGCATACACCGTGTATTCAAACTCGGGCTGCTCTGCAAATCCACGAAGCGCAGGAGTAAAGACAGTGTCGGAGGGCGCTATCCCAAATTCCGATTCTCTCGCATTCAATTCGCCAGGCGCGTTCTATTGGCAGGCAGTCTATTCAGGAGATTTTCTGAACGCTGCTGCTACAAGCTCATGCACGAGCGAGATCCTGAATGTATTCGCGACATCGACGCCGCGCGGTCGCATCACTGTGGATAAGGTGACAGTGCCTGAAGGAGACGCGACGAGCTTTCACTTCGACACCAGTGGCACAGGATACGCGGATTTCGATCTCACGGGCTCTTCGACGCCGAACACGCAGGAACTTGCAGTCGGTACGTATCGCATTAACGAACAAAACAAGTCAGGATGGACGACATCTGCGATGTGCTCGAAGAATGGTGCGACAGCCACACAGTATTCGGAAGGCAGTAACATCAGCCTTGGCAATGGCGATGTTATCGTCTGTACATTCACAAACACGAAATCCACGACAACTCCTCCGAAAGATAGGTGCGATAAAGACGATAACAACGACTACGACGGAGATGACGATTGTGACAAGTGCGGCAACAATGGACTTCACAAGGGTTGGTTCAAGAATGGCTTTCCGTTCGAGAACGGCTCTGTAAAGAAATTCATCAGAAGTCTTCCGGTTCCGACGAATGACAACGATGACGACGACGATGATGACGATGCAAAGCCTTCTGCAAAAGTAAAAGTGTCTGAAAACGATCGTAGGAGCGTCGAATGGAGGCTCCGAAATCGCAGCGACTAACCTTCCGTCGTGTTAGCCACAAAGTCCCGCCCTGCGGCCGGGACTTTGTGAGGTGCGGGTTTGGGAGTGTACGGTGGGGGCGTGCCTAATTGAGCCACATGCCTCTCCGTGTCGCGTGACGCATTAGGGTATACTAACGCCATGAAAAAACTTCCTGCGTGGACACATCGCTTTGTGATGCCGTTTTTTCTCACTCTGCTCATGACTGCATGCGTCTCGTTCATTGCGACGATACACGTGGCGGGATTTGCAGGCATAGCCGAGCACTGGCTCAGTTCATGGCTCTGGTCGTGGGTTATCGCATATCCCGTCATCCTCGTCATCCTTCCCATCGTGCGATGGATAGTCTCTCATGTTGTTGAGGAGCCGAAGGCACCGATGAAGTGAGCGCGCCTTCATGAACATGTGTGGAAAGCCAAGCAAACCGCACAAGGGTCTGGTAGAGTGAAATTGTGAGAGGGAAGAAACTGGCAGTTGGTACAGGGGCAGCGCTTCTTTTGTGTTTTGTGCCCGTGTTTCTTTATGCAGAGGCGGATTCGACAGGCTCACCGCAGGCAACATCCACCGAAGCAACTACTACCGATGCAAGCGTATCGGAGAGCGCGACAGTGCCTGTTCCGGTTTCATTGCCAACGAATGATGGGATAGAGGCGAAAGTGCGCGAGTATTTTCCCGGCATCGACGTGATGGCGGATATCGCAAGGTGTGAATCGAGATTCCGGCAATATACGGACGCAGGGAACCCGCTACATGGCGGATATGGCGGCGCGATGATAGGTGTGTTCCAAATACACGAAACAGTACACGCCAAGTACGCGCAATCTCTCGGCATGGATATTTACACCCTCGAAGGAAATCTTGCATACGCAAAGCGTCTGTATGAAAAAGAGGGAACGAATCCTTGGATATCGTCATTTAGTTGCTGGGGAAAATCTTTACCTGATGCAGCGCCCGGTGATGAGAACTCGTCGCTTAGATCGACGCTGACAATGGGTGTAGTGAGTTCAGAAGTATTAACTCTGCAGAAAATGTTGAATGCAGCTGGATTCGCCGTTGCCACAGAAGGCCCGGGTTCTCCCGGGCAGGAAACGACGAAATTCGGCGCGCTGACGCGCGCCGCAGTGAGGAAATTCCAATGCGCAAAGAATATCGCATGCTCGGGAGACGAATACACCACTGGATACGGATTAGTGGGTGGGAAGACACGTGTGGCACTTCTCGCGATTGCAGATCAGCCAACTGTTGCTGCCACGCCCACACCGGCACCAGCGCAAACAACGAACGACGCGGAAATCGCGCGGTTACAAGCGCTTATTGCGGAACTTACGGCGCAACTTGCGGCGATACAGAAAAAACTTGCTGCAGGGCAAGTGGGGGCGTAGATACTCTGGGCATTGCCAGCAAATAATCTTTACGAGGTGTGCTATACCCCCACACTAACTTTTCGCGAAAAGTTAGTGTGGGGGTATACTCCGTGTATGGCTAAAACGCTCACCGCTATATTTGTTGTCGCACTTATCATTATCACGGGATTTTTCTTCTTCAATAATTACATCTACGAAGAGAAGCAAGCCGATGCCGCAGAGAATTATCGCGACGTAGAATTCGTTATCTCCGGGGAGCGCGTGAAGCTTGTAAACGGCGTTGCGCAGACGGAAACAGCGTTCGGCCAAGCTTCGAAAACGACGGTGCGCTATTTCGGGAATGAAGCGAAAGGCGATCTGAGCGGGGACCTGGTCCCGGACATTGCGTTTCTTATCACACAGGAAACCGGCGGGAGCGGTACGTTCTTCTATCTCGTTGGTGCAATTCAAAATGCACATGGTACGTACACTGGTACCGAAGCCGTTCTCATAGGCGACAGGATCGCGCCGCAAACGACTGAGTACCGCAGTTTTTCGGGCATACCCGGTGGATACCTTATTGTGAATTACGCCGAGCGGGCGCCGGGAGAGCCGATGACTGCGCGGCCTTCCGTAGGAAAAAGCATCTGGCTCAAACTTGATCCCAAGGCAATGCAATTCGGGGAGCTTGTGCAAAATTTTGAGGGTGAAGCGCGATGAGCTCGACAAAATTATAAAGAAAGATGCATAATCGCGTAAACGTATGAGAGGAAAAGCCCAATGCGAGAGTTGCCTGATGCCGCTTGATGCTGACTCGGGGCCGCGAGAGTCGGAGAAATATTGCAGCTACTGTTTCCGCAACGGGAAATTAACGTACGAGGGGACTGATGTAACAGAATTCACGAGATTGGCGTATGAGGGCATGCGGAAACAAGGTATGAACATTTTTAAAGCGTGGTTTTTTGCGCGGATGATACGGTACGCGCCGCGATGGAGGGGTAGGTAAATCTCTACGCGGGTATGGAAGAGCGCTTACAGAAAATCGAAGAGGAACTGCAGACCATTAAGGCGAGGAACGCACGAGTGGAAACTGATAAGGCGTGGGAAACGAGCGCTATTCGTACGACCATCCTTGCTGTCATTACGTTCTGCGTAACCGCAATAGCGCTATTCATCGTAAAGAACGAGAATGCGATGCGCGATGCGCTGATTGCTACGGTAGGATTTGTTTTCTCGACTCTGTCGCTCTCGTTCGTGAAGCGACGCTGGATGCAGAGATAATATGAAGCCCACTCGTGAAGAAGCACAGGCGCTTTTGGAAAGCCACGTAAAGGACGAATACCAGCGGTACCACGCGCTGATGACTGGGACTGCCGTGGCAGGATATGGTGAGATGTTCGGCGAGAACTCGGATCTTTCGTACGTGACAGGACTTCTCCACGATATCGATTTCGAAGAGCATCCGGATAAACATCCTGGGGAATCCTTGAAGTGGTTCAAGGAATGGGATTACCCGGAAGAATTAATTCACGCAGTCGAGGCACATGCGTATGGCTACAACGGATTCACGATACTGCCGCAAACAAAACTTGCAGCGGCCTTGATGGCGTGTGACGAAATGTGCGGCATATTTTACGCGTATCGGAAATTGAATCCTGTTCCATTCGGTGAGATGAAAGCGAGCTCCGTCAAGAAGCGGTTCAATGAGCCGAGGTTCGCGGCGAAGATCGAGCGAGGCACGATAACTCGCGGGTGTGAGGCGCTAGGAGTTGATATAGATTCGCATATTGCGAATCTCGTACGGTTTCTTGCACCACTTGCTTGAGCCTATTCGATTCCTACGAGGCGTGTGTATACGACAAGCCTGTGGTCATACGTGCCGCGAGAGCGAATATATGTTCCCGCGCATGTGATGAGATTGAGGTCTGATGTATCTGTCTCGCGGATAAGGGAGCTTATGTTCATACCAGCGAGTGGATACTCGCTTCGATCAAAAACTAGAAAATGCATTTTCTTGCCGCTCGCGGTCGTGACGTAGATATCGGCGCCTGGCGCGACATTCTTGAGGTCTTTGAAGGCGGCGTACACGTGCGCATCCATGACTGCACTTCCTATCTCGCCCGGCGCGCTTCCATGTTTGTACCAGCCGACGTAGTTTGAATTTCCCGGTGGCACGTCGATCTCCCGTTTCGCATTGACGCCGACGGGAACGATTGGAGCATCAAGCCCAATAGAAGGGATCTCGATGCGTGTGGGGTAGTCAAAGTAATTTTGGTCTCTTTTTTCGACGAGCGTTTTTATTTCTTGGAGCGTGTTGGAGTTCAAGTTCTTGCCGGATGTATTGGGGAGGAGCGGAAACTCGGCCGCAAGCGCTCGGAGCGATGCGTTCGCAACGCTGAAGAGCAAGTTCAAGACAATGACCGCCGTGCATACGGTGATGAGGGGGATAGACGCCAGCGCACATGATTTCAACATGAAGCTCTCGCATTGTAGGAGGATGCGTGAAAAATAAAAGCGGGACAATGATGGTTACGCAACGAATTGTGGTATTGTCCATTCATGAACGTTTGCTCGCTTGCGGGATTGTGCTTCGCCGGGTACGCGATTTTCTTGCTAGAAAATCGCTCGGCTTCGTATCTGGGTCGGCAGACGACGCGCTGCGGAGCCCCTCTGAAACACAATCCCTCTCGCTCGCTCGATAATTAACAGACTTTTATATGCCAAGGGTTCACCTCGCAAATACAGAGAATGCGGACATGTATTACCTCATCGGGACGCGGATTCCGGACCCGTTCTTCTTTCTGGAAGTGGAGGGGAAGAGGACTGCCATATTGAATGCGCTTGAGATAGGTGCATTCAAGGAGCACGCGGACCCATCGGTGGATGCAGTTCCGCTTGAACCATTCCTGACCGACGCCAGAATGATCGGCGGCACGCAGAATCGCCTATGCAAACTGGCTCTTGTTGTATTCGAAAAATACGGGCTCATGAAAAAGGAGGTGGCCGTGCCTCGCGCGTTTCCTCTGGATGTAGCCGATGCGTTGCGGGAGGCGGGGGCGAGACTCATCGTGCAGCACCTGTTCCTTCCGGAGAGAAGAATAAAAACAAAAACGGAAATAGGATACATCAGAGAAAACCTGGAGTCGACAAAGGTTGCATTCTCATATATCGAAGAAACACTTCGGAACTCAGAAATAGATGGATCAAGGATCATGCATCGCGGGAAGGAATTGACGAGTGAATTTTTGAAAGAGGAAGTCGAGAAGGTGCTGTTCGACCTGAAGTTGGACGATGTCGAGGGGATGATAATTTCATCGGGGGCCCAAGCAGCGATGCCGCACCACAAGGGAAAGGGAGCGATTTTGCCGAATACGACGATCATTTGCGATATCTTTTTTCGCAACAGGCGGAATCAGTACTTTGGCGACATGACGCGAACATATGTGAAGGGAATGGCGAGCGAAACCGTGATGCGGATGCATGCGGCTGTTTCGCGTGCGCAAGATGCGGCGTTCGCAGCTTTGAAACCCGGAGCGAGTGCGAAGAGCGTATTTGAAGCATCAGCACATGCGATACGCGAAGCAGGATTCGATGTCGGAGAAAAAGGATACATCCATTCTCTTGGGCACGGGCTGGGTTTGGAGCTGCACGAGGCACCGAATGCATCGCCACATTCCACCGAGACACTCGTTCCGGGCAACGTTATCACTGTTGAACCTGGATTGTACTATCCTCAAGACGGCGGCGTTCGGATCGAAGATGTTGTCGTTGTTACGGAAAGAGGATACGAGAATCTCACTGATCATCCGCGAGACTTGATAATCCCGTAACTGTGAGTAACTCACTGTACAGCGCGAAACGCGTGTTATCCTTTGTCCATTAATTACAAGTAGCCTATTACTATGGGTTCACTCATGCTGCCGCAATTACTAGGTTTATATTTTCTCATCATTGGCGTCATTGTCGTTGCGCGCCGCGCATCGGTCATGCCCGCGATATCGCAACTTGCTGCGAATCGTCCGTTGATGCTCGTCATTGGACTTGCTGAGCTTCTGGCAGGACTCGCGATCGTCATCACATCAGCCAGGGTTGCATTCAGTGTGGAGGGGGCAATCGCCCTCATCGGGTGGATACTTATTATCGAAGGCGTACTATACGTCGCCATGCCAGCGAAGGCAGTGCAGCGGTTCGTGAAGTCGTTCAACAAACAGGAATGGTACGTTTCTGGCGGCCTTGTTTCTATTGTCTTGGGTGCATATCTTGCTGGCGCCGGTTTTGGAATGTTCTAAGCTCCAGCCAGGCTCCTATTTTTCTCTCGGCTCGCGCCAAGAGCGAGTTGTATTCTTTTAGTTTCTTTCTGATCTCAGGAATTGACTGAATTGCCGCTCGGTACCCCTCTTTTTGAAGATTGTCGGCGTGTCCGAAATCGGAACCAGAAAATCGAGAAAGATTTGGCTCGATGAGAATATCTGCAAGTTCCGTAACATACACATCGCGAACCCGAGAGAGAATCGACATGGAGCGCACCAGGATGTCGCGGACATTTTTGGGGCGGAATTTTGGTAAGGGAGATGAAAGATGCACGCCTATGGTGATATCCGCTCCCATTTCTTTCAACGTGTGTATTGGCAGCCGTTCTGCTATGCCGCCATCGACGTAATACGTTCCCTCTATCTCGACCGGCGTGAATGCCCCAGGTATCGCAGTCGATGCACGGACGGCGGGCGCGAGCGGTCCCTCTCGGAAAACTTTCCTCTCTCCTGTCTCGATGTCTGTTGCGACAATGGCGAGAGGGATTTTTGCTTTTTCTATGAGAGATGTGCCGAGCTCTTTCTCGATCAGCTCTTGAAGAAGCAAATTTGTTGAGATGCCGAATTTTGAGAATGTGAATTTCGAAATTGTTTTCCATGTGATCGAGCGAGATATCTCCTCCATCCGCTGTACAGGTATGCCAAATGCGAAAAATGCTGCAGCGAGTGCGCCCGCACTTGTTCCCGCGACACAGTCAATTTGAATATCGGCTTCCGCAAGCGCCTTCAGCGCACCGATATGTGCCATTCCCCATGCAGAGCCGCCGGAGAGAGCGAGTCCGACGGTTGGCGCGTGTTTGGAACGTTTTTTGGGAGCGGTCATGCATGGATGGTAGCATTTTGTTACTATGGGCTGATGCTGAAATATATAGTCATAGGAATCTCGGTATGTTTTCTCCTAGTGGGCGGTTGGTATTGGCTGGGTTCAAATGGCACGCCAACGGTGCAACAAGAATTAGACGTGCGCTTTGGCTTCATCAGAGGGGTGCAGAGGAATGGAGGATATGCGCTCATATTCGACCCTGCTCGGTGGCTCGCAGGGAAAGAGGGGGAGGACGCTGCGATAGCGGCAGGGCTGTGCACCGAAACGACGCGGACAGAATGCCTCCCGAATGATTTTTTCATTCTGAACGATGCAACCTCGACAGAGACGCTTGCAATAGCCGCTGAACCCGTTATCGCAATGCAGACGTTAGAGATGGAGAAAGAGGGTATAAAAGAAACACAAATATCGCTTGAAGAATTCACGCGCCTCATAGGGGATGGGTCGCAGAGCTGGACTAAAGTCCCATACCAGCTTCTCGTGGAGGGTGGGCAGGTGACAATAATAGAAGAAGTGTACGTTCCATAGCGGCAATATTGCACTGTTGCGCACAAGTGCCACTTTGGGATAGAGTCTCGCGATGCGCACATACATCATGGCGGGAGGCGTTGCCGCGGCAGTCATACTTGCGGTTGTGGCGTTCATTATGTTTGCGCCGCAGAAATCGACTGATGCAAAGGAAGCCAAGGTACGGGCGACATTCTCGGCGGATGGCGTGATCACAAAAGACAAGCCGGACCTAAGGAAAGGTGGATGGTATTTTGACTACGAGAAAGACGGGCAAATGGTCACAGCCCCGATACTTTTTTCTGAAATAAGTGTGTGTGCGTGGCTGGATTCAAGCGGAAAGTGCAAGCCATCCACATTTATTAAAGGAAGAAAAGCTCACATCGAGGGAATGGATCTTGGGGAAGGCGCAATCGGTGTCGTGAGGCTGACGTGGTCCGAGGCGCCGAATAGATAGTGCTATAGTGAGGCTTCCGCGGTTTGCGGCGCTATGCAGAGCACTAGATCAAACGTTTCGTACTTTAGGAATTTTATTTTTGGCGTCGAAGACAGTCTCGTCTCGACTGTTGGGCTTCTCTCAGGCATCGCAATAGCGGGTGTCGCGAGGGATGCGCTTCTTGTAACTGGAACAGTGCTCATCTGTGTTGAAGCGATCTCGATGGCGGCAGGCAGCTTTCTTTCCGAATCATCTGCGGAAACATGGGAGGAGCATTCGGATAAGATCTCATGGGAGCCATATGTCGCATCGTTCGTGATGTTCGCATCCTATTTTGTGTCCGGATTCATTCCGCTCTTTCCCTACATCGTGTTTGAGGAAAGTTTCGCATTCTGGACCTCGATTGGCGCGTCGCTTGGAGCGCTTGTTGTCCTTGGATTTTCCGGTGGCAGGATATCGAGAACGAGCGTATCAAAAAGTATTCTTCGCATGTTGGTCGTGGGTGGTGCGGCTATCGCCGTCGGCGTAGCTGTCGGGCGAGTATTTGGCCTCTAAAGTATGCCCGTTCTCGACGTGCGAGATCTTCGCAAGACGTATCGTGATATTGTCGGCGTCGATAGCATCTCATTCAGTGTTGGGAGAGGAGAGGTTGTGGGACTTCTCGGCCCGAACGGGGCGGGAAAGACTTCAACGATAAGCATGATACTTGGCATCCTGGAACCAAGTGGTGGGTCTGTTTCTATAAGTGGCATAGATCTTGCAAAGGACAGAAGCGCAGCTCTCTCGCGCACAAATTTCGCTGCCGTTTACGCGCAATTGCCGGGCAATCTCTCTGTATATCAAAATTTAAAATTCTTCGGTCTTCTGTACGGCGTGCCTGAGTTAGAAACAAGAATAGGAGAGGTGCTGCAAAAATTCCAACTTGAAGCATTCAGGAACACCAAAGCCGGCTTGCTCTCATCCGGCGAACAAACGAGAGTGGGCCTTGCGAAGGCGATGTTGAATAAGCCATCCCTCCTCTTGCTCGATGAGCCGACCGCGTCGCTTGACCCATCTGGCGCAAAAACGACACGTGAATCAATTACTGAATATGCTGAAGGAGGGAATGGGGGAGTGTTGTGGACGTCGCATAACATGCAAGAGGTGGAAGCCGTGTGCGATAGAGTGCTTTTTCTTTCCCATGGGAAAATATTGTTGGAGGGCGATCCGCGGACTCTGCCTGGTGATCATGGGAAAAAAGACTTGGAAGAATTATTCATCGCAGTCGCGCGCGAGCCTCTTTCCCTCGACATATGATCGCCATGAGGTCTATAAAGCGCATCTATGCCATATTCCTTCGCCAGATGTTCCTTTTTCGGAGCAGTCCCACACGGTACGTGCAGCTCTTTGTGTGGATCACTGTCGATATCGTCCTGTGGGGATTCATCACAAAATATTTCAATGAATCGGTTGGAGCGGAGTTTAGTTTCGTGTCGACGCTACTCGGGGCTGTCATCTTGTGGGACATACTGAGCCGCGCCCATCAAGGGACAGCAATGCCTTTTTTGGAAGATGTGTGGTCGCGGAATTTCCTGAACATATTCTCAACCCCAATACGGCTGCATGAATATCTCATCGGCTTTATTGCGACAAGTCTCGCAACGACCTGTATCGTTATTGTTGCTATCTCACTCTTCGCGATCACTGTTTTTGGCTACTCGCTATTCTCGCTCGGCGTGGCGCTCATCCCGTTTCTAATTATCTTGTTTTTGTTTGGCGCAGCGCTCGGGATCCTTGGCATCGGGCTCATTTTGCGCTTCGGGCCACCCGCAGAATGGTTCATGTGGCCTCTTGCGGCGGTCCTCAGTCCGTTTGCGGGCGTCTTCTACCCAATATCGACTCTGCCAGGGTGGATGCAGGCGGTTTCCTGGGCACTGCCCCCAGCGTATGTGTTCGAAGGAATGCGCTCGTTAGTCTTATCAAATGAAATTGACTGGCGCGTCATTCTTGAAGGATTCGGGCTTTCTTGTTTGTATCTTCTTCTCATGTATATGTTCTTTGCGCAGATGTATAGGATAGCGGTTCGGAGTGGCCTTATCGCGAGGTACAGCGCGGAGGGACCATAACGGGTTATTGGGGAAGCAATAATGCTACAATACCCACTCCAGTGTCGGTAAGATAGAAGTATGTTCCTCGTCTAGATGAGTATGAACAAACTCGCATTAAAGAGCGCGGCGCCTGTATTTGCGCTGTTTTTCGCACTGGCCCTCTTTTCTCCCTTCTTAGCTTCTGCCGCAGTGATATCGAAGCCATTCGAGATATCGGGATGGATACCATATTGGAGAACCGCGACGGGAACCGTTGATGCACTCGCGCATCTCGATACGTTTACGGAAATTAATCCGTTCGTCTACACTGTAACTGACGAGGGGCGGGTGTACGACGCGGGGAATGTCATCCTTGACCCATCGTGGCTGCAACTCAAGACTGAGGCGAAAGCAAAGAATGTGCGATTTATTCCAACAGTGATGTGGTCAAATGCGGATGCAATGCATACGGTTCTAAAAGACACCGCGATGCGCCAACTTCTTGTGCGGCAGATAGTGGACGAAGTGATGACGCACGATTTTGACGGTATTGATATTGATTTTGAAGGGAAGCGATACGAAACCGGCCCGTACTTCTCTAAATTCTTGCAAGAGCTATACAAAGCGATGGGAAACAAGTGGGTGCAGTGCACTATTGAATCGCGTACGCCGCTTGGAGATAGATACTTTGGTACCGAGCGGCCCGCTGATGCTGGGCAATACGCAAATGATTTCGCGGTCATCAACAAAAACTGCGACCGCATTCGGTTCATGACGTACGACCAGCAGAATGTCGACCAGAAACGTGAGGCTGAATTGACGGAGCCATATGGCCCAGTTTCTGACACTGTGTGGGTGGAGAAGGCGATACGAGAGGCGATGAAAACGCTTCCTGCACGCAAGATAGTGCTCGGCATTCCAACATATGGATATGAGTGGGACGTGCGTACGTACGCGAACAGTGAGCATGTGTACGACCTTCTCTGGACCTTCAATCCGAAATACGGATGGGACATCGCGAGTGAGTACAACATCACACCGGGACGGAACGCTGGCGGAGAACTCGGCTTTACCTATTTTCCTAAAAACGGTGTCTTGAATTTGCCGCGTCCGGAAATCCCATGGCCTTTCAATCTCGTTGCATCCGCCGCTGCTATGTTATCGACTGCTCAGAACACGAATCTTTCATACCGCATGGTGACGTGGAGCGACGGGCAAGCGATCAAGGATAAAGTAGATCTTGCCAAGCGATTAGGTATCCGCGGTGTCGCGGTGTTTAAGATCGATGGCGGGGAAGACCCGGCGATGTGGGAGTATTTAAAATAACTTAAGCGAGAGCGGACTAGTGTTTAAAGCCGTCTTCGCAGGCGCGACGGCGCCGAGACCGAGCGCTGCGCCAGCAGGCGCAGATAGCGACGGCTGAAAACACTAGTCAAACGAGCGCCCATTTGATAGGGTACTTGCCTATGGCGAAAATTCGTGTCCTAAAATTTGGAGGGACTTCTGTTGGCTCGCCGGAGGCGATACGGCAGATACTAAAAATAGTCAAAAAGAAAGAGCGAGGAACGCGCATCGCAGCCGTCGTTGTATCTGCATTTTCAGGCGTTACGGATGAACTTATCCGGATAGGCACGCTTGCAGCAGCACATGACAACTCGTACAAGCGCGCTCTTCTCGACTTGAAGAATAGGCACATCCGAGCCGTGACCGAGCTTATGAGCCGCGGGAACCAAAAGGCTTCAATAAAAACTGTCGAAGAACTTTTTGGATTTCTTGATAGTGTCATCCACGGCGTCTCGCTCATTCACGAGCTCTCGCCAGGCGCCCTCGATTACATTATGAGCTACGGCGAGCGTTTGTCGGCCCACATTGTCGCCGACGTCTTGAACGATAAAGGAGTTAGCGCCGAATATCTCAACGCTCGCAAAATTATTGTTACCGATGATACATTCGGCTCCGCGTCAGTCGATTTCAAAGCGACGAACAGAGCCGTCCGTGCGCGTTTCAAGGAGCGAAAGAAGTTGCAGGTGGTGACGGGCTTCATTGGCTCCACTGTCGATGGAAAAACCACGACGCTTGGGCGAGGAGGTAGTGATTACACCGCATCCATCGTGGGCGCAGCGTTGAATGCGGCCGTTATAGAAATCTGGACTGACGTCTCGGGCGTCATGACGGCTGATCCGCGAAAAGTGAAAGAGGCATTCCCAGTCAAAGCGATGACATACGAAGAGGCTGCGGAAATATCTTTCTTTGGCGCGAAAGTGATTCATCCGCCGACGATGCAGCCAGCGCAAGAAAAGGATATACCGCTTCTTATAAAGAACACATTTGAGCCGGACGCGCCGGGAACGATAGTCCACAGCAATGTCCTGCCGAGCGAAACATTCGCAAAAGGCATTACATCTATCGGTGACATTGCGATGCTCCGCGTGGAGGGAAGCGGCATGGCGAAAATACGGGATGCGGCGTCGCGCCTTTTCTCCGCAACTGCTCGGGCATCAATAAATGTGATACTTATCACGCAAGCGTCGTCACAGTATTCCATCACGCTTGCAGTCGCGGGAAAAGATGCGGACTCGGCACAAAGGGCGATAAATGAAGAATTTAAACTGGAGCGAAGGGCGAATCGTATCGATGATGTCGTTGTCGAGAAAGGACTTGCCATCATTGCGGTTGTCGGCGAAGGGATGAAAAAGCGCCCCGGCATCGCGGGCAAACTTTTCCGTACGCTAGGGACGAACGGCATCAATATTGTCGCGCTCGCGCAAGGTTCTTCGGAATTGAATATTTCCCTGATGATCAAGGCGGCTGACACAGTGAAAGCGCTGAATGCCATCCACGCGTCGTTCTTTTTCCCGAAACAGCGGGAGATACATGTCTTTCTCATAGGAACTGGGCTTATTGGTGGCACGCTTCTGCGGCAGATCGGAGAGCAGTATGAATTTCTCGCAAAAGAGCGGGGAGTACGCGTGCGGGTCATCGGTGCCGCAGACCAAGGTCACATGTGGATGGAAGAGAGTGGCATGCCGCTTGGTTCCTGGAAGAGCACGCTTTCTGGATCGCGGGCAAAAACAAACGTCCCTTCTTTCATTGAAAAAATGAAGAAAATGGAATTGCCAAACAAGGTCTTCGTCGATTGCACCGCAAGCGGCGAGATAGCATCACTATATGGGGACCTCCTTAACTCCGGTATTTGGATTGTTACGCCTAACAAGCGGGCGAACTCGGGCCCGTATGAGTATTACGCGAAGTTGCAGCAGTACGCGTCATTTCCGGGTGTCCAATTTTTCTACGAAACAAACGTGGGCGCAGGACTGCCGGTCATCAATACGCTTAACGACCTTCGCGATTCAGGAGACAGGATAGTACGGGTCGAGGCCGTGCTTTCCGGGACCCTTAGCTACATTTTCAACACATTCACGAAGGGAAAGCGCTTTAGCGATGTTGTGCGGGAGGCAAAGCGCCTTGGGCTCACGGAGCCGGACCCTCGCAATGACCTTTCAGGTGAAGATGTTGCGCGAAAAATACTTATTCTTGCGCGCGAAGTGGGGCACACGCTGGAACTTGCGGGTGTGAAACTACAAGGGCTCTTGCCGCCAAAATTTACATCAGCGAATACACCGGAGAAATTCTTTGCGCTATTGGAGAAAGAAGACAAGGCGTTTGAGAAAATGCGAGCAACTGCAGATCGGCAAGGAAAGCGCCTTAGGTACATTGCGCGGCTTGAAAAAGGAAAAGTTAGCGCCGCCCTCGAAGCTGTTCCAAGTTCGCATCCATTCTATGATCTCCGCGGAAGTGATAACATAGTGGCATTCACGACCGAGCGATACAAAGATACACCGCTTGTTGTGAAAGGCCCTGGGGCAGGTGCGGAAGTGACGGCGGGGGGAGTTTTGGCGGACATATTGAGGATAGGGATGACCATACTCTAAAGAGAATTTTCAATTTGCAATTTTAAATTTCCAATGAATTTTCAATGCACCAATGTTTGAAAATTAACCCATTGAGACATTGATTGAAAATTGGAAATTAATCATTGAAAATTGCGTCGCACATATTCCAGCTTTTTAGAAAATGCGCACATTAGTTACAGATATGAGCAAAAAAATACAGGTAGGAATATTGGGGGCGACGGGGATGGTAGGACAGCAATACATCCACCTCCTCGAGAATCATCCGTGGTTCGAGGTTGCGTATGTTGCAGCTTCGCCAGCGTCCGCTGGGAAAAAGTATAAAGATGCACTTCGAAGCGGGTGGATCGTTGCGGGAAATATGCCCGCATCTGTGGCGGAACTTGTCGTTGAAGATGTTGCGAGCGTTGAAAAGGCGGCGAAAAAATGCGCGCTCGTCTTTTCCGCATTTGAGATGCCAGACAAAGATGAGATACGTCGAACCGAGAACGAATATGCCGCCGCCGGCATGCCCGTATTTTCAAATGCATCAGCGCATAGGCATACAGAGAATGTGCCGATGCTTATCCCAGAAATAAATGCTCATCATCTTGATATCGTTCCATCGCAACGGAAAGCAAATGGCTGGGAAAAAGGGTTTATAGTAGTGAAGCCAAACTGCTCCCTCCAAAGCTATCTTGCGCCGATATTCGCGCTGCATCAGGCTGGGTTTCCTATCTCGGATGTACTCGTGACCACACTGCAAGCGGTTTCCGGTGCCGGATATCCGGGCGTCTCGTCACTGGATGTCATCGATAACGTGATACCTCTCATACCCGGAGAAGAAGAGAAAACCGAGGTAGAGCCAGTAAAAATTATGGGCGAAATAAAGAACGGAAAGTTTGTTGATTTCAAAGGCATCAATATCTCGGCGCAGTGCATGCGCGTTCCGGTTTCTGACGGGCATCTAGCGTGCGTGAGCATTAAGTTCAAAGGCAAGAAGCCGAGCATCGAAGAAGTAACAAAGGTGTGGAAGAAATTTAAAGGTGAGCCACAAACATTGGATCTCCCGTTTGCACCTGAGCAGCCCATAATGTATCGCGACGAGCCGAACCGACCGCAGCCGAGACGCGATAGGGACAATGACAAGGGCATGGCAGTCACTGTTGGGCGCCTCAGGGAGTGCAGCGTGTTCGACTACAAATTTGTAGCTCTTAGCCACAATACGGTGCGGGGTGCCGCTGGCGGGGGCATTTTGAACGCAGAACTTGCACTAAAAAAGGGTTATATACACGCAAAGTAAAGATATGCTGAGAAAAGCGTGGGATATACTTGAATTCACCTGCGCATGACCCCGGATCCATATACGAACATACCGACGATATTGGTCGCGCTTGGAGGGACGGGCGACTTGATGAGGCGGAAAGTAATACCCGCCTTTTTTTATTTATACAAACAGGGCGCATTACCGGATAAGTTCAAGATCGTCGGGTTCTCGAGGCGCGACATGGACGATTCGCAATTCAGATCGTATGTGAAGGAAGTTATCACGGCACACGCTGGCGAGCTCATTTTTCCGGAGGTCATCGAATCTTTCTTAAAACTGTTCAAATTTCAACAAGGGGAATTCAATGATAGGGACAGCTATCGCGAGCTCAAGAAAACGATAGACGAATGTGATCGAGAATGGGGGATTTGTTCGAACAAGCTCTTTTATCTAGCGGTCGCGCCGGAGTTTTACAAGACGATTTTCCAAAACTTATCAGATTCAAAATTGTCTGAACCATGTTCAAAACATGAGGGTTGGACCAGGCTAATTATTGAAAAACCGTTCGGTGTGGATTTGAAAACGGCAAAAAGTATCGAGAAGCTTCTGACAAAACTTTTTAAGCGCCGGCAAATATATCGGATCGACCACTATCTTGCAAAAGAAATGCTGCAGAATATCTTGACGTTCCGCTTCGCGAACAATCTTTTTGAGCAACAGTGGAATCGTCAGTTCATCGAGAAGATTCAAATACGCGCATTAGAATCTTTGGGGGTCGAGAAACGAGGAGCATTTTATGATCCTGTTGGCGCATTTATGGACGTGGGGCAAAATCACTTTCTTCAGATGCTCTCCCTCGTCACCATGGAGCATCCGAAGAGTTTTGATCCAAAAATAATTCAAGCGACTCGCGCCGCGATTTTAAAGAAACTACAAGTTCCAAAGAAAAAAGATATACAAAAGAATACGTTCCGCGCGCAGTACGACGGGTATCGGGCAATTGAAGGCGTGAAGAGGGGTTCAAATACAGAAACGTATTTTAAGGTCCGAGCGTACCTGAATACTCCAAAATGGAAAGGAGTGCCAATTATTCTCGAAGGCGGGAAACGCCTGGGGGATCCGTTGAAAGAGATCATTGTAACGTTCAAGCATCCAAAACCATGCTTATGTCCTCCAGATCAGGCGCATCATAAGAACGAGGTGATCATTCGTTTTGAGCCAAAAGACGAGATATTGATCGAGTTCTGGTCAAAGAAACCTGGCTTCGCGCTGGATACGGCCCCCCACACGTTCCACTACCTTCTTCGTGAGCCAAAGGCACATATTCCATATATAGAGGAATATGCGAAATTGCTCTTGGACTGCATAAAAGGCGATCAGACCCTATTCGTATCTACAGATGAGATAAAAGCCATGTGGCACTTCACGGACCCCATTCTTGACGCGTGGAAGAAGGATGCGGTACCGTTGCACACATATAAACCTGATACGAAAGACATAATTGAAAAGTCCGCGCATATATGAAAAAAGAAATCGGTATCATAGGCCTCGGAAAGATGGGAGCGAATATGGCGAGGCAACTCGTGGAGAAGGGTTGGAGTGTGTACGGAATGGATGCGTCGCAGGAAACGACGAATAAACTTGAGAAAGAAGGCGTGAAAGGCGCGTATTCGGCGGAGGAGCTGGTATCGAAATTATCTGCGCCGAGAGTTGTGTGGCTCATGGTGCCGGCTGGGAAGCCTGAAGACGAGTTATTGTTTGGAAAAAACGGGCTTACCAAGCTGCTCTCGAAAGGCGATGTGATAATCGACGGCGGGAATTCGTATTTCAAAGACTCAATGGCGCGCGCAAAGAAAGTCTCAAAACATGGCATTACATTTCTGGATGTCGGATTTTCCGGTGGCCCCGGCGGAGCAAGGCACGGCGGCTGCCTTATGATCGGTGGAGACAGGGCGACCTTTAAAAAACTCGAACCGCTTTTTAAAGACCTTGCGAGAAAGGACGGCTATCAATTCTTTCCGGGTGTTGGTGCCGGGCATTTTGTGAAAATGGTACACAACGGCATCGAGTACGGAATGATGCAGTCCCTTGCAGAAGGTTTTGCGATGATGAAAAAGTCTCCGTTCAAACTCGACCTAACTCGCGTCGCAGATATTTATAATCACGGAAGTGTGGTCGAGTCGAGGCTTGTGGGGTGGCTGAAAGATGCGTTCGAAGCGTATGGTGAGAATCTTTCGGCTGTCTCAGGATCAGTGGGTCATACAGGAGAAGGGAAGTGGACCGCTGAAACTGCCCGCGCAATGGGTATTCCCGTAAAGATAATCGAGGACTCATTTAAATTTCGTGTCAGGTCGGCAAAAAAGCCTAGCTATACGGGAAAAGTAGTTTCTGCCCTGCGAGGGCAATTTGGTGGACATTCGATTAAAAAGAAGTAATCATATTGCCTATGCTCGGTAGTAGAATTTCGGCTTGTCTTGTCTAGATTGATCAACCAGATTAACCTTACATTCATATGAAAGCATTTTACGTTCTTACGACCGCGACTCGCGCTTCGCGCCAGCCGAAATTTCACTAACCGGGTATGGACAGAAATCTAGCCCTTGAATTCGTGCGTGTGACAGAAGCTGCGGCGTATGCGGCGGCGAAATGGGTAGGGAAAGGAGACAAGCTTAAGGCGGATGGTGCCGCGGTTGATGCGATGCGTGAGCGCCTGAACGAGATAGAGTTCAGCGGAATTATTGTGATAGGCGAGGGGCAGAAGGACGAAGCGCCAGAGTTGTACACGGGTGAGAAAGTGGGGAAAGGCGGCAAGCCGCACCTTGATCTCGCGGTGGATCCGCTGGAGTGCACTGATTCCGTTGCGTACGGCCGTTACAACGCGCTCGCAGTCATATCGACTGGCCCGAAGGGCAGCCTCCTTTCTGCACCGGACACGTACATGGAAAAGATCGCAGCTGGCCCTGGTGCCGCGAAAGCAATCGATATTGATGCACCTGTTGCAACGAACCTAAAAAAAGTTGCGAAAGCATTGGGAAAGGATGTTGGCGAAATAACCGTATGCGTTTTGGACCGTGATAGGCATAAAGAACTCATCGACGAGATACGGAAAGCGGGCGCGCGCGTACGCCTTATTACTGACGGCGATGTAGCGGGCGGCATTGCGCCATGCATGCCGGAAAGCGGGATAGACATGTTGATGGGCATAGGTGCTTCTGCAGAGGCTGTTCTAGCCGCGACTGCCATTAAGGCGCTTGGTGGCGAAATACTCTGCCGTTTCAAGCCCAAAGATGAAAAGCATGCAAAATTGGTCTCGGACAGCGGGCATACGACGAAGAAGATATTTTCTACGAACGATCTTGCGAAAGGCAAAGATCTTACCTTCACCGCGACCGGCGTCATCGATGGCCCCTTGCTTACGGGCGTTCGTGTTGAGCGGGATATCGCTATCACCCATTCACTCGTAATTCAGGGAGTTTCAGGCACGCTACGCTATATAACCACGCATCATCGGCTGCCCGCGTATTGATTTGTTATTATTTTTTTTATCATCTAACGTATTCGTATGTCACTACAATCCGTTGCGCAGCAGATGGTTGCTCCAGGCAAGGGGATACTTGCCGCCGATGAAAGTTCAGGAACTATAGAAAAGAAATTCGCGAAAGTTGGGCTCACTTCTACAGAAGAAAGCCGGCGTGATTATCGCGAGATGCTTTTCACATCTCCCGGCATTGGAGAATACATTTCTGGCGTCATTCTGTATGACGAAACTATCCGCCAAAAAGCTGATGACGGCCGCACGATGGTGTCGATAATCGAGTCTGCAGGAATATTGCCAGGCATCAAAGTGGACCAGGGTACTGCTGCGATGGATGTGTCGCCGGAGGAAAAAGTGACAAAAGGATTGGACGGGCTTGGCGACAGGTTGAAAGAGTATGCCCAGCTTGGCGCGAAATTCGCAAAATGGCGTGCAGTTATCACGATCGGAAACGGCCTTCCTACAGACGGCAATATTCTCCGGAATGCACAAGACCTCGCGAGGTATGCCATGGAATGCCAGAAGGCGGGCGTGGTCCCAATGGTTGAACCGGAGGTTTTGATGGATGGTTCGCACACGCTTGATCAGTGCGTTGAAGCAAGCCGTAGGACACTAAAAATTCTTTTCGACGAATTGACTAGGCTCGGTGTTGACATAACAGGCACTATCCTCAAGACAAACATGATGGTCCCGGGGAAAGAGAGTGGGAAAAAAGCGACACCGGAGGAGGTCGCTGCCTCGACGGTACAGGTGTTCAAAGACATTCTTCCGGAGGGTTTGCCAGGGCAAGCATTCCTATCCGGTGGGCAGGGCGACGTGGAAGCGACAGAGAACCTCAATGCAATAAATAAAATGGGACCATTTCCATGGAAGCTTTCATTTTCGTACGGCCGTGCGCTGCAAGATTCCGCACTCAAGGCATGGAACGGAAAGAAAGAGAACGTCACTGTGGCACAGCAGGTCTTCCTCAAGCGTGCAAAAATGAACAGCCTTGCAACGCTCGGAACATATACAGGAGAGAACTAAGGCAGAACAATGGGGAGGATGTCCTCGATTTTGTGGATCACGTGGTCGGGTTTTAGCGATTCTACATCTGCATGAAGGCCGTGAGATACGGCGATGGTGCGGGCGCCGGCACTCTTTCCCGATTCTATGTCTGCCGGCGAGTCGCCAACGACAAACGCATCTTTAGGAGCGATCTCAAATGGGCGAAGGGCGGCAAAGACGTGCTCAGGATCAGGCTTCGTGCGCAGGACGTCATCTGCGCAGCAGAGGCCGTCAAAGTATTCAAGTATCCCAGACTGTGTCATTGTTTTAATTGAAGACTCGCGTACACGATTGGTCATAGTTACGAGCTTGATGCCGTTTTCTCGTATTGTTTGCAGAGTCTCTGGGACGCCAGCGAACGGCTTCACGAGATCCATGTGGGCGTCCTGGAATTCGCGATGCTTTTCTCTAAGGGCGGCGAAATCTTGGCCTGGGAATAGATTTGCGTACGTGTCTTTCAGCGTATTTCCGAGGCTCAGCTCATGCAGCATGAGGGGTCGCGAAATTGGAGTGCCGCGGCTTTCTCCAACATATAGGTAGGCCTCTAATATCCAATCCGCCGTGTCGAGCAGTGTTCCATCAACATCGAATACGACTGCCTTCGCCATGCGCGGATTATATAGTGTATTTTGAATCTTTGCTTTCCGCTTGAAACTCACAAGGCCTTCATAGTTCATTGGTACTCTCGCGCGAAGGGTGTGGTCGAGCCCCTGATGAGGGTCATCAGTAAAGCCGTGGCGCCCACGCGGCATTATTCGTCGGGTTACTGTAAAAAAATATGACACACACTAAAGGCCATGAACGCGTTGATGTGGAGAGCGAAACAGACACAATGGATGAGACAAGAAAAACCGAGAAAAAAGAAGAAATGGAAGACACAGACAGGGATGAGGGGCGTGAGGCAATGAGTTCCTCGCCGGAAAATAAGACAGGCGATGCCCCATAGGACTGGCCGAGGGCTGTGCGGCATGGTGGGCGCATGCCGCGCGCCACTGCGTTTTTGCGGGGTTTTGTTTATTTAGTTGGGGAAAGCGGAGGGCTGCGCTCTGAAAGCTTTTCGTGTGATACGATTCGTGCACATGATACGGCATATATCGGGAATTATATTTGCGGTCCTTGTTGTTTTCGCGCTGATCGCTGCGTATGCGACGTACGTCAGTCTGCGCCAGGATCCGGAGCAGTTGGATAACGTGGGAAAGCAAGAGGAACCAAAGATGCTGTCGTATTCAAACTCTACATATGGGATTTCATTCAAGTATCCTTCTACATATCAACTGGCCGAGAAAGAAGTCGGCGACGCACATCGAGCGCACTATTCAATAGTGTTGATGAGGAAGGAAGACCTGCCTCCGCCACAAAATGGCGAGGGGCCGCCGGCTATATCTATAGATATATACCAGAATGACATCGATAGAATGGAATTAGTAGACTGGGTTGTCGGTACAAGCTATTCAAATTTCAAACTCGGCACTGGCACGTACACATCCACGAGTGTGTCAGGAGTGGAAGCAGTGCGCTACAACTGGAGTGGCCTCTATGAGGGAGAGACCGTCGCATTCGCTCACCAAAAGAACATTGTTGCGGCGTCAGTCACATACCTAGATCCGAACAATGATATCCGCAGAGACTTCGATACACTGTTAGCCTCGATACTTCTCGATTAACCTAACACATATTCAGGGGTTCACCTTGGATTCATCTGACGTTTTTAGGATTGGTGCTTAGTCGGTGCGCCAAAGAGCGCGCCGAGGTAATGAAATAACATGTATGAAGCACGTACGTAAGATCGTCGGGGCTACGCTCCTTACAACTCTCGCACTAGCGGGAGAGGCGGCGGCGCAAGTCTCGACAACGACGCCGGGGATACCCAACACAGGGGTGGGTGGAGGCAGCACGGAAATGATGGTTCTCCTAGGGATAGCCTTTCTGGCAGCAGCATCGGTCGGGTATCTGTATGCCCGTTCTCGAGGCATGCAGGCGTAAAGGTGAGTGAGAGGCAGGCGCCGCCATTAATGGCGGCGCCTGCGAGGCACCCATTGAAATATTAGAAAGAACGCAACGTCTTACTGTAGCATGGCGCACCGAAGTTCTAGAACCCATCTCAAAATAAATCGCAGGAATAGAGCACAACATAGCTTGGCTACTGCGGCCACATTCTCGCGGCTGCGACGTGTAACGGCTCGACCTCATCGTGTCCCCGACACGCTTCGCTCTGCGCCGACCCGCCTCACTCGCGAGAATGTGCCCTCGTTACGCCATTTATTTTGATATGGGTTCTTCATCTTTCATAATGCGCTCCCTGGTTCTCTCGCTGTGTGTGGTGAGCGGTTTTTTTGTGGCTCATGTATTCAGTGGTCTCACGGCAGATGCTCCCTTGGCGAACGCGGAGGAAAAAAAAGTTGAACTACGATACTATCCCGTGCGGCTCCTTGTTCCATCTCAGCACATTGATGCATACGTTGAGCCTGTAGGCGCCAAGGAAAATGGCGACATGGCAACACCGAGCAATTTTCACAATGTCGCGTGGTACATGATGGGCTCTGCTCCAGGAGAGCGCGGGAGTGCAGTCATTGCGGGGCATGTTGATAATGCGCTTGGGCTCGCCGGAGTGTTTAAGGAACTGAAAAATGTTAGGCCCGGAGATGATATCTACGTTGAGACTGCAGAGGGGAAAAAGCTCCGCTTTGAGGTCGTCAGTTCGAAATCGTACGCATATAACAAAGCACCAGCAGATGCGATATTCGATGATACCGGTCCATCGAGACTCGCTCTTATTACTTGTGATGGTGACTGGATCAAGGATAAGAAGACATATGACCATAGGCTCGTCGTTACGGCGCGGTTAGTTGAATAGCATCTCGTTACAAGGTAGGCTGATAAGACGAGCAAAAGAGGCTCTTTATGCGCCAAGTTTTTCTCATCGTTTTCGGCGTTATATTCGGGGTTAGTGTTGTTGCACTTCTCTTTACCTATTTCCAAGCACAGCAAGAACGGTTCGCACTTTCGGCGGACATGCAATACCGGACCCGTCTTCTCGCGGACAGCCTCAATGAATCGATAGAGCCAGCACGACAGCGAAACGCGACATCAACGCTAGAAAAGATCGCGACGTCGTTCGCGGGCCGTGAGCGGCTTCTTGGCGTGGTTATCTATGACCGGCAGGGCAATGTGATAGTTAAGTCGAAAGATGTTCCGGAAGATGTTGATGTTGCAAAACGCATCGTGGAGGATGCAATAAAAAAAGACGAGCCTGTAGGAGATTTTCTTGTCGTCGACACGATGCAACTGTACGTCCTTGCGCATCCGGTGCATCGCGAGGAAGGCCCTGCTGGAGCATTCATTGTCGTGCAGGATGCCTCGTACATAGAGGAGAGTGTTGCCGGACAGTGGCGTGACAGCCTCCTCGGCGTATTCATTTACATATTGCTCTTTTCTGTTGCTATCGCCGCACTCGTACGTTGGGTTATCTTTAAGCCGCTCACGAATCTTGCCGAGGCGATAAAGTCTGCTCGGGCGGGGAGAGGAAGAGTTTCTGAAACACAACATGGCATGTTCTTTCGCCCGCTTGCAAGCGAGATAGGAAAATTGACACACTCGCTTGCCCAAGCCCGAACCGCAGCGAGCGAAGAAGCTCGTATGCGGCTCGAGAAGTTGGATACTCCATGGACTGAAGAGCGGCTCAAGGAATTCATAAAAGCGTATTTGAAGGACAGGCAGATATTTGTTGTCTCAAATAGAGAGCCATACATACACACGAGAGATGGTGGAGAGGTTGCGTATTCTGTTCCGGCAAGTGGCATGGTGACCGCGCTCGAGTCTGTTATGGCTGCCTGCGGCGGCACTTGGATAGCGCATGGAAGCGGGAGTGGAGATAGAGAAACGGCGGACCAAGATGGAAAGATACAAGTGCCGCCAGATGACCCGAAGTACATGTTGAAGCGCATTTGGCTCACAGGAAAAGAAGTGAAAGGGTATTACACAGGATTCTCGAACGAAGCTCTATGGCCGCTCTGTCACATTGCGCACACACGCCCGGCGTTCCGTAAAGAAGATTGGATTACATATAAACGCGTGAACGGTCTGTTTGCAAAGACACTTCTTTCAGAATTGAAGGGCATTGAGCGGCCTCTCATTCTCGTTCAGGATTATCATCTCGCGCTTCTGCCGCGAATGATAAAAGAGGCGCGTCCGGATGCGCAAATAGGGCTTTTCTGGCACATCCCATGGCCGTCGGCGGAGGCGTTTAGCATTTGTCCGTGGAGAAAAGAGATTCTCGATGGGATGCTCGGGAGCGATATCATCGGGTTCCACACGCAGCAGTTCTGCAACAACTTTATTGAAACAGTCGGGAAAGAAGTGGAATCGCTCATCGACCTTGAGCAGTTTGCGATAACGCGTGATGAGCACATAACACGCATCAAACCGTTCCCTATTAGCATCTCATTCACAGATGCGATGCATGAGAAAGAGGCGGAGGCACCGACGCGCGCATCGCTCGAGGCCTTGAATATTACGACCGAGTTCGTGGGCCTTGGCGTAGACCGCCTCGATTATACAAAAGGTATTTTGGAGCGACTCCGGGGCGTCGAATTTTTTCTCGATGCGCATCCGGAATACGCTCATAAATTCACGTTTCTTCAGATTGCGCCGATAAGCCGGGGAGAATCCGAAACATACCAGCAATTCGCGCAATCGGTAGAGAAAGAAGTGTCGCGCATTAACACGAAGTTCTCCGCCCGAGGAGGATCCGCTTTTGGTGGAAAGAGAAATGGTTGGCAGCCGATCGTGCTTCAAACGCGGCATTTTTCCCACGCAGAGCTGCGCCCCTTGTATCGTTTGGCACATGCTTGTCTTGTAACTTCCCTCCATGACGGGATGAATTTGGTTGCGAAAGAATTTGTCGCCGCGCGCGACGATGAAGCAGGCGTTCTTATACTCAGTAAATTCACTGGGGCATCTCGCGATTTTGACAGAGGGGCAATTATCGTGAATCCATACAGCGCGGAGGAAGTAGCAGAATCTATCCATCAGGCGCTTCTTATGCCGAAGCCAGAGCAGCACAGGCGCATGAAAATGATGCGCAATTCCATTCGCGATTATAATGTCTACCGCTGGGCGGCGGAATTTATAAAAGCCGTAGCCGCTCTTAGGTAACATGAATTATTCTGAAACCGTATTGCCGGTTATGCGGGAGACGCGGGACATGTTGCTATCACATTGGGGGAAAGCGAAGGCGGTCAACCAGAAGACGGATTCGGCGTGGAGCGTCGTGACGCAACTCGATATTGATGTAGAAACGTTTGTGATGGCAGAGCTAACACGCATCCACACGGACATCGAGTTCGTCGGAGAAGAGCGCGGCGGAGATAGGACCGCAAAGAAATTTTGGCTGATGGACCCCATAGACGGCACGGCGCACTACATTCGTGGACTTCCATTCTGTACGTCCATGCTTGCCCTCGTTGATGCCGGCGAAGTAGTGTTCTCCGCAATATACGATTTTCTGCACGACGAGATGTATTCGGCTGAAAAAGGAAAAGGTGCTTTTAAAAACGATAAAGCCATCCGCGTGAGCGAGCGCCCGTTATCGAGCGCGTTTGTGTCATTTGAGACACGAGTCGAGGTGCCTGAGAATGCGGCACTGAGGAATACGATGCGCGAGAGGACGGACCTTGTGACCACCTTCTCTGCAGGGTGGGAATTCGCCATGGTGGCATCGGGAAAAATTGATGCGCGTGTCTGCAAAGACCCATACGGCATGGATTATGATTTTGCACCGGGGACGCTGCTTGTCACGGAAGCAGGGGGAATTGTTCGAAATATAGGTTCGAATGATTTTGATTACAAGAATCTCAACTTTATCGCTGCAAACCCCACGGTGTACAAAGATCTTACCGAGGGCGAGGAAGCGTTATTTCCCTTGAAATAGAAGCATATTTTGGCGCATGGGGACAAACGCCAGTGCGGTCCCACAGCGGGACTATAATTGCGGCAAGGGTCGATTACGTACGTATATAGCGTGCAATTTTGTATGAAGTGGTTACACATGGTTGCGTTTGTTCTTGTCATTGTAGGGGCGCTCAACTGGCTCCTGCTCGCGCTTACCGGATGGGAGATCGGCTCTTTGTTCGGCGGCATGAGTTCTACGCTCTCGCAAATAATCTATATCTTGGTCGGACTATCGGCCATCTATCTCATTGTGATGCACAGGAAAGAGTGCGTGCATTGCATGGCGGGAGGTAGTTCGAAACCGATGTAGGAGATGTTTGCAGAAGTAGGCGTGCGCCCTGCCTGCGGTAGCAGGGGTGGGTCCAAAATCGAAATCCCATGGCAAAACCATGGGATTTCTCATTTCGTGGTAAATTGTTGGCAATGGAAGAACGTCCGCTTGTCGGTGTGGGTGTCATGATATTGAAAGAGGGCAAGGTGCTTCTTGGTAAACGCAAAAAATTTCCGGGGCAGGGAGAGTGGGCTTTTCCCGGCGGCCATCTCGAGTACATGGAGTCGTTCGAAGAGTGCGCAAGGCGCGAGACGAGTGAGGAGAGCGGTGTCGAGATAGAAAATGTTCGATTTCTGTTCCTTGGAAACGCACTCATGTGGGAATCACATCACTTCATTCAGGTGTCGTTCGTAGCCGACTGGAAAAGCGGGGAACCTCAAAATCTTGAGCCGGAAAAATGCGAGGGATGGGACTGGTTTTCATTCGACGCGCTTCCTTCTCCCATGATGAGCGTTGCGAAGATTGCGATCGATGCGTATCGCCAGGGTTTCAATTATCGTGACGGTATCACGTAAAGTCCACTTGACATGACGATACAAGCTCATACAGTGCAGGAATACCATGAATGTTCGAAACAACATGCAAAAATTCCGTTCCGATCGCGGTTTTACACAAGAAGAACTCGCGGAGAAAGCGCAGGTATCGAGGCAAACCATCATAGCGATCGAAAAGGGGAACTACACTCCATCGGTTTTGCTTGCCCTCAAGATCGCTCGGATCTTTAGGAGGCCGGTTGAGGACATATTTACTATTTCGTAATTCACGATATGCAGTACATCCTTGCGCTCATTCTTCTCGTTTCTCTATTTGCTCTCACCGATCCATTCATGTACTGGATGCCGGATATGGCCGCCATGGTGGCGCTTGTATCGGCTGCCGCACTATCGGCAATGTGGATCGGATTTGTCGCGAGAGAGCATGGCGGAGACGAGCGGGATGTACAAAACCGCATGTACGCGGGGCGCATAGCGTACCTTTCGGGAATTGGGATTCTTACGCTTGCACTCGTTCTGCAAGGCGTTGCACATGCAATTGATCCGTGGATACCTCTTGCGCTCGGTACCATGGTTCTCGCGAAGGTTGTTTCTGGGTGGTACACGGATCGTTTTTGTTAGTGCGCACTTGTCCACAGCGCAAATGTAAAGTCAACTTTACATTACGCCCCAAGGTTCTATACTGCAGACATTATTCCTTTCGCGCGAAAAATATGAATACACAAATAGCAGTTGCCGGATTAATCATCGTGCTAGTTCTGGGGGGAAGCTGGTACTACTTTTCGAGCAAGGACGAGCTCATGATGCAGAAAGAGGAAACAATGATGAAGGACGAGGCAGTGCAGAAAGACGTGATGGAAAAAGAGGAAGATTCGATGATGGAGAAAGATGAGATGGACGCTGATGATTCGATAAAAAAAGATGAAATCATGAAAACGGAGGGGGACGCGATGGAGAAGGGAGCAATGATGGCGCATGGCGGGACGTACGAAGCCTATTCACCAGAGAAGATTGCATGGGCAGAGGCAGGAGATGTGGTGCTATTTTTCCGGGCAGCATGGTGTCCAACATGCAGAACCGTTGATGCAGATATCAAGGCGCATCTCTCGCAGATTCCCGAGAATCTCACAATTCTTGATGTGAATTACGACGATTCGGCATCTCTTAAGCAGAAATATGGCGTTACTTATCAACACACATTCGTGCAAGTTGATATGCAAGGCACTATGATTGCAAAGTGGAGCGGGAGCCCGACTCTTTCTGATATCGTGGCTCGCGTGAAGTAAGCATGGCGCTTCTCATCCTCTCATTTATCGCGGGTTTGTTGACAGTGCTTGCTCCGTGCATACTGCCGCTTCTTCCAATTATTATCGGAGGATCACTTGATCCGATGCGGCATGTTCGCCTTCGGCACGCAACGACTGTCGTTTTCTCGCTCGGCGCATCGGTCATCGTATTTACGTTTCTCCTTAAGGCCTCGACTGCATTCATTGCAATACCGCAGGCGTTTTGGACGTATCTTTCAGGTGGCATTGTGTTCTTTTTCGGACTCACGCTTCTCTTTCCAGGATTTTGGGAACGACTTCCTTTTATCGCGAGGCTTAATGCGCGCTCTACACAACTTGTCTCGACAGGCTATCAGCGCAAGAGTTTTTGGGGCAACGTGCTCATTGGTGCCGCGCTCGGTCCAGTGTTCGCAACGTGCTCCCCGACGTATTTCATTGTTCTTGCGACGGTGCTTCCGCAAAATTTTGCGTTGGGAGTCTTGGATATGTTTGCATACGTGGCAGGACTCTGCCTCGCGCTTCTAGCAATTGCGATTTTTGGGCAGCGGCTTGCTGATCGTCTCGGATTTGCTGCCGACCCGCACGGAAATTTCAAGCGGGTACTCGGCATTGTGTTCGTGATAGTGGGCGTCGTGATATTCACAGGCTATGATAAAAAAGCGCAAATAAAGCTGCTTGAATGGGGAATATTCGACATCACCAAGGTGGAGCAGAGGTTGCTTCAGTTCGTTGATCCATCGGGGAAGCCGATATTGCCGCAGAATACGCCGATCAT
The DNA here is from genome assembly GCA_016217965.1 of Candidatus Kaiserbacteria bacterium. GTDB lineage: Bacteria > Patescibacteriota > Minisyncoccia > Phycocordibacterales > UBA2100 > UBA10103. Next base: position 72,578 of record JACRFI010000020.1, read on the forward strand.
TTTTGACGAAGGAATGCGCGTCGAGAAGAAGGTGCAACTGTTCGAGCGTGCGCCGGAAATAATGAAGCCCGCGGGGTTCGTCAATACAAATGGGCAACCCATCACCATAGGGGAGTTCCGTGGGAAGAAAGTAGTGCTTCTCGATATCTGGACGTATAGCTGCATCAATTGCCAGCGCACCATTCCGTACCTTAAGGCATGGGATGATAAGTATCGCGATCAGGGCTTGCAGATCATCGGTATCCATACGCCTGAGTTTGCCTTTGAAAAGGATGCAAAGAATGTGGAATGGGCAGTGCAGCAATTCGGCATCAAATATCCGAGCGTTCTTGATAACGATTACGAAACGTGGCGTGCGCTTGGGAATAATTACTGGCCCCGGAAATACTTGGTTGATATCGACGGATTTATCGTCTATGACCACATAGGGGAGGGTGCTTACGAGGAAACAGAGGCGGCGATACAACGTGCTCTTATGGAGCGCTCAATGGTCGTCGGTGAAGGAATGCCAGGCACGGATATCGTCGCCGCTGAAATCGAAGAAGCCGATCTGTCCGGCATCGGGAGTCCGGAGACATATTTTGGCGCGCTGCGGAATGAATATTTTGCGAATGGTGATCCTGGCGCATTAGGAAGTGGCACATTCGCCGTTCCTGAAAATATCATTCGTAACGCTTTGTATTTAGAGGGGGAATGGAACATTACTGAGGAGTATGCAGAGACAAAGAGCAGGGGAAAGATCATCTATCGCTACAACGCAAAGGATGTGTACCTAGTTGCAAGTGCTCTCGACGGAGTAACAATAACGGTGCTCCGTGATGGAAAACCTGTCGGTGATTTTGCGGGTGGGGATATCGACGTCGCAACTAGTAGGGGAGAAGTGAGGGAGCACCGTCTTTACAAGCTTGTGCACGATGAAGAACCGGGAGAGCACGTGCTAGAAATTCAGATCGACGGCGCGGGCCTAGAGGCATACGCTTTCACGTTTGGGTAAAACTTAAAATGTTCGGACGGCCCTGGGGGCCGCCCGAAGTAGCGTGAGGAGTGAGCGGATCTATTCCGCTCTGCGAGAGATCACAATATCGTAGAGGACCCCTTGCTTGACAACGCAGTACCGGTTATCACCGACAGTTCGTACCAAAAAAGGTATGGACGAAATGTTTGTGATTGCGGCGAGCTGCCGCGTGACCGATATTACGTCTTCAGGCACAGGATCCTGCAGACGACCGCGGTCGGCCATTGCGCTTATCGATGGCACTTTCTTTTTCTCCTCGGGGCTGAAGAACAAGAGTTGGGTGCCCCATGACCCAACTACACTTTATATAACACGCACAAAATCATTCTGTCGACTTGTCTAGTTTGTCTGCAATGAGCCGGAGTTTACGAGCGGCCTCCCGCGCGACCTTGTCATCATTGGATTCGCTCAAAATCTTGCTTCCTATTCCAATCAATTGCCTGCCGAGATCTTTCCTCTCCATATCCTCCTTTTCTGGAGGTTTAATGCCGCGCAGATCTGACATCTCCAAAGCATATCATAGATAAGTTTGGAAAAATACAAATTGCCGCATATACTGCGATTAAACGTATGGCATATATACCGAGTGACAAAATCCTAAAAAAATACGCGGATGTGATGGTGAACTTTGCCCTGAATAAAGGTCAGGGCATACAGAAAGGAGATGTTGTGCGGCTTTCGGCGACGGAATCCGCGAAGCCTCTTTTTATCGCGATACACAACGCTATCATCGATGCGGGTGGACACGTAATCTCTCACTACGGTCCCGATGAGGAGGAGGGGGATAGGCGGCGCAATATCAATTTCACCCGATATTTTTACGAACACGGAAGCCACGAGCAGCTGACATTCTTTCCGAAGAATTATTTGAAGGGTGTCGTGGACGACATGGACCATTCGCTCTTTATCCTCGCCGAAAAGGACCCGCATGCGATGGATGGCGTGGACCCGAAAAAGATAATGCTCCGCGGGCAGACCATGAAGCCTTTTATGGATTGGCGGCGCGAGAAGGAATACAAGGGAAAACTGACGTGGTCTATCTGCATGTACGGGACTCCTGGTATGGCGAAGGAAGCAGGGCTCTCAGAAAAAGTGTACTGGGACCAGATAATCAAGGCGTGCTTTTTGGATAAAGCGAACCCAATAGCCGAGTGGAAAAAAGTGTACAAAGAAATCGAACACTACAAACTCGCACTAAACAAACTTTCCCCAAAAATCGACAAGTTGCATGTGAAGGGTGCTGATGCAGATCTCTGGGTCAAGCTTGGCGAGAAGCGCCAATGGCTCGCGGGTCGCGGGTACAACATGCCATCGTTCGAGATATTCACGTCTCCCGATTGGCGTGGCACGAATGGGTGGATACGGTTCAACCAGCCTTTGTATCGCTATGGAACGATGATGACAGGCATACAGCTGTGGTTCAAGGATGGGAAGGTAGTAAAAAGCAAAGCGAAGACAAACGAGAAATTTTTGAAGCAAATGATTGCGACCGAGGGGGCAAATAAGATCGGCGAATACTCGCTCACTGATAGCCGACACTCGCGCATCACAAAATTCATGGCGGAGACCTTGTACGATGAGAATGTTGGTGGCAGGCAGGGAAATACGCACCTCGCGCTCGGCATGGCGTACAAAGATACGTTTTCAGGTGATGTATCAAAGCTCTCGAAAAAACAGGCAGCAAATCTTGGGTTCAATGACTCGTCGGTCCACACCGATATCATCTCGACGACGAAACGCACTGTGACCGCGCATCTCAAGAATGGTCAGCAAAAGGTAATCTATCACGATGGGAAGTTCGTCTTATAGAATAACGTTGTGAAGACGATCTATTTTGTCCGGCATGGGCAGAGCGAGAACAACGCCGCGCGGCGGTACAATACGCTCGATACCCCGCTTTCCGAGAAGGGGAAAGCTCAGGCGGCAACGATAGGTGAGCGGCTTACAAAATTGCCTGTGGAGGTATTGGTCGCGAGCGATATGCTACGCGCGCAGCAAACGGCGCATATAATTTCAGAACGAGTGGGGCTTCCAATAGAAACGGCAAGCTATTTTCGAGAACGAGTTTCTGCCAGCAGCATACTCGGGAAAAAACGTGACGATCCAACCACGGTGGAGGCAGTAAGGCAGATCGAAGAAAATTTCCACATTCCAGGATGGCGTTATGAAGATGGCGAGAATTTTGAAGATCTTAAAGAGCGGGCAATGAATGGGCTCCAGTATCTTGCACAGCGAGACGAGAAAAACATCGCGGTCGTAACGCATGGATTCTTTATGTACGTTATCGCGGCGGCGCTAATTTTTGGCTCAGAGCTGACGTCGGTAGAATGTTTGCACATCATCGATGGTTTAGAAGAGCTTGAAAATACTTCTTTAACAGTGGCAAAACTTAGAGAAACAAAGAAAGAGAGATCTCGTTCCAAGTGGCGGCTTGCCGTGTGGAATGACCATGCGCATCTCGGGTGATTTTGCTAGAATGCAGCGAATGAAAACCATTTACATCGTACGGCATGGAGAAACGGCAGGGAATAAAGGTAAATTTTTCCAGACGCCGGACACGCCACTCTCCGACGAAGGACGCAAGCAGGCGGAGTATATGGCGGAGCGTGCAGCGAAACTTTCTATCGAGTGCATCGTCGCGAGTACGATGGATAGGGCAAATGAGACGGCAAGAATCATCTCTAAGAAGATAGGAGTTCCGGTGGAATCTACCGATCTGCTCAGGGAGAGGATATTGCCTAAAGAGCAGCGGGGAAAGCCAATGGATGATGCAGGGCAACTACAGATCACGCAGGAGGTCACGGAACATTTTGGCGAACCTGGTTGGCGTTATTCCGACGAGGAAACGTTCGAAGACTTGAGAGCTCGCACTGATACTGTCCTCAAGATGTTGGAAGAGAGGAAAGAGAATACTATTCTGGTTGTTACGCACGGAGTCTTCCAGAGGCTTCTTCTCGCCCGCTTGCTCCTTGGGAGCGCGCTGACTCCGGAAGCGTGCGAGCATGTGCTTGAGACGTCGCTCACGACGAATACGGGCCTAACGGTGCTTCGATACGGTTTTGAGGAGCACAAGGGTTACTACAGTTCTGCGAAGAATGGCTGGCAGTTGCTTGTGTGGAACGACCACGCGCATCTTGGTTAATTTTGTATAATAGGCTTTATGACTGAAAGTCGACAATGGGAAAGGACTCTCTCGGATACAATGGCGTCTATTGACTCTGCCGAGGAAGAAAGGCAAAAAGATCTGCAGCTTGCTGACTTTGTACTTGCTAAAATTCACGAGCGTAGATCAGAAATTTTTTCTAAACTTCTTTCGGCAGTTCCTCAACCGATTGACTCTTCGACGCGGCAAGAAGTCGATCAACGGATAAGTGATGTCGAAAGAATGGCTCATGCTGTTGCCGCAAGAAAAAAATTTCCGGAAATAGAAGCGGCGGTACTTTCTTTTCGAGAAGAGATCGAACAGAAGCCAGAAGAGACTTTGACGTTGTTACGCAATGTCTCGCATCCTCGATATCTGGATGCAATAGATCTCGTTTGTGCGCATGCCTCTGATCAACCGGGGAGCGTAAGAGAAAATATTCATAAAGAAGCTGCTCGTATCACTGAACAGCGACATGTTGGTGCAGCTATTCACACAGAAGCATTGCGGCGGCTTGAAGCGTTGAAAGCATAATATATATTGGTCGTATGGCAAAGAATGGCCGAAGGGGAGCCGGCCGGAAAGGGGAAATAAAGAAGCGCTTGCAGGTGTTCAATCCGCGCAACAAGCGCTTCACAAAGATGGATATGAGCACTGGCCTTTTTATCGACCAGATGGCAAAAGCATTCAAAGCGTTCAGGGGAGTGAAGCGGAAGTATAGGAAAACTAGAAAAAAGTAGCACACCTCAGCCGGTTGCGCATATGCAAGCTACTGTGTAGCATGTACTTTTAATGCTTCAACACTTAATCGAAACTCAGCAGTTTGATAGGGAAGCCCTCTCAAGACTTTTTTCGCTTGCGACGTCTCTTGAGAACAAAAGGGAGCGCACCCTCGATGGGAAAATCCTCGCGTCCCTCTTTTTTGAACCATCGACAAGGACGCGTCTCAGTTTCGAGAGCGCCATGATGCGCCTAGGCGGGGACGTTCTCTCGATGGAAAATGCGAATGAGAACTCTTCTTCCACAAAAGGAGAGACTATCGAGGATACTATTCGCATCGTAGACAACTATGCGGACATCATCGTTCTTCGGCATCCGGAAGCCGGCGCGGCAGAGCGAGCAGCAAAGGTGTCAGAAGTCCCGGTCATTAATGCAGGAGACGGCACGGGACAGCATCCGACGCAAGCATTTTTGGATCTCTATACCATCCAGCGCGAGATAGGGAGAACAGACGGGATCCACATCGCATTCGTCGGAAACTTAAAATATTACCGCTCCTCTCGCTCTCTCGCATACCTCCTAGGCAAATACAACGATATAAAAATGACGTTCGTCGCAGCGCCTGAACTGCAAGTCAAAGATGACATAAAAGAATATTTAAACGAAAAAAAGGTTTCGTTTGAACAAACAGAGGATTTGGGGGCGACGATGAAGGCGGCAGATGTTGTGTACCAAACGCGCATGCAAAAAGAATGGATGAGTGAAGACGAATACAATCGGCTGAGCAAACAATTCGTTATCACCCGCCCAATGACTGATGCGATGAGGGATGGCGCGATCCTTATTCACCCGCTGCCTCGCGCGGGGGAGATAGCGCCAGAAGTAGATGACTCACCACATGCCGTGTATTTCAAACAGGCAGGATATGGAGTGTTGGTCCGAATGGCGCTTCTTAAAACGATCCTAAATGGAGGATGATATAGTAGGACAATGCCGAAGAACGAAGATGAGTGGAAGAAAAAGTTAACGCCGCAGCAATATAAAGTCCTTCGCGAAAAAGGCACTGAGATGGCGTTTACCGGCAAGCTTCTGCACGAAGATCGCGACGGCATGTTCCGCTGCGCAGCGTGTGGGAACGCGCTGTTCGCATCGGATGCAAAATTCGATTCTGGTACGGGATGGCCATCCTTCGACCAGGCGCTGCCGGGCGCAGTTGAGCATGTACGCGATGATTCGCATGGCATGACAAGAGTCGAAGTCGTATGCGCGAACTGCAAATCGCACCTAGGTCACGTGTTTGACGATGGACCTACCCCGACTGGAAAACGCTATTGCTTGAATTCCGTGTGTCTCGGGTTCGATGCTACAAAAGATGTCGGATGAATATAATGCTGCAGACAATGATTGTGCCGACGCCGAAGGTGCCGGCAGCAGCAGAGCCGAGGTCCTTGATGAGCCCAATGTGGTGATCGTATCTTCCGAAAGCGTCTCCGATGCGTTCAATTCCGGTATTAATTAGTTCTATCGCCGCCGCAGCAAAAAGCGCAAGGATGAGGACCGCCCATTCCGTTGGTGTGACACCAATGAGGGCAGCAGCGATGCATATGGCAATACTTGCGATGATTTGTACTCGGAAACTCGGCTCTGTCCCCCATGTCTCGTGTATTGCCTTGATCGACACTATTAGGTTACGCCATTTTCTTTCAAGCATACTACTGTGAAGTCTACAAGATTAGGAGCCAAAACAGGAGAGCGATGGCGATACGGTATATGCCGAATGAAATAAAGGTATGGTTTCGGATGAAGCGAAGAAGGAATACGATTGCTGCCATCGCAACGAAGAAAGATGTTATCAATCCGACTGCTAGGATGCCGAAATCCCCCGTATTAAAACTCGAATAGCTTTTGAGCAGGTCGTAGCCAGTTGCTGCGAGCATTGTCGGCACCGCGAGGAGGAAAGAGAACTCAACGATTGCGGCACGCTTAATGCCGGAGGTTAAAAGCCCGCCGACGATGGTTGCGCCGGAGCGTGATACGCCGGGTATCATCGCGAGCGCCTGGAACAGCCCGATAAATGCTGCCTGTTTATACGTAATTGCTGTTACAGAAGATGCTGCATCACCGTCCTCTTTATACAGAAGTTCGAATACGATGAGCGCGATGCCTCCGAGGAAGAGCGCAGCAAGGACAAGCGTCTCATTTCCAAGAAAGTATGTTTTAACTACGCTGTATAGTGCAAATCCGATAACCGCTGTAGGAATGAACGCTGCTATGAGGCGTTTAATGATCTCGATATCAAAAAACGAGCGGAAGTAGAGCGCGACAACTGCCGCAATGGCGCCGCTTTGTATCGCAATCTCGAAACTTTTCAGGAATTCAGAATCCGGCAAACCAAGGAGCGAGCTTGCGAGGATCAGGTGCCCAGTTGAAGAAACGGGCAGGAATTCAGTCAAGCCCTCAACAACCCCGAGTATGAGTGCGTCGAGAAAGTTCATGTGCTCTGAATTGTAGCACTACCCTCGGCTCACTGATGGAAATTGAGTCGAGGTTACTCCATCGGTACGTTCTTCATGCGAGAAAAGTGATTGTACGCTGAACATAAGCGCCACTCCGAAGGCGGCCGCCAAAAGATGTTTCCAGCCTCCTCCAGAGGTTCGTATGGACGCGACGGCATGTGGAAGAAGGTCCTGTGTCATGATGGTTAGGAAACCGCCAGCGGCAATGCCCGCAAACAGAACTGCAATCTCCTCGGCCGAACCAAGGAACGCCGCTATGAACAGACCTACGAGTATTGTTGCCGAAGAAAGAAAATTTCTTGAAAGCGCTTGCCAGTTTGAATACCCAGCTTCCCGTAATACAAAATATTCCGAGATCTCTTGTACAAGTTCGTGTATGACGATCCCGATAGCGGCTACGATGCCGATAGTCCAATTTGCGGCAAATGCAGCAACGAGGAGCACGCCATCTCCTACATTGTGGAAGGCGTCACTTATCAAGACTCGCCTCCCATCAATCGAAGTATGCGTGTGGTCATGTGCCATTGACTGATGGTGGTGATGCACATCAGGGAGGAGATGATGAAGCGCCTGAAGAAGCGCAGCGCCAAACAGGACCGAACCAGCTGCGAGGGCGAGAGAGGCGCTTTCGTGCAGCGTTTCCTCCAAAAGGTGATATACGACAAGTAGAAACACTCCTCCTGAAAATGTGGCGAGATACGTCAGGTTCCTTTGGACGAATGCACCAAGCGCGCCCGCGGTAAAGACGACCCCCGAAAGCGATACTGCCATGACGGCGAGTGCTGCGAGAAGCGGCCAAAGCAGCTCGGCTAACATATTGGGCAGTGTACATACTGATTTTTTAATTGCAAGTCACTTGCATGTATGGTAGTGTGGACAACATGAACGATCATCAGATCCTTGCTACTGCGAAACTTCGCGCAACCACGCAGAGACTTGCTATGTTGAAGGAAATGAGAAAAATACATGGTCCCTTCACTGTAGAGAGGTTGCACAAAATGTGCAGGAGCATGGATGTTGTGACGGTGTATCGCAATATCAAGAGCCTCGTTGCTGTCGGTGTCATGCGGGAGGTTCGCCTCAAAGACGCCTCTCTGCGTTACGAATTCTCGCCGGGGGAGGAAACACATCACCACCATGCGGTGTGTAATAGTTGTGGTTATATTGAGGAGCTTTCTGAGTGCAAGATGCATTCGCTATTTAGCCAGCAGACAAGCAAAAAGTTCAAATCCATTGATGAGCATGTTCTCGAGTTCTTCGGAACGTGTAACTCCTGCTCGAAAAAGTAATGCGATATACCCCCACACCTTTAATTCTAAAAGGTGTAGGGGTATACTTTCACGGATGCGTTTCCGCTTTTGTGTTTTACTGCTCACCTTTCTTTTCATTGTCCCGGCTCCACTTCATTCTCAAGAGCTGGTCGAGGATGAGACAGAGATATCAAAATCGCGGGTCGTAGAAGTCTTGAGGCAGGAAACAAGGGAGATCCCCGGCACAGACACGGATACTTTATATCAAGAGATCAAGGTCCTGGTCCTTACCGGTTCCGAAGAAGGGAATGAGGTCACGATTGAAAATGACTATCTGGTGCTTCAGGAAGGAGACACATTCTACATGCGCCGCGTTGTCGATTCGGCAAGCGGTCTTACGACGTATTCCGTTGTTGAGCCATACAGACTTCCGGCACTAGGGATATTGGTGGCGTTGTTTATTGCCATTGTTGTAATTTTTGGAGGAAAACAAGGGGTACGCGCACTCATTTCTCTTGGCTCGAGCCTTCTTTTTATTGCATTTTTCCTCCTCCCTGGAGTGCTGAGGGGTTATGATCCCACGCTTGTGTCGGTCGTTACAGCATCAGCCATCGTCCTTATTGGCTCATACCTCACGCATGGATTCAATAAGATGACACACATAGCAGTGGCGGGCATGATCACGACCGTGCTCGCGACCGGGGTTCTCGCGTATGTCGCAATAGACATAACAAATCTAAGCGGTATTACCGATGATGCAGCAACATATCTCAACCTCAACACAAGAGGCGGAATCGATTTTGCAGGCCTCTTATTAGGCGCGATACTCATCGGACTCCTCGGTGTCTTGTACGATGCAGCGATAGGGCAATCGGTTGCCGTTGAAGAGCTTACAGCAGCCGCGCCGGACTTATCTCGGCGAGAAATATACCGGCGCGGACTCAGGATTGGCAGGGAACATATTGGGGCGCTTGTCAATACACTCGCAATCGCGTATGTCGGCGCAGCGCTGCCTCTCCTCCTGTGGTTTTATAGTGCAGGAAACACCGACATTTTTATGATCCTGAATCGCGAGCTATTCGCGTCGGAGATCGTTCGGATCGTCGTGGGCTCGATAGGGGTCGTCCTTGTCGTACCAATTACGACTCTGCTTGCCACCAGGTATTTTGTCAAAAGGACAGTCTGATCGTCGAGCTGAATGTCCTTTAGATTAGTATAGAACACGAGCTGATCTTGTGTGTTTGTATCGTAACGGACATCCTTCCAATCAGAGCGACAAACAGACACGTGCTGCAATCGTGATTTGACACTGTGCAACGATGTGTTGCGTCTGGGTTTTTGGCATCCGAACGTGTTGACAGGGCAGGCGCCGTGGATACTCTTACGGACAGACGTACTTTTTACTTGTCATTATAAAAATTCTTAATAACGAGCTTATGACGTTGACACGTGCAGGGCGAGTCGGGGGGATAGTGGCGTTTGTCACGCTTCTTACGGTAGCCTTCTTTATGGGAAACCAGCGTCTAGCTTTTGCGGATCCGGGGGATATTCCAACGGACCCATTGCCGAACGAATGTTCGGATGGCATTGATAACGACGGTGATGGATTAATGGATTTTGTGCCTCTATTCGGTGATCCTGGTTGCGATGATATTTTCGACGCAAGTGAAGGATCGGGTGGGGGCGGCGGTGGCAGTGGACCAATTCCATCTGAGTCTCCCGCATGCTCGGACGGCATTGATAACGACAATGACGGGCTCATTGACTGGGCACCCAACAATGGCGGTGACCCGGACTGCGGAACTCCAACGAGTGATTCAGAGTCGCCGGCACCGGGCGGAGGTGGTTCTACCCCCGCATGTTCGGATGGTGTGGACAACGACAATGACGGAAAAGTAGACAGTGTCGATCCAGGCTGTTCTTCTGCGGAAGACACTGACGAGACGGATCCTACTGGAGGCGGCGATGGAGGCAGCAACCCAGGCGGAGGAAATAGTGGAGGCGCAGCGCGGGCGTGCGAAGACAGTATCGATAATGATGGTGATTCGCTCATAGACATGAACGACCCTGGCTGCTCAGAACCTGGCGATACTGATGAATCAAGTGGTGGCAGCGGAGGTGGTGGTGGAGGAGGAAGCTCTACGGCCGCGGCTACGAGCACGGGAGAAGTCCTTGGCACGTCGACGACAACGGAGGCTGTTGCTGCGTGCGATACGTACCTTACTGCGTTCATTCGCTTCGGGGGGAAAAATGACACCGAGCAAGTGTCGAGACTTCAGAAAGTGTTGAAAGATTTCGAAGGGGCATCTGTGGAAGAAAATGGATCTTACGATAGGGCAACACTCGACGCAGTGCATGCGTTTCAGACAAAGTATGCGGACGAGATACTAAAGCCATGGGGCATCGCAAAATCCACGGGCTTCGTGTATCTCACGACCCGAAAGAAGATAAACGAGATACGATGTGAGAACAAAGAGACATTTCCTCTTACCGAAGAGGAGCAGAAAAAAATTGAGGAGGCTAAGGGAGAGACCTCAAGCATGGTAGCAGTTGTTACAGCTGCAGTTGTAAAGCCAGCGGCCATAGAGGCAGAAACAAAGGACAAGGAAGAGGCCAAAAAGGACACCTCGCAGGCAAAAACAGGATCAAAGAGTGAAGAGGTGGAAGAGAGCGGAATCCGAAAAGTATGGGATTTCTTAGGCCGTCTCTTTAACAGAGGGAGATAATCCTGGAAATGGGGCAATATCACAAGGACGCGCAATTGCGCGTCCTTGTGGGCGCAGCGACGTCCTTTACATTAGAGAAGAGTGTTTTGAAATTCGAAAGTAAAATCTTTCTCGTTGACTTTAAAGGACAAGCTGAGTAGGATGCGTCGCGTCAGTATAGGTAGTGATCTTTGCAATCTGGATAGGAGTTCTGGGCGGGCCCAAAGCCGACAGCTTTTACGCTGGTTTCCCTAGGTTTTGGGCCCACCCAGAAGCCGTATCTGCAGCCTTGGTGAGGAAATTATATCAAACTACTTTTTGTCCGCGTTCTGCGGATTTTTTTCCGTTTCAACACATGATATATATATTGTACAGATGATTGACAGACCGGGGCAATGCTATCGCAATACTTTTCCACACTGATATTTCATTGACAGTACATAGAAGCAGTAGATAATTTGGCTACGTTTCGTCGCGTGCGCAAATGCGAAGGGGCGTTGGGAAACCAGCGGACATTATGTCCGTTGTAGCAATCTTTTTTTCGCATATAAGTCTTTTTGAGGTGGTCAGGCGAGGCATCTCTGTACGTGATGCGTCGTTTTTTGCCATGCACACAGACAGACAAACGGACACGCGCGCGTACGCAAGCAGGTGAAGTCTACGGAGCGAACCATTTCCATGAAATGGTTCGCTCCGTGAACTCCACAGGGCATGTCCTTGATGGCTCGTTCACACGAAAGGTCGATTTCTGCATTGCGCCGTCCGTACGGAGGCACAATGTCAGGTTTATCAAAACTTATCAGAATTGAGAAAATTCAAAGATATGACAAAGACAATGAAAGTAGGTGCAGTGATCGGCACGCTCGCGATGGTTTTGTCGCAATTCGCAGCTGTTCCTGCATACGCATGTGAGTACTGGTGGTGCGGTAGCGATGTTGACAACAGTGTCACCATCACCGTATCCAACTCAGGAACAATCAACAACGAGACCGAAGCTAAGGCAGACACCGGCGACAACGATGCTGACGGAAGCTACGGCGGCGACAGCGATGACGGCGGCGACGGCGGCGACGGCGGCAGAGCTAAAGTCGAGGGAGGCCTCGATTGGAACTGGTGTGAATGTGATGATTCGGGCAGCGAAGCTAACGGTGGCGTCGGCGGAAACGGCGGCGACTCGAACGGTGGCAACGCAGGTCCGGGTGGGCTCGTAGACACTGGGGACGCTTCAGCAGAAGCTGGAACGGTGAACACGCTCAACACGGTTGACATCGAGGTTGTGGGTTGCGGTTGTGAAGAGGAAGAGACGGATGACTGCTGCGGCGGTGGCCGTGGTGATGTGGACAACAGAGTCGTCATCACTCTTTCCAACTCAGGAACAATCAACAACGAGACCGAAGCTAAGGCAGACACCGGCGACAACGATGCTGACGGAAGCTACGGCGGCGACAGCGATGACGGCGGCGACGGCGGCGACGGCGGCAATGCCAAGGTCGAGGGTGACGACGGCGAGAACTGTGATTGCGTTCCTCCATCAGGAGGCAATGCGAATGCAGGCGGCGGCGGCGAAGGTGGCGACACCAACGGCGGCTCAAGCGATGTCGGCGGCACGATTCGAACGGGTGATGCTCGCTCTGAGTCAGGTACTGTCAACTTGATGAACACGGTTCTTATCCGTGTGACTCGATAGTTGGCAATTTCCGGGGATAGAAACCTCTGTTTCTTCTTTGGAAGGGGTGGGAGAGGATCGCGGCTACCGCCATCCTCCCCTCTCATGAGATCTTGCAACATTTAGACGAGGTCTCATTAGGAGGGACGAGAAAGATTTAAACATTTAAAAATTTAAAAAAAGGGAAACAAAGAAACCAGCGTTTTCCCAAAAAGACGTGCGCATATGTACACATATAAAGATGCAGCAGTAATTTGGATGACCGCTATCACGCTCATGATAGCGATAGTAATGACTGGCGGTATGCCGGGCGTTGTCGCGTTCGCACAGGAAGAGTCGCCGGAAGGCCCGCCTCCGTATGCCGAAGCGAGCTACTATTCAGAAGCAACGTATTATGCCGAAGGCTCGTATCAGCCCGTGGATCAGCAACAGGGTGCAGACGGATCAAATCCTAATGAGAACGATGGCGTAGACGGAAGTGATGGCCTTCCTCAAGACCAAACGGTTGAAAACGGAGAGAACGGGGAGGCGCAAGATGGCGGAACGCCAGCAGAAAACGGTGAGTCAGGGGATGACGCGAATGCTCCGCAAGACCCACCAGCGACCACCGATGGCTCTCCCGCCCAAATAAACACTGGGAATGCCTCGACGGATTCTACGACGACAAACACTGGCAACATGACCGACGTAACAACGCCGGAGCCGGAAGGGACCAAATATCCGTATGGCAAGCCGCCGCCATGGGTCATCAAGTGGTGCGAAACGCATCCCGGCCCAAAGTGCGATAAATTTATCGTGAAGCCGCCTCCAACGACGGTCCAAGTCACGGATGACATCGTAATGGAAAATGAAGCGGAAGCAATATCCGAAACAGGAGAGAACAAGGCAGTGGACCCGGATGGCGTGTCCATCACGACGGGGAATGCGGATGGCTTCGGCTACCTGATTTCGCTCTTCAACGTTGTCGTAACGAACTCTACCGGCTCTATCCTCTTCCTTAAGAATCCGCTCGCGGATGCGCTCGACTTTACGCAACGCATCATGTCGATATTCGCGAACCTTGCGGGAGCGGACAGCGATTGTGACTTTTCTGGCTGCACGCTCTCTGACGCGGTCTTCAACCTCATTACTGACGATTCTGCTGAGGTGTCGAACGAGCTCATCGTCCGCTCTGACACGGGCGCGAACGCTGCGACATCCACCGATGGCATAGCCTCGATAGATACCGGGAACGCGAATGCGTTCGGCTCTATCGTGAACTTCGGGAACCTCCAGATAGTGGATTCGCGATACCTCATCATCCTTATGTCTAATCAGGGGAATCTTTCCGGGAACATCGTGCTTCCTGACCAAGAATTTTTCCGCTCGCTCTCTACAGGTGCAAAATTCGGTCCGAATAGTTCCTTTAACGCTTCGAATACGGCGGATGTGACGAACGATGGCACTGCAAATGCCGTAACTGGTTCGAACAGTGCTGCTGCAAGCTCGACACAGGAACAAGCGCAGATACAGACGGGACAAGCAAATTCGGACAGTACGGCTATTAACTTCGTAAACCAGATAGGTTCACCGATTTGCTTCATAGTGAATGTCGGAGGCAGGTGGCGCGGAGATGTGGTGCGGTTGCCAGAAGGCTTCTCACGCGAGAAAACGGAATTCGGCGAGGTCATCTGTGGCGCGGGAACAAATGCGGATAGGCCAGGTGCTCGTAGCAACTTCCACGCAACAACGACCAACTATGCAAAAGTCTTGAACAAAGCAATCGTGGAAGCGACGACAGGAGCGAACAGCGCCGTTGGCGCGGCTGCGCGCATAAAGACGGGAAATGCTGATGCGTTCCTCCAGATACTGAACGTCCTTAACCAGAGTATCGTCGGGCAGGATTGGATTTTCGCACTCTTTACGGTGTCCGGAAATTGGGATGGGAACATGGTGTTCGGCGCGGACCAGGCCGCATCAGGCGGTAGCTCAAGTGATGACATTCTGACCCAGATCGCAGCGCAGATGCTAGCTGGGGCGGCAGCAGGCGGCGGCTCTCCGGGAGGCTACACATCTGAACCGAAACTCTCGGTTGTGAAGAGTGCAAGCGTCGCATCGGCGAGCCTTCCGGCAAAAGTAGATTACAAAGTTGTAGTGAAGAATGACAAAGGAGGCGGCGTAGCGTATCGCGCGCGGCTCTCAGATGTGATGGTTGAGCCAGCAAAGGGAACAAAAATATTCTCTCGCTCGTGGAATCTTGGCACCATCAAGGAAGGCGAGGAGATAACGCTCTCGTACACGGTTGAATTTGACGGGGGCATACCACGCGGCATTTACGAAAACACGGCAACAGTGACGGGCTATCGCAACGAATCTATCTATGTCTTGCCGAATCCGTTCGAACCAGTAAGTGCGATGGCGAAGGTAGAGATCTCCGGCGGTGAAGTCCTTGGAATCGAGGCGGGCCCGACGTGCACGCCACTTCTCAAGGGCTACATTCAGATAGGCAAAAAGAATGTGCCAGAAGACGTGCGCAACTTGCAGACGTTCCTTCTTGTTTCAGAAGGTGAGCAAATAGGAGCAAGCGG
The DNA here is from genome assembly GCA_016217965.1 of Candidatus Kaiserbacteria bacterium. Classification (GTDB taxonomy): domain Bacteria; phylum Patescibacteriota; class Minisyncoccia; order Phycocordibacterales; family UBA2100; genus UBA10103. Next base: position 88,159 of record JACRFI010000020.1, read on the forward strand.
CATCTACGACGAGAAGACAATCGCGGCAGTGAAGCGCTTCCAGCAGAAATACCACGAATACATCCTCGATCCGTGGGGAATCTCCATGCCGACGGGGAATGTGTACTACACGACACAGCACACCATCAACAACATGTACTGCAAAGGCGGTACGTTCCCGCTGTCAGAATCCCAAGTGAGCGAGATAAATTCATTCAAAACTAATTATCAGGATCCTTCTCAGCCGAAACCAGACCCTGTTTCAGCAGGAATTGGAAAAGCGGCGCCTAAGAAGCCAAAGGCACAGGCCACACTGGATATGCCAAAGATGATACCGTTCACTCAGATCACGCCGCTCTTCGTGCCAATCTCGAAAAACGGGCCGCACAACAACGGCCTCAGCGGTTGGATGAAGAAAATGATGCCGTTCGTCGAGGCTTCGAACTAGCCATTATGGTATCATGAGCCACTTTCGAGGAGCGGCTCATCAAGAAAGCATATGAAATATTTCCTCGCACTATTCGTAGCAATGCTTTTCCCGGCCGCAGCCTCTGCGGCCGGGCTTGCTGCTACATCAGCCGGCGTGGAGTACACGCTTGCAAGTGTCACCGTGACAAACAGTGGTTCCATCAATAGCACAACAAAATCTTCAGCATCGACGGGCGGCAACAGCATAGGAAACGGTGGGACGGTCGTCACGGGAGATGCGAGCGCTTCGTCTCATACGGAAGTAAAAACAGACGGAGGCAGCGGAAGTGTGGATGTGAAAGTCGAAACGGAAACGAATGGCAAGAATACAACTGAGGAGTACAAAAAAGAATATAAGAGTGGGGAATCTGTCGACGTGAAAGTTGAGGCAACCTCTAAAACACAAGGCAGGAAGACTGACGGCAGTGTGAATGTTGAAGTGAACGGCGAAATACTGAAAGCAGCTACGACATCTGTTGATGCAGAAGTTTCTACTGCTGCGGAAGCGGATGAAGAAGACAACGAAGGCGCTTCAGTTGCGGCAGCCGCTAGTGAAGCACTCAAGAATTTCTTGACGGGCTTCACGAATATAGTCGCGAATATTTTCGCGGCGTTTAAATTCTGGTAGTACAATAATCGCATGAAGCGCACGAAGCGCAGGACGAGAAAGCGCATCGTGCATGCGTTCATCCCGCATCCTCAGAACGGTTTTCATCCGCACCTATTGCGTCAAACGACCGTACTTCTGGTTGTTGCAGGAGTTTTAATCTCACAAATCGGGTTTCTCGCGTACGAGACTGTCTTGCGAAATGCCGGCCCGAATGTCGCTGCCGTGCTTCCCGGCGTGGTTCTGGCTCTTACAAATGAAGCAAGAGCTGAGGCGGCGAGCCAGCCACTTGCGGAGAATCCCATCTTGAGGAGTGCGGCTCAAAAAAAAGCGGAGGATATGGCTCTGAAGGGCTACTTTGCGCACCAAGAGCCTAGCGGGGAGATGCCCTGGCACTGGTTCCAAGAAGAGGGGTATGATTTTGTATACGCAGGGGAGAATTTGGCGGTGAATTTTTCAGATACAAAACAACTCGTGGATGCGTGGCTCGCGTCCCCGACGCACAAGAAGAATATCGTCAAAGCTCAATATACTGACATCGGTGTTGGCATGGCGACAGGAACGTATAAAGGAAGGGAAGCTGTGTTCGTCGTACAATTTTTTGGCTCACGGGATGCGGATCCGCCGCCTACTTTTCCGGCACAGCTTCAGCAAGATTCAGAAGTTGCCACGGCGCGTGATGCTGAGGTTCTTGGCGAAGAGATATCGAACGCGCGGCCGCCGGTTTCGAATGTGCAGAAATTAATGCTTTCTCCACGTACTCTTAACATGCAGCTCCTCGTGGTTCTTCTGGTAGCGTTTGCCGGCATTCTTGCTATCGCGCTCGTTCCGAGTTTTAGGGCGCATCCTAACGCGATCCGAAATGGGTTCGTCGTCGTTGCGGCGCTTGTCTTTATGTATTCATTTCAGAACAGCTTTTTAGGGGACGTTGAAGTGCCGGAAGAATCTCAGGCTGCAACTGCCTCGTTGGTGCTATGATATCTCGAATGGAACCCAAATCGAGCGGCGAGGCGATACGGGAGGAGCGCCTGAAGAAGTTGAAGCTGCTTCGAGATGCGGGGATGGATCCATATCCTGCAGTATCGAAGCGCGACATAAGCATCAAAGCATTTCTTGAAGGATTCGATGCGCTTGAGGCAGGAGAGCAGGAGAAAACGGTGGCGGGCCGCATCATGTCGCTGCGAGGACAGGGAGGAATTCTTTTTGCCGATATGTTTGATGGGGAGGCGCGAGGGCAACTGGTCCTCCAAAAAGAAGACATCGACCTTGCGCACTTTGAATTATTCGAAAATGCAGTAGACATAGGCGATTTTATCGAAGCGAAGGTTACCGCATACAAGACAAAGCGAGGCGTGCAATCCATGAAGGTAGCCTCTTGGAAGATTCTCGCGAAATCCTTGATGCCAATTCCCAGCGAGTGGTTCGGCATTAAGGACGAGGAGACAAAGCTTCGCCAACGTTACCTCGACATACTATTGAATGAGGAGACACGTGCGATGTTCGAACGCAGGGCGAAATTCTGGCAGGCAATACGCGAGTTCTATCTGACGCGCGGCTTTCTCGAAGTAGAATCTCCTGTCCTTGAAACGTGCCCAGGGGGTGCTGACGCGCGCCCATTCATTACGCATCACAACGCACTCGATATAGATGTATACCTTCGAATAGCACTCGAATTGTGGCACAAGCGCATGCAGGTCGCGGGGTTCTCTAAAGTGTTCGAGATCGGGCGGGTATTTCGCAATGAAGGGCAGTCTCGTGAGCACTTGCAAGATTTTACGTTCCTCGAATCGTACGAAGCGTTTAGCGACATGCGAAAGGGAATGGAATTCATCAAGGAGTTGTATCGTTTTGTCGTGAAAGAGACATATGGAAAATATTCGTTTTCAATACACGGCCACGAAGTAGATTTCGCGGAAGAATGGTCTCTTGTCGATTTTTCAAAGACTCTACAGGAGAAATTTGGCATTGACCCACTTGTCTGCAGCGAGAAAGAGGCAATTGATATTGCACACAGTGCAGGCGTCCTTGGCGATTCGGACGACAATAAGGCGCGTGCTGTGGATCAGCTATGGAAGAGCATCAGAAAAACCATCGCTGGTCCCGCGTTTCTCGTCGGCGTCCCCGTATATCTTGAGCCCTTGGCGAAGCGGTCCAAGGAAAATCCGCTCGTAGTTGAAAGATTCCAGGTGCTCTTAGCTGGCTCGGAAATGGGGAAGGGATTTTCCGAATTGAACGACCCGCTGGATCAGCGTGAAAGGTTCGAGGAGCAACAGAGTATGCGCGACGCGGGCGATGAAGAAGCGCAGCGGCTTGATGAGGATTATTTGCAGGCGATGGAGTATGGCATGCCACCGATGTTTGGCTTCGGCGTCTCGGAGCGCTTGTTTGCATTTCTTGAAAATAGATCTGCGCACGAGACACAAATATTCCCGCTACTACGGCCTAAACAGTAATTCATGTCTTTCGGCCCACTTCTTATTTTTATCGCGGCGATCCTCTGGGGTCTTGATGGCATCTTGCGCCGCTCGCTATACGGACTGCCACCGATAACCATAGTATTTTTTGAGCATTTGATCGGGCTCATTATTCTCGCGCCGTTCCTGTTCAAAGCATGGAAAGGGGAGGCGTTGCAGCAGAAAGAATGGTACGCGCTTGGTGTCGTGGCGCTTCTTTCCGGAGTACTTGGAACTCTCTTTTTCACGACCGCGCTCCTTAAGGTGAATTTCATTCCGTTCTCTGTCGTATTTCTTATCCAGAAATTGCAGCCGATATTCGCAGTCGCAATGGCAGCGATCGTTCTTCGGGAACGGGTCACGAACCAGTACATCCTTTGGGCAGCGCTGGCGCTCGTGGCTGGATATTTCGTTACGTTCCCGATGGGTGTTGTTACTTTTTCAGAAGGCGGCGCGCATGTGACTGCAGCGCTCTTTGCATTTCTTGCAGCGGTTGCGTGGGGTTCCTCGACCGCACTCTCGCGTTACACGCTCCTATCGCATTCAAATACGTTCATAACTGGTGTCCGTTTTCTTCTTACTGTACCCATCGCGCTAGTGTTCGTCATTGCGCTTGGCGCGAAAGATTCCCTCACTGCTGTTACAGGCACACAATATATGTATCTAGGGCTCATAGCCGTTTCAACTGGGATGCTTGCACTGTGGATTTACTACCGCGGGCTCCGAACAACACCTGTGCGCATCTCTGCAGTCGTCGAACTCGCGTTCCCAATGACTGCAGTCTTTATCGATTATTTTCTTTATGGCGTTGCGCTGCACTGGAGCCAGTATCTCGCGGCACTCGTGCTCCTTGGAGTAATGTACAAGGTGTCAGGGCTGGTAGCGCAGAAAGAAAGCGTTACGGTGTCACCGTAAACGTCCCCTTCATTCCCATCGCCCGGTGATTGCCAACAGAGCAATAGAATTCGAAGGTTCCTGGTGTATCGGCGACAAATTCAAATGTTTGTGATTGTCCCGCTTGGATGATGTTCGTCCCAACATTGTATCCATCAATGCGGAAATCATGAGTGCCCCCAGTATTTTTGAACGTGGCTTTCACGCGGTCGCCCTTTTTGACGGCGAAGGCAGCGGGAAGATATGCATACCCTTCGTTGGTGAACGAGAATTCTTGTATTATTTCGGATTTGTCAGCGCTCGGTTTCGTATCCGTGGTTTTCTGCGGCTGCACGCCTGTTGTCTTCGTCGGAGTAACATTCATGCTCGGATTTGTAGGGGTGTCGCGGCCGCTCGGAGGAATAAAATCCTCAATACCCATTTGAGGTGGTTTATTCTCTGAAGTCCACTGTCCGTACCAGAAGTAACCCCCGCCGAGAAGCACGCCCGCGATGATAACAAGAAGTAAATATTGCATATTTTTTAATAGTCAGTGTTGCACTAGTAATGAGGTGTTAAGAATACCATAGTCTGGGTAAATATTGACGGGGACGCTCTTTTGTGTTAGAAAATCGCGATGAAAAGCCCAGCGCCTACGCAGAAAAAACAGTCCCCCGAGAAGAGTTCATTCGTCTATAAACCGCTCAGGAGCAAGATACTCCTCTGCTCTTGCGGCAATAAATACGTCAAAACGCGCAACCGGCAAAAGGTTTGCCTGATGTGCTTGCAGTTGCGCTAACCTTGGGGGAGGAGTAGCCTGAGGGAATGAGGTACAGGATAGGAACAGGCGTTATCCTGGGTGTATTCGTTTTCGTCTCGCTATTCGGGCTCCAGGTTCTAATGTCGCACACGACAGACCATGATGGGTGTCCACTCATGGTCGCGCAAACGGTCATGTGTGAGAACACTCTTCTCGAGCACGTTTCGATGTGGCAGGCGATGTTCGTTTCCATCCTTGCATCGCTTGTTTTGTTATGTGCGGCTGTGATCTTTTTTGCAATTCGCGCAGATGATCTTCTTCTTTCGCATGAGCGACTGCGTATTCGAGTGCGTTCGCACGTTGTCTTCCGCCCAACTCTTTTTCAAGAACTCTATTCGAGAGGGATACTTAATTGTAAAGAACCGTATTGTTTCTAGTTTTGCGTTTAGCAATTAACTAGGAAAATATGGAACACACAAGCACGCTTCTAGTTACGATACTCACTATCGGACTCTTCGCCCTCATCATTGGACTCGCATCCGGGTACAACCTAGGGCTTCATAGGATCGGGACGCCGTCTATCGGCAACCACATGATGTCCAACGGGGCGATCATGGAAGATAGTTCTACTAGCATGTAAAAGCGCGCAAAAGCGCTCATCAAAAAATCATGGAAACAGAATTGAAACAAAAGAATCTTTACATTCCCGCCGCGATCGTTATTGCTGGATCGCTTATCGCCGGTGCACTGTATCTGTCGAATACATCGCGCGGTGCATCTCTGAATGCAGCTCCGCAGCCGGACATTACGCAGGGCGACCTTGAAGCAATGGAGCCTATCGGATCGAATGACCACATTCGCGGTAATCTGGATGCAAAGGTTACGATTGTCGAGTATTCGGACTTTGAGTGCCCGTTCTGCAAAATGTTCCATCCGACACTGCTGACTGCGGTCCAGGAATACGGAGCTGACGTCGCCTGGGTATATCGGCATTTCCCGCTCGACGCACTTCATTCAAAGGCAAGAAAAGAAGCAGTTGCGTCGGAGTGCGCGGCAGAACTGGGAGGCAACGACGCGTTCTGGAAATATGTTGACCGCTGGTTTGAGTTAAGTCCGTCGAACGACCAGACAGATATAGGAACCGTACTACCACAGATCGCGAGAGAGATCGGACTCGAGGAATCAAAGTTCAGCGCCTGCCTTACAAGCGGGAAGTACGACGCGCATATCGAAGAAAATGTACAAAACGCCATGGCAACAGGAGGCAGCGGCACACCGTGGAGTATTGTCGTCACAAAAAGCGGGAAGAAATATCCGCTTTCCGGGGCGCAACCATACGAGAACGTCAAACAGCTGATAAACCAGACGCTTAACGATGAGTAGGTATGAAATCTCTCACACTCATCGCGCTTGCGCTCGCACTCTCGTTCATCGTGGGCGCATGGTACCTCCCACAACTGCGCGATTCGAAAGTCCTGCCAAGCGTCGTCTATGCGGATAAATTCGAAGAGCTGAGCGCGAGCGGCAATTCGACATGCAGCGCATCGTTCGCGGACTTGATCGACTCGATGCCGGATTCCGCACGCCTCAAGGGTTCGTGCTGTTCGCCGATGGATAGGCATCGCTACGAAGAGCAAGTCTCCGGACTTGCGAAATTCAAAGAAATTCCTGAAATTCCGAGCGATCCGTATGACGTTGACGTAAAACTTGCCAAACAACTTAAGGCGTATTACGACGCCCAGCTGACGCCTGAAGAACAGAGGGAATATGACTACGCGATGCAAAACTCCCATGAAAAAGGGCCGTGCTGCTGCAAATGCTGGCGCTGGTACGTTTACGGAGGTCTCGCAAAATTACTCATCCAAAAATATCAATTCACCGGCGAGCAAGTAACCGAAGTCTGGAACCTTTCAGACGGTTGTGGCGGCGCAGGCGAACACGGCAACCATTAAGAATCACAGTATGAAAAACATTAAAACCTCATACATTATCATCGCAGTCATTGTCCTTTTTGTCGGGGGCATAGGGTTCACGAAGTACCTTCAAGGAAGCGATCCAAACGTTGTCTCGAGAAGTGCTTTCCACTGGCATCCCACTCTCACTATCTACGCGAAAGGAGAAAAGCAGACAATTCCCCCAAACATCGGTATTGGTGCAGTGCATCAGCCGATGCACACGCATTCGGAAGATTCAGCCGCCGGTGTCATCCATCTAGAATTCGGCGGTGCGGCGAATAGAGAAGATGTCATGCTCGGTAAGTTCTTCAAGAATTGGGGGAAAGATATGCGTTCGTTCGGTATGAACATGCGCATGACCGTGAACGGCAAAGAAAATACCGAGTTCGAGAACTACGTGATGCATGACAAAGACGTAATAGAATTGCACTATGACTAAAACACAATTGCTTATAATCGGCTTGGTGCTAGTGGCGCTTGGCGCGTTCGCGTACACGAATAAAGATTACTTTGTCCGTGCACCCGCTGCAGAGGCCCCTCCAGTAGTCGAACTCGGGGATGGTGACACGTACGATCTCACGGCGGGCTACGTGGAAAAAGAAATCAACGGCGTGAAATTCAAAATGCTCGCATACAACGGCTCAATTCCGGGACCCTTACTAAAAATTCCGCAGGGCGCAGAAGTTACGATCAACTTCAAAAACGATACAGGCATGAAGACCCTTCTTCATTCTCACGGCGTGCGGATGGACAATGCCTTCGATGGCTCACAGACTACACAAGAGGAAATGGAGCCGGGTGAGTCGTTCGTCTACAAACTAAAATTCCCCGACGCTGGCATGTTCTGGTATCACCCGCACGTGCGCGAGGATCTGCAGCAGGAGCTAGGGCTTTACGGCAACTACTTAGTTGTTGCGAGCGGCGAGGATTACTGGTCGCCTGTGAATCGTGAAGTGCCGCTCTTTCTTGACGACATCTTGATCGAAAAAGGCGAGATCAACCTGAGTACGCGTAGTGCTGACCGAACACTCATGGGTCGCTTCGGTAACGTGATGCTCGTGAACGGCAAGACAGACTACTCGCTTGCGGCGCAAAAAGGGGAAGTTATCCGATTCTATGTTACCAATGCGGCAAATGTGCGGCCGTTCAACTTCGTTATAGAAGGGGCGCGGATGAAGCTCGTTGGTTCCGACGGCGGAGCATACGAGAGCGACCAATGGGTTGATTCTGCTGTACTGGGGCCGTCTGAACGCGCGGTTGTCGAAGTACTGTTCGAAAAGAACGGCACATTCGCGCTCCAAAATAAGACGCCGGAGAGAACGTATACGCTTGGTACGGTCGCCGTGAGCGAGAGGCCGGTGGATGTCTCGTACGCACGCGAATTTGCCGCGCAGAGGACGCACCAAGAAACCGTTGCCAGCATTGATGCCATCCGCCAATACATTGGCAAAGCGCCGGATAAACGCATCACGCTTTCAATCGACATGATGGGAATGTCGGGAGGCGGACATATGATGCCGGATGGGCAGATGATGGGCGGCAACATGATGATGGGTGTTCCCGAAGGCGGTATCGAATGGGAAGACGATATGTCGATGATGAATGCCATGTCGGATACGAATACTGCGAAATGGAAGATTGTTGATGATGACTCTCGAAAAGAGAACATGGACATTAACTGGTCCTTTAGAAAAGGCGAACCCGTGAAAATCCGCATTTTCAACGATCCGAAATCCATGCATCCGATGCAACATCCTATCCACTTCCACGGGCAGCGATTTCTCGTCGTTGCGCGCGATAGGGTGTCACAGGAGAATCTCGTGTGGAAAGACACCGTACTTGTGAAAGCGGGCGAGACAGTGGACATTCTCTTGGATACGTCGAATCCCGGCGTCTGGATGGCACACTGCCATATTGCCGAACATCTGGAGGCGGGGATGATGTTGAAGTACACGATAGAATGAATGTATGCGGACGGATCACGGGCATGTACATCACGAAACCGGAAAGAACCAAGCTTCCGGAGCAGACAAGCACGCAGGACACCATACTGCCGATTTCTTGCGGAAGTTCTGGGTGACACTTCTTCTCACGTTGCCAATCCTTGCGTATTCCGATATTTTCGAGATCGCGGCGGGCGTTGTGCTTCCGAGGCCGTTTGGCATTGAAATCGCAATTCTTGCACTAGGCTCCACCGTGTTCTTCTACGGTGGATGGGTTTTTCTCGTGGGGGCATTCCGAGAGATTAGAGCTCGGCTTCCCGGGATGATGACCTTGATAGCACTTGCGATCAGCGCGGCATATCTCTTCAGCATCTTTCAAGTCCTTCGCGGGGAAATGGAAACTCTCTTCTGGGAACTTTCGACCTTGATCGCGATAATGCTCCTTGGGCACTGGATCGAGATGAGATCTGTGCAGAGCGCGAAAGGAGCCCTGAATGAGCTCGCAAAATTATTGCCGGACACGGCCGAAGTGCTACGTGAGGGTGGTTCGTTCGTTGTGCCGCTCTCGGAACTCAAAGAGGGCGATATGGTACTTGTAAAACCTGGAGCGAAAGTGCCCGCCGACGGTGAGATCATCGAAGGAAGGTCTGATCTCAATGAATCTATCATCACGGGAGAGTCAAAGCCGGTTTCGAAAAAGACAGGCGATCGTGTGATCGCCGGCGCGATCAACGGCGATGGATCGCTCAAACTGCGCGTCTCGCATATCGGCGAGAAAACATTTCTCGCTGGCGTGATGCGTCTCGTTGCCGAAGCCGAAGGCTCGAAATCGCGCCTGCAGTTGCTCTCCGATAAGGCGGCATTCTGGCTCACCGTGATCGCGCTTGTTGCAGGAGTCACCACTTTCTTCGCCTGGATTCTTGCGGCAGCGGGCGTCGTCTTTGCAACGGAGCGCCTCGTCGCGGTCCTCGTTATCGCGTGTCCGCATGCGCTCGGTCTCGCAGTTCCCTTGGTTGCTGCGATCTCGACGACTAAGGCGGCGCAGAATGGCTTTCTCATTAAGCGCCGTCTCGCGCTTGAGGCGGCGCGAAGCGTAAACGTCGTCTTGTTCGATAAGACAGGCACCCTCACAAAAGGCGAGTTCGGCGTTACGGCGGCATCGGATGAGGCGCTCGCACTCGCTGCCGCCGTGGAGGCGCATTCCGAGCATCCGATAGGTAAAGCTATCGTTGTTGAAGCGCGAAAACGAAACCTGGATATTCCTGACATGCGGAATTTTAGAGCGATTCCAGGTTCGGGGGTTGAGGCAGATGTCGCAGGGAGCAAGGTATTCGTGGGTCATCGAGGCGGAGAGAAAATTATTGTTGAGAAAGATGGCAAAGAAATCGGAGCGATCGAAGTTGCTGACACGATCCGTGATGAAGCGAAGGAGGCTGTCTCGACGCTTAAAGAACAAGGTCTTTCGGTCGTCATGATCACAGGCGATTCGCACGAAGTTGCAGAAGACGTCGCACGTGCGCTCCGAATCGACGAGTACTTCGCTCGTGTGAAGCCGGGAGAAAAATCCGAAAAGGTTAAGTTGTTGCAATCGCAAGGAAAAAAAGTGGCGATGGTGGGGGATGGCGTGAACGACGCGCCAGCACTTACTCAGGCAGACCTTGGCATAGCGATCGGTGCGGGCACGAACGTCGCGATCGAGAGCGCGGGAATAATTTTAGTGAGGAATGACCCGCGCGATATTCCAAAGATCATCAAGCTCTCTAAACTCACCTATACAAAAATGCTACAAAACCTATTTTGGGCGACGGGATACAATCTCGTCGCGCTGCCGCTCGCCGCTGGTGCGCTTGCTTGGAAAGGCGTCATCCTCGAGCCAGCCGTCGCTGCTATATTTATGTCGCTCTCTACGGTCATCGTCGCACTGAATGCGATTCTTTTGCGACGAGTACAACTGTAATATATGTGTTTTTCTGCAACTGCAAGTTTTGTCGCCGCAGGAGCGCTTAGCGCTACCGGCGCTTTGACCTTGGCGCACGCGAAAAAAAAAGAACTGCCTCTCGCCAGCATCCCGCTTCTTTTTGGCATTCAGCAAGCCATCGAGGGAGTGATTTGGGTAACTTTCGGCTTTCCTACATTGAACGCGGTAATGACGTACCTGTATTTGATGTTCGCGTATGTGCTGTGGCCGATTTTTGTACCTATCGCGGTTTTGCTGATAGAAACCAATTCTGTGCGGAAAAATATCCTGCGCGTTTTCTCGCTGGGCGGTTTTGTTCCGGGAACATACCTCCTGTATTTCATCTTTGCAGATCCGGGAAAGGCGCACATCGTGAACCAAAGCATCGCTTACGATTATCGGCACTTGTACGAGCTTCTGCCCCTCACTCTCTATGTCGTCGTAACATGCGGAAGTGGGCTCGTATCGAGCCACAGGATACTGCAACTATTCGGAGTCGCTGCGCTCGCAACATTTTTTGTTGCGAATTGGTTCTACAACATCACCTTTATTTCCGTCTGGTGCTTTTTTGCGGCGATTTTAAGCGTGCTCATTTATTGGCACTTCAAAAGGAACACTGTTGCCGAAAGGCGGGTCGAAACAGGATAGGGATATTAATTAATTCTTGAATTACAATATGAAACTATCAAAAATCTTGCACGTCGGAAGTGTGGTTGCTGGTGTAGCAGGAGTCGTTACATTTACAGGGACGCTCATTGGGGGTGCTGATGACCAAGTATTCGGGGTCACGAAAATAGACGCCTTACTATGTGCCGGCATCCTTATACTCATGGCGATCTGGTTTGTACTTGGGGCAGTCCACCACGTGATGCTTGAGAAGACGGGGGAAATGGTCTGATGATCGCGCGAGCTCATACGGAATGGTACGTCATAACTGGGGGCCCCAGTTCCGGCAAGACGACGACGGTCAATATTTTGAAAGAGCGTGGGTACAGAACCACGATCGAGCATGCGCGACATTATATCGATACGCAGCGCGTGACAGGGAAGTCGGTCGAAGAAATCCGCGCGAACCAAATCGCATTTCAGCGTGGAGTTTTGGATATGCAGCTGAATGAGGAGAAAGTACTTTCGCGAGGTGAAGTAGTATTCCTCGACCGCGCACTTCCAGATGCGCTAGCATATTACCGATTTCTCGATCTTCAAGTTGATGAAAAATTAACACGGGCGCTCAAAAAAGTATCGTATAAGAAAATATTCATTCTGGACCCGCTTCCCCTGACGAACGATTACGCTCGTACAGAGGACGAGATGGCACAGAAGAAGATCCACGTGCTCCTTGTCGAAGTGTACACACACTTAGGGTTTCCTGTCGTGCACGTGCCTGTACTATCTCCGGAGGAACGCGTCGATTTTATTTTGGAGAATCTTGAGTACGAGTAATGTTTATGACTAAAATAATCCTGATCTCGATCCCTATGTTCCTCCTGCACGCTTGGGAGGAATACGCGTACCAATTTTACCTCTTCGACCCATTATTTGGATGGCTGGGTGCGGTATTTGGTATTTCTGCATTGTCGATATTTCTGATCGAACAAGCGATTGTACTAGTGTTGTTACTTATTACTGCGTACAAACTGTACCGATCTACTCTCATCGTTGTTGGTTTGATCATCATATTCGAGATAAGTCATATTAGCATCTCGCTCATTAATTTTTCGTATGTTCCTGGGCTGATTACGTCTCTACCACTATTGGCATTGGGAACGATTTATTGGTGGAGATTTTTGACACTCGCGCGTAAGTAAAACAGCAACAGCCCGCTTGCGGCGAGCTGTTGAACAGTGCTCCACTTCCTATTTTTTCGAAACCTGTTGCCACAGCCATACGCCGACCAAGATTAGGTCGACGAGTACAACGATGGTAAAGAGAAGGCCAAAAACGCCCGCCCCACCCATCATTCCATATCCTCCCATCATACATTTTGACACGTTACTAATAATCGTACTTCATAGAAGTATAACCCACGATGTTGGTGCTGAGTGCGCTATAATGGACACGGTTGGATAATTTAATAGTATTATTTTTTATATGGATTGTAAAAAATGCGGAGGAGAGGCAGAGGGTTTCAAGTGCGACGTGTGCGGAGTGGAGGCAAAAGAGCACGATGACAAGCACTCCTGCGGAGGAGAGCATTGTATGCCGAAGTGTAAGATGTGCGCTGAGGCGGAGGAGAAGTGTACCTGTTAAGAACGACCTTAGAGAATTGCGTGTGCCTTCTGGTAATGAAATGATTCGCTGTGCGTCACAGTTCGTATGAACGCAAAAATCGTCTTTCTCGCTGCTGTACTTATCCTTGGTGGTTTGGGCGCATACTACTACCTCGATATGCCGTATTCCCGCCAAGCAACTACTGACGTCGGAGCGAATGAGGGATCCGAAGAAACCGTCTCGGGCATGCGTGCAGAGGAGAATATGGTTGTCGTGATGGAGCAAAAGCCTGGCAATATCATAGTTGGCTCCGTCATTTATCTTGCAGCACCGGGCTACCTCGTCATTCACGAAGACAATAATGGGGAACCAGGAGCGATACTCGGCTCGAGTACACTGCTCTCAGCAGGCGAAAGCGCCGGTGTTGAGGTTGCGCTTTCTCGCGCAAGCAAAGACGGAGAGACACTCCATGCAATGCTCCACTTTGAAAAGGGGGCAAATGCCACGTTCTTTGCCGCTGAAGATACACCGGTCCCAAGCCGGCTTGGCGGTCCAATATCAGGTTGGTTCGAGATATCGTCAGAAGTATCTTCCGACACGCAGATAACCATCTAGCAAGTTGCACTGTAGCGTGCAAAGAGTACGATGCTGTTCATGAATACAACACGCGTAGCGGTGGGTTTGGCATCGCTCCTTGTTCTCGCCATCGCCCCGATTGCACATGCAGACCATGCGTGGGCTCCATATCATTGGGCGCGTACGGCAAACCCGTTCGCACTCCAACTTGGTGACAGCGTGACCTCGACGTGGGACTCGTATCTTCGGACGGCAGCGGCAGACTGGAGCGTCTCTTCGGTAATGGATGTTTCCGTTGTCGCAAGTGGAAAGAATGCGAAGACGTGCAAACCAACCATGGGAAGAGGAGAAGTATGCAATGCGAAATACGGTTTTAACGGATGGATGGGCATCGCGCAGATCTGGATCTCGGGCGAGCATATTTCTCAAGGAATCGTAAAATTGAACGACACATATTTCAATCTAAAGGCATACAACACGCCCGCATGGCGCAATATCGTGATGTGCCAGGAAGTGGGCCATCTATTTGGACTTGACCACCAGGATGAGGACATGACGAACGCGAATCTCGGTACGTGCATGGACTACACGAACGATCCGTCGACGAACCAGCATCCGAACCAACACGACTATGACATGCTCGAAACGATCTATGCGCACCTCGATACGTCGACTACGTTAAAGCAGGCGACGGCGGGAAAGGCGCAAGAGATATCGGGGGACGCAGGTGATTGGGGTAGGGAAATCGAGCGTTCCCGAGATGGCCGCGCATCTCTTTTTGAACGCGAGTTTGAAGGCGGGCAAAAAGTATTCACACACGTCTTTTGGGCGGATCCTGCCGAAGACGAGCGCTTTTCCCGTTCGCGGTGAAGCAGTAGCAAACTGCCTCGCTTCGGCGTAGAGTGGGGGCATGGCATTCAATGCAAAGGACGCACGTTCGCGTCTCCAAGCGGCGCACGCATTACTCCTCGAGCCTTCGACGACGCGCGAAAAATTCAATTCGGTTCGCGATCTAGTTCGTGATATCAATCCGCAACTCGATCAAGCGCTCGCACGTATTGAGCAGCATCTTTCCACATGGGACAAGATAGAGAGTGGAGACGTAATACATCTCACTGCCGATCATTTACCAGAGAATACGGAAGAAGAAAAGAAGCGAAAAAAATGGCTGCTTTTATTTATTAATGGATGGAAACAGTTGAAGAGCGAGGTTGCGCGCGTGCAGGCGGAATTTGAAGCGTCGCAGAGTTCCAACACACCATCTGACACTGGGTCACTTCTCGGGCGCATTTTGTGGAAAGCAAAAGGCCCGCTAGGCCTCGTGACGGTCATCGCTGTCGGTGTTGTGGCGCTGCAACAGGCAGCTGTTGCGATAACGATACAGAATAAAGGATGCGGGACTATGCATCCCTCGAGTTCTATTCCTATATCGATTCCTGGCCTTTCTTTGCCAAATGAGCCTATTGCAAGCGGCGGCTCTGCTGTTGCAACATTGCCGGGACTTACGGTGCACGTGGATGGGACCGATACGAGCGCACTCTCGATAAAGGTTCTGAGCTATTCATTGACGTTTCAGTTGCCGAGCAACATTGATAACGTCACCATGGATGGCGCATCGCTCCTTGGAAAAAAGACAACGGTGAAGCTTTCTGAAAAAGATGCGCACACACTCGTTCTTACGTGCTCATGATCTGGTTGCATGCATAAGTTCAGATACATTTGGCACTCGGGTAACTGCTAGGATGTGCGGCAGATATACATGCGAGACATGGTCCCTGGAGCGCGAAAGTTCCAGCGGGACACGGTACGCTGGCTCCATATGGCTACCGAGCGGGCGAAG
>JACRFI010000021.1 GCA_016217965.1 Candidatus Kaiserbacteria bacterium
CTTCGCCCGCTCGGTAGCCATATGGAGCCAGCGTACCGTGTCCCGCTGGAACTTTCGCGCTCCAGGGACCATGTCTCGCATGTATATCTGCCGCACATCCTAGCAGTTACCCGAGTGCCAAATGTATCTGAACTTATGCATAGTTGTGTTTGACTCAGCACCAGATTCGTGTCATTATGCTGGTCGAAAGGAGGTGATGCCCAGTGAGTACTAAACCTCGCGAAGCTGTCGAAAGGTTTCTGAAACGGGTCTACCGGCGGTCCCCCGCTAAAGTAGAGCTGACGATGGAGCTTATTGACGAAGCGGTAGTGAGGCAGTCAACTCAGCCACTTTTGAAGCTGAGGGTAGCGTTGGTGCGCCAAGTGCGTGCAATTTGCGCGTTCCACGACTACGACCTGCCAAAGTAAGTACAAGCAGGGAGGCGTCACCCTTTCGGCGTACGAGGCGTCGGACCCCAGTGGTTCGACGCCTCGATTATTTTTATTTAGCGAGCATCGCCTCAAATGCTGCGGCAGTCTGCTTCTCTTTTTCTTGCATCGCCGTGTATGTATTCACGGCATAGGTAACGCCAAAGCTTACGGAGATGAATACCGAGAAGCCTACAACGAATCGCATGAACGACCCGACGGGAGATTCCATATTATTTCTGCACGACTTGTCCAGGATTATATCATGCCCTTTCTACCACTTGTCTGACAGTGTGTATTCTTTGAATTGTCTCATTACCTCCTTAGTGACTGGACCCACCTTTCCATCCCCTACCGGCTTGCCATCCATCTTTGTGACAGGAACGACTTCCCTGCCGCTGCCGGTCATAAACACTTCCGATGCAGACCACAGTTCATCGAGCGTAAAGTCTTGGACTAGGGGCGGCGTATCAAGCTTAAGAATCTCAAGGAGTGTCTGTCGAGTTATTCCTGCAAGAATGTTTGTTTTGGGCGTAAGAAGTTTTCCACCAATCACAGCAAACACATTGCTGTTTGAACCTTCATATACTTGCGCGTCTGAATAGTAGATAGGCTCAAGTGCCCCGATCTTCGAGGCAAGATACGTCTGCTTCATGCCTTCGATATAATTGTTCGTCTTTGCGGATGGCTTGTAGCGGTCGTGTTTGTCTAGTAAGACACCGGTACCTTCCGTGTACCACTCCGGCGGGTACTTTGCGACGGGGTCTACAAGAATTACGATGGTCGGTTTCTCCCCCGGCATCATGCTATTTGATATGCCGCCCGAAACGAATATTTTTATGAACTTTTCGTCTGCACTTTCATTAGCTGCAAGTGTTTGCATGACCCACTCCGTAACCTGCTCTTTGCTCCACGGCATTTGCAAACTGATCGCCTCTGCGGAATTGAATAGACGGTCAATATGTTCTTTCAGTTTGAAGGGCCTGTGATGCGGGTACGTTTTGAGAAAGTCGAACACGGCGAAACCTCTGGCAAATCCAACGTCGCGCGGAGAAATCACTATCTGTTCTTCTGGAACCAGCGAACCATTGAAAAATTGTTGCCCCGCCACCTCCACACTATACTACACGCGGAAGAGTCTCCTGATTGGCTTCGCGCCTGTGCCGGTACTCATGCAAAAGCAGGGCGATGAATACAACATCAATGATAGTAATAAGCGCCAACGTAATGGAGTGGTATTCGTAAATACGATATATCTGATAGAACATAAACAGTGCCATGAACACGGCAGCAGTCGGATACGCCCATAGCTTGTTACGATACAGTTCGTACGCGAGAAAGAGATTCACGACCCCATGGAGCAGAATATAGAGCGCAATAAACATCCGTGTACCTTCTGGCGCTGATGTGAGGAACCCCCCTACGAGATCGACAAAGCGATCATGCGGATCTTCGAGAAGCTCATTATGTGACAGAGCGTAGAAACCGTGTACGATCATCTCGTGCGGCACTAAAAGCGCGAGCGTACCGCTTATTATCTCCCAGGTGCCATTAAACGCTCTGAGAGCAACCCCTGCTTCAAACAAGCCGTGCAAGAAATATTCAATCTTTTGTTTAGAAAGCATTTCTTATTGTCACGGCGCAACTATATCGCAAAAATTACCAAAGAGACGATTGCATTGTTCACGCATAAGGGGCGCATTGGCGCGAGCTTCGTCACGAAGCGTACGCTCGTCTACCGAATAATCCTTTTGGATCCATTCTTTGTCTAGGGAGAGCTCCGCATCGATCATCTCTGGCGTAAATTCGTTATGAAATAGCATGCCGTACACGTTCGTACCATGGCGAAATGCCTGATTCTGACAAGCGGCGGATGAAGCGAGCAAGGTCGTACCCTCTGGCAAATCAAATGCATCGCCGTGCCACTGTAAAACTTTGACCGTGCTTGGGAAACCTTTAAATAGCGGGTCTGCAGCGCCTTCGGGAGTAAGTTCGACAGTGTGGTAGCCGACTTCTTTTTGCCGTTTGCCGTCTGTAAGATTCGGATATACTCGAGCGCCTAGTGCATGGGCCAGCAGTTGCCCGCCGAGGCAAAACCCTATCATCGGCAACTTTCCCAAGTTCTCGCGAATGAACGCAAGCTCGTCATCTTTGGACGGATACTGTTCCTTACCTTCGTACACGCCCATCGGGCTGCCCATAATTACCAGTGCATCGAATTCATCCGCGGCCGCCATAACGTACGGCTTCCATAATTCAACGATAGTAAAATCGACTCCCCGACCTTTCGCCGCGTCCGTCAACATTCCCGGAGGCTCATGCGGCACGTGCTGAAATACTAGAAATTTCATTTGACTGTTTTCAATGTATGGTAAAGCTTTATGTCTTTAAGCTCCATTCGTGCGAATTTTGGTTTTGGACTCTCGCTCATCAATTCTTCCTCTTCGCCCATGCCGAATTGTCGTTCAATCGGAAGTATCATTCCGACCTTGTAATCTCTTCGGGCAACCAGGTACATCTCGTCGCCTACCCTGCGAGCAATCACATATGGACCCTTTGTTTTCAACGCAACTCGCAGATATTCCGCATAAGATTCTCCTTTCGCAACAACCCAATCACCCACAAGCAATGGCATGTTGTCGTTCGCATCGGAATGAGGTTCAATTCCTGCTTCGTTTTGCATGTTGCCCAAAATGCGCGGTCCTTCTTGCGGACGTCGCACAAATACAGCCCCTTCTGCAAAACCATCATCATTCGCAGCAAATTTCGGTACTTCCTGCTCCTCACCCGTTAATTCTCTCATGCAGGAATTATACCCTGCCTATAAATTTACGAAATCTTGGCAAAAAACCTATACTTGTTCTTTCTTTTGTCTCCTGATCAGAACGCCGCGCACAAAGGCATTTTTGAACTTATCAAAATTGTGGATCAAGCCATATTTGCTCATAAGTTGGACCATCTTCTCTGTGTCATCTATAACGTTCAGTCGTGAAAGCTCATCTGTAAAGCCTTGTTTTCCAACTGCCGCGTCTAGCATACCGCGCACTTTTTGGTTTTTGAGATCAAGTCCCATCATTTCAGCGTGGACAAGACCCTGCCAAACCTTATCGGGTTCGACGTGTGATTTAGCTGAAATCTTTGCGATAAGTGCTTCAAGAAAATGAAGGGCAGCAAAAAAGAGCAGGGCTGCCTCGGGCTTCTTATAAATATCTGCAATACTATCGATATCTTCGTGATTGACTCCGCTGAGAGGATTCGATTTCAGATATTCAACCAAGACCATACGAGCCAACTTCTCGTTTATTGCTTCGTTTAGGAGGTTAAAGAAAATCGCTTGTGAAGAACCCTCTCGCTGCATGTGAAGCTGTTGAACACCAATTTGCACAACACGATTCCCGCTGCGTGATTGTCTGTCGTAGTGGCTACTGACCGCATGTGCCTGCTCATGCATCAAGAGCTTTACCGTCAGGAGTGGAATCGGTACGTTGTACATACTCGCAACGCGCCTCATTTCCAGGACATTGACCAATATCACATCGTACTGAGGCATGTACGACATCAAAGGATTCGCATCAGGGTTACCCACTTTCGCGAATGCCTCCGGAGTTACGAGAAACACATCAGGTCGAGAGATGGTGTGCGCCCTGGCTTCCGAGTCAGGTATGCTTTTTTGTATCTTTTCTGAAAAAATCCGCTGTATCTCATCAAAGTTTATAGAATCGAGCGTCTCCCCAATCTCAGCATCATCTATAAGGAATTCCTTGATTTCCTCTCGGACGCTTTCATGAGTTTTGTCAGTTTCTTCTGCAACTCTTCCATTATCTCCAACATGCGCTCCTCGATATATTTCTTCCGTCATCGGTGAATTGTACTTGGACGTCCCCGGACTGCAATTACGAAATCTTTGCCATCCCCCCCCCCCCCCCCCCCGAGGGGGGGGGTTAGAGAGGCGAAGCGGTGTCTAAGACCGTTTTGGCATTTATTTTTGCAACAGATACGCCGCGAGAACTGCAAACCAGTTCCCAATTGTAATCAATGTGATTGGCAAGCTCAGTAAGCCAGATATTGAGAGTAGTTTATTCAACGGGGTCAATCCTCTCCATTCGTTCTTAATTTCTTGAAGCTGAATAATTGCGCCAGGTCCAATCTTTTCAAGATATCGAATAACGAGATAAAGAAAATTCGCGCTAAGTCCGACTGCAGAAAAAAGAATTACAATTGCTACGACTACGCTTTGCTCTCCATCCAAGTAATACGAGTAATTAAGTACTACAGCGAGATGTCTAAGTATAAGTGTGAACGCGGCAAGAATAAAAATCACTGCCAAAACGCGGACACGAAAAATGAAATGATCTCTGTTCATTAGCGCCGCAAGTATCGCGCCCTTTCAAACCAAAAGCAACTTCAGTATCGAAAGACGAAAGGAATCCTAACCGATGAGCCCGGGTGCGTATTTTTTGAGGGTTTTGTGTGCGATTGTGGCGAGTCCCCAGGCGATAAGCCCCAGAATTATTGGGAAATAGATATGGAGTGGATCTATTACGATTTCAAAAAGAATGGCTGGTATAAGAGATATGCCAATCCACCAGTACTTGTGCTTACCGCCTAGAAAAGTAATACAAAAAGCGACAAATACTACTAGGGCGATTGGAATGCCGATGAATGATCTTGCGGCATCATCTGGGAAAAACCCGCCGCCGAGCAGTCCAGGAAAGACACTAAAATATAATGCTCCAACATGCCACGAAAGATAGTATGCAAGAATATAAGAGAGTAGAATTATCCCGGCACGTATTGCAGTAACATTCATGTTTAATTTTTAATTATTAATAAGCCATTGAACATCTTCTTTGATCAACTGATATCCCTGCTCATTCATGCCCTTGCCGCGATATTTATCTAGAGTCTTCAGCATATCTTTTGCAGTGTTTTTGTCGAAATAGATTTCCACTCTGGTAATTTTCTCTGTCACTTTTCTTGTTGTAGGTGGTTTGCCGTTCTTTCCTGCAATTACGATAGTTTTTGTAACACTCGTGAGTGTCTTCTTTTCCTTGAAACACCCGTTGAATTTCTTGAGCAAGTCATCGTAGATCTTCTTTGTCATCCAAGTCAGAGAATATGCTCGCGAGATATCATCTCGAGTACTTGTGGCGTTTGCGATGACTTTGAGTGTCCGCGATTCAGTAGATTCGTTGTTTACATTGTCGATTGAGGAAGCGAAAAACGTATGTGAACCAAGTGACTTGTAAAACAAATCTATCGTACCCACATTTGGAATCGTCACACTATCAAACCGACTTTCCAGTAAATGCAGACCTGAACCTTCGTCAATTGCACTCACATCCACAGGTAACTGTTCTGAGCGCAAGTAATCTCTGACGTCAGGGGCGGTGATGATTATGACTGGCGGCGCGATATCTGCTGGGGTTATATCCGGCTGCGGGTCTTGGTTATTAACCGAAACATTAAGTTCCGTTACGAGTCCGGGCATTGTGTTTCCTGTAAACGATGATTCCGTGACTGCTCCATCGCTTATGTAGGCCGTCTCGACTGTGTAAGGACCAGTATCAATCCCTTCGGTGAAGACTCTGTACTCACCGTCGATCGGATTAAGAATCGTTATGAATTCAGTGTCAGTGTTGAAGCCCGTATAGAAAGAGTTTGGTATTTCGTTCACTTCTTGACCATTTTCTTTACCGATTTTCTTATTATCCGGAGAGATTACCAATAGGTCCGCTGGCGACAATATCTTGATAAAAATAAGCTTGAGGTTTACGAGATTGACATTATCGACTAACGACGACGACTCAGAGCCAGTCAATATTTCAAATATTTTTCCCTTCGCGTTGTCCGGTAACGTGGTGTGAGTTGATGACGTAGAGACAAGATTTTCGTTAACAAATGAGGCACTGCTTAATGGAACCGTTTGATCCCCCTGACCTCGAACAAGCCCGTGATCCCCCAATAAATCATAAAAATCTTCTGGGTACCCATGTAACCACTTTGGTAAATATTCGCTGGAATCAATCGCATTTATTCCAACAATAGTTTTCTGGTCTGCAATGTCGCCGATAATATTGTGAATCTCTACGTCCGAGTTGAAAAGATTTGCGACGTTAGCATTTAAATCTTCAAGAAAAGTATTGGCGGGGTAATTGATTGGGTAGTCACGCAATTGAGAATCATCAAAAATATAATCGTATGTCGGTAATAGCTCACGCACTGAATCTATCGGTGTTGCGCGAATGTAGTCAAACAAGTGAGGAAATCTTTGCTCGTATCCTTCATGACTTAAAATAATCTCCATTGCCGTATCCAAAGGGTCCAGAAATGGACCAATCTCCCCTCCTTCCCACATCAAATACGCTTTTGGGGCTCCTAGGTGCGGCGTGCCGAGGAAGATGAGCTGGTCGACGTCTTGTTCGTAACTCTCGGACTGGATGTATTGCCGTGCCACGAGTCCGCCCATCGAGTGCGCGACGAGATCCACCTTATCGCACTCGCATATTTCTTTCACCGCATCTATCTTTTCTTTCAGCAGGAGGGCGGTCTCCACATTCGACTTCCGCCAGTTGTATGGGAACGGAAAGAGATCGACTCCGGGCGTGTAGCCGTTCGCATCCAGCGTCGCGATAAGATCGTCATATGTGTGCAAAATCGGATCGATGATCCACTCGCCAGCGCTATTTTTCTCCGACCCGAGAATGCCAGGAATAATGATGACGGGGTCCGGCTCGTCAGGTTCAGGGGGAGGCGCAGCGCCATATTTGAATCGTATGAACCCATAATTTTGGTGCGGAGCGGCAGTGTTGCCCGTCGCAAAGAAATCTCGAAAATGCTCTACATCGTAATTCCCAAGCCACGTCCGCTCTTCATAGATAACGGCAAACATGTCTTCGCCCTGTCCGATGCCGAGGAAGTTTACATTGGTTAGGTCACCTTGCTGGGAGCTGTTCGTCGATTGCCCTAGCCCGTGCCCTATCACGCGCTCGGCCGCCCCCGGCACACCACGATAGAGGTCCCCTACACGAAAAATGCCAAAACCACCCAACGATGGAGAAACATAATTGCAGAAATCCGAAGGAAGCGTGTAGTACTGCCCTTCCACAATCGATGCAACGTCAGGATTACAGTAGTAGCCGATCTGCTTCGGGCTCTCGAGTGCAGCAACAAAAAAGGGCAGGGCGAAGGCAGTGCAAAACAATAGAGATACGAAAACCGTCTCAATCCGGTTCACTCAATCAGTATACGAGAGCGGCGCCGCAAAATGCGGCGCCGCGGTCTCAATCTGTGCATTTCGCACAACCTACATCCCAAACGTTGCCCTTGTCTTCGGACCAAAATACCCTGCGGCAGGCGTAATGCCTTTCGCCTTTTGGAACTTGATGAGCGCTGCGCGGGTCGCGCCGCCAAACATCGTTGTTTCGTTTCCAGGGGAGCCGGCGCCAGAAGCTGCAACCTGGTAGCCGTTTGCATTCAGCCACACTTGCAGGGCTTTCACGTCATCCCCAGTCGAGCCGACTTGAAGATCGCGCACGAACGTGCCCGCAGGAGCCGAGGCAGCACCACCAGATAGGGCTTTTATCGAAGCTTCCATGCTTGGAGAAACAGTGCCGCCCAAAGCCTTCAATTGCGCAATGAGAGAAAGCAATTGAGACACGAGAGAGCTCACATTCGCCGAACTCGTTTGCGTTGCAGGAGCGGCAGGGGTCGTTGGGGTTGTAACAGTACTACTGCTGCTTCCTCCACCGCCACCGCCTCCCCCACTATACCCACCTCCACCGCTGCCGCCGGCGCTGTTGCCGCCAGTTTCGGGACATGCGGTTGAGGAAGGGGTTATGACAACCGTGCCCGTGCCCCCCGCTGTCCCCGTGATCGTCACGCTAGAATCTGAAGCGGTACATGTCTGCGATTTTGTGTAGTTGCTACCGCTCAACGCCAATCTGTTTTCTTCTGGAGCATCCACTGTCAACGTTGAGTTCTCCTGGAGAGTCACCGTCAAAGTTGTGTCACTGACTTCCGCCGATTCAACGACATCCGCCGAACCTGTGACATTGAGTGTGACGCTGTTCACAGTGAACACGGCGTCGGTCGTGAGCGAGACGTCGTTGTATGCCGCAAAAGCCGATGCCGGGAGTGCGAGCAAGAACAAGAGGCCTGCCAAGATTTTTTTCATGGGCGTTCTCTATAGGCTAATAATGAAGGCAGATTATTAGCGTGCTGCCCAGAAGTTGAACGAATTGACGCCAGTTGCTACCCCCGAGATCATACCCGTGTTGAGTATACGAAGGTTTATCGTTGTTGCTGCCGTCGTCGAAGCAGCTTCAATGATGAAGTTGGCAGGCAGCGAACTTGTTGCCTGGACAAAGACACGGTCACTTGTTGATATTGTCACGCTCGTCGTGCAGTCAGCATATGCTGTGGAGGAAGCGGTGACGGTCGTCGTCGGGATCGTGCAGTATCCGACCGACATGTCCGTTACCGTGTTGGCAGTGGCACCAACGATGACACCACCTGTCAGAGTCGACGCTCCCGTTACTGCGAGCGTGCTGCTTAATGTCGCCGCACCCGTCACGGCGAGAGTGCTGCTTAACGTTGAAGCGCCTGTCACTGCGAGTGTGCCCCCTGTAGATATGTTCGTGCTGATTGTCGTTGCAGCTTGCACCATCGTCACTACGCCAAACACGCTGACAATAACCGCAAGCGGAATCGCCCAACCGCTTTCTCGAATAAATGAGAGATATTTCATAACTATTCAAAATTTTCTATTAATAATTTTCCGATCCATTTAGCACGCACAACATGAGACGTGCAAACGCTCCGTCATTGTATGCCTGCCCCAGCATGATGCCGCGCCACTCGAAGCGAAACTGTGGATAACAAGAATCTCTGGCCCAGCGTTATTGGCTAGCCTCAAGCTCAGCAATGAACCGCACGTCAGTTTCAACAAGCCCGGGCGCTTCCGTACGGAGGCTTTCGACGATGCGCGCCGCATCTCCAATACGGCCAGAAAGAAATGACGCTTTCGCAAGGTCGTACATCATTGGATAATCCGGTACCTCGCTCGTCTCGACTGCGTCCGTGAGAAAACTGCGCGCCATTTCCCAGTCTTCCATGAGGATATAAAACCGCGCCGCGCGTTTCGCTACCGCATAGTCTTTGGTGTAGAGCGGCACTGCTTCCGCCGCCCATTCACGTGCGACATCCGGCTCTCCTATCGTCAGATACAGCGTAGCGATGACGAAGCGCGGCTCGGCTAATTTCGGTACTGTGGATGCATACTCGTCCAATACGCGAATGCCCTCGAGATAGTAAGTGCGTTTCTCGGCACTCCCCTGTGGCAAGGCGTCACCCTTCCGAATCGATGTGTTGGCCAACAAGTACCATGGCTGCATTCTTTTCGGTGAGAGCTCTATTGCTCTCGATAAAACGGCGCGTATTGTCGCTTCGTCAGTGGGCTCTTCCGGTGGCGCGAGATCCAGAACGTGTGCAAAATACACTGCGGTGCGCGCATCATACGGATAGATCTCATAATTTTCCGAGAGAATCTTGCGTGCAAATAGATACGCTCCCAATCGCCCCTCCCCCGAAAGCATCGTGACCTGTCGCTCTGTGTACATCTGGTAGGCATTGTACCCATATTCAAGTTCCGCATAGGTTCCAAGAGAGAGTCCCCTCTCCATCGAGCTGACAGATCTCTTTGGGTCTGCAATGTGATAGCGGTACCCGTCCGCAAGAAGAAGGTTCGCCCTAAGAGGCTGTATGGAAACAGGAATGATGAGCGTAAGGATCACAAGAGCGACCCCGGTTGGTATCAGTCTCGGAATCTTTAACGTGTGAACAAACGGTTGTATTTGTCCGTCGCCAACATACGTTGCCGAGAACACCATCAGGATGAGCCAAAACGTTATCGCAGTATCGAAAACAAAGAAATTTTGTATCACATACGTTATGGCAAGAAGGAACAGGAACGCCCCCCACGGATTGCCCTGCCTGAAAATCCTTGCGCTTCTATACAACAACGCCGCGATGAGCGATACGTACAAAAGGAATCCGATGATGCCGTACTGAACGAAATAGTCGAAGAACGCATTGTGGGAACGGTCGAACCACTCTTCCGCAATACCCGTCGGATCATAGATTTTGTTGAAGACAAAGTCGATATGCTCTGCACCGTAGCCTATGACGGGTGATGAATGCACCGTCTCTGACAACACATTCTTCCACACAAAAAAACGGCTCGAAACGGTGCCCTCGCTGAGGGAAATCGTTGCAAGGCGCCTCACGGATTCGATCGGCACGTCCTTGAGTTGCTCGCGAAATACAAAGAACAACGCGCTCGCAACAAGCATCAGAGCGAACGAGTATCGTGCGTATGTTTTAAGTGACGTCGCAATGCCTGGAAATCCTCTCCACGAAACGTACAGAAGTGCGGTGAAGCCGACAACAGCGAGCGCTAGCAACGTCCCTCGCGTAGCGGCCAGAAGAATCGCTGTAAGTTGCAAACCTACGCTTGCATAAAGAAATCGGAGTGTCGTCCGAGCCCGCACGTTCTCAAAATGTTCCCATGCAAGTGCACACGCCAAGAAAAGGGTGAGCCCAAGGTAGCTTGCTAGATATGCCGCATTGCCCAATGTCGCGCCGAAACGCCCTCGTGGGACCTCGATCAGAGGAAGATCCACGCCAATTATCGCCTGAACCCATTGCAAGACGGTGTACAACGAGACAAGGGTTGCGACGACCACAACGGCACCCACGATCCTGCGTATAAGTGTTGTATCAGCACACAGCAGCGTAACGTAAAAGAGGATGCCGACGACAGTCATCGTGAGAAGTCCATCTCCTCGCTCGAAGGTTGACCAAAAACTGTGATAAAAATCGATTCCCGTGAGCGACGTCACGTACGCAACAGCAAGAATGGTCGCCGGAACCCATGCTGCTATGTTACGAAGTCGCCCCCAATAGAGCGGTCGACTTGAGAGTACAAGATATGCAAAAAGTGCAAGAACACTGACTCCGAGTGTCCGCACCAAGAGCATTTTTAATGTCACATATGGGTATAAAAGCCCATCAGCGTACACGAGAGGCAATACTGCAGGAGAGACAAGAAGCCAAGTGATTATCCTCTGGACGGTACGCACGGACATGCCTCATTCTACCGTCTTGAAACTGCTTTCGCCCGCCCCCTCCCCAACGCGAGCCGTCAGGCGCTCGAGCATCGCCGCAGCCTCTTCGGTTTTTCCCTGTTTTACTAGCCACTCGTACCGAAGCTGCATTACGACCGGGTGATCAGTGCCGAATGTCCGCTCAGCACGGGAGAATGCTGCCTCAAGTGCTGCGGAATCCTCAGGAAAATACTTGAGGAGGAATTGCACGCGCGCACTATGATACGCCTCAACGACAGGCTGTACCTCCGCGGCCTTTTCATATGCAATTCGTGCAGTATTGATAGCACCGAGCCTCTCCATGAGGCTCCCAAGGTTGTGCCATGCCAGACCTGTCTTTTCTGCATCTATCTCAAGCGCCTTACCAAGCGCCTCGTACGCTGCCTTGCCCTCTCCCAAGAGCATATACTGGTTCGAAATACTGACGTACAACACATAGTCAGTCGGATCCGTCGCTTCGTCCTCAAGCCCCGCTTCGGAACGAACTATCTCATCTCGCGCACGCTTCTCATTCGGCCCATCGTCATTGTATGAACCTTGAAAATCCCACGATTCTATGGAATCGCCAGATGCTATCGGGAGCATGTGTGAGCTTGATCGAGAATACCAATACGCCGCAACTCCAAGCACTGCGACGAGCGCGAGAACGATAAGTATATTTCTCATAGTGTTGTTTGGTGTGTCCATATGAACAGCTTGTGGTTTATCGCTAGTAGCTTGTAGTGAGACGGCGCGGAGAGGGGAAAATTTCATCTCTTACCGTTGAGGGAACAGTATACCTCCACACCTTTTGAAATAAAAGGTGTGGAGGTATACCCAAAATATGAAAAACAAAAAAACGCCGCGTCCGGCGCGGCGGTTTCCAAAAAGCAAAACCCCCGAGATTTCTCCCGGGGGTTGCTGTGCTAGGCCGAATCCTAGCTGGAGGTCGTTAGACCCGTTGTTAAGACATTACGGAGTACACGACGTAACCGTGCCGAATTGGCAGGAACGTACATCGTTGTCCGTGTCTTTCACAAGGTAACCGTTCGTCCAGTCGGCGGTAGTCGTAGCATGGCTGTTCGCAGAGCGATCAGACCAAACCATGTTCTGCCCCGAGTGGAGCGATGAAGCGGCCACGTTCGTAGTCGCGCCATCATCTTGCTTGAAGCTGATGGTGAGAGAGTCACCAGAATCAGCCCAACCAGTTACTGTGCCCGCACGAAGTTCATACGTCTTCGTTGTACCTGCACCGATCTGCTGCGCCTCACCAACTGTGCATGAGGTGTCAGGACAGATGGAGATGACATACGGCGTGTTGGTTGCGTTTGCGGCTGTCGAGTTGACTGCCACCGCCGAACCTGTCACGTCATACAGTGTCCAGTTGATCAACTGGTCACCTGCATCCATGCCAGAGGTCGACACGTCGAAGGAGATCTCTCTCCAATCCACCGCGCCTGCGGCATCAGCTGTTACGGTGAAGCGGAAGAGTCCGATACCTGATGCCACCGTGTTGGCTGTGTAGCCAGTCGAGAGGCGAGCGAGTGTCGGAACTGTCTTCTTCACGTACTTCGTGCCGTAGCCTGACGAGTCGTTAGAGCCGATGTCTGAGGCCGCTGTGGCGTTCAGAGTCGTGTCTGACGAACCCGCACCATCGATTGCCTTGAAGCCTGTGTCATTCTCAAGTGCGACCGAGATCGCAACACCGGAGCTTGCACCAGACGAAACGGTTGGCGTATCGACATAGACGTCGAGGTCAGCCGAGTCGTTCTGCGGCACATAGAAGGTAAGGCCAGTGAACGTTGCCGTCGCGTGCGACTGTGCATCCGCTGAGAGCGCAAGTGCTCGCGAGACAGTTTGTTCAACTCCAGCCTGATTCTTGTACTTCAGTGTGACATTCGAGACCGAGGTTGCGGAATTTGCCGGAACCTTGACCATAAGCTCTTGCACCGTGTACGAGGAGCTTACTGCTGCGAAGTCGAACTTACCAACATGTACGTTGGTAAGACCAGCAACAACGTTCGAATTCACTGGCGTGCCTGGGTCACGAGTGACCGTCAGCGAGCCCGAGCCGACCGTAATTGTCTGAAGTGTCACCGATGAGAGAGTGACTGTTGACGATGTGACCGCGCCCGTACCAGAACCATCAACCGCTGCAATCCATGAGCCAGCATTCGCGCTTGACTTGATGTTTGCGTAGACGTCGATTGTTACTGTTCCAGACTGCACAATCGGAAGATTCACCGAGAACGAGTTAGACGTCCCAGGAGCTACCTTCGTTGTGCCGAGCTGCGCGCCAGTATCGCTTCTCTTTAGCATGAGGTCTGTAACTGATGCAGACTCATCCGAAGAGAGGGTAATGGTGAGTGTGTTCACATTCACGCCTTCCGTTGAACCGGTCGAGATCGTGAATGAACCGAGACGAGCATTATTCGTGCCCGCGACCAACGTCTGGTTTCCATAACCAGAGTATTTCGTCAACGTCGCAGTGGACGATGAGATAGTGATCGAGTTACCTTCAACCTCCGAGATGGCAGTGACAGAGTCACCTGAATCCATTCCTTCGGTATCTGCAGCAGCGATCGAGAGACCGATGTCTACCGTCGTTGCATCAGCGTAGTTAACGCCTGCTTCGGTCTTCGCGTCGCCGTAGATCTCGACGATCTCCGTCAAACCTTGGCGAGCGATGAACGAGGAGCCGAATGTGAATTCGGTTCCGTCGTTGTCAGGGTTGGTGTCAGCCGAAATATCTTTCGTTGAACCGACCTGGACGCCGTTGAGGAAGACTTTCGCGTTGTCCATACCATCGGCAGCGCCTTGGTCTGACCACAGCTTAAGGGCTTCGACTTTTACGTTGTCACCCGATGCGCGGAACTCAAAGCGAGCCCAGAGCGCGTTCGTAGCGCCGACTGCAACGTTTGAAGTCGGAGAGTTTGCAGCTTTCACAACAGAGAGCGAAGCCGCTCCGATCGAGTTAGCTGCAGCTGCTGAGACTGGGAACGAACCGCCCGCATCCGTAGCAAGGATTGGTTGGTTCAATTCCACGTCAACAAGCCGGACGTCAGCCGCGCGGCGGATCTGAACGTCAAACGTCTTGCCGGAGCCACCGACGATGTCAGCGACAACCTTAATCTCGTGAGTCTGCGTCGAGAGGCTAAGCGGATTCGATGAAAGATCGAATGTCGCCTTTCCTCGTGAGTCGAGCTGGCCAATTGCCGAGCCGACCTGCGTTCCGTCGACATAAAGTTTCAAGTTCTTGATGTCGTCGTTGTCTGAAGTACCTCGGTTTTCGAAGGTGATCGTTTGAAGCCAAGCGGCATGAGACGAGACCGCCGTAGAGGCCTGGAATACACGGATATCGTTACCCGGGTTTTCTGAACCGCTGGTCGGACCGTTGTACGTGAATGCCACCGTTCCCATCGATGCCGATGAGATCAAGAGGTTCGCGCCGCTGATCGGAAGTACGACCGACGAATCAAGCGTACCTGAAGAGCCGACTGACACGAGCTGGACGCCCAGAGTCGACCCACCGGTCGAAGCTGTGATGTCTGCTCGTACAGAGACTGTTACCGAGCCGCCTGCAGGAACTTTGACGATTCCCGCAGTGTCGTTGAACGTGAATGAGCCGCTTGAGATTCCCGCTGCGTCTGTAAGACGCGTAGCTCCCTGGAACAAATAAACATTTGTCAGAGTGGAATCGCTCGAAGCACCTGTTCGCTTGAAGCCGATGCTCGTGATCGTGATCTCAGAACCTGTTGGGTTCGAGAACGTAAACTTTGCAAGCTCACCGATAGCCTGGCCCTGGACTAGGGTTTGGTTAGCCGGAGAATCAGACGCAAGCATGACCTTGAGGCCATTGCCTGTTACTGGTACACCTGGAACGCCTGTTCCTGGTGTGCTTGTGCACATCGAGTTCGCCTTTGCGCGAGTGATAGGACCCCAGTACCCGGCCGACGGCGTGATGCCGTTCGCTGCCTGGAACTTAGAGACCGCTGCACGCGTGAGAGAACCGAAGTAGCTCGTTTCGTTGCCCGGAGAACCTGCGCCTGACGCAGAGATCTGCGCTCCGTGCGTGTTAAGGAATTGCTGTATCCACATCACTTCTCCGCCTGTGTCACCCATCTGGTGATTACGCGTGAAAGTGTTGCAGGTCCCTCCGGTAGTAACTGAACCACCAGAAAGGTTAGCAATCTGTGCGAGAAGTGCCTGGACTTGAGCCTGAAGATCCGTGAGCAAGTCTGCTTTCACCGGAGTGGCGAACGCAAACGAAAGCCCGAGGACGAGGCCGACGCCAACAAACACTGTCGCGATTTGTTTCGTTGTTAAACTCATATTTTATTTTGACCTTTGAGCCTTACTTCCCGTATACACGGAAGCAAGGCCGCATGCGCGACCCTTTCGACGAGGTTCGCTGCACGCTTTGTGTGTTCCCATCCATCTTAAGTAAGGAGGGAAACTAATAATTTCGGGGTTGCCCCCATTTGCTATCCCTGGCCATTTAATAAATTAAGCCAAGGGGTAGCAGCAAGAATGAAAGTTCGTTCAGTCGCTCAGACATATCTGGACATTGCTTCCGTTTCGGGTACAGGGTGCTCTATGCGTCTTTGTATTGTGACGCATCACACGCTGGTTTTCTTTCACACAATTCATGAACGTGGCATGTACCCACGTTCTCTTTTTTCTTTTCCCTATATTTCCTGTCAAAGATCACCACAGCGGCACACTATGCCCCAGCTGCGAAACGCCAACCCGCCTTGAGGGGCCAGCATTGCGCCATTATATATGAGTAGGTCTTCACGATTTGAACGTGAGCGTACCTCTTTGTGGATAACTAGAGGATATTCCACTGAGGTTTCCCGACTTCGAGAGGACCACTAGTTACGAAGGGACAATATCGTCGCAGGACACCGAAGTCAATAAAGGGCAGAATTGCGGCACATAGGCCCAAATTGGCAAGAATCTCAGAAATCTAACGGGTGACGCTGTACCGACTCCACCGCTTAGCACCCGACTTGAACACCTTTCCCGTCGCAACGAGCGCAACAAGTTCTCGTTGTATCATCTTCTCGCTATATTCCGGCAAATTTGAAGCTATATCCTTGATACCGAGATTCCCGCCGGAACGTAAGATGTCTAGGATACGCTCCCCCCTCATGCCCAACGTGTCAGAGGATGCACGGGTGTCCTTTATAGGTCTGTCCTTTATAACTGCTCCCTTCTTGGGCGCGCGGTGTTTCCTAGAGCGCCGCTCGAGAACTAATGTTTCCTCCGTTAGGATCATGCGCCGCGGCATCAAGTCTTCCCGAGACAAGTCTATACTTTCTGAAAGCGACGAGCGTTGAGATGTAAGAAGCAGCGCCCCAAGCTCATCGAGAGCATCTACAACAGTTTGAGTATTTTGGAGCGATACAAAACCAGACACGCCAAGAAGACGAGTCATGGAAATGAGTTTGCGCACAGACCCCTGAGCTTGCTTAAATACTTCCGAGCCGGGTGCGCGGAGCTCGTCCTTTAAGAGAAGTGCGACAGCGAGGAGGTTCATGCTTTCCTCACGGACATGCGAGCGGACGGGCTCACTGGAAGGTAGGTGAGCGGTGAGCAAATGGACAGCGGCCGCGATTCGCTCTGCACGCCTGTACACGTGGTCTCCTGACACGTTGTGTCCGAAAGGATTTGTCCGTAATTCGCCCCCAAGAAAGAGATTTATGTCCGTTTTAGAACTGTCCTTTTGCACTGACTCTTCTCTGCTATCTGTCCGTATTATTTCCTTTTGTCCATCATCTCGATCCGGCATGCAAAAAATAGTATACCCGGCATGATATTCTGTCCAAAAGAAACGCGTGTTCCTTCGCATCAGCGCAGTTACGCTTCCGCATGTCAAGGTTCCCGCTCCGAGACACCTTCCCCGCCGTCGCTATCTGGCGCTGTTGCGCCAGCGCTCGGTCTCGGCCCCGTCGGGCCTGCGAAGACGGCGAGGAAGGTGTCTCCTCGCTCCCAGTGTATAAAGGAGGGGCGTGCTATCATTTCGCAATGGCTCGAAACGGAGGCTCAAAAAAGAATTCTCGAAAACGCATTGAGAAAGATGAAGCTGAATATAAGCCCTCTATTAGCTCTGAGGCGATGCGGGGTGTTGGGGCTGTTCTCCTCATTGCCTTAGCGGTATTCCTGGTTCTTGCCGCTTTTGACATTGGTGGCTCTGTCGGAGAGACCTTGTTTGCCTCCCTTACCTGGCTTCTTGGGATCGGATATATGCTCTTTCCCCTGTCGCTCCTTATCCTCGCGATAGCGCTTCTTCGATCGTTCGAGAAACACTTTGGTATCGTGCAAATAGGGAGCGTCGTTGTGTTCCTGCTCTCGGGGCTCGGACTCATCAATATCGCATTTCCAGGAAAAAGCGGACTTCTAGGAAGCGCGATTTCTAAGCCTCTTATCGCAACAGTTGATACAGCGGCGGCAGTGGTATTTTTGACCGCATTCATTGTCGCGACCCTCATAGTCACATTTGACGTCCACCTCGGAGCGATGCTCATGCGGCTCCGAGAGCTACTGCGTTCGCCAAGTGAAGACGAGGGGATCGAAACTGACGAGGACGTCGCTATCGCCGAGATGGAGGACGTCGGAGAAGAAGAGGCAATAGAGGAAGAGTCACACGATGAAGCGGTTCCAGAAGCACCTCAGCCGCGCATTGAACGCGCGGTGGATGAGGGCACTCAAGATGGATTTCCCATAATTACAGCAACAGCATCGGAATATGTTGCGCCGCCACTTTCGCTCCTCGGGAAAAATAAAGGGAAACCTGAGGTCGGAGACGTTAAGGCGAACATGAATATCATCAAGCGCACGCTGCAAAATTTTGGCATCCAGGTAGAAATGGATGAAGTAGCCATCGGCCCCACCGTCACCCGCTATGCAATGAAACCAGCCGAAGGAGTACGCCTCTCGAAAATAATCGCGCTGCAGTCCAATCTCGAACTCGCGCTTGCCGCCTCCCCTGTCCGCATCGAAGCTCCTATTCCTGGGAAATCGCTCGTCGGCATTGAAGTCCCAAATATTTCAAGGACCACGCTCGGGCTCGCCCCTCTCCTCGCCGACCCGCAATTTGCAGAATCGGGGAAACCGCTTCTCATTGCGCTCGGCCGAAGCATCTCTGGGCATGCACATTTTGCAGACTTAGCCCGAATGCCGCACATGCTCGTAGCGGGAGCCACAGGTGCCGGAAAATCCGTTGCCATCCACGACTTCATCATCTCTCTTCTCTACAGATGCGGACCAGAACGCCTCAGATTTATTATGGTCGACCCAAAAAGAGTAGAGCTGACCGTATACAATTCGATCCCTCACCTCTTCACGCCGGTCATTACTGACGCAAAGAAAGCGATCCTCGCCATCAAGTGGCTCGCAAAAGAAATGGACAGGCGATACAACATCCTGGAAACCGAAAAAGTGCGCGACATCATGTCCTACCATGAGAATATCGTCGCTCCCGCTCTTGAGAAGGCTACTGGGAAGGAAGACGAATCTCCGCTTCCGGAAGCAATGCCGTATATCGTCGTTATCATCGACGAACTTGCGGATATTATGTCAACATATCCGCGGGAACTCGAATCGGGAATAGTGCGTCTTGCGCAGATGAGCCGGGCCGTCGGCATCCATCTCGTGCTCTCGACACAGCGTCCGAGCGTCAAGGTCATTACCGGACTCATAAAAGCAAACATCCCCGCGCGCGTGGCTCTCCAGGTCGCATCCCAGATAGACTCGCGCACTATTCTCGACGCAGGAGGTGCGGAGAAACTCCTCGGTGCAGGCGACATGCTTTTTATATCTGGCGAAATGTCTAAACCGGTACGCCTTCAGGCGCCCTACACATCAGAAGCGGAAGTGAAAAGAGTCGTTGCGCACATCGCGCGCACGAATGAAGGCATGATGCCGAGCGAGATTGACTTCACCGAAAAGGGCGAGGCTGGCGGGATGGATCCGATATTTGCGTCTATGTCCGACGATGACCAGGACGACCTCTATCCTGAGGCGAAAAAAGCAGTGCTTGAGGCCGGAAAAGCGTCGACATCGTACCTCCAGCGTAAACTAGGCGTCGGCTATGCACGCGCAGCACGTCTCATTGATACCCTAGAGGAGCGCGGTGTGATTGGCCCAGGAGAGGGCGCGAAGCCACGAGAAGTCATCGGCGCCGGAAATGCGGATGAACTCGCGGCAGAGCCGGCGGAAAGCGAAGAGGAAAAAGTATGATTGTATTTTGCTACCAGCGACGAGCCACAAGCTGCTAGCTATGTTGCCGTATCGAGACAGCCGGGTCATAAAAATAACACTCGCGGTTTTCTTTGCGCTTCTTCTTGGCTACGCATATTACGAAGCGCGTGCCATGCTCTATGGCCCCCGCATTACTGTCCCAACAGAAACAATCGTTGTACACGAGCCATTCACGGTCATTCAGGGACGAGCCGAGCACATTTCAGAACTTCGGATGAATGGCGCGGCGATATCGGTAACAGAAGACGGGTATTTTGAAGAACCTCACCTACTCACCCCAGGGGAAAACCGCATCATCTTGGATGCTACAGACCGATTCGGCAGGACAGAGCAAGAGATCATTGAGATACTCTACGTCCCGGACGAGTCGCAACCGCTAGTCGAAGAAATCTCGTCCACACGGGAAGTGGCACCGGAAGATTGACGCGCTATACTGCCACCATATGAAATTCGGTAAAAAAGAGAAAGCTCCTCCGAAACAAACAGGCACCGGAACAGACAAGGACATCGAGCGCGCGATATCAGACATCAAAACAAAATTCGGCGATGAGGCCATAATGATGCTCGGCGCACAGCCGAAAGTGGATGTGAACGCCATCCCGACTGGCTCAATCGGTGTGGACTGGGCGCTAGGGATAGGTGGACTCCCGCGCGGACGCATCATCGAGATCTTCGGGCCAGAATCGTCAGGCAAAACGACGCTCTCGCTTCACGTCATCGCTGAGGCGCAAAAAAAAGGTGGCGTATGCGCGGTCGTAGACGCAGAACATGCGCTTGATCCCGAATATGCGAAAAAACTCGGCGTGAAGATCGAGGATCTCTTGGTTTCCCAACCGGATACAGGCGAACAAGCGTTGGAAATCGTGGAATCGCTCGTCCGGAGTGGAAAGATAGATGTGATCGTCGTTGACTCTGTCGCCGCGCTCACTCCGAAAGATGAAATTGAAGGAGACATGGGCGCGCAACATGTGGGAAAGCAGGCGCGCCTTATGTCGCAGGCGCTCCGCAAACTAACCGCGATCGTATCGAAGACCAAGACAGTTATTATCTTTATCAATCAAATACGCATGCAGATCGGCGTGATGTTCGGAAATCCTGAGACGACCCCTGGGGGCAAGGCGCTCAAGTTCTATACATCCGTGCGCATCGATATACGCCGTATCGCGCAGATAAAAAAGGGCGAAGAAGTGATGGGCGGCAGGCACCGAGTGAAGATAGTAAAAAATAAAGTCGCCGCTCCTTTCAGACAGACGGAATTCGACATGCTCTATGGCGAAGGCATCTCAAGAGAAGGCGAAGCGCTCGCGCTTGGAGAAAAATTAGGGATTGTAGAGAAAGCCGGGACTGGTGCATATTCCTTTGGTGAACACAAAATGGGCCGAGGGTATGATGCGGCACGCACGTTCCTCCGAGAAAACAAGCCGATTCTGAATCAAATCATCAAAGACATCAAGAGAAATCTTGAGAGCGGAGGCGCGCCAGCAAAAAGCAAGGGAGAAAGTGACACTGACTAACCGAGAGATACCCAAAATCGCAGTTTATCGATTCCAGTATCCGGATTCGGGGCCTGATTTTCGAGGACACCCCCTGCACTCTCAATAATCTTCCGAGAGCCAATATTGGTCACATCACAAGTAATAAGTACGCGCGTGAGACCCATCTCCTTGGCTTTCGGTAACATCAGCTGCAATTGTGCAGTGCCATATCCTTTGTTCCTTTTTGAAGATCGGATGTCGTAGCCGATATGCCCACCTATCTGCCGTAGATGTTCATTCAGTTCATGGCGAATGTTGATCTGCCCTATGTATTCTCCCCCGTCGATGAGCCAATACATTGTTTCGGGCACGTACCCTTCCGGCATGTGAAGACCAAGGGAATGCTCATTCAATTCTTTAATAAATTGGGGGAAATCCCTCTCAGCCAGTTCGAAATCGAAACGCACACTTCCTTCGGCCTTGTATTCTTTTGCAGCTTCGAGAAATGAATCGCGATATTCTACTGAGGGAACCACGAGCTCACAATCCGCACTCATGACTAAAAGCTACTATCAGGGGGAATGAGTTTTTCGGCACGAGCACGATCTGCAAGAAGACGTACCTCACCACGAGCAAGCACAAGGCCAGAAAGCAACGCATCCGCTCTCCGGAAATGCTCGCTCTCGCGTGGTACATGTACCTCTGCCAACATCCGCAGAAGTTGCGAGTATCGGGAAAAATGGAATCCCAGAGTCGCGAGGAACGTTTTAGGATCAATGCGACTGTCCGCCTTCAAGACTTCCATTTGTCTCTGGAGTAACGGCATAGAATCCGTAATGAAACGAACCTCTTTTTCTCCTACTTCTAAGATTTGATCAATACTCGGTGTCTCACGTTCTATCAATTCGATCATGAACGTATCCCATACCTGGTAGAAACTCGAAGACATCTCCAAAACCGCCTCGATACGAAGAGACACTCTTGCAAGTGCCTCAGTATCTACACGAATCAACGCAATCCTCAATGCTTCCGAATAACCAAAATCTGCATCTTTCAAATCTCTCCGAATTTTCGAAGAAGCTTTCTCGGCTGCATCGTATTCCGAGACGATGACGGTGTCCTTTTGAAGTAACGCACCTACTCGCTGCGAAAATCGCAGAATATCCATTTGTGCCCTTTGTATGCTGTCGTCAGCATTCTTTTCAAACTTTAACTGCGCGTTTCTGTCGCTTTCTCCTCCTCCGCCACCCATCTCAGACATGTGCATTAGTATAACCTCCAGAGTAGACAAAATGAACTTTCCGCATACAATACTGATCCATGTTGAACTACAACGAAATAAAACCTGGTGTTGCAGTGCTTATCGAGGGCGAGCCATATGTCTGCACGTGGAATAACATCATGCAGAAGCAACAGAGACGCCCGGTCAATCAGACAAAGCTGCGCCATCTTATAAAAGGAAACGTCATCGAATATTCGTTCCAGCAGAGCGATAAGCTGCAAGAAGCAGAAATAGACCAGAAGCCTGCTGTTTTCATCTACGAAAAGAACGGTGAGTGGTTCTTCCACGACGCAAAAGATAAATCGAGACGCTTCTCGCTATCGGATGAAATGATGGGCGACGGCGGACAATTCTTGAAAGGCAATACCGAAGTGGTCACAGAAGCGTTTAACGACAAAATATTCCACGTGAAGCTGCCCATCAAAGTTGAACTGAAGGTCACCGAAGCGCCACCGGACGTGCGAGGCAATACCGCCCAAGGCGGCTCAAAGATTGTCACGCTCGAAACAGGAGCAGAGGTCACGGTCCCGATGTTCGTCAAACAGGGAGATGTGCTTCGAATAAATACCGAAACTGGCGAGTACGTGGAGCGAGCGTGACGCGAAGGAGTAAGCTGCGCACAACTTACATGCCCATCCGCTTTCTCAATGTCGCCCACGTTATCGATGCTTTTTCAGACAATTTCAGTACTCCTTTCAATCGAGTTTGCCGTGTCCAGAACCTCATATAACCGGGATTATCGAAACGGTCGTCGTAGAGGGCTTCTATGGCGGGGTATCGTGTGGCAAGAATAAGCGCGGCCGCTGCAATCCTGCTTCTCTCACTCTCATTATTCGTCGCGCGGCCTCCACACGCGAGATTGTATAATTCTAGAAAAACCTGGAGTTGTTCCTCTGTTGTCGCCCCCTCAAGATCAGTACGGATAACCACGTCGGCTGAACGTACACCTGCGCCATGTTCTTTAATGACCCGCTCCAGAAACACCGCGGCGTCAGGATGCAAATCCTGATTCCTCGGCACCCTGTCTTTTTCTTCCATGCCGAAAGAATACCACGCAGGGAACGTGATGCTATTTCTGAATGTAAGGCAGGAGCCCCATGAAGCGGGCCCGTTTTACTGCTGCCTCCACCGCTCTTTGCTGTTTCGCAGTCAGCCCTGTGCGCTTTCTACCCATTACACGTCCGTGCGGATTGACGAACTGTTTCAAAAGGTCGACATCCTTGTAATCGACGTGCTGGATATCATTTTGCGTCAAAATATTATTCATGTTGAGGAAGCTTTATAGCACATCAAGCTCTAAAAAGGAATATCCTCTGGATTGATGTCGTCTTTCGGGTAATCGATGCCTCCCCCGCCACCTGACGCTTCCTCGGACACATCAGAATCTGCGGATTTGCGCGGACCACCCCCACCGCCCCCCCCTGATCGCGGACCAAACTGCACACGCTCTGCCACGACCTCAGTACGGTATTTCTTTTCACCACTCGTCTTATCGTCCCAACTTCTCGTCTGGAGCCTGCCCTCAACATACACAGCACTTCCTTTCTTCATATACTGCGCGACGGTGTCCGCCTGCCTGCCGAATACGACCACATTGTGAAATTCTGCTTGCTCTTGTTTCTTGCCATCGCGATCTTTAAACGTGCGATTCGTCGCGATTGTAAAATTGACGACATTCATGCCTGAAGGAAGCGCCCTCAGCTCAGGGTCACGAGTCAGGTTCCCGTACAGCATTACTTTGTTCAAGTACATACCGTAAAGTTTAACACGCCGTGCTTATTCCGTCGTGAGGTGCTCGAGCGCCTTATCGAGTTCCGCTTCGGAAACAGGCGCCTTTTCAGTAGCTTCCGGTGCACGCCGAGGAGAAGATTTTATGGTGTCAGTTCGCTTCACCTCGCGCAGCGTCGGCGCTTTGTATTTTGCCCGCGTGTCCTCGCGCACTGTACGGAACACTATCGCGCGGACGATGTTCGTGTTTCGTTTCAAAGACGCCTCCAGTGCCTCCGCCGCCTCAGTTGGGGCTTCGAATTTTATCCATCCGAAATACGCTCTATCATGGACGATCTTTTTCTCCCCCTCTCGCACGATCATAGGAAACGCAAGCTTCATGAGGCTTGGTGAGCCTTCTGCGATGAAGGAACCCCCACCTTTTTCAATTTCGCCTCTTAGTGCCGAGACAACCTTCTCTACATCTTCTTCTTTGACAGTAGACGCAATATGATAGCCGACCTCGTAAATGCGAGATACGATGTCTGCGCCTGCGTCTTTTTCTTCTGTCATAATCGGAGGCACTTTAGCACATCGCCGGTGAGTGCGCAAAAATCACTTACCCTTTTGAGTGGCCAGCATCTTTGGGGCGATCTTTCTCGGTAGCGTTCTTAAGCGCCTGACGTCTCAAAAAATCGAGGTTCTTCTCCTTGAATGCAAGCTCTTTCTGGAGTGCGCCCTGTGCCTTTTTCTCCTCTTCTGCGGCCTGAACTGCGTGCCGTTTCTCTCTCGCCACTTTGCGTGCGGCTTCCAATTTCGCCTCCGCTTCTTTTCTCACATCGTGCCCTCTCTCTTCTCTTGCACGATGTTGCGCTAGTACGCTATCAACATCAAACGGCCGCCCGCGCATTTCAGAGAGCTTCTTTTTCGCCTCATCGAGACCGTGCTCTTCCTGATACGGATCGTTATGGGGAGTAGCCATGGAGAAAGCGTATCACGCCGCGCTCTCGATACCGAAAACCCGTTTCGCATTCTCGAACAGCTGAGATTCCACTAGACCGGGATCCTCTCCTCGTATCTCAGCGATTTTCTTTACAACCTCCGTAACAAAGCTCGGTTCGTTACGCTTCCCTCTGTACGGCACTGGCGAGACATACGGAGCGTCCGTCTCGGAAAGCAGCATATCGAGCGGCGTTTTCTTGATGACTTCGTCATAGTCATGCGTGAATGTGATGACGCCCGTAAATGAGAGCGTGAATCCTAGATCAAGGAATTTTCGCGCAATCTCCCAATCTCCGGCAAAAAAGTGGACGTCTCCGTTTACTTTCGCGTGCGACTTCAGTATTGCGAGCGCATCTTCATAGGCATTTCGGATATGGAGCATGAGTGGCTTCGCGATCTTGTTGGCAAGTTTTATATGCTCGATAAAAACCTTTTCCTGCAGCTTCTTTGTATCGTCCTCCAGGCGATAGTAATCGAGTCCACATTCCCCTATCGCAATGACCTTCGGCGAAGCGGCTAGCTCCTTGTACACGGACGCATCGAAAACCTCACCACGTGAAGTGAATGCCTTCCCTCCTTCGCCAAGTTCCTTTTCATCGTGATACGACTTCGACGTATGAACAGGGTGTAGGCCGATAGTTGCATAGACATTGTCATACTTCTCCGCCAATTCCACTGCACCCTGCGACGTGTCGGCTTGTGTCCCGACAACATTCATCGCAACTCCTGCATCCTTTGCACGCAATATTACCGCCTCTCGGTCTTCATTAAACGCCACGAAATTCACGTGCGTATGTGCATCGAAATATTTCATTGTTACTCTTTGCGAGGGAATAGATTGTCCGGTTTCTTGTTTGACTTGATCGCCTCTTTCAATTTCAGAGCCGTCTCCGGCATTATCGGCTCTAACATGACCGCGATACGCCAGAGTCGCTGGACAAAATTCTTTGACAATTCCTCTACTGCCTTATCTATGTCTAGCTTAACAAGTTCAAAGGGCTTGACCTTCTGCATTCGGGCATCCCCTGCAGCAATTTCTTCCCAGATTGCGTCAGCTGCAGCATTGAAGTCATACGCATCAAGTGCCTTAAAGTATTTCTGAGTAGCATCGGAAACAACAGTATTTTTGAGCTCAGGAAGGCTAAAAAACCCGATATGTTCTTCTATGTTCTCTATATACTTCTCAGACAATGTCATTACTCGTGCAGCGAAGTTGCCAAGCCCATTTGCTAAATTCGCGTTATACGCTTCAAGGAAACCCTCGTGTGTAATATCGCCATCCTCAAAAGTGGAAATATGCCGCGCAAGAAAATACCTAACTGGATCGGTGCCATATTCGTCGAGAAGTTCCACTGGATCAATTACATTTCCAAGAGTCTTCGACATTTTTTTTCCACCGGAAGTGATAAAACCGTGCACGAGCAGACTTTTCGGAAGTGGAAGCCCTGCCGAAAGAAGCATCCCTGGCCAGATTGCCGCGTGAAATCGGAGAATATCTTTTCCGATAACATGCACATCAGCTGGCCAGAATTCCATTTGACCATCTCCTCTGCCGTACCCTAAAGCGGTAATGTAGTTAGCCAGCGCATCGCACCACACATAAACAGTCTGCGACTCGTCGCCCGGGACTGGTATGCCAAGCTGTTGCGGCATATCGGCACGGCGGGGTCGAGAGAAACTGACGTCATCTAACCCCTGCTTTAAAAAGGACAATATTTCTTGTTTTCTGGTTTTAGGCACAATGAGCAGTTCGTCGGTCTCAATTTTTCTCGCAATCTGCTCAGTGTATTTTGAGAGTCGAAAGAAGTAATTCTTCTCGCGAATTCTCTCTGGTATTGCGCCGTGATCGGGACACTTTCCATCAACGAGGTCCTTTTCAGTGATGAATGCTTCGTGGCCGACACAATAGAGCCCTTCGTATTCTTTTTCGTAGATATCTCCTGTCTCGCTGAGCTTTTCCCACATTAACTGAGCGCCCGGCCAATGTATGACTTGATCAGATGTTCGAATGAACTGATCGTATGAGATGTTGAGCCTTTTGTAGAGCACTGAGAAATTTTTTACGATGTCGTCAAGAAACATCATGGGGTCCGTACCTGTCTTTCGCGCAGCGTCAACCATTTTCTGCGTATTTTCATCAGACCCTGTGAGAAAATGAGTTTTTTCCCCCATCAATCGATGATATCTTGCAAGAATGTCGGAGACTGTTGTGGTATATGCATGCCCAAGATGTAGGTTTGCATTGGGATAAAATATGGGTGTTGTGATATAAAATTTCTTCATACACACATAACTTTTCTATTGTGGAAGCCGATTTGTTACGTTTGCCATCGCCGCTACCGCGTCTTCTTTTCGCTTCTGATGCCGCAGTAGCGGTAACAGTATCATGAACAATCGCGAAATCGCTCGCCTCTCATTTATCGTCACGGACCAGCAATCTTTGTTGTGTTTGACACCACGCTCATCTGTGCCAGCGTTGCTGACAAGACCAAACAAGTTTCCGATTCCTTTGGATCTTAATGACGTATGAATATCGCGCAGAATACCTTTGTCGTATGAGCGCAGTCGGAACTTCGCTCTCCCGTCAGAAATATAGATATTCCCTTCGGCATCCGTATACCCTGCCAAGAATGAGAAGAAGTACGAATTTGATTTCAATATCCATTTAGGAATGTGCTTATGCTTTGGAAGTAGGAACGAAAATGACGTGTTGAGCGAACTGCTTACATTCCATGCGCCGCGCTTGTCTTTTTTACCGATCCACACGGGACCGTATGAATGAAACAGGTTTTGGATTAATTCGCTCTGGGCAACTTTTGTTGTTCCAGAGCTAACATAGATGAGATTTTTCTTCTTCCGAATTCCCAAATCCCCGACACGAAACCCTACCATGTATGCCTTTTCTTTTTTACCTCCAATAAAATCACTTTTTTGATGCTTGGTGCTTGTTTCCGATATCGAACGCCTCTCTATGCCATGTTGGCGCAGTTTCTTGAGTATGCCAGGTGCGGAATAACCATTTTGTCTTGCTATTTCGCTCAGAGATAACTTTTTGTTCAGGTACAGGGTAGATAAGACCTTTTTATTAAGACTAATTCGTTTCCTGGGACGTGTTGCAATACTGTTAAGTTTTAAGTATCGGTACACGGTTTTCGGATCACAACCATATCGCGCCGCGATTTTGTAAGTCGAGAGTTTCCTCCCGCGATACAACGCTCGCAAATCATCGGCGTCAAGAGACAAAGCCGCCGTCGGATGTCTCATCTGTATCCCATGCTTACGAAATGCACGCACGATAACGCCTGTATCGCAATCGTATTTCCTTCCAATATCAC
Organism: Candidatus Kaiserbacteria bacterium; assembly: GCA_016217965.1. Classification (GTDB taxonomy): domain Bacteria; phylum Patescibacteriota; class Minisyncoccia; order Phycocordibacterales; family UBA2100; genus UBA10103. Next base: position 28,618 of record JACRFI010000021.1, read on the forward strand.
GAAGCGACCATCCTCGCTGTTCATATAAGTGCCTTAATTTGCTTTCTGGGATCGTATTATAGATCGAGCTCATTAATATTATGGTATCACATTTACTAGGGCAACGATGTCATTATCCACAGCGTAAATGCAGCCCGAGGTTCGATCCCCACAATCGCTCAAAAAAATCGCTACACGCTCTCTCCCTCACTCGCAAACTTTCTGCGCGCATCAACATCTTTTACGTACTCTTGGAGAGCTGCCGCTGCCGGAACCGCAAGAAGGATGCCGAGGAACCCTGCCAGCTTGGCGCCGATGATGAGCGCAAGAATAACGAGGAGCGGAGGCACGCCAACAACCTTGGTGACAACCAAGGGATACAAAAGATGGTTCTCGAATTGCTGCAAGACCACATACACTGCGACAATAAGAAGCCCTATCCCGAGACCACCGTCGACAAACCCAATTATGACCGCCGGAACGGCAGCAAGCGTCGGACCAAAAACCGGAATGAGCTCGAACATGCTTGCGAGGACCGCAAGAAGGAGCGCGTGCTTCACTCCGATCAGCGTGAGCGCAAGGTAGACGAACACACCCATAATCAGGCCAAGAATGAGTTGCCCCTGCATCCACAAACCTATCTTTTGGCGCGTACGGTGCCAGAGGTCGAGGACGTAACTCTCGTATTTCCGGGGCGAGATGAAGCGCAAGAATTCTGCGACACCTGTCTCGTTCACCGCGAAATAGAATGAGAACACAATGATGAGGACGAATGAGAGAACGCCTCCGAACACACTTGATGCGGCGGAGAACGCGTTCCCGTATGCGCCACTTTCTCCTATCGCGCCGCGCACCTGTGACAATACGTTGCCCGCATCTGACACACTCGGGACAGGAAGCCCGAGGATGGAAGAGAATTCGTCGAACGCACCCGACGAACTGAACGCATTCAGATAGCTAGGAAGCGTCGCAAGGAATGTCGCGACATCCTCAAGAACGAACGGCAAGAAGAGATAAAAAAGGCCGAGAAAGAGGCCGATGAGAAGAAGATATATGAGGATGACACTAATGAGGCGAGGCACGCGGTAGCGTGCGAGTGCCTTCACTCCAGGTTCGATAGCCGACGCAATCACAACCGCGGTCAGAATGACGAGCGCCAAGTCTTGCAGCTTGTACAAAAGCCAGGCGCCAAAGAGGATGACGATGGTTTTTATGATCGTCCCAGTCGTAATGGAGAACGTCGCATTCGGCATCTGTCTACTCTACCACGCCCGGTTAGTGAAATTTCGGCTGGCGCAGCGCGCAGGTTGCTGTCGTAATAACGTGAAGTGCAATACGTTTGACGCACAGAATAATCTTGATGTGTACTCCAGACGAAACAAGCCGAAATTCTACTACCGGGCACGCCTATGCAGCAATTTTTGATGAGAGCTCATTCATGTGAACTCGTTCCTGCACTCCAGTATTCCTGTCTCGCACGGTCACTGTATCTTTTTTCTCTGCCCCACTTTCTCCAAGCGTATCGAAATCTATCGTAATCGTATACGGCGTTCCTATTTCATCCTGTCGGCGATAACGTTTTCCGATGTTCCCATTGTCGTCCCACATGACCTGAGGGATCTCTATCTTAAGCGCGACATACACTTCCCTCGCTTTCGCGACTAGCTCGGGCTTGTTCTTAAGCAGCGGGAATACGGCGGCTTTAACTGGCGCAATAACAGGAGGAAGAGCAAGGTACGTCCTTGTCTCGCCCCCCATCTCATCCTCTCGGTAACATGAAGCGAGAATAGCAAGTATTGTGCGGTCCACGCCGAACGACGGCTCGATGACATGTGGCATATATTTCTCTCCGCTCTCTTCGTCCTGGACTGCCACGTCTACTCCCGAGTGTTTTGAATGGGCACCAAGGTCAAAATCCGTGCGGTACGCGAGACCGTAGAGTTCTTTTTTGCCGAATGGATATTCGAATTCAAAATCAATGGTGCGCTGCGAATAATGCGCACGCTCCGCTCCAGGCACCTCGAGCTCGCTCACTTTTGAACTATCGATGCCTACTGCTTTGATAAATTCATGCATCGCCCCTCTCCACTCTTCGAATTTCTCCTTCCAGATCCGCGGGTGCACAAAATATTCGATCTCCATCTGCTCAAATTCTCGCGAACGAAAAATAAAATCTCGCGGCGCTATCTCATTTCTGAACGCTTTGCCTATCTGCGCAAGTCCAAACGGAAGCTTGGGGTGGAGCGAGTCCATCACATTCTTAAAATTGACGAACATACCGCCTGCGGTTTCGGGCCGGAGGTATGAGACCGAAGAGGCATCTTCCGCAGCGCCTATCTGCGTTTTAAACATCATATTGAATTGGCGCACCTCACCGAACGCTCCCTCGCATTCCGGACATCTTTCTCCCACCTGGTCAGCACGGAACCTGCGCTTACATTTCTTGCATTCGACAAGGGGGTCAGAGAACCCTCTCACGTGCCCGCTTGCTTCCCATACTCTCGGATGCATGAGTATCGCGGCATCAACTCGGTACATATCGTCGCGATAGTCAACCATCATCTTCCACCACAAGTTTTTTATGTTCTCCTTGAGAAGCGCGCCATACGGTCCAAAATCCCACGTACCCGCCAGCCCGCCATATATTTCCGAGCCTTGGTAGATGAACCCTCGACGTTTGCACAAGGAGATGATCTTCTCCATAGTTGTGTCAGATGCCATAAGCGAGAGTGTACATCGAAATAGCAAAGTGAGAAAATGATACGATAAGCGAGCGACAAGAATGTTAGAGTGAACGGACTAAAGCCATATGAGCGATTTGAATAAAAGTGACAGGTTAGATCTCAATGAACTACCAAGTCTGAGAGTCACTGTGACACACCATGATGCACTTTCCGAACCAGATCGGCAGAGAATTTACGCGATAACACATGAAAATTTTCGAGCTCAAGATCCTCATGCAATAGATAACATTTTTAAAGAGAGGTCAGACTCAGTTATCGCGATATTGCGTGATCCCAATGGCGTTATACAGGGATATTGTTTGGCATCACCTGCATTAGAGCCGACAAATATGCATTTGTATTTGTCAGCCATTCCGCGAAAATTGCAAAGAGAGGGTCTTATTTCTATAATAAACAGAGAGATGGATAGAGCGCTGCTTTCTAAGGGTTTTTTGACAACAACTCAAACCGTATCGAACCCAAGATATGCAGAGATTGTAAGAAAAGAATACGCTGGTTCAATTTTGCTTGACGTGCCATCAATCAGCGGCCATGGCGCAAAAATGAATACCTTCTTCAAAATTAAGATTCCGCCTGAAAAAGCTTAGTATTTAGCTTCCAGCTTTGTTATCTCACGACCGTTGCGTTCGCTGCGCTGAAGCCAGGATCGCCGATTATGTTCGTCGAGACATCTGTCGTCGTCTTTGTTATGGATGCTTTCGTTGATGCATCGACTCCGGTTAGAATAATGCTTCGCACGAGTGGCGGCTGCTGCCCAACTTGGCTTGTCGAAGGCGTGAAGCCGATCGCAATCGCCGCCTGTTTCGGGACCGCTCCTCCGATACCAACGCCTGGCTCTATAGTTCCTACCTCCCACGTTACCGTAGAATCGTTCGGATTAAACACTAACTTTTCCGACGACGGGCTGTAGATCCCGACCCACCGCACGTACGAGGGCAGTGTCGCGCGGACCTTTGCGTTCTCGATACGGTTAGTAGTGTTCGTGATGTTGAATACGACCGCATACGTTGTCTCGCTGTTCGCCTTCGGAGGAATGGGCCCCACAGAACCAAATGGGTTCGAATAGTAGAGACCTTGCGCCGCGAGCGCCAGATCGCTAGCAAATTTCAAGGTTTGTACGGCGCTCGCCTGAAGCGATTCCGGAACGCCCGTTTCTGAGACGCGTTTTCCTGCCGCGTGGACCGCAATATCGACATGCGGATCACGCAGCGCTTGGATGGCAGCATCATTCGGAACTTGGAAGGAGAATGTGACCGAGCCACGCGCGCCCGGTGCGATATTCGCGAGCGCCCCATTCGTCGTCGATTTGTCCCACAGGACGGCTTTGTCGGCAGAGCGATAGAACCCATCTGTAGAGCGCACGGATGCGCCGTCGAGTTCCGCGCCCTCGAGGCGTGCCACGATGACTGCGTCTGTTATCGCGGTTTTCAAGTTGTTCTGGTACGCGACCGTTACTGTCACGGAATCCCCCGGCGCGACAACGGTGCCACCTGTTCCCGCTGCCTCCCTGTTCACAAGAACTGAAAGCCCAAGGAACGGGCGTGACACGACTATTTGATGCGCATAATCAGCAAGCGTCGTCGCGATAGAAGTGTCCGACGGGTCCTTGCGAGTCCCAGCTGTGAACCGAAACACGCGCTCATCTCCCGATTCTCCCGCGAGTGTTCCCTGTATGATGACAGTCTTCTTGCCGCCAGGCCCAATGTCGCCCAGTGCCCACAGGTTGCTCCCTGCCGTCTTCGGGCTCGGTTCTGCCGAGGACATGTTAAATCCGAATGGATAGCTAGCAGTAAAGAGGACGTCTTTTACAGGCGTGTCTGAGTTTGATGCGACAGTGATTCGAAGTTCGACAGGCTGGCCGGACACTGTCTCTTGGTTTCCCTCAATGGATATTGAAAGCGGAGACGAAGCGAACAGGAATTCATAGTCGCTTGATGCGACAAATATCGCGCTCGAATTCTCCAACCGGTACTCAAGCTCTACGATGATGGAACCATGCTCGCCCTCCACACCCGAGAAAACAGCAGAGACCGTGCCCTGCCGCCTGCCGCCTGGCTCTATGGCGCCAAGAGGAATACGCTGCGTTGGGAGGTCCGTAAGAAAGTCTGTCGGCGAGCGAGTGCCCTTCGGATATTTTAGAACAAGGTCAGCGAGCTGGAGCGTTGCACGATTCCTGTTCACAACCGCTATCTGCAGTTCCGCGGGCTCTCCGCTTGCAATCTGCAGCGGCCCAGAAACAGAGATATCGATATTGCCAGGAGAGACAGGCGCACTGCCTCCGCCGAGGAGAAAATAGTATGCAAAAAAACCTGCTGCTCCGATGAAAAACGCGATGGCGGCGCCCATCAACCATCTAAGGAGAATGCGCACTACTCCTAGTCCCATAGGAGCGGTGACGGTCGAGGGCAGCAACGGCTCCTGCCGCTGCCAGTCGCTCCCAACCGGCGACTCGCCTTGCAGAAGTGTGCGGCGAGGCTTGTCTTTTATGTTCGGCGAGATAGAACGGGAATACATCGCGCGGCGTAAACGCTCGATGCGATCTTTTTCGTGTTCACTGGGGGACATCCCCTCTTTTCCCTCCATTTGCACAATAATACCATCCTCTAGAGATGCGTCTCGCCAATGGCACGATTAACTTTTGAAAGCAATGCGGGACGCAACACCTCTGCCTGCTCGAGAGAGTCTCCTGTATATGCAGTATGTGTGAATAACGCTGCTTCGAGCGCCTCTGGAGACAAGTACCCGAGCGCGTAGAGGATGCGCGCGACTGAAATAAGCTCTATCGTGCGCCACGATGCGCAAAGCGGTGCAGTAAGCGCACGATGCGCCTCCACCAGAACCTCGAACAAATAGTCGTTCTTTTCTTCGCCACCAATGAGGCGCACTACTAGCCGAGCGAGGCGCGCATACGCTTTTACACCGCTCTCCGTGGCAGCGTGAAAGGATGTGAGGGTCATCGCGCCCACAGCGCGCCAACCTCTCGCTCCGCGGATGAGCCCGACGCGGCAGCGCGAGAAATTCTGCAACGCGTATCGCATTTTTGAATTCTCCTTCCGGATTGCGGAGACACGTGCGCGAATGAGCCCAAAATCTTCCGTGTACAACACAATTGATCTGTCAGCCTCGCCCACATCCTTTCCGCCAAGGACTAAAGCATCAGTTTGGTATTTGGGATACATGAGAGAAACAAAAATTTATTTTAGTGAGATCTCCGTGTTCGTTCTCTCACCAATCATCTGGAGATTTTTCTCTATGAGAGAACGGCTTTCCGGAGGAACAGTGATGGAGACACCGCCACGCTCGCCCGCGCGAAGCTTCGCGGACTTTCTTGCGTCCTGCACCAAGCGAATTGCATCCCTGATGATGCCCTCTTCTTTCAACTCCTCCGTTATTTCCGTATCCAGGACCGGCTCCTCGATATCGCCGAGCGCCACTTCTTTTACATTCACTTCGTCCTTAATGATATCGAGAAGGCCGACGTCCTCAATATTGTGCCTTCTTCCTATCGTAAGTTTCCTGAGGGGCTGGCGTACCTTTAGCCCCGCTTTGTCTCGCAAGAGGAGTGCGTGGGATACCACTTTTCTCACTGCCGCCATCTTTTCGATAAGCTCTACGCCTTCGTCAGAGCCGAATATCCTCGCAAACAAGCCGCGCCGAAGAGGCGTAGGCCACTCTTCCAAATGCACGCTTTCTAGTGGCCCCCCGACACCCCGATACACACTGTCAGCAATAAAAGGCGCGATGGGGGCGAGGAGCTTTGCGACAGTTACGAGCACGTGACGCTGCGCTCTAAGCGCGAATTGCTTATCCTCTGCATCGCCGCCTTTCACGCGCTCTCTCGATCTTCGCACATACCATGTCGAATAATCTTCGACAAAATCCCGGATCACGCGTGCCGCGGGTGGCAAGAGATACGCCTCCAGGCTTTCTGTTGCCGCGCGAATCGTCTCGTCGAGACGCGCCAGTATCCACCGGTCCAGAAAATGGGGAGAGCTTGCGGCATGCGACGTGTTGCCAGAAGCTAATTCGGACTTGTACAGTTCGAAAAACTTGTACGTATTCCAAAGAAGCCCCATCACACGATTGTGCGTATCACGAACATCCTCGTCGCGAAAATTCAGGTCCTCCGCCTGCATCACCGGGCTTCCCATAAGATGGAAACGCAGCGCATCCGCACCATACCTGTCCATGACGAGTAGCGGGTCTGTGTAGTTGCCTTTCGATTTCGACATCTTTGAGCCGTCAGCAGCTAGAATAGTTCCGGTCGAAACAACATTCCTGAATGCCAACCTATCGAAGAGGAGAACTCCCATCGCATGCATGTAATAAAACCAGGTGCGCGTTTGCGCAATGTATTCCGCAATGAAATCTCCTGGTGAATGTGTCTCGAATTCACGTTTATTCTGAAAGGGATAATGATACTCGGCAAACGGCATCGAGCCTGACTCCACCCAACAGTCTACGACTTCGGGTATCCGCTCATACTCTCTACCCTCATCGTCCACAAGCGTAATCGCATCCGTATACGGGCGGTGGAGGTCCAGGACAAAATCAGCATTCCAGGGCAGCGGAACGAAATCCAGTTTTCGAATTTCTGAGACGTTTGGATACTCGTTCTTGTACATGTCGAGTGCCCCGTCCCGCGATACGCCGCGCGCAAGCGCCTCTAGGAGCCAGATGGGAGTTCCGTGAGAGATTATGAGAATGCGTTTTCCCTTGTGTGTGCGCTCTAATTCCGACAGGAATTCTCCGATACGTCGTTGTATCTCGGTGAACGTCTCGCCTCCTTCAGGGGCGCGGTCAAACCTGTCTATCCTATCGGGAAATGCTTCATGCCACTCTTCGAGTGTTTTCCCGCTGTACGAGGGGCCAAACACAGATTCCTTGAGCCTATCTTCGTATACGATACTCCCTTCGGAGATGCCGAGTTCCTCAGCGGCGATCCGCGCCGTCTCTCTCGTCCGAACGAGAGGAGAAGCGAATATGAGATCAGGTTTTGCCGCGAGCGAGCGAGCTGCCTCTCGGACTGCCTTTTTTCCTGCATCCGTAAGGTGTATCGGCGCATCGACATCGGAATTCACTGTCCCATTCGCATTCGTATCCGCCTCGCCATGGCGCATGACAAAGTATTCGTTCCTCGAGCGCTTGGATCTTTTTTTCAATTCCTCAACTGATCCGATAACCATCACATGCTTCCCGTCTTTCGTTTTCCAGATAGGAAGCGGTGATGCCCAGAACCTGTTCCGAGAAATGGTCCAATCCGGCGCACTTTCGACGATATTTTTGAATCGCCCGTGCTTGAGATGTTCCGGAATCCACGTGACCTTTTCATTCTCCGATAGCATTTTTTCTTTCACCTTTTGGATGTTGATGAACCAAGAAGAAACAGCGTTGTAGATGAGGGGCGTACCACAGCGATAGCAGTGTGGATACGAGTGCGTGTGATTTTCGCGCTTGAACATGAGGTTGCGCGCTTCGAGGTCTTTTTTGATGTCGCGTTCTGCATCTTTGATGTACTTTCCGCGTAAGAATTCTGGCGCGATGTCCTGATAGGTGCCATTTGGATTGAGCATTTGTACCATCGGAAGGCCTTCTTTCTGTCCGAGTACAAAATCGTCTTCACCGTACATAACTGCCGTATGCACGATGCCAGTTCCATCTTCGGTCGAAACAAAATCTGCCGCATACACGCGATGCGATTTTTCTGTCTGCATCGGCTTGATATCAAAGAGAGGTTCGTACTCGATTCCGACCAAATCGCTTCCTCGCAGATTTTTTATGAGCGTTCCTTGTGGTGCTTGTGGTTGAGCCGTCACGAACGACTCGTCATCTTTCTGCACAAGTCCATAGTTAATTTCCTGCCCCACAGCAAGCGCCACATTCCCCGGCAGCGTCCACGGCGTCGTCGTCCACGCAAGAAGGTATGTATGTTCTGGAAGCCCATGTCTCCCCGGATTCTTTACCTTGAATTTCACCGTCACCGCTTCTTCCGTTATATCTTTGTACGTGTTATCCATCGCAATCTCCGCCTTAGCAAGAGGCGTCTCGCAATGCGGGCAGTACATGAGAACTTTCCTACCTTCATAGAGAAGCGACTTCTCGTGCAATTTTTTAAGCGCCCACCAGACGCTCTCGATGTACGAATTGTCCATCGTCTTGTATGAATTCTTGAAATCAACGAATCGGCCGACACGGTCGACATACTTTTCCCACTCATCCGCAAATTCAAGGACGCTCGCACGGGCAGCTTCGTTGAATGTATCAATCCCGATATCGAGAATATCCTTTTTTGTCTTTAGATTGAGCTTTTTCTCTATCAAACTCTCGATGGGAAGCCCGTGGCAATCCCACCCCCAGCGCCTGCGTACACGGTACCCCCGCATCGTTTTGTAGCGCGGAATAACGTCCTTAATGATGGATGAGAGCATTGAACCCGTGTGTGGAAGCCCCGTTGCAAAAGGCGGCCCGTCATAAAAGACGAACTCGCCTTTCGGAGCTTTTTTCTCGAGCGATTTCTCGAATATCTTGTTCTCTTTCCAGAATTTCAGAACCTCCTCCTCTCGCTTCGACGTATCGCTTTTCTGTTCCTGGACCGGTTCACTCATTGCGCTATCCTAGCAGAAATCCGCTCTCGCGGAACGCGTAACGTCCTCTCTGGAGCAGGAATACCAAGAGGCCATAACTATTCCTCACCACCTGAGGCCGGCACTCACGCCGCTGTAATGCTAAAACGTGCAACATCATCCTGGTACTGTGCCTTACTGATGCGGAATCCGTCGGGCATGTTCAAAACCCCTGTGCTACCCGGCAAGTCACTGCGAAAAATAAATACCTTGTCAACTATCGACCCGATAGGGAGAGACCGTAAATATGCTGATCGTTCCCCGCTAAAGTATCGCGTGTACATTTCATCTACTTTTTGCTCGAACGATACCTCGCGCAGGATCATACGACCTGTCCGTTGGATAGCGCGAATCATCGAGTAGGTAATTGTAATTTGGGTTTTGTAAAAGCTGATTCCGTATTTCGTCGCGGGTAGGAACTTCCCCCGCAAGACCCTGCATCCGCAACGACAACCAAGGGTCATCGTTCTCGCGAGACGGGTTATATAACGTTTCGATACCCACCAAATGCTCCGGTTTTGCATCTCTAATCTCTCCGCAAATCGAAATACCAGTCGAAGTGCCCGGTACAACATGCACCGGACGCGCTGCCCACGACTTCGGAAAAACAAAAACCCTCCCGTCTTTGCCAAAATACATACCCATTGATTCTGGCTCGTCACTCTCCGGAATCGCTTCTTGTTCGATTTCAACAGACGGATCGCTTGCACGAATTTTTTTCTTGAGAGTTGCCCAATTCTCTCGAGCATATGTCACCTGCTCAGTTCGATCATCTCCACCGGCCCTTTCCCATCCAGCCATTGAAGGTTCAGGCCCGATACGCACAGCAGGGTTCGCTGGAGCTAGGATTATGTTTATATGATGTTTCTTTGCAGATTCGCGTAGATCAGCAAAATGCCGTATTGCGTCGTCGACGGCTAAGTCGAATTCTTTCAACATAACGAGCGACGGTTCGTTCCGTGCTTCCCGTTCGACCAACTGCAATAAGTTATCAACTTTCTCACAGTTGAAGCCCACTAGGATTCGTGTTTCGTTCGGATCTCGCTCAATCTTTCTGTCAGGTATGCCAGTTGTGCCTTCGAAGCCCATACAAAATCACATCTTTTCCGGCGCAGGAATGCCGAGGAGCCATAGGCCATTCTTGAGCGTGATACGCACCGCATCGGTAAGGGCTACTTTGTGTGCGGCGGCGGGCGTTCCATCGAGTATTTGTTCCGCGGCGTACCAACGATTGAATTCAGCTGCGAGTGAAATAAGGTAATTTGTGACGATGTGTGGTTCCAATAATTCCGCCGCACGTTTTGTTATTGCAGGAAAACGAATCAGGAGCCGCGCCACATCGCTTGCCGGAGTGTTTGCGTCAAACTTCGCCTCAACTCCCGCGCCTTTCGCTTTCTCTGCTATCGCATTCGTGCGGGCATATGCGTATTGCAGATACGGACCCGAATCGCCTTCCATCGAGAGAGCCCTTTCCCTATCGAAAATAATGTCTTTTCCGAACGCCTGCTTCAGTATTTGATATTTTATTGCCGCGACAGCAACGTGCTCTGCCAACATTTCGGGATCCTCTGCCCTGCTATCGGTCGCCCTCCCTCGCGCTTTTTCTTTGAGATCGTTAAGAAGCTCTTCGCCCGTGATGATGTTCCCGAGGCGCGACGACATCTTTCCTTCAGCGAACCGCAAAAGCCCATTCGTTTTGAACGCAAGTTTTCCCTGCAAATCCGGTAGGGCAAATTCCATCGCTTTCATGACAACTTTGAAGTATTCAGCTTGCTCATTCGCGGTGACGGTAAGCGTGAGATCAAACGGGTACTTACTTCTCTTCAGGCGAGCTAGACCCAGCTCTTTTGCCTCGTAGGTTGGAAGCCCCAATTTATTGATGAATACGCGCGTGTGAAGGCCGTGCTCCTCACCGCGGAAAATTATCGCGCCCTCGCTTTCTGGAAAAATGTCTGGGTGCGAGCGGACTTCCGCAATTCCGACCGGCCCCGTCTCGCTTTCAAAGAAATAGTAATCGAATTTCGTGCCGAGTATCTTGTAGAGTTCCTCGAAATGCGAGAGTGAGAGTGTTCTTCCTTTTTCATACAATGAATTCACACGATCGTCGCTTTTGTCATATATCTTTTTGTTAAGTTCATCTATCGCTTTTTTTGCCGAACTGTCTTCATCATATCGACGCGAGCCTTCCGGATACGCCGCCGCAAGATCCTCTATCGTCGGGTCGGTAATTCCTTTCTCCAGCTGTATGAAGAGAGACTTTGCCACGTGGATGCCAACGTCGCCTTGATAATTCGCGCGCTTCACTTCCGCGCCCGCAAATTCGTACATGCGAGATACGCTCTCGCCGAGTGCATTTGGAACCAGATGCCCAATGTGAAATTCCTTGAACGGATTCGGGTCCGTGTATTCGAACAACACTTTCTTTCCCTTTTGCCCTTCGCCTTTCCCATATGCATCTGGATCAGAGCGGACCGCCTCAAGTCCGGCACATACGAGTTGCGCGGAGAGTGTGAAATTAAGAAAACCAGGCCCCGCAATATCAACTTTTGACACTCCTTCGATGGAGCTCACGCTGCCCGCAAGTTTTTCTGCAAGTACACGAGCCGCTAAACCCGCGGCCTTGCTGTATGCAAGCGCAACGCTGGAAGCAAAATCTCCGCGGGAAAGGTCCTCGGTAAGTTCTATCGGGATGCTCGCAGGCTCAGCGGAAACGCCCACGTCCCTCAGTGCGGCAGCAAGCTTCTCTTTCGCAGTGTGCATCGTATCCATGGTAAAATTGTACGTTATATGCGTTTCTCTATCTCCTCCCACATCCTCCTTTGCACTTCCTGAGGGGGCAGCAATGCGGGAATGACCACCGCCCGCTTGGAAAACCGCTTCGCAAATTCCAAATACCCGGCCCTTACTCGTGCCTGGTATGCCTCGTTCTTCTCATCAAACCTGTCCTCGCTACTTCTCCCGTGCCTGCGCTTTCGTGCCGCAGCAATCGGCGCGTCCAAAATAATGTAGAGGTCTGGTTCGCAGCCAGCGAGCGTGTGTTCGCGGCACTGCCAGAAAAGCTTTTCAATGCTCTTTTGCCTATCTCCCCGCACTTGCATAGCGAATGTGGATGAATCAAACCTGTCGCTAATAACTACTTTCCCTTTCTTTAATGCGGGGAGAATGCGTGCCCCAACATGCTCCGCGCGAGCCGCCCAAAATAGAAAAAAATCAGTAAGTGGATCGAGCTGCGGCTCTTGCTCCGCCTTCAGTATGCTTCGGATACGTTCCGCTCTCGGAGCACCGCCTGGCTCGTGAGTAAATAAAGCCCGCTTCCCAAGTTTCTTTTTGAGAAATGCGAGCTGCGTGGTCTTACCCGCGCCGCCGATGCCATCAACAACAAAAAATGCGCCTTTCATAAGGCGCATTATTCACCATCGCTTCAGTTGCGTCGAGGACTATGCGACATCGATACCCATGCTCCTAGCTGTACCTGCAATTATTTTCTTCGCTTGCTCGATATCGTTTGCATTCAAATCTTCCATCTTGTCTTTCGCCAAGTCCTCCAACTGTTGTTTCGAGAGCTTCCCAACCTTTTGCGAGTGCGGAGTCGAAGAGCCCTTTTCAAGCCCAAGTATCTTGAGGATTGCGCGGGACGCTGGCGGCTTCCTAACGACGAATGTGAACGTACGGTCGGTATACACGGTCATTTGGACCGGGAGGATGCTTCCCATTTTGTCGCGAGTCTGCGAATTGAATTGGTTGACGAACTCGCCAATATTCACCCCCGCAGGGCCAAGGACTGTTCCAACTGGCGGTGCAGGAGTGGCTTGCCCTGCAGGAAGTTGAAGTTTGATTATTTTTGCTACTGCTTTTGCCATAGTTTATACACGTTGCACCTGGTCAGCTTCGAGCTCCACGGGAGTCTCGCGGCCGAACATCGGAACCAATACCTTAACCTTTCCACGCTCTTCGTCAATCTCACCCACTTTCCCTTCGAGATCTTTGAACGGGCCGTCAATAATGATGACCGCGTCGCCCTCCGAAAGGTCGATGGCATGGCGCACCGTTTCTCCCCCTGCGCGTTTCAATATTTGGTCTACTTCCTCTTGCGCGAGCGGCACCGCCTGGTTCGCTGTCCCTACAAAACCCGTCACTTGCGGCGTATTCCTAACGACACTCCACGCGTCGTCGCTTGCTATCATATCCACGAGAACGTAGCCGGGAAATGTCTTTTCTCTCACCTCAGTCTTCTTTCCCCCCTTCACCTTTATCTTCTTTTCAGTCGGCACAACAACATTAAATATCTTGTCTTGCATGCCGAACGACTCGACGCGCTGTTTCAAGTTGCGCGCGACCGCGTCTTCGTATCCTGAGTAGGTATGCACCGCATACCACTGCCGCTCTGTTCCGTACGTCTGTTTCGCCATAATTATTCCTCCGTCGAAGTTTCTATTTCCTTGATCTCGATCGGGGAAGACGTCGTTGACACCTGTAGGCTACTCTCGTCTTGTGGCAAATACTCGAGCCCCTTGCTAAGGCCTGTCGTAAAAAGATAATCAAAAACTCCAAGATACAGAGAGACAACGACAGAAAGCGTGATTACGAGGGCAGTGTACACAATCGTCTGCACGCGCGTTGGCCATGCGACATGGTGCAGTTCACCTCGCGTATCTTTCAAGTACTGAAGGAATGACATAGGATTATTGTTTTGCCAATCTAAAAACCCCTCGCGGGGCTTGGGGAAATACTACCTGAAGGGCCGATGCCAGTCAAGAGAGTGTACGAGTCCACCACATTTGGCACTGGTGTGCTGTTAAGTCACGAACAATATACCGCAAAGGAGAGATCATGCCCAGCGATTCATGGGGTCTCTCGGTGTTGTACCAGAGGAGCCAGTCGATCAGGAGTTCGTTGAAGC
>JACRFI010000022.1 GCA_016217965.1 Candidatus Kaiserbacteria bacterium
CATTGCATCAAGAAAAATTGTCTGATTCTTCCCCAATTACCAAAACGGAAGACAAATCAAAAATTGTTTTGCCGCCCGATACTTCCTCGCCGTCTTCAGGCTTCGGTGGCGGTGGAGATTCAACTCCTCAGACCGCACAAACCACATCTTCGGCGAACGCACAAACAGCAACAGACACCACTCCGCCATCCGCCCCCGCGATCACCGCACCGGCGGATTTTTTGCGAACCTTTACGAGCCAATCAATCATCTTTAGCGGCATTGCCGAGGCGGGGAGTATTATAAGTACCAATGCGTCATTGGCGACAACCACTGCCAACCAATCGCAATCTGGTGAATGGTCGCTCACGCTTGCTTTTAATCAAGGCACGACTACCGTGCAATTCTTCGCCACCGACAGCGCCGGCAATATCTCTGCAGCGACAAGTACAACGCTTTTTGTTGATTCACTCGCGCCGCAAGCACCCGCTCCCGCCATCGCAGAATGCGCAAGCACACTTGCAACGAGCGGCTGTCTTGTTGCGACAACAACGCTCTCTATTTTGTGGGCAGCTTCTGAAGCGGCTGATTTTAATTATTTTATCGTAAATAATAACGGCACGGTGGGCACGACTACGGCGACTTCAACAACAGCGAGCGCAGCAAACAACACCACATACTCGTTTGGGCTTGCCGCGATTGATAAGTCGGGCAACGCTTCGGCGACAACGACCGTGACGGCAGAGATAAATACTTCGCCGGTAGTAATAAACGAAGTTGCATGGGGCGGCACAAACGCTTCCGCCACCGATGAGTGGGTGGAGCTGTACAATAAAACAGCAAGTGCCGTGAATCTTTCGGGCTTTACTCTATATGCGGCAGACGGCGCTCCGTATATTCCTTTGAGCGGGTCTATTCCTGCGGGCGGCTATTATCTGATTGAAAGAAAAAATACCGGAGAAACCGACGAGGCGACGCAGTCACCGGTGAAAGATATCACTGCTGATTTGTGGACAAGTTTTGGC
>JACRFI010000023.1 GCA_016217965.1 Candidatus Kaiserbacteria bacterium
CCCATCGTGCACGCTTGCGGCAATGGGAAGAGAGAAAAGGAAAAGAAGCGCTGCTACGGCGAGAATCGTCGTAGCACCGCAAACCAGCACGAAACGTTGAAATGTATCAATACCAGGCACAAAGATTGCGCTGGTTTCCCTACACCTAACGAGCAACGATCATGCTCGAAAAGATATTTTATGCGCACGCTAGCCTCCCTTGCCGGAGATTTTTCACTGAGCACGTCCCAATGTCAATCAAAAAACCGCTCTCCAACATATTAAGGACACCCTGGCAACTATGTGTTGAAAAGCTAGAGAGAAGGTCTTTTACATTCCCAAGAAAGCAGAGACTGTCGAGAAGCTGGCTCAGCCGGAACTCCTGGCGGTGGCGTACGTTCCTCCATGTAGATTATCTCCAAAGCGTCCATGCGCTTGCCGCTATCATACGTACCATTCCAACTTCTACAAAGATAATCGGCATAGTACGGCAGAAGCCATGCATTCGAGTCCCGCCTTAACTCGATGCCATACTTGCGCCACCTGGTACTTGGGTACAAGGCATATAAATTTTCTGGACGCTCGAACGTAAGCGTTGCGCCGTTACGATATAAGTCCACTTGTCCACCATTGCTTTGAAACCCTGGTACCACGAACCATCCATCATCTTTGTAAGGGCTCGGCGCAAATAAGTTCCACCTCTGTTCAATGCGCAACACCTTAGCGGGGATTTCCCAAACGTCCCATTGTGGCACGCCACGTATTGCAATAACGTCAGTGGCTTGCCACGCAAAAAGATATGCTATGTACAAAATACCACATGCGGAGAGCACAAACTGGAGGACTCTTTTTGATTTTGTTTGGTGCGTTACAGGGTCCGCATCGGTTCCTTGGATTGAAAGATGGCGGGCGACACTCGGGAATCTGGGGCGGAGAATGCGCGCAATATTTTCCCAGAGTTCTCCTGGCAAAAATCCAATGAGCGCCGTTATTGCGATCCAGGAGAACATTCCAAGATGCATGCAGAGAGCGAACGCGAGGTGCATGAGCATTAGAGCGCACGCAGCAATAGGACGAACATATCTCGTAAGTACGGGCGAGAATAAGAGGAAGAGCGAGAGGTGTTGGAACCAACGTATCGCATGTGTGAGAAAAAAGAGAAAGTCAGGAAACTGCAGCAAAAAAAATGCCAGAGGCGTTGCGTATTGGTCTATCGAAAGCGTGTAATAGATTGCACTGCCGTTCCCCCACTCGATGCTGTCTTTGAAGAAAGACGCAAAGTAGTACATGAATGCTATCTGGAATAAAAATGCCGCGGTCCATCCTGAGAAGACCGTGGCACGCACATCCCTTGCCTTCGAAAGCATCCGATCTGCCGAGAATACGCCGCCCCACGGAAGGAACATGCCGACAAAAAGCACTCCCCGCAAAAGAACGTCCCCACCTTGGAGAATAATGGGGTTCGCATTGTGCAGAGAGACCGTGAGAAGCCATGTTGCTACGCTTGCGTATCTCGTTTTGTACCCGGTGAGGAGCATGAAAGCCGCCACGGCGTTGAGAAAAAAGAAAAAGGCCACAAGCGGCACAGAACCACCATCCAGCAAATGAAGCGACCACGCCCACGTTCCGGAATAAAACGAGTGGAGTAGCGATGACGGCAACGTGCTTTCGTCTCCGTAAAATACGGAGATGAAGCGGGCACGTGACGCCAGGTCGATGAGTATTATGAGCGCCGTGCAGATGCGAACCAGCGCAAGCGAGCGCATGTCCATGCTAAAAACGCCCGCAAGGTCAAACTGAAGAAATCGTTTCCAATGTTTCGCCATATCATTTTGAAGGAGGCCGCCGCGCGCAAGTTTAACCCCGCGCGCAGCAAACCTGACTCACCAATCCCGGATACACCAACAGGGAAGCTTCTCGTACCAGCCCCGTCTCGCGCATTTCATTGGCTTGTGTGGACAAGCCTTTGAGGCACGGACGTTGCGGCCGTTAGAAGTCCCAGCCGAAGCACCAGAACTGACAAGTCCCGCGATCATCGTGGCCGCGGCAGCCACACAGAGAGTTTTCACTAGAATGCGCATGGCACTCCTTTCCCCCCTGTCGGGGTCAAACGGGTTGATACTCTCAGTTGCGGCACCATGTCACGAACTGGCGGACATGTCAAAACGCCACGTTTGACGTGGCGTTTTGCGACTTTCACTTTCTTATCCTGCGAAGTTCACCGGCTGGCGAACGAAGCAGGAGGAACCTCAAGAGCGGCGGGCTTGATTAGAAGTTTCGGTCGATAGCAATTCCCTTTTCAGTGAATCGCATCGTATCCTTTGTCGAGAACGAGACTTCTTTTTTCTCAGTAGCGACAGTCGGGAGAACCGGCATCTCTACTTCTTCCTGCTTTTTCGAAGCTCGGAGGAAGCTGCCAGCGAAGGAACGTGCTCCGCCCTGGTAGTAGACCAAGAGGTACGCTCCTGCTACCGCCACGCCGATGAGCGACATCCAGTACATCGCATTGCCGACAGGTCCGAGATCGAAACCTGTGTACGGTATCTGCGAGAGCGCAACGTATTGCGGGTTCGTGTGGTACACGGGTGCAGCATGGTACGTCGATGTGTAGCTTGGAATGACAGCGGCGATCGTGCGGCCCGGAGTCACAGACGCGATAGGCGTTACAGTTCCCCACGTCGAGCCGCCGATAGCGACAGCAGTGTTATTGCTGTCAACGTTGTTGAAACTTCCGATTACGTTCACGCTGTTGTCGTTGAAGCTATCTCGGATCGAATTGTCGATGTTCGTCGTCGTGATCGTCGTGTTGTTCGAGATAGGAGTTGGCTGATTCTGAACTACAGGATAGCTCGGGTAACTCGGCGTGTAGCTCGGCATGTTCGAGAACTTCATCGGCGCAGAACCACCAGAGAAACCTCCGGAGAAACTCGGCATCGAGAATTTCGGGAAAGATGCAGCAGACGAGGAGTACTTCGCACCATACGAATCTGAAATGTAGTAATCATCTACCGTTTCCTCGTAGAACGCATAGTCCTCTTCGTAGTAGTAATCGTCGTAGGTGTCATAGTAACCGAGGTTGTCACCGTAGGTATCGTAGTATCCGAGATTGTCCCCGTATGAGTCGTAATAGCCTAAGTTATCACCGTACGTATCGTAATAACCCAGGTTGTCGCCATAGGTATCGTAGTATCCGAGATTATCCCCGTATGTATCATAGTAACCAAGATTATCGCCGTAGGTGTCATAGTAGCCTAGGTTATCTCCATACGTGTCGTAATAACCAAGGTTGTCCCCGTAAGTATCGTAGTATCCGAGGTTGTCACCGTATGTATCAACGTAACCGAGATCAAATTCTTGTGCCATCGCAAACTGCGGAAGTATAGAAACTCCTACGAGAAGAAGGACTACAAAAACACAGAGGCTATGCGCCACAGAGACGCTCGACACAATTCGTGAATTCATACTAAAATTTCTTAAATGTAATGTGGTCGTGATTTATACTCTATTTTTTAATTTTGTCAAGTGGTACTTTGGTTTTGAAAAGGAGGGCGGGTTCCGAGGCAAGCCTCGGAACCCCCACCCGGCGTGCGTTATTCCCGCACGCAGACAACGTGCCACCGCGTGTCTCCGCGGTTGCGCTGGTCCCGGGTCATCGCCCCTCCGTTTTTCGCGGAGGGAGTGACCTTTTCCAATTTGACCTTGAGAGAGGGGCACGCTTTGTCGGCCCCCGGGAACATGTGATTCGCTGAAACGGGAGTGTTGCTCCCGATCGCGGTCCATGTCTTGCCCTCAAACTGGAACTGGACGTCGGCTTGCGCCGGCGCCGAAAACATTACAACCGAAGCGATCGCTGCTGAAAACGTGGTCTTTCTCATGGTGAAAGCCCAACCTTTCTCCCCAACCTAGTGGGGCTTTGAGGTGCAAAAAAATATTTGCATCCCAAAGTCCCACGGGGAGAAAGGCGAACCAACACCGAAGTTAAAGAACTCGAGCCTCGCAAGGCCCCGGCAGAAGCAGAATGGCTGCTGCCGGCGCGTTGCAAGTGAGGAGAACTGAAGGGAGATACATTATCGCATCAAAAAGTGCATCTGTCAAGATAGCTAGAATATAGCTGTAAACCTCACTTTTGGAGTACGCACTCGTCACCGAGTTATCGGCTTCACGCCCCTAGCGACCTCAACAGGTCGTCCGATCTCGATTGCGCTTCCTATTGATACTGCGCGCCCTATCGGCGCGGAATAGCCTATTTGTGTTGCTGTGCCGATTTCTGTCGCAGAACCAATCTCAGTCGCTGAACCAATAGAAGTTGGCGTTCCTATTTGCGTGGCATGAGCTATCTCAGTTGCGTGCGCGATTTCAGTAGCGCTTCCAATAGAAACTGGATGTGCAACAGAGACGGGATGCGCAATAGAAACTGGATGCGCTACCGATACGGGATGAGCGACGTTTACTGCGTGTCCGACATTCACGGGATGTGCGACAGAAACAGGATGATTTGTCTGAACGGCATGCCCTGGAGTGACCGCATGGCCTGGTGTTACTCCGTATCCAGGTGTCACACCGTATGCTTCTTGTACTGGATATACTGTTGTGACGCCATAGCCGATGTCGACTGGCCCTACGTCGTCGCAATAATACGCGTCAGCAAAAAATACAACTGAAAAAAGAGGAATCGTTATAAAACCCGCGGCGCCAACCACAATACAAGTGTTTTTTGCGAAGGAATATACCTGCATGAAAAAGCTCCCATAGGGAGCGTCAGAATATGACCACCGTTTACGTTGCTTGTCAAGTAGCGGAGTAGCGGCGCGAAACTTGTCGAAGGCTTGTGTTTTGCGCCGTGTCTCGCAGGCCGACGGGCCGAGAGGCAGCGCTGGCGCAGCAGCGCCAGACAGCGACGGCGCAAAATACATGCCGAGAAAGAGTTTCGCGGCCCAAACTTTAGTACGACCCAATGAGCTCGGCCTCGACGACCCAGCGCGTGCTTTTTGAAGTGAGCGTATCGCACGTCACGATGGTGAGGCGATTCCCCGTTTTTGAAATGTCTATTTGCTCCTCATTCGCATCAGCTCTGCGTACAGTAACGACGCTATAGAAGTATTGCTTGCCGCCGCCGGAGAGCGTGATGGCATCACCCGCTTGTAATTCCGGGACATCGTTGAATGCCTTGTACATTTGGTTCCTCACAACCGGCAAATGCGAGCTGTGACCGAAGATAAGCACGTTCCCCTTTTCTCCGAGAAGCGCGGAATCAACGTAACGTGCAGGGCCGTCTTTCAGGATCTCATCAAGCGCATCGACGTCACGCGTGTCAGGATTGTGCACAGGAAGGTCGAGGTCAATTGACGGGATGGAAATACGATCTGGTTTAAATCCTTCCTCAACTACCGAATCTGGATTTTCTGGAAGCTCAAAGCTAGAAGCTAGAAGCTGTTCCTCTCCCAGTTCGGGAAGATTCGAGAGGGAAAGTTCTCGCGGTGAGGACCCATCGACATAGTACGGAACAAAACCGATAGAATCGGCTGCGGACAATGACAAAAAGAAAAGCATCACAGACGTGGCGAAAAATACCGATTTCGGCGCTTTCTTTGCCTCAGGTTTGTAGGAGAAAGAAGGCATAACGTCGCTATATTACATCATATTTTGCCTCTTGTCAACTAGGACTATGTGTGGTATAGAGAAGCGGTCCACAGGGAAACGGGCACATTAATTACCTCTATCTCTATTTCCCCTTTTTATGGCAAATGAGGACGCATCCCCCAAGAGCGGGTTGGTATCAAATATCCTCGCAGTCGCTGGCTTTATCATTCTTATCGCCATCGTCGTGTGGGGCGCATTTCATTTTTTGAATATCGCTTCAAGTGGTTTCTCTTCCCTGTTCAATCGAAATAGCGGCAACACTATAACGGTCACGCTCTCAAACCGCACGGTAAATTCAGGACAACCGCTTGATGTGTCGTGGAAATATACTCCGGCAAATGGAGGCAGTTATGCAGTGCTCTACCAGTGCAAAGACAATTTCCAATTCCGCGGCATTAATGCTGCTGGCGTTGTGACAGGAATTCCATGCGGTTCTCCGTACACCGTTGGCGACTCGTCCGCAAAAAGCGTACGGCTTGTGCCAGTTCTTGGCGGCGCCACGGCTACGGACATTCCGTTCTCTATCGTCTATTCTTCGCAGGCAGCAACTTCAACAGGAACAACGACTGGACAAGCAACGCGCGCTCAAGGAAATGCGACCGTGACTGTCTCGCCTCAAGCAGGCGGAGTTTCCATTGCAACGTCTACGCTCCCTGCGACTGGCACAGGCTCATCGCAAACTGGCACGGTGAACACAGTTCCTGGCAAACCTGACCTCATGGTCCGCATTCTCGCGGTAGGAGTCATCGATGGGTACAGCGGTATGTTCGTGCAACGCGCGCCGCAAGGACCGAATGACATCATGGCGGTCAAGTTCGACATCGCAAACGTAGGAACGGGCGCGAGTGGCACATGGTACTTCAGTGCGCAGCTCCCAACTTCCCCGACAGCTCCGTATGTATCCTCGGCGCAGAGAAGCCTTGGCCGCGGGGACCACATCGAGAACACGCTTCGATTTAACCAGGTCGCGCCTGGTGGAGGAAACTTCACGGTCACCGTTGACCCATCGAATGCGGTCGGCGAACTCTCAGAGAGCAACAACTACGCGTCAGAGTGGGTACAGGGAGGCATCGGCGGCTATCCGTACGGCACGCAATATCCGGGAAGCCCGTACTATCCGTATCAGTATTAGATCGGATAGTTCTCAAGAAGCTCATCGCTGCAACAGGGAGCTCTTTATCCTTCGAATATTGCGCTGCATAATTTCGGGTCCGTGCAGAAAATACGCGGTGTAAGCTTCGCCGTTGTGTTCGAATGCAGCGGCACCCCACAAGTATCCAAATCTTTGATATCCATCACGAACCTGGTCGTCTCCGATCATCGCTGCAATCCCGCCTGACATTCCTCCAACAGGCCGTACGGGATCATTTTTCTTGGCAAAATGTTCGACGGGCACGCCCTCCGAGGATTTTGATATTACAACAAGAGACGTACTGAGCCATTTCTTTTCTTCAGGGACCTCAAAGATTGGCTCGAAATAATCATAGAGAGGCTTGGTGACTTCGAACGCAATGCCGCCATACATCTTCACACCTGTTCTTCCCAACTCACTGTCTGGCCTATAGCCTGCGATTGCCACAAATGAACCGTGTATATCCGTTGTTGTAAGACGGGGCGGAAAATGAGCAACTGACTTCGGATTGAAACGCACATTAGGTATTCTGGCTACGGCTGCATCGTATTGCGGATCTTTAAACCCTTCGACCCCTTCGACTTGTACAAGAATGTCGAATATGTGCCCGGGCATAATCGCTTCTTTCTTTCCATATGGGATTATCTGGCCATACGTGATATCGAGACGATCAGCATCGCTCAATACCCCAACATTAGGTTTTTCCTGGGAGAACAAACTGATTTCCGATATTCCCCCTGCGCTCTTTATGCCCGCAAGCACAATGTTCTCCTTCAGTTCCTTTGGATCGTACTCTGTGTCCGCAAGTAATGCCCAGTCAGGTTCGATCCTATACTGTTCGATTATCCGTTTTATTATTTCCTTTGGCGGCCTTGTCTTGAAAAAATCTTCGGTCTCCGGCGTGCGTATTGCACGACGAATGACGTTTGTATCAAATTTGAACTTATCGAGATATTCGCGCTTCTCAGGTGACTGAGCTAAAAGTTCATGGGGAGCGAGTACAGCGGCGCCTGCTGCTGTAAGAAATTTGCGCCGAGATGGTTTATCCGGCGATGAGTTCATACCTTAAATATCAAGCGTTGCCTCCTTTGCGTGCGACTGGATGAACGACTTCCTCGACGCCACATCCGTGCCCATCAAAATATCGAACGTTCGATCGGCATCTTGCGCATCGTCGATTGCCACTTGCTTGAGGACGCGCCGCGCGGGATCCATTGTAGTCTCCCACAACTCTTCCGGATTCATCTCGCCCAAACCTTTGTACCGCTGGACCGAGAGTTTCGCCTTACGTGCACTTCCTTTTTCTGGAATTTCTTCTTCTGATGCCTCATCACCCTCGACTGCTTCCTCTCCGCTGTCGACTTCTTCCAGCGGGAGATCTTTTCCGGCGATTTTTGTCTTTTCTTCTTCTGTATATGCGTAAAAGATTTCCTTGCCTTTCTTTATCTTGAAGAGCGGTGGCTGCGCGATATAGAGATATCCGCCATCGATGATAGGGCGAAAATGCCTGTAGAGGACTGTAAGCAGGAGGGTGCGAATGTGCGCGCCATCCACATCGGCATCGGTCGCGATGATTATCTTGTGATAGCGAAGTTTTGCAATATCGAAGATATCGCCGATGGCGGTGCCCAGCGCAATGACAAGATTCCTGATCTGCTCCGACGCAAGCATTTTATCGAGCCGCGCTCTCTCGACGTTCAATATCTTGCCTCGTAGCGGCAAAACTGCCTGTGTTCTCCTGTCACGCCCCATTTTCCCCGAACCTCCGGCCGAATCACCTTCCACTATGAAAAGTTCAGATTCTGCAGCGCTTTTGCTTTGGCAATCAGCCAACTTTCCCGGAAGTGAAAGACCGTCGAGCGCGCCCTTGCGGAGGACAGAATCTTTTGCTGCTTTTGCGGCTTTTCTCGCTTTCATCGCGAGCGCAGCTTTCCCAATTATCGATCTCGCCTCATCAGGATTCTCTTCAAGGAACGCTGCGAATGCTTCGCCGAATACAGTCTCCACCGCGCCACGTGCTTCCACAGAGCCTAGTTTTCCTTTCGTCTGCCCCTCAAACTGGACCTCGCGCATTTTTACGGACACAACCGCCGTCAAGCCTTCCAACACATCGTCGCCCGTGAATGAATCGCCCTCTTTGCCGTTCCCTCCCTTGTTTGCCGTGTTCAGAGAGCGCGTAAGTGCCGTCTTAAAACCAGTGATATGCGTGCCACCCTCAGCGTTATAGATATTGTTCGCGAATGCGGAAATGCGCGATGTGATGTCGTCCACGTACTGAAGCGCTATTTCAACCTGAACGCTATCCTGCTCTTTCTCAACGTAGAATGTTGTCTTGTGTACGGGTTCCAAATGCCTGTTCTGAAATTCGACGAGCGATTTGAGCCCACCTTCAAAATAGAACGTCGTCGAAGGCCCATCGAGCCCGAGTTCGCGCACGTAGAATACGCCAACATCATCCGCATCTTTCGCCTCCCGCAAGTCGAGAATGGAAATGCGAAGTCCTTTAACAAGGTACGCTTGCTGCCGCAAGTGAGATACGATGGTGTCCCAATTCAATTCCCTATCCGGGAAAATACTTGGGTCTGGAATGAATGAAATGATGGTGCCATGCAATTTCGACGCCGCGATTTTCTTTGTTTTCCCAACAGGCTTCCCGCCATTCTTGTACTCTTGTTCGTACTTCCCGCCATCGCGATGGACTTCTGCGCGCACATGCGTCGAAAGCGCGTTCACAACAGATACGCCGACGCCATGGAGGCCGCCGGAAACCTTATATCCCTCGCCGCCAAATTTTCCACCAGCATGTAGAACTGTCATGACAGTCTCGAGCGCAGACACTTTCGTCTTCGAATGAATGTCCACTGGAATGCCGCGGCCATTATCTGCAACACGTACAGAGCCGTCCGGCATCAGTGCAACTTCAATGTCGTCCGCGAACCCGCCCATTGCCTCATCGCGTGAGTTATCAAAGACTTCCCAGATCAGGTGATGAAGCCCGGCACTGCCGGTCGTACCGATGTACATTCCGGGCCGGCGCCTCACTGCTTCAAGGCCTTCGAGAACTGTTATTTGTTCTGCTCCGTATGCACCCGATTTTGAGTCCTTCTTCTCTTCTTTTTTTGCCATTGTTTAAGCCGAAAAATGCGAAAATCCGACTCGCGTATTGTATCAGAAATGGGAGCGTATTGAAAGCGCTGCTGTGGGTAAAAGTTGGCTCTATTCAGCCATTTTTCACCTAATTTCGTACCCTTTTGTTTTGAGGGCGCCGTATACGCTTTCCATCCGATGGTTCGCATCATCATCGGTCAAAGTTTTATCGAATGATTGGAAGACGAGGCGAAATGCGTATGACACCTTCTCCCCCTTTTCAAAGGTATCAAAGAGCTCCGAGCGCACCAACAACTCCCCGGAATGGTGTCGAATTATATCCAGCACATCGGCAGGCAGAGTGCTCTTCGGGACCCAAAGGGCGACATCGCGAACAATATATGGGTAGCGCGAGAACGGCACATAGCGTTCCGCACCAGAAGCAGGAAAGGTGTCTTCTGCCTGTCCTGATCCATATTCGTCAAGAGTTTTTTCAGACGCACCACTTTTCTCGCTTGCGGTCGCTACATGAATTTCTTCTTTGTCCTTTTTCCATACGGAACCGATCTCAAACAACTTAACTTCACTCAGCCCGAGCAGATCTTTGTTCAGGATATTGCGCTTCAGTGCATCCTGCAGCCCGTCGGCAAGATTCGAGCGAAGGAACGGTTTTTCACCTCCGACTTTGTTGGAAACTGCGCGCTCGCCAGTGTCGGAAAAAACAGAAGAATAAACCTCAGAATATCCCTGTGATAAAAGCTCTTCTCGTATTTGTTCTACATGCCGTAGGAATCCATTCTCTGCAGTTTTTCTCGAGAGAGGTGATAACTCTCTTGCCTCTACTTTGTCGTATCCAACAATGCGCCCCACTTCTTCAATAAGATCCTCGGGAATCAAGATGTCTATCCGTTCAACAGGTGCAGTAACCGTGAACACTTCACCCTTTTTCTCAAAGTGGAAATTCAAGCGAGAGAACACATCTTCGACATCGCCTGATGAAAGTGACGTACCTAAAAGACGATTTGCGTGCGCAAGCGATACTGAGACAGATGTGCGCTCTTGTTTGTTTGGGTACTCGTCGACAAACCCAACGATCTCTCCTCCTGCCAATTGTGTAATGAGGTCGACTGTCGCCCACATTCCGAAGCGCGCCATTTCCGGCGAGATCACCTGCTCGAACCGGACTGACGCATCGGTTCGAAGCTTCAAAGCCTGTGCGGTTCTGCGGACTGACACGCCATCAAAATTTGCGGACTCAATGATGATATCCGTCGTCGAATCATCAATGCCGCTAGCCATGCCGCCCTTAACTCCCGCGATACCGACAGGCTTGTCAGCATTTCCATCTGCGATTACAAGCATTGTTTCAGAAAGTTCCTGTTCTTTCTTGTCGAGCGTAATCATTTTCTCTCCCTTCCTCGCCTTTCTGATCTCTATTTTGTATTTCCTAGAAGCCAGAAGCTCGGAGCTAGAAGCTAGCTTACCCGCATCAAACGCATGAAGCGGCTGCCCAACATTGAACATGACAAAGTTCGTAGCATCTACGACGTTGTTGATGCTTTGCTGCCCCATTCTCTCGAGATGCTTCACGAGCCAATCCGGTGAAGGGCCAACCTTAACCCCCTTGATATGCCCAGCGATGTAGCGATTGCACAGCGAAGGCTCTCTGATCTCGACGGATACTGTTTCGGTTTTCTTTTCGAGAACTGACTTATCGATGGAATGTTTATTTTCGACATATGGGATGTTCAGAATTGCGGACACCTCTTTCGCAATACCGCGGTAGCAAAGGCAGTCGTGCCCCCGATTCGGGGTTACTTTTACATCCAATACATCATTTTCAACACTCTCGATCTCAAATGCATGGAATGTGAGTGCATGCGAAAGCTCATGCACATCCGGCAGCGGAGCAGTAAAAAACGTTTGTAACCATTCGCGAGAGATTTTCATATTTTACTCAGTGCGTCTTGCACCGGAAAAAAACGATATCTGATTGTTTTTTTGCCTATCAAGATCCGATGAGCAAGTTTCCGTTTTACCAATTTTTCCCACAATGCTTTAGCAGACTTTGATGGTGCTGAACTGGAACCTAGCGGGACATGCCATCGGGATCTGCTCAAATTGTCTAAAATTAACATACGCCGCTCCCCAAGCCCACGCCCTCCGAAACCCCACTCTGTATCCGGCATGTGGGTAACTGCTATCTGTTCTTCTGACGAGTAATACGCTCGAGTAATCCCACAGATTTTGTCCTTAAATACATCTAGGGCATCAACCCTATATTGCCCGTCAAGCGCAACGTAGGTTTTGACCTGAGACGTCTCTCGTATACGGAAATATTCGCGATCATCGGACCTTCTTCTCCTCACACGATCTTGTACCTCGATCGGCATTTGATCGAAAGAGATTCTTTCCATAACAAACACATCAGCTTCAGGAGACCTGGGCGCGGAATAAAAACGTCCAATTTTGTGTGCCTCATACCCGCGTTTCAGTTTCTGTATGGTTTCTTTCATGACATCAAAATTGATTCACAAATCTTAAGTCCGCAGAATGCATCAAGCGAATGTCGTCGATGCCCCACCTCAACATCGCGAGACGGTCGAGGCCCATACCGAATGCGAAACCCTGGTACTTTGATGAGTCGACACCCGCATTCTTCAAGACATTCGGATGCACCATGCCGGCGCCCATCATTTCAATCCACTTGCCACGAAGTTTTTCTGGTACATGCTCACCATTGATTCTTGCGTCAATTTCAACACCAGGCTCGACGAACGGAAAGAAACTCGGGCGGAATCGGACTTCCACCTCCGCGCCTTTGAATAATTCTGTGTAAAATCTATCGATCGTGCCCTTCAAATTTCCGAGCGTCACATCTTCGCCCACCGCGAGCCCTTCGAGCTGGTAGAACTCTGCTTCATGCGTCATGTCGGTCGCTTCGTTGCGGAAGACTTTGCCAGGAACGATGATGCGATATGGCGGAGGATTCCCGGCTTTCATTTGCATCTCCATGTAACGAACTTGCACTGGAGATGTTTGTGTACGAAGCACATATCCCGGTTCATCCTTGATGAAAAACGTATCCTGCATGTCGCGGGCAGGATGGTCCTTGGGGACATTAAGGGCATCGAAGTTATACCATTCACTCTCTAAGAGCGGGCCGTCCGCGACGGTGAAACCCATGTTCCCAAAAATTTGGCTTGCCTCGCGAATGAGAGAAGAGATGGGGTGAATGTGTCCGCGATTCATGATCGCAGTATAACGCCCCCCAAACGCTGACGCGAGGCGGAGATGCCTCTGGAGGGGCTCTGCAGCGCGTCGTCTGCCGACCCAGATACGAAGCCCGAGCAATTTTCTAGCAAGAAAATTGCGTACCCGGAAGAGGCATCCCCGCCGAGTTACAGCCCCACAATTTCGTAGAAAGAGCTTCCGTCTTTCACGATCAGCAGATCTCCAACGATGCGGAATTCAGTTCCCGCTATCGGATACACCTTGGTCGTCGCGGGAGATGGACGGATATCAGCCTCGGCGAAATAAATACCACCCTCTGCAGTCGCGTACACAACACCGCCGCGGAAGAACGCCGCCGACGTGCTTGTCTCTTGTCCGCCTTCGATTGGTATCTCAGAAAAACATCTCGAAGGCTGGCTGCAGAAATTACTTGGCGGAAGCGCGTCTACCTGCGTGATGCGGTCGTAGACATTCCCTTCCTCAACAATGAGAGAATCGCCAGATAACCCAGCAGTTGTTGTGGCGGCAGGAGTGGAAAACTCCTGGCGAATATCTGCAAGTTCACTGCTGAGAATAGTGCGTGTTGTTGTGGCGTTGCTCGGTGCCGTAACAAGGCGGATCGTCTGCACGCGCTGCGGCACAAGTTGGACGCGCACATCCGTCACTAACTGCGGCTCGACAAAGAGTGCCCGTATCCACGGTATCGAATCCTCACGCTCTGCTAACACGGTGTACGTTCCGGTCGTTAAGTTGTCGATGTAAAAACTGCGTTGGAGAAAGCTGGTAGTTCCAATGTGCTCTCCATTGAGAAGAACATTCGTGCCCGAATATGGGACCGCAATGAAAATGCCGCCCGTCTGCCGAAAACCTACTCCCGGGCGATACCGATATCCGTCCGCGTAGAAAATAACCATCGGGAGCAGCACAACGAAAAGGAGCATCAAGGCATACAGATACACGCGACGAGTGCGGGAAGAAAGCGGTTGCATATGAACAGTCTATAGTAGATAGTCAACAGTTGGTAGAAAAAAATATTTAATGACTGAGGACTTATGACTGTCGACTCCTGCTCTTTGGCGTCACCCAAAAACCGAGATACCTTCCGGTCATCAATCTGATCTGCGAATCTAGCCCTGGGATAGAGCTGAACACGACCATGGTGAAGGGGACCAGTATCCACTGGAGAAATAATGCAACGCTTCGGAGTCGCGTGTACTCTGGAGGACGCTTGGGAACGAGAGAGGAGCAAATAATGGCAGAAACGATGAGCCCAAACATCGCAGCTGTTAAGAACGTCCGTGCGACGAGCGGCAGGTTGTATGAGAGCACTGTTTCGTTGAATCCCCTTCCTCCCACAAGAAGCGGGAGCCACCCTATGGCAAAAAGTACCAAAGGATGTGTCGCAAGAGACCAGAACCCTTCTATTTGTACAAATGCTGCGCGAAATTTCTTCCAAAATGGGATGCGCGGATTCTTGAGGAACGCAAAAAGAATATAGGCAATATTCTCAGCACCGTACGTCCAACGGCGGTGCTGCTTGTATATATTTTTCGCCGTACCCCAAAAATTTTCCGCCACGTTTGCATCCATTGATACAGGGTACGCAAGTGGAATAACTTGGTAGTCTCCGTCGTACCGTACAAATAAATTCCAAAAGATGCGCGAGTCTTCCGACACAACGTTGCGCTGCCAATAGCCGGCCTCATACAGAGCGGGAAACGGCACCGCATGCGATGAGAATGTCGCCAATTTCTCCGGCCGCTCTTGCTGTATCATCTGCCAGAACGAGCTTGAGTATGCGATGACACGAGAAAGCATGCTCGCTTCCCAGATGTTGTTGTTATACAGGGGAACAGGTTGAAAGCTAGAACGTTGCGGGTCTTTCGCGGTGAGGAAATACCACGAGAGGCAGCCGAAATAGTGCGGATACACAACCGTATCAACATCGAAAGCAGATACAATTACTTTGCCATACGGAATGTTTCCAGCATCAAGGATCAGTTTCCTTGCTTCCTCTGCCGCAAACGAGATATTAGACCCCTTGCCGGGGATCTCTCCCTCTACTCCCGCAGGATGCACCGTTACGATGAATGAATGAAAGAGCGGAGAGAACTCTTCCTTCAACCGCTTCGCGATCTCAAATTGTGCAGTTCCTGCCCGCGATTCAACAGCGAGCGCAACGGCTATCTTTTTTTTGTTCCATTTTGTGTCGACTAGCCCCTGTAAGCTTTCCTTCACGACGTGGTATCCCTCTTGGTAGAAAGGAAATATGACAAGATGAACAATATCTTCGTGCGCCCTCCCAAGTGTGCGGAGTCGCTCATTCCAATCCATGGAAAGATGGTGGCGCATGCGGCGGAAATTGTGTCGGAGGTGGACGGAAAAATAGAACGTCTTGAAGAGCCAGTAGATGGAAAAGACGATGGTAAGATACGCAGCCCAGACTGGCTTCAAGAATGCGAGCCCGATAAATGCGGCAAGAGTCGTCAGTGAAAGGATGCCAGGAAGCATCTCGAACAACCGATAAATAGCCCTATCGCGCCCCTCGAGCTCCGTTGCCCGCGCAACATGCAAATACCAGTATTTATCTGCGTCCATATATCAAGTACAGCATACCAGCACGATTTGAAGAACTATTCAAGTACTTGCCGTTGGTACTCAGCAATCCAAAGCTGGAGCAGCTTCAACAAACGTGCATCCGAATAACGTACAGCGACGGTCCCGTACTGAGACTTTGATTTATAACTGCCCTTTCCCGCAAAATGCAGAAAGGGACGATCAAATTGACTAAGGGGTATTTTGGTAATTTGCGACCAAAACCCGATAAGCTTCTTCGGATCGTGATCTCGGTAGTAGTGTAACCCGACTCGAAGCCTTTTTTCGTGCACGCCGCAAATCTCCCTAAGAAATCTCAGAAAAACCTGAATCATCACGGGATCCGAGTTTGCGAGAGCAACCGTCAAACCTTTTTTCGTTCCTTCTCCCCAATACAGCATTACGCCGACGGCCTTAAGAATTTCTTGTCTCCGAGTCAAATTATGTCGGAGTTCAAAAGGACGTTTGCCGTATTTAGTTATGTACAAATTAGTGATTGCGTCGCTAATCGAACGGCGTGGGACACGATATTTGTCTAAGATACGTCGAACTCTGTTAGCTGAAATAGAAAATCGTTTTGCGGTCTGCATTTCAGAGAGACGTCGCTCAACATAGGAATCAACTACCTCTTTGTCTGGAACCATCACCCAATAATAACAGACCTCCCCTTTATCAAAAGGCGGTCCTGTTTACAGATATAGCCGGAGAGAGGAATCGGACCTCCGTCAACCGATTACAAATCGGACGCTCTACCATTGAGCTACTCCGGCAACTGAACGAGTCTACACTTGTTGCTTGCCTTCATCAACACCCTACATCAATTTCTTGCGGGACTTCTTCTTCCGCAGCGCCACTTCAGGCTGGACAGCTGCGGGCACATTATCTGAAACAGGAGGCACATTCGCACCATTCGTCCTCGGATATTCACTTACCTGCTTGAGGAAATCCGAACGAGTCTCGCGCCGCTCAAAATTATGTTTGTGAGACACAAGATCGGCGAGCCTGTGCGCTGCCTCGGCAGCGCCGTGCATAAGCCTCGCAAGCCCAGCTGCGGCAAAAGCGAGGAGGCGCACAGAGGCATACATCGTGAGGGACGGCATTCTTGAGAGGGCGCTTTCTATTGATATGAGGAGTGCTTTGCATTTCAAAGCCAGAGTGTCCGCTATCGCCCAGAAACCAGAACCATACGTACGCGCCCTCTTTTCCTCAAGAAGCTTCACAGAGAAAAGCGCGGCAATGCCCGCAAGGGAGGCGAAGAACACAGTGACAGCACCGACTACCATGGCATCTATTTTACAGAAAGGCGCTCAAAACGCACTACCTCTATTTTTTCCCCAAACTTTTGCACCGCAGATTCCACCAACTGCCGTATTGTTTGCGTAGGATCCTTTACGAACGGCTGTTCGAGAAGAACTTTGTCTTTAAGATAGCTGTCGAGCTTTCCATCTACTGCCCTCTGGCGCATATCGTCCGGAACATTGGCAGCCTCTTTCTCGAACACAGCTTTTGCGGCTTTGACGTCTTCATCTTTTACATCATCTTTCGTTCTGAACTGCGGGGCCATCGCGGCGACATGCATCGCGATGTCATATGCCAATTTTCCGAATTCTGGGTTCCGGGAAACGAAATCCGTCTCACAGCCGAGCACCACTACCCCCACAACAGCACCCCCCGCATGCGTGTACGCTGCGACAGTCCCTGCGCCAAGCGTGCGGTCCGCTTTTTTGCCTGCGATGGTAGCGCTAATTTTCCGCAAGATGACTTTGGCTTTCTCGATGTCGCCTCCGGCTTCTTCCAAAGCCTTTTTGCACTGCATTATAGACACGCCCGTTGAGTCTCGGAGTTCTTTGATAATGTCGGTTGTGATGGCCATATGTATAAATTTCAATAACCAAGATACAAGATACAAACAAATTTCAAAAACTCAAACCCGAGAAAAATGTTTTGGGTATTTGAGCTTGAATATTGTTTGGTTATTATTTCTTGGAATTTGGTTATTTTGCCGCAGGTTTTTTTCCTTCCTGATACGCATCGGCTATCTCTTCCGTAACAAAGCTGACACTTTTCACCGACGTATCATTCGCAGGGATAGGGTACTGAATCTGCGCAAAATCGCAGTCGGAGCTCGCAAGCGCAATGACCGGGATTCCCAATTGATTCGCTTCCTTTACCGCTGTGTGCTCGTGGCGCGTATCAACGACATACAACGCCCCGGGAAGATCCTTGAGCGACACAATGCCGCCAAAGCGCCCAAGCAGCTCTTCTATCTCTCGGTCTATCATGAGGCGCTCTTTCTTTGTGTATTTCTCGAGCTCGCCCGATTCTCTGTCCGCCGAGAGTTTCTCGAGACGGTCGATGCGCTTTCGGATGTTCTTGAAATTCGTCAACGTGCCGCCAATCCAACGGCCCGCCACGTATGGAGAATTTGCTCGCTCCGCCGCAGCTTTAACGATAGAAATGACTTCGTTCTTGCCCCCCACAAAAAGGAGAGACTTCCCCGCTTTAGCAAGATTTTGTACGAACTCTCTCGCACTCGCGAGCCGGCGCACAGTCTCTTCAAGATCAAAAATATCCGTGCGGTCCTTTGTGCTGAAAATGAAAGGGACTGCAGTCGGATGGCGGCGGGTGCGGGCAAGGGCGAAATGCGCCCCGACGTCGTATAGTTTCTTTAATTCTGCTGCTGTTGCCATAGCTTTGGGATGAAAATATGCCCCTAAAGGGCACGGGGAAATATAGCAGGATTAGGCGTCAGTGTCGAGAGCGCGTAGAGCCTCGATTATGGGACCCATGCCTCCTGCTAGTATCTTTGGAATATTCGACCAGTTCTCCTTGAGCCTGTGGTCGGTGACCCTGTCCTGCGGAAAGTTATAGGTACGTATCTTTTCAGATCTATCTCCAGTGCCGACCTGTAACTTTCTGTCCGCGGCACGCGACATTGCTTCTTCCTCATCCTTTTTCTGCTGGAGCCTCGAGACAAGAAGCTTCATTGCGCGCTCTTTGTTCGCTTGCTGGCTTCTTTCCACTGTGCAACGAACATCGATGCCCGTAGGTTTGTGGATGATCCTCACGGCAGTTTCCACCTTGTTCACGTTCTGCCCCCCGGCGCCTCCCGAACGGCTTGTTTCTATCTCGAGGTCAGCCGGATTTATCTCAACTTTGGTGCGCTTGTAAATGGGAAGGGTCGCAACCGTCGCAGTCGATGTGTGGATGCGCCCGCTTTTTTCCGTTGCGGGGACGCGCTGCACTCGATGCACGCCGGTTTCGAACTGCAGCTCGCGGTAACAATTCTCGCCCTTTATCTCGAACTGCGCTTCCTTGATACCGCCCAATTCCGAACGGCTTTCCTCGAGTTTCTTTGCCTGCCATCCTCTCGATTGTGAATATTTAAGATACATTTGCGCCAGTTCCTCGGCGAAAAGCGACGCCTCTTCTCCACCCACGCCTGCGCGCACTTCTAGGATTACCTCGTTCGGCCATTCCCGTTCATTATCGGCCCCGACTATTTGCTCCATCTGTTTAATTAGGGCGTCCTTTTGCGTTTCGATATCCGAGAGTTCTTTCTCCGCGAGCCCTTTCATGGAGGGGTCTACTTCCAAGAGTTCGTGCGCATCTTTCTCTGCTTGCGTCAGGCGTTTCCACTCTTCCACGAGAAAAGAGACGCGATGGTCGTCCGTGTATTCAAGTGGGTTTATTGGGGTAGTCATAAGTCATTAGTCCTAAGCCTAAGTATATACGCCGAAAGCCCCGCAAAGCGGGGCTTTCGGCAACAGTGTCGTTATTTCTTGGAAGCCTTCTTTGGTGTTGCCTTTGACTGGCGCGACTTGAATCGCTCCACGCGCCCTGCAGAATCGATCGTCTTTGACTGTCCCGTATAAAAAGGATGCGATGCCGAGGAGATTTCCACTTCGTGCGTATCGTACTCCTTGCCATCGTCCCACTTAGATTTCTTGCTGGTCTTGATGGTCGAAGATATCAAAAAGCGCTGCCCCGAGGTCACATCCTCGAAGATCACAGGCCTATAGTCTGCCGGGTGGATATCTTTTTTCATGTCGGCGAAACTATACAGAAAAAACCCTCCCGTGGCAAGGGAAACGTAGATTTACATCTTGTAGCGCTCATGGGGTTCCGGCAATTTCTCGTATGCGTCATTATAGTAGCCCTCTTCGACAGGACCTCGCGCTTTGAGCACCTCGGTGGCCACTATGTTTATGCGTCCCAGTTCTTCTCTCAGTTTCAATATATCTTCAACTACCTTTTCTCTTTCTTTTTCATGGTAGTGCAGCTTCTTTGTAGGATCTTTCGCCGCAATGAAAAGCGGAAGCCCCGCGTAAAGAGATGCGACAAAAGAACCAAAAATTCCGAGCCCAAAAAGCATTTGATCTCTCATCACTTTCATGTTGAATTTGTGATCTGTGTACGTAACTTCCATATTCAACGTAGAAAGTACATAGCCCCAAATACGCTCTCGCAGACGGTAAATTTGCTCAAGTTTTGTTTCCGGATTCCTGATGAGGCTATCGACTTTCTCTCTTTCTGCCTTTAAATGCAGTAAAAAACCTTCAGCGTTGCTAAGCTTACCAATAAATTTACCTCGGGTTTTTGCAACTTAGGAGACAACCGAATTTGCATGTCCCGCGGCTCGCTCATAGTGACAGAATAGCAGATACTGAAGTACAAACAATTACCATTTACGACAAGAGTCATGTGGCCTATTCATCGTCCTCCCAAGAATTAATTTCTTCGAATATGATTTCCGAGTTCCATATACAATTCGATAAGCTTGGCTTGAGAAAACATGTATTTTCTGTTCAGCATTAAATTTGCCGACATAGGACGCATCATGTCAACAAGTTCTCCTTGAAAATCTGGGTCAGGATATCTCCTTTGCATTTTTCGAACTTGCTCGTGAAAATCATCCCCATCAAGTTCGAGATCGCGTATTTCGGTTGAGAACCAGTCAGTCTCTACTTTTTGTCGAAGGTATTGCTCTAAGAAAGACACGCCAATTTGGTATTTGTTTTGAAGCGCAGTAAATTGAGGCATAAAACGATCTAAAATATTGTTCTGCGCTTGTTTCGCTGCATCCAAGTAAGGAATCCCCCGATCCCGAGCCATTGCATCAGCGTTCTCTATATCGTTTACTCGTACAAAGTTGAGCGACATAGGATTTGTGAGAGCAAGTAATGCTTCGGAAATGTCCGTACACCGATTCAAGAAATTACCCACGGCTTCTCTCTGAGCTCGCTCAGGGTGAATTTTTGGACCAGTCGGTGAGAATTCTTCGGCTACCATAACTGTCTTGATGGAATAAATTGTATCGAGGAGATTACTTCCCCTTCTAAAATTTTACCATCGCTGTTGGACTCTCATTCGGCAATAGTGATTCATTTTGTCTGACAAGCCCGAGCTGTCGGCGTTAAAACGCCATTTGTCACCCTGATACAAAACGGCTTTTTGGTAACCGTGTCATATAACGTAATTCCGGAGGGTACTGCTTCGTTCCCAAGCTCAAGATTTCCTGAGAGGTCCAGCATCATTTTGTAATTTGGATCGCCGTTTCCGGAGTGGCCTGAAATGCCGAGCCGCTGCCCAAGAACGCCCGTTTGCGCATTCCCTGCTGCTATGGTCCATGCGCTCGCGCTACCTTCCGGTTGCCCGACTGCTTTATTAGAGAGGACAAGCATCGCGCGATATCCAAGGGGGCCCGCGTGGCGAACAACCATCGCGGTATCGGCAGAAGCCGTGCCCTGCACATCAAGCATCGTAACCGGTTCTTTCGTACCAATTCCCACACGCTTTAGAATCGGGTTAATAAAAAATGTGTCCGAGGTGAGAAGCTGGATAACTTTCTGCTGCATCGCGACGACGCTATCCAAAAGAGACAGCACTGCCCCCTCGTCCGCCCGAACAGAGTATGGGAGCAGCAGAACGACGTACACGAACAAGAGGACAAGTGCGCGTCGAGTAATGGCCATGCCTGTATAGTAGCAAAATCACCGGCTATTTCCCCTCAAGAATGTTTATATCTTTCTGGTAGCTTTCCGCAAATTCCATCACATCATCGCCGTAAAATGCATAACTTGCCTTGTTCCAATTTCCGCCCGCGAAGTAGCGAAGGGCGGCTCGGCGCTCTGCCGCGAACGTCCCTTCGTCCGCACCGTTGTCCATCATAAGGAGCGCCGTTGCGAATATTGCCGTCCGCGCAGTCCAAGGATTCGGCGGATTCTCGCCAACAATCGACGCCACTCGATCTTTATACAAAACCCATGTGGAAGGAATAAATTGGGCAGGGCCCATTGCGCCGCCCCACCCGTAGCTCGGTTTTTTCGAGACCGGCATTTTA
Source organism: Candidatus Kaiserbacteria bacterium (assembly GCA_016217965.1). Taxonomy (GTDB): domain Bacteria; phylum Patescibacteriota; class Minisyncoccia; order Phycocordibacterales; family UBA2100; genus UBA10103. The sequence goes on from JACRFI010000023.1 coordinate 22,011, forward strand.
TCCGGATCGAGGCCAAGCTCTGCTGTTATCTGTGCAAAGACGGGCCTATCCCGCGTAGGGTGCATGTCCGTCTGCCAGTTTCCCGTTCCCACGTTCTCGCCAAGATTCGTTTCCTCGCGAAGGATGGCAAGAATCACCGCTGGCCTGACACCCGTCTTTGCTGAGGCCTCATTGGCATATTCATACGCCTTACCAAATGGAATGGCGGCAGAGTCACGCAGGCCAAAGAGCGCAGAGCGGATGACGGCCGCCTGCTTCTCGCGCTCGGCAATGAGCTGCTGATACGCTTTCTCCTGGCCTTTTGTCACAGTGAGAATGCTTTTCTTTTGCTTCTCATCCTTTTCTATTGCCTGCTTCTGCAAGACTTGTATCTGCCGCAAGTCTTGTTCCTCTATTTGCTGGCCCTCAAGCGCTTCTTTTCTCGTAGCGAGATCGGCGCGGAGTATCGCCATCTCTTTAAATGACGTATCGAGCGCACTCTGTATTTGCTCGAAATTGTCAACTTCTTCGAAGAAGCGGGTCACACTGCCTTCCCCAAGTGCAAGCTCAGCGAGCGATACATCGTCGATCTCACGCGTGCGCCGGATAAGTTGCGCAAGAGACTGTTCACTCTTTGAGACTTTTTGGTCTACGCTAACGATCGCGGTTTGCTTATCCGAAATGCCATCGCGAAGTTTCGTTATCGCAATATCACGCTGCTTTATTGAAAGCTTCGCAGTCTCAATCTCCGCATCGAGTATGGCAACATCGCGCTCGAGAGAAGTACGCTGCCGCTGCAGTACGGTGAGATTTCCTTTCTTTGCAGCAATATCCTTTTCTATCTCTGCAAGCTCCTGCTCAAGCCTTGAGCGGCGTTCTTCAGGAGTTTCCGCATAACTATGAATCGGCACGGAAAACAAATAAATTGAAAATATTAGCATTCCGACGACAAACACCCGAGAAACCGACATCGCAACATTATAGCCCCTTACAAAGATTCTTTCGAGATGCAGGGTTGACGTCGCCTAGCGAGCGCGGCGGCGCGAGCTCGAGGAATTTTTCAGCAGAAAAATATCCGTGCGACGGAGGCCCTGCGGCGAGAAAAGAATCAACCCTCCTTTTTTGTTTCAGCCTCTGCGGCTGGCGCTCCTTCTGCACCGGCCTCACCCTCTTTCTTCTCTTCTCCAACTTCCGCAAGCTTCACTTCCGTCTCGAGCGGCTTCTCTTCGACGAACGCTGTTATTGAAACGATGATCTCGTCGGAACCAGTCTTCAGTTCTGCAGACGGAGGAAGTTTGATCTGTGAGGCAGTAATGTGGTCGCCAACATCTGCGAGCGTCGAGAGGTCAACAATGAGATGGTGGGGCAGTTCGGCCGGTGCAACTTCGATCTCTACTTCATGGAGCGCTTTAACGACGATGTGGCCCGCCTTTTCTGCTGGCGCGAGGCCTTCGAATTCGAGCGGCACATTGATGGTTACTTTCTTGCCCTTCTCGATGACATAAAAATCCGCATGAAGGGGCTTGTCAGTCACGGGATGCAACTGCACATCATGGATGAGCGTCTGTTTTGCATCGCCTATACCGGTCAGATTTACAATGGTTGTTTCCCCTGCCTCTCGCCATATCTTGTCGAAAACACGCTCGTCGATCGCTATGGGCGTTGCTTCCTCTTTCGGGCCATAGAAAACTGCCGGAACCTGGCCGTTTTTGCGCAGGGTTTCGAGCGATTCTTTCGCGTCTCTTTGGTTTACGGCAAGCGTTAACATCGCGAGCAATATACATTGCTCGAAGTCATAAGTCAAAAGACATAGGTCTTGAGTATGAAAAACATGGATTGTCCACGCCTTTTTCTAATGACTTATGACTCAGGACTGTATACTGTTCCTATGAAATACGACATGGTCTCGTTCGGCGACATTACGACCGACGCGTTTATCCGCCTCAAAGATGCGCACGTAAATTGTAAGATCAATAATGAAGACTGCGAGATTTGCATGAAATTCGGAACGAAGATCCCTTTTGAATCCGTCACCGAAGTATTAGCAGTGGGAAACGGCCCGAACGCGGCAGTGGCGGTCGCGCGCCTGGGACTTTCGAGCGCCCTTGTGGCGCATATCGGCGGCGACATGAATGGAGAGTCGTGCCTCAATGCGCTGAAAGAACGAGGTGTCGCGCTCGAATACGTCGAGAAGCATCCCGAAATGCGCACGAACTATCACTACATACTGCAATACGGAGCAGAACGGACTATTCTCATCAAACACGAATTATACCCATACAAACTTCCCAATTTTTCAGAACCTCCTTCATGGTTCTACATGACCTCGCTTCCCGAAGAAACACTCGACTACCAATTGGACATCGCAAGGTATGCGGCGAAAAACGGCGTGAAGCTCGCATTCCAACCAGGCACGTACCAGATGAAGCTCGGAACGCAGAAAATGGCAGAAGTCTATGCGGCAAGCGAAATATTCTTCTGCAACAAAGAGGAATCGCAACTTATCCTCGGCACAAAAGAAGAGGACATCAAGAAATTGCTCGCTGGCATCCAGGCTCTTGGCCCGAAAATTCCCGTCATCACGGATGGCCGCGATGGCTCATACGTTCTTGAAGAGGGTGTCGCATATCATGTGCCTATGTATCCGGACCCTGCGCCTCCTGTCTCGCGCACAGGTGCAGGAGACGCAACAGCTGCAACAACGGTCGCCTACATCATCAAGGGCCTTTCTCCCAAAGATGCGCTGATGCGCGGCACTATTAACGCCGCTGCGGGTGTCCAGGCAGTCCACGTACAGCTCGGGACACTTACCGCCGACAAGATTGAAGAATGGTACGCGAAGCGTCCCGCCGATTTTGTGGCAACCAAGATCTAGCGCTGTCGCTCACGAGCAGACCGCTTGGGCATATTCCGGAAGGCGAGCGCACTGCGCTTCGCTATTCTCGCCTTTCAGGTATTGGCGTATTTCAATGCCGAGATTTTCATAGCACGCGCGCTCCAATTTCTTGTCGTCGGCGGCAACACGGCAAAATCTAAAAGAAAGCTCTGGGTTGTTTTCTCCGCCCCAAAACAAGGAACGAAGCGAGGAAGTGAAGCATGGCACAACCCCTTCTTCAGGCGCCAGCTTGCACCACGAAACGACTTTTGCGAGGGCCTCGTCCGTGAGTGTATTCATGTCGCGAATGTCGCGATTGTTCGCCAATGTTGGAAATTCTTTCCCGAAGCCACCGTAGCATGAATCACGAAGCTCCTTATTTCCACGCGGCAAAAGATCGCACAACCTGAACGCGTCCGCGAATTTCTCAGGTTCTGGATGTCCCATATTGATGCCGGCGACTTCCCAGATGCGTGGAGTGAGATAAATGATGCAGATGTTCTTTGCTTCATCCGGAATGTAATCGGCAGTGCATGGCGCGAGCGGCTCCTCTTTTGTTAGATATTTCTCGCGTGATTTCTCCCATAGTTCCGGGTCATGCCCGCCACCGCCCATCAATTCCATGACCGCGCCTCCGACACACTCCACGTATTCGCGATTGCGATATTCGTCCGTGCCTGTCTTCTTGCAAAAATCCACTGTTTCCGGAAATGAATATTCGTAAAATGCGAAGACTCCGTGCCCGAGGCCGTGGTAGCACATTGTGTACGCACCTGGTCCTCCCGGTGCTTTTTTGCATGCATCACGAATGAGAGCGAGCGCCGCTTCTCCGCCAAATTCTTCAAGTGCGCCTATGACTATTGTGTGCGAGCAAGCGTTTCTGAAATCTTGCGTACAATATTGAATGCCATCCACCCCTTCTTGCAGGTATAGCTGATCGCCGACTACATGCCCCAGCAAGTGAGTGTCGGTGTTTGGTGGAAGCGTTGCTCGTTTTAAAACTTCGAATGCATACACAGCCCCCTCTTCCGTCGCAAGGTCCTCAAAGCGCTGAGACAATTCCTTAAAATCTCTTGCCCCCTCTGCGATAGTTGCCGCTTCGGCGTATGCCCCGCTAGAGCTGTTCCACAAAAGAAAACCTCCGTACAGAATGCCGGCGCATGCGACAACGCCAAGCAGCACAAAAAGCAGCCTCCTATTCATCATGGCGTGCATAGTACGAAACTTCGCCCTAAATACAAGCTATACGGCTTTTCGAGCGATTGCTCTCTTCGCTGCAACAGCGATATGCGAGGCACCCATCTCGTAGTGTTCAATGAGCTCTTTTGCCTCCCCTGACTGGCCGAATTTGTCTTGCATGCCCACAAATTCGATAGGTGTCGGCGCTTCTTTCGCGAGAAGTTCTGCTATCGCACCTCCAAGGCCTCCATGCACCTGGTGCTCTTCAACGGTAACAACCGCCCCTGCTTCTTTCGCGATCGTGACGATTTCCTGATCCAACGGCTTAAGCGTGTGTACGTTTGCCACGACAACAGAAATCCCTTCTTTCTCTAGCTCGCGCGCGGCAAGGAGCGCATTGTGCGTAAGAGGCCCGGTAGAAAAAATAGCCACTTGCGGACTCTCACCTTTCCAGAAAATCCCAATTTTCCCGATCTCAAATGGAGTGTCAGCTGTAGTCATGATGGGAGATTTCTCTCGTCCGAATCGCATGTAGACCGGTTTTCCGAGTTTTGCCGCAGCAAGTGTTGCTTTTCTTCCCTCCTCGGAATCGCACGCGGATATCACCGTGAATTTCGGCATCGCGCGCATGAGCGCCATATCTTCGAGCGCTTGGTGCGTTGCGCCATCGGGCCCCACGGAAACTCCTGCGTGCATACCACACACGATCGCATGCAAGTCATTGAGCGCAATTGTTGTCCGTATCTGCTCCCAGTTCCTACCGGGAGAGAACGCGGCATACGAAGTAAAGAACGGGATTTTCCCATAGTTCGCCATGCCGGCAGCCACAGTTGCAAGATTTTGTTCGGCAACGCCGACCTGGATGAACCTCTCCGGAAACGCCTTTTGGAAGTGATGCGCTTGAGTAGATTCCGCAAGATCCGCAGTAAGAACCACGACCCGCTCGTCGGCTTTCCCCGCTTCAACAACACCTTTCCCAAATCCCTCGCGCGTCGAAGCCATGTCGGGCTTCTCAAAGACATTCGCTGCAAGTTTTGCGTCTATGTTCAGCATACTATTTTACGTGTGCCATTAGCTCCTCAAGAAAAGTATCTTTCTGTTTGTCTGCTGGAATTTTATCCGTAGGCCCCTTCCCTGGTGGAGCACCGTGCCAACGATAGTCGTTTTCTATCGTCGGGACACCTTTTCCTGGCGTTGTATGCGCGAGAATAAGTGTTGGCTTTTCTTTGATGGATTTCGCTTCATCACATGCTTCAATGAACTGTTGGATGTTGTGTCCGTCTATCGTAATCACGTGCCAGTTGAACGCGCGATATTTATCGGCAAGCGGTTCGAGTGGCATCACATCTTCCGTGTTGCCATCGATCTGAATGTTGTTGCGATCCATGATCGCGGTCAGATTCGTCAAGCGATACTTGCCGGCGAACATCGCAGCCTCCCACGTGTTTCCTTCTTCCTGCTCACCGTCCGACATCGCACAGAATACGCGAAAATTCTTACCGTCCATCCGCGCGGCGTATGCGTACCCCGACGCTTGCGACAAACCTGAGCCAAGAGGGCCGGATGTCGTTTCGACGCCAGGCAGCATGTCACGCTCTGGGTGACCCTGAAGCCGGGAGCCGAATTTACGAAGTGTCATGCACTCTTCCACGGGAAAATAACCCGCATGTGCCATCGCCGAATATCGCACTGGGCAGATATGCCCGTTCGAGAGAAAAAGCCTGTCTCTCTCGGCCCAGTCAGGCTTTAGGGGGTCGTGCTTCAATACGTGAAAATAGAGCGCCGCGAAAATGTCTGTCATCCCAAGGGGTCCCGCCAGGTGCCCCGACTTCGCTGCCGCAAGCATTTCAATGATGGTTTTGCGGATAGCGAGCGCCTTTTCTTCAATATTCTTTACTTCCGCATCTGTGATGGCCATGGTCGAGATTGTACTACAAATTCAGTAACTTGAGTCCAATTTCATCATCAAGCTCGCGCGATATTGCTTCGTTGTATGCAGTCAATTCTACTTCAAGAGTTACAGCTACTTTCGCCTCGAATACGTGTCCTCCCACGGGCTGATTTTCAATGCCCTTTTTGATTCCAGAGAGTACAGCGTGCATATGCACAAACGGTTTTCCCTCAACCTGCGTGACATTACCCGTCATAGAAGCTACTTCTCGCTCATCGGCATACAAGATAGAACCATATTTTTTGGCATCCAAATCATAGTAGCCAACCTTCGCCTGTTTTACGGCACCGATCGCCCGGAATGAAGCGCTCAAAATTCCTTTCCGCTCGCAGAAATCCGTTATCGCGAGGATAACATCTTCATCTTTTTGCAGCCGCAACATATAACGGCCTCGTTCTGTTACTTCCCTTGCCTGCATAGATTGAATGCTTTTGTAACAATACCAGCACTCACAGGATGCGCATACATCCCACCCTTTTTATGAACGGACCCAATGCCTGAAAGAAGCACATAATGAGGAACGCCTCCCTTGCTTTTCTTGTCTGTCTTTGCTGTTTCCAAAATGCTCGCGATAGAAAATTGAGATAGTTTCTTCCCTTGTATACCAAGCTCAGCAAGTGCATTACGGATAGACTCGTACTCTGAGTGAGAAATAAACCCGAGCAATTCCGAGATCTTACTCTCGACAAGCATGCCGTACCCGACCGAGTACCCGTGCGATATCTTGAAACGCGAAAGGAGTTCGATGGCATGACCTATGGTGTGCCCGAAATTCACGACGAGCCTCTCGCCGCTCTCACGTTCATCCCGTTCCGTAATGCCCGCCTTTATCGAGATTGAACGGTGTATGATCTCCTGAAGGAGTTTCTTCGTTTTGAAGGGTGAGGCGATATCAAGCCCCCTCACTCGATTGAGAGCGAGAGCATCTGAAGTAAGAAATGTTTTGATCGCCTCAAAAAGCCCGTTTACGAATTCTTTACGCGACAAATACTGAAGGAAGGCAATATCTGCAATGACCGCACGCGGTTGCCAAAATGCTCCGACAGTATTCTTACCAAATGGTGTATTGATGCCAACCTTTCCGCCGATGGAACTGTCTACCATCGCTAGGAGTGTCGTAGGAGCTTGGATGTAGGGGATGCCGCGCATGTAGGTCGCGGCAACGAACCCTGCGAGATCACCGGTAACACCGCCTCCGAGCGCTATGATGAGTGAATCTCTACCAAATTTTTTCTTGAGCATCTGGTGCTGAAGCTTCGTCACCATTTCTTGAGTTTTATTTCTTTCTCCAGCGGGGAACGGAAATAATTCTGCACGGATACCAGCCTTCTTTAACGCTCCCATGATACGAGTGCCTAGTATCCGCACCACCGTGTTATCAGCAATCACCGCAACGCGGCGTGCGCCTTCTTTTTTTACCGCTGCGGCCAATTCGCGCTCAAGTTTCTCTCCCACGATAATTGGGTATGAAGTGTGCTTTGTTTTTACATGGACTGTACGGGTCATACCCGGTTAGTGAAATTTCGGCTGGCGCTAGGCTTAGGGTCGCTGTCGTAAGAACGTGATGTGCTGTACTTTTTATTCATAGGTGTATGTTGTTGATTGGTTTAGATGAGACAAGCCGAAATTCTACTACCGGGTCATATCTCTTTCGCAACTTCCCTTAGAAGCTCTTGTGTTGCATCCCACCCGACGCACGGGTCGGTGATAGACAAGCCTCCTCTATCTATAGTCTCTGCCGTTAGCTTCTCGAGTTTCTGGCTTCCCTCCTGAATAAAGCTTTCCATCATGAATCCTTTGACCAGTCTTTTATATTCAGGATTCTTTTTCAATGCAAAGAGCACTTCTTTCACGACCACAGGTTGCTGCGCAGGTTCTTTCGCCCCGTTCAAGCGACAGTTCTCATGGCTTACGTCGATAAGTATTGAGGGATTCTTTATCTTGTGCTTCTCGAAAAGCGCTGCCGCAGCATGTACGTGTTCTTGAGAATAGTTCGGGCCGCCTTCTCCTCCGCGCAGCACCAAGTGTGCATACGGATTTCCTTTTGTCTCGACTTGGTAGCCATCGAGAACGGCATGATGCTTGTGCTGCGCGGCGACGATGCCATTTACCGCAACTTCGATTGATCCGGAAGTGCTATTTTTCATTCCCACCGGGCAGCTGACGCTGGAAGCAAAGATACGGTGTTCCTGGTCTTCGACGCTGCGTGCACCAATCGCCATCCATGAGAGAAGTTCAGCGAATCCTTTTGCATTGTGCGTGAAGAGAGCTTCGTCTGCGATAGGAAGCCCCATCTCGACTATTTTCACCATCATGTCGCGGCAATATAGTGCGCCCTCTGCAATATCCGGTTCTTGATATGGGTCAACCTGGTTGACGGGCCCGAGCCAGCCGCGGATAGTGCGAGGCTTTTGGATATACACACGCATGACAAGTTTGAGTTTCTCCGAGACTTCATCGGAGAGTTTTTTAAGGCGCTTTGCATACTTCAAGACCGCCTCCGAAGGCCATGCGGAGCAGGGACCCACGATGAAGAGCAGCCTGTCGTCCCTCCCTGCCAAAATATCTTCGATTTCTTTCCGATCTTTCTTTACTTGGGATAGCCCCTCATCAGAAATTGGATGCGCAGCAATTATCTCATCCGCAGACGGAAGCTTTTTTATGATGCGGACATTCATCCCATTAGAAATATCACGCCCAAGTCCTCCGGACGCGCCCGCGCGGGCCCCGTTAGAAGCATGGACCTCGTGTTCAGCAGCCGCGTGCGGCTGGCTTTTAACGGAGCGGGCGTGATTTCTAACGGGACGAGTTATTTTTTTTCTCGTTTTCATATAGATTGCTTTTGTAACGCATCTTGCAGCAGTGCAGTATACCCATAATCCCGAATTTCCCTATCAAGCCACAGCCTTTCCTGCTCAAGCCCTTGCGCGACGAACATGGAAAGCCCCGAGATTGCACGCGCACCTTTCGCAGAGGTGTGCTTCAAAAGCGGCGTCTCCGTATAAATGAGATCGAGTACTGTCGTGTCCTTCGTTATCAATTCCTCCCTAATGGGCAGTGGATCGCTCAGTTTGAGTCCAACGGAGGTTGCATTGACGATGAGTGAAAATCTGCCTGGGCTGATGGATGACAGGTCGTCTTCGACAACGCCACCGAATCTGCTACGCATCTCTTCTGCTTTTTCCTTTGTTCGATTGTGATAGAAAACATGTGCGCCCTTAAATTTCAGATAGTATGCAACCGGATATGCGGCGCCTCCCGCGCCGAGAAGAAGTACGTCTTTGCCGGAGACTTGCACGCCCTTCAGTGCTGCCTCGATCCCCACAATGTCCGTGTTGTAGCCGCGGAGCACTCCATCTGTATTGAGAAGCGTGTTCACTGCACCGATATCGCTGGCTCTCGCATCTATCTCGTCCACATACTGCATCACCGACTGCTTATGCGGCAGCGTGACCGCAGCAAGATGAATGGGAAGCGCCCGCATCTTTTCTGTGAATGCCGCTATGTCCTCTTCGTCATACGCATGCATGTCTGCATCTACGCCTTCGTGCTTGTAGATAGCGTTATGCAACAAAGGAGAGAGGCTGTGGGATATCGGATGCCCAACGACGGCTGTTTGGAGTGTCATATTCTTTTTTGGAGCTCGGCGAGCGCCTCGACGTATCCTTGTTCCTTCTTGCCACTGATCTGAAGCACACACGCAGGAGCAATCACGGACATTTGCCTCCATGTCTCACGTTTTTTTATATCGGAAAGATGCACTTCAATAGCTGGAAGCCCAGTATCTTTTATTGCGTCGTGCAATGCGTAGCTGTAGTGCGTAAACGCACCGGGATTGATAATAATGCCCGCTGCGCTTTCGCTCTCCGCCTGTAAAAAATCGATGAGCTCCCCTTCGTGATTTGATTGGAACGCTTTCACTTCGATATCCGCTTTTCTAGCCTCATCTCGTACAAGATTCTCAATATCAGAAAGCGTGACACTCCCGTAGTGCTGCGCGTCGCGCTTTCCCAAGCGATTCAGGTTAGGTCCGTGAATAAGTAAAATTGTCTTCATAAAGAACGCGTCGAAAAATCGTCAGATACGAGGCGCGGAGAAAGCGGCGCGCGAGGCGTACGAAACGTACGACAAGCGTGACGCAAAGGCTCCGCAACGAGGTAGATGAGATTTTTAGGCATGTTATTTAATGAAAAGAGCCCTTTCGAGGGCCCGATTCCGCTATCGTATCTTTTTGTTTACGATCGCGCAAACGAGACCTCGAGCTTGAGGTCATAAAAGAAAAACCAAAAGAAATACTGCGCGCGAGTCATGTATGTACAGGCTACCGCTTGTTGGAAAATTGTCAACCCGGTTAGTGAAATTTCGGCTGGCGCACGGCGCAAAGTCGCTGTCGTAAGAACGTGATGTGCTGTACTTTTGATTCAAACGTTACTGTTGTTGATCGGTTTAGATGAGACGAGCCGAAATTCTACTACCGGGTCAACGCTGTTATCAGACACCTGCTAATTTCAGAAGTTTTTCATACATCCCCGCAGGATCATCGCTTTTTGATATAGCAGAACCCACAGAAAAACGAGTCGCACCAGCTTTTACGAATAGCTTAATGTTTGTTTCCGAGACGCCGCCATCGACAGCAATCGGAACATCAGAGTGTTTTTTGTGGAATAGTTTGACTCGCTCGATGCCTCGCTCGTCAAAAGGAATTCCCTGCTTCCCAATAGTTGCGATGGACATAAAAAGCACGAAATCGCAGATATCCAAATACGGTTCGAGTGATTCAAGTGGCGTCTGGAGCAGGACGCCCAGCCCAACCTCCTTCGCGCCCGCCTTCTTCCACATATCCAAAGTCTCGCGCGCAGATTCTGCATTTGAAAACGCTTCCACATGGCCGATGACTCTCTTCGCGCCAGCTCGCACGAACGAGAGCCCTGCAGTGAGAGGATTCTCGATCATGAGATGCGCTTCGTACATGACATGTGCTGAATCTGGCATCTTTTCATCCGGCTCAGGTATCCAAGTAGTGTTAGGTGCAAGTGAGCCATTTGCCGCATCTATCTGAAGTCCTGGAGCGAACGGAAATCGCTCTCTCGCAACAGCTATATCGCCGAGTGAGTTCGGGACGACCGTTGGAAATATCTCAATAGTCATAAGTTGAGAGTCATGAGTCACGAGAGCGTACGATCATCGTCGAGAGCATTCTACTTACTTCAGTGGCATACTTCTCCGCTTCGCTTACAAGTGTAGCATCTGCATATCGCACTCTCTGGGCAATCTCCATTTGTGTTTCTAATTCAGCAACAGAACCAAGAGCAATGCAAAGAAAATTACGGAAATCTGCTTTTGTACTTCTTTTGCTGCCTTCTGCAATATTTGAAGGAATTGAAACTGCGCTACGACGCATCTGGCTTGTTAGCCCGAATGTCTCAGATTTGGGAAACTTTTCAGTCATTGTATAAATTGAAACAACCAAATCCATCGCTTTTTGCCAAACAATCAATTCTCGATAGCCGCCCGCCATGCATTCTAAGATTTATGTCTTATGACTTATGACTACAAACTATCTATCTGCTGCACACGGCGCGCATGCCGTTCCTCGCCAGAAAACGGGGTTGAAAGGAATCGCGTGACCGCATCTTTTGCTTCCTCAAGAGAAAGGAAACGAAGCCCTAGTGAAAGTGCATTCGCATCATTGTGCTGCCTTGTGGACGAGAGAATATCGAGTTCTTTGCCACTCATATCTGTTTGCGCTCGTCCCGCTTGGCCATAATACAGAGCGCAGCGCACACCTTTGAATCTGTTCGCAACAATTGCCTCTCCTTGCCCTGATGCACCCGCAACGATGGCTTTGCTATCTTTTCCTGCCAATGCATCGGCAGAAAGTTTCCGAGCAGCGTCAGCGATGATGCCCGGATAATCATCAGCAGGGTCATTCACGAATGCTCCGCAATCTTCCACCTCATGGCCAAGTTGGCCTTGGACGAATGCAATGAGCTGATTCTTTATTTCAAATCCCGCGTGATCCGCCGCGAAATAGATCTTCATGTGCCGTTATAGTAGCATGCTCTCCTTACGCATCACGGATCGACACGGACACGCCCCGTTGCTGTTTTATTGCCGCTCAGCGACTGTACTGTGATTGTCACTGTGTATGTTCCAGGCGATGAGTACGTGTGTGAATACGTCTCTATATGCGGCATGTCGACTGGATAGTGTGCTCCGACGCCGCCAGTCGAGCCATCCCCCCACTGTATTGTGACCGCGCCAAGGAGTTGCGAACCGATTTCAGCGGCATACAGCGAAAGCGACGCGGTGAAAGGAGCCTTCCCATGCCGCGGAATCATGCCAAATACGATGGAATCTTGCCCACATGCGGCACTGGTCTCAGGGCATAGTTGTGATCCGTAGTAGACTTTGTATCCAGGGCTATTCGGATTCGGATCGTTCCATAGCCATGTACCGTTGTCACACAGTACCGTTATGTAAGAAGGTGGAGACGTCGCGATGAACGGATTCAGCACCGTCACACTCTGCCCCTCTGCATACGTTTGCCCCTTGTATGTGCAAGATGTCGCAGCGGCTGCGGCACTTGTGTAGCTTGCCTGCGCATAGCTTGTGCCCGTGTTCGCTGTCGCAGCCTTCACCGTGCACGAGGTTTTGTTGTATTCAGCGGAACCAGAGAATGTCCCGTCGTTGCACGTCCTCGATTGCTCGACTGAGCTGCATGTTGCGGGCGATGTGA
>JACRFI010000006.1 GCA_016217965.1 Candidatus Kaiserbacteria bacterium
GTATCATCACCACAGGTCGGAGAACCTTGCCGACTATGTGAGGGAATTCTGCTTCCGATTTTCCTCACCCGAATTATTCAAAAACCCCAGCTTTTACTTAACAAAATCATTAACCCTTGTGACAACTGCTTTCTAATACCTTCCGACCCAAAGTGCTATAGTACCTCGGTGCCACCCTACCTTATTGGTCTCAACCCCGGTCAAAAGGAAGCTGTACTCTACCAGAGCGGCCCCTTACTTATCATCGCCGGGGCGGGAGCCGGGAAAACCAAGACCATAACGCACCGGCTCGCCCATCTTGCACATAGCGGTGTCCCCGCGCACCGCCTGCTGGCTGTAACGTTCACGAACAAGGCAGCAGGTGAGATGCGGGAACGGGTGGAAAAACTCATGAAGGGAGGCGACATGCCCTTCGTATCCACCTTCCACTCTCTTTCAGTGCGCCTCCTGCGGGAATTTGCAGAAAGCGCGGGGCTTTCACGACATTTCGCCATTTGGGACAGGGATGACAGCATCCGTGCAATAAAAACGCTCCTCAAAGAAGGTGGCTACGAGAACAGGTACAACCCTCGTGCCATCCTCAGCGCGATATCAAAAGCAAAGTCAAAAGGTACCGATCGAGAGGGCTATGAGGCAAGTGCTCATACTTCGTTCGACAGTGCCGTCCTACACATCTGGGAGAGATATGAAGGCAAGGAAAAAGATGAGGACGCGCTCGATTTTGACGACCTTCTTATCCGAACCCTGGAACTGCTCCAAAATAACGACGATATCCTACAGAAACTTAGAGCACGCTGGACACACATCACCATAGATGAATACCAGGACACCAATAGCGCACAGTATGAGATCGCGCGGCTGCTTGCGGGAGATGAGAAGAACATCTGCGCGGTCGGAGACATAGACCAAAACATCTATAGCTGGCGGGGAGCAGATATAACACACCTTCTCACGTTCGAAAAAACATACCCGGGAACCAAAGTGGTCCTCTTGGAGCAGAATTATCGGTCCACAAAGACCATCCTCACCGCGGCAAATTCGGTGATAGCACTAAACAAACGTAGATACGCCAAGAACTTGTTTACAGAAAACGAGACAGGAGAGGCAATAACGCTCTTTAGCGCACTTGATGAAAAGCAAGAGGCACGATTTGTCGCCGAGCGCGCGAGGGAACTCATTGCGAGTGGCACGCCCCCACCAGAAATAGCAGTGCTCTACCGAGAGAACTTCCAGTCTCGCGCCCTCGAAGAGGCGTGCATCGAGATGGGGCTGCCGTACCGAGTGTTGGGAACACGCTTCTTCGAGCGAGCCGAGATAAAAGACCTGCTTTCGTACCTCCGCGCAGCACTGAATCCGCGCTCGAAGAACGATCTCGCCCGCATCGTCTCCTCGCCGCCACGCGGCATAGGCAAACAGACATTGGAAAAGATGTTAGGAGGAGACGAGATATCACTTTCGCCTGCCGCTAAGGGAAAAATATCTGCATTTCGCACGAGCCTTGCACGCATGAGAGAAAAAATACAGACCACAAAGGCCTCCGACGCCGTGCACTTCGCCCTCACTGAAAGCGGCATGGAAACTTTCTTCCAAAAAGGCGACGAAGAAGACCTTGAGAGGCTTGCAAACGTGCGCGAGCTCGTGTCACTCGCGACAAAATACGATGCCCTGCCACCGCCAGAAGGCATTGAACGCCTTCTCGAAGACGCCGCGCTTATGAGCGAACAAGACTCGCTCGAAACATCAGGGAACGCCATCTCTCTCATGACAGCGCACGCATCAAAAGGCCTTGAATTCGATGTGGTTTTCGTGACAGGGCTCGAGCAGGGCCTCTTTCCTTCGGTGCGTGAATCTAATGATCGCGACGAAGAAGAAGAGCGGCGCCTTTTTTATGTCGCGATGACTCGTGCGCGCAAGCAACTCTTTCTCACCTATGCGCTCACGCGCCTCAAGTACGGCAGCCGTGAATACACTGCCCCTTCCGAATTTTTTGATGACATTGATGAGCGGCTTGTCACGGCAGGAGCGGAGCACGAATACGTGATACGGTAAGCGTGTGAGACAGAGGCTTGGACAACATTTCTTAAAAGCATCGTGGGCTGCTGCAGCACTCGCCGACGCCGCGAAGATAAAAAAGACTGACACGATCCTCGAGATAGGGCCGGGGAGAGGGGCGCTAACGGATGAGCTCTTGAAACGCGCAGGTCGCGTCATCGCGATTGAAAAAGACGCAGCACTAGTAGGGACGATGCGCGAGAAATACAGGGACTCTATTGCGAACGGGACACTCGATGTGATCGAGGGCGACATCCGCGACGCGTCGCCCCAAAAACTGGGGCTTGCCGCGGGATCGTACATGCTCGCAGCAAATATCCCGTACTACATCACTGGTGACATACTACGGCAATTTCTGTCCACACAAGAGCAACCGAGAACAATCGTGCTACTCGTGCAGAAGGAAGTCGCACAAAGGATAGCGAGAGATACAAAAGAGAGCATCTTGTCGCTTTCCGTAAAAGCATATGGCACACCTCGGTATGTAAAGACCGTTACTGCAGGAAATTTCTCGCCTCCGCCCTCTGTGGATTCAGCGATACTCTCTATAGAGCACATTTCACGGGACGCGTTCCAAGCCATACGTGAGGACGCTTTTTTCCGAATCGTAAAAATGGGTTTCTCGTCAAAAAGAAAAGTGTTGCGCTCAAATTTAGCGCGTATCGCACAGAAAGAAACAATTGCGCGCGCTTTCGAGAAATGCGGAATTCCTCTTGATACTCGCGCAGAAGACGTTCCGCTTGAGAGGTGGCTCTATCTTACAAAAGAATTATCAATGGCGTAAAGAGAGGTGAGAGAGTGTCTCTCTCACTTGGAGAGAGTGGGTGATAAAAGATTTAAAATCTTTTATCTTCCGGGGGTAGGAACTGAACGGCTGACCCAATCCGAGGCCGAATTAGTATCACGCGTCACTGATGAGCGCGCCATCGAGTATCCTTTTTGTACCGTTCTCACCGCCGGAGAGAATCCATTCGTGTTCGAACCCCACGACACCGCGTCAATGATGGTACCCTCGCTGTTCCGCATCCGAACCACGTCGCCAGTATTCGAAAGGCCGCTTCCTATGAGACTCCCGATGGATATTCCTGTCGCGCCTGGCCAGTACGTAAGAATGGCGGAGGATGAGACGATGAGAATATACGCCTTCGAAGGCAGTGTGACGCCTGACGGAATAGTGTCGCTTGCTCCTGCATTTTGAATGCTCCAGCCAGAGAGGTCTACGCTCGATGCGGTACCATTGTATATCTCTACCCATTCATGCGCTGGATCCGTGCCGTGGGATTCATCCACGTTGTAAAAAACTTCGCTGATAAGCACACGATTCACTGCTTGCTCACCCTGATTGATAATGTACGGATCCTGCATTTTGGCTGTTTCAGCAAGCGCCGCAGAGGGCGCCTTTGATGCAGAGGGCGCTTTCACGGATTTCGAAGCCACTACCTGCATTGAACTTGATGGTGGTTCTGCAGCAGGAGGAGGAACGTATGTCGGTGCTGCTTCACCACTTGAACCCATCATCATGATTGCGATGGCCGGCTGCACATAAATAGGGCTCACTGACCACAAGCAATCGTACGGAATGCTGGTGAGGCCGAGGAGCCACTGCCCTACATTGCGTGGCGGCCCGAATTGGTACGTTTTTGTCGAACGCGTCCACACATAATCGCCGGGAACGGGCGCGCTAAGCCGCGCAAAAATGGTTTCGTTATAGCAGACATGGTGGACAGTGATCCTGCCGCCAAACGGAAACGCGTGCGCGAAGATCGGCACAAACACAGAGAACAACACAGCCGCGATTATTCCGCGCTTGAAATTCATTTTAACAATCGTACCACAGCCCACCTTAGGATATTCGCATTTCTCACTTGATACTTGATACCTATACTTGCCTGCCCCGTTGCAAGCTTGCTTTGCTTCGGGGATACTTATCTCTACAATGCATTGGTTCGCCGCTCATGCGTACATTACCGGACTTATCGTCGCCGGATTTCTTTTATTGTCAGGCACCGTGCTCGTGTCACAACGAGCGCCACTCTCCGGAGTAGATTCGAATACAACCTGGAGTGGCGCTGGCATTTCCCTTTTTAGCGGGCTCCAGCGCGGCAGCGCACCTCAAGAGACGCGAATACGGACCGAAGACCTCCTTGGAGGGCAATTGAAAAACAGCCCGTACACGATATTGCCTGTCGGCGGAGCAGCCTTCGAGCAGACGCCTGGAACAGAATTCAATTGGGAAGCGCTCATGGCGGAGCTCATTAGGCAGCCAGGATCGGGCACCCAATCGACTGAGGCGACAAACCTTGGGGTGTACGCCTTCATTCCTCAAGGCCTCATTGCAGTGAAAGAGGCGAGCCAAGAGAGAAATGAGACTCAAGACATCCTCTTCGAGTACGGAAATACAATTGGTTCATTTATCCTCGCGTTCGACGATTCTCATGGAAATATGCTCCAAGTCCTCAAGGACGCGTACCAGGATCGCGGAAATGCGCAAAAAGTAGCTGCTGCGGCTCAGATCGGGCGGGATTACGCGCAACTAGGAGCAGAATTGGAGAGTATCAGCGCACCATCAGAGGTCGGTGGGCTCCACCAGAGGCTTGCGGATGCATATAAAAAAGTGGGTCAACTGATGATAGCGAAAGTGCAATCAAAAAATGATGATGACTTCCTCGCCGCGGTACATGCATACAATGCCGGCGTCGACCAGTTCCAAAAAGACTACCTTGCGCTCGTCAACTTATTCGCTGTCGCGGAAGTCGAGTTCAGTGACTACGATCCGGGACGCGTCTTCATGTTTCAGTCAACATCCGGCTTCTAATTTCTAAATCACGGTATACTTAACGCCGTGAGAGATAGCGCCTCGCATATCATCGCAACAGCCGGGCTAGCAGCGGCAACACTTCTCGCCGCCCTAGGTTGGCAGCTTGGAGAATACTGGCCTCATGAGCGGGCAAGTGCCGAGAGGCTCCAATATGTGCGAAATGAACCAAAAGAAACGCGGATTTCAGGAGAAAAAAACACTGCGTGGCGTGATGAACTCATGCGCCTGGGGCTTATCGCATCATCAACAGCGTTGAGCGCAACATCGAGTGACCCACTTTCGGCATTTGGCAATGCCGTAGCGGAAGAATTCGCGCACAGATACTTTTCACTTAAGGAATCTGGCACGTATTCACCAGAAAAAGGCGCTGAACTTGGCGCTGCGCTTGGTGCAAACATCCGCACCCCCTCTGACTATTCACTGCACGGTGTAGACGAACTCGTTCTGGATACCGACACCTCCATGACGCGCGTGCTCGAGTACCGGAGCGATATGCGTGATGCGCTCGCAATGCTCATTACACAAGATCCACCCGAATTCGAAACATATGCCCTCTATGTGGAGACTCAAAATCCCGAACGATTGCGCGAGCTGGAACAGGCGCAACGTCGTTACCAAAGCGCAGAAACTTCTGCACTAGCGGTAGTGGTTCCGCAGGATGCGGCTGAATTGCATATCAGAGCCGTGAATGCGCTCGGCTCATACGCCCATACTCTGGAGCAACTTATCCGCTATAGTAGCTCGCCATTCACCTCTCTTGCCATTTTAAGGACATATAATGAAGCAGAGCGCGAAATGCTCTACGCATTTGACGCGCTGTCTGGTTATTATGTACGAAAGAGCACGGAGAAATAACGCCCTAAATATACTAAGCATTGCAGCGCTCGCTTCTGCGCTGTTGATTCCAATGTTCTCAGAAGCAGCGCCCCAGTGTAGGGACGGCATTCTGTACGACACAGCGAATGGGCAAGAGATACAAGTCGGTACATGCGCGAACGGCCAAGCAACAGCGTCAGCGAATAATTCACTTCTACGTGACGGCATCTTTGGATGCAATGCCTCGAAGTACGCGAACATTGGAACATTGACCGCAGTCGGCGGTATCTATGTCCCAGTGAACGATGCGGCGGTCACCATTAACACAGGGTATCTCGTGTACAAAGAATGCATTCTTGATGGTGTCGTAACCAAAATAAGCGAAGCTGCGCGAACAGAACTGGCAGGAAATATTTTGCGGCAACTAACAACGGCACGGCAAGGACGTGCAATGTACGTAGTAAACCAAGAAGAGGAGCTGATGTCTGGCGCCGACCAGATCGTCCTCCTTGGTGTTGATAACGCAAACATTGGCAGCATGTGTCCCGCATTCAAGAATCAGGTCCGGAGTGCGGTCGTTCGAAACTATCTCATGACGCGCAACGCACCAACTGCCGATTTGGAGTGCACGGCCCCGCAGTCAGAAGAGACTACGTGGTCGAGTTTTTACGCACTCGCAGACCCCGCCAACACTCCCGTCGGCGCATACTACCTTCTTGAGAACGCGATTGGTGATTCCATTTCAACATACGCATATAATCAACGAGAGCAGTGGGGATGGGGCAACGGGTTTTATGCAGTAACCGACGATGTGGAAAATCCGCTCGCGAAAAAAGTCCAGACGCCCAGCTACTTGGTAGCGCAAGGTGCAGGGCAGGCAGTCACGTCTGGATTCCGTTGCCTTGAGGGGGCAGATGAGCTCAGCGAGGTGTGCGCGCCAATGTTCAGCGGCTTGTCGACACAAGTAATATCAAGCGCTACTGGGCTCACAGGCCTATCACAGGCACTGAACGGCATCCCTTCATACATAAGCCAAATGGTTGGAGATGCCAGTACCGCTGTACGGCAGGAAGCAGTGAACGCTGCACTCAATATTCTTGTAACGTCACGGCAGGTTGAGGCGCTGTATAAACAAGCGAAGGAGGGAATTGTAAATATTCTAACGAACGCAATCAACAAGCTGAGGGGTGCCGAGAAAGCATGCTGGGATCTCATTATCGAAAAGGTATGTGTGTCAAAACCCGGGCAGGACAATCGCTGTCCCGCTGTAGGGGGAGGTACGCTGCATGTGCGCACGTCGACAGAATTCTCGCAAGCAGTTATTGATGCGCAAATTGCGCCAATCGCAACTATTGCAGCAGAGGACTTGAAAAAGGCAGAAGCGGCAGTGAAAAAAATAGAGGAACTCATTACAGCGGTCACCAACACCTCCTCTGCATCCGGACAACGCGCTGCGCTTGAACTTCTCGATCAACTCGTCGCCAACGGACTTCTTCATACCTCTTCGCAGGCGCAGAACGCAAACAAACAGTTTGAAGACGTAACAACAAGTGCGAATCAACTGGTCGAAGACACGCTTAAAGCATGGGGCGATTCGACTGACCCGAACGTTGGTTGGTGCAACGTAAACAACAACTCTGTTCTAAATATGTGGAAGGATAGATGGAAGATATAAATATGAACTTGCATATCAATGCTCAGAACAAGAAAAAGAGGGCGACAAGGCCTCACTTTGCCGCAGTAATACTGCCGATTATTTTCCTGACGATCATAGTAGCGCCTTTGAAATTCTCATTTCATGACGATGCCCAAAAAATTGTAACTATTACAACAGCCACCGCAATTTGTGGCGACGGGATTGACCAAAACTGTGACGCCGAGGAAGAAGTAGCAAAAACAGAAGAGGGCAATAAAACAAGGATCGACAAAGACTCCTGCTGGTACACCACCAAGGACGCCACGTGGGGAGATTATTTCGAATGCATGTGGTACTCATTCATTTCGTTCTTCGGTTCTATTCCCATAACTCTGGGCGTGTGGTTTGTCACCGCCTTCGGCCAACTTTTCAACTGGACAATTGACATTACAATCACTCGCTTCGCCGAGCAAATCTATAAATTCGTTGAGCCAGGCGTCAATACCGCGTGGCAAGTTTTCCGCGACGTTGCAAATATTGTCATCATCGGAATGTTCACATTCATCGCAATTTCGATGATATTGGGTATTGAGAGATTCGGCGCAAAAAAGATGGTGGCGCGAGTTCTCATTATCGCGGTTCTGATTAACTTTAGCCTTCTCTTCTCGAAACTCATCATTGATACATCCAACTTCACTGCAAAAGTTTTCTATGACGCATCCGACATACGTGCAAGCGTGTCAGATTCGGGATCGTTGCCATCGGTTCCCGGTATCAAAGCAGGGGCAATTGACGTTGCTCCACTTGGCATTTCTGGCAGATTCTTAAAAGCGATGGGCATAACGAGTTTCAAAAAAACAACTGATATTACATTTGAGCTTGCAAAAGCACAGAAAAACGCTTGGATTTCCCTCGTATACGGCCTGGTAATTGGTATCATGCTGTTCCTTATCGCCGGAGTATTCCTCTATGCCGTGTTCTTGCTCGTCGCGCGCGCAGTACTTCTCATCGTTCTCATGATGGTCTCGTCCCTGGCGTTTGCATCGTATTTAATTCCCAAGTATGCCGATGCAGAGTATGGATGGAGCGGGTGGTGGCAAGCACTCTTGAAAAATGCGGTATTCGCCCCCATCCTCATGATGTTCCTTTGGGCAACCCTCGCGGTCGCGGAAGCATTCGCGAGCAACAACTCAGGCGGGACTTTGGGACAACTCATCAGCAACCCAACCAGCGAAAGCCACGTGAAGGCACTCTTCCAGTACCTTCTCGTCCTCGGACTGCTTTTTGTGGCAATAAAATTCTCGAGTTCATTTTCAAGCAAAGCGGGCGTAACATTCGCCAAATTCTCGACGGGAACGGCAGCCTCGTTGGCGGCAGGGGGAGTCGGAATTGCCGGGCGTCAACTCTTTGGGAGGCTTGGGGCTAGCGCCGTGCAATCTATACCGATTCGCCAACGACAGCGCAGAAATGCAGTCGGTGCGCTAGAGTTTAACGAGGACGGAACCCCCGTTATGGAAAGTAGGCCGGATGGGTGGGTACGTGGCGCATTCCGCGGGATGGCTGGTCGGGCCGCAACAGCCAGTTTTGATCCGAGAAAAGTGCCGGGCGTCAAATCTGGCGCTCGGCTTGCGGGCCTTGATGTAGGAAAAGAGCAGGGGAAAGGCGGTTTTGTGCAAACACAGGAAGACAAAGAAAAGAAACTGATCGAGCGAGAGACTGCGATGGCAAAATTGATAGGCCGCACAGGTGAGAAAGACAGGCAAGCGCAAGCAGAATATGCTCGAAGAAATGAGGAAGATAAGAAGGCCTCGGAAAGCAAAATTGCCGAGATGCGAAAACAGGCGGCAGAGGAAGTCAGTCGCGCAAAAGACATCGCAGAAGCGCACGACAAGGAGAAAAAGTCGGCATCACAGGGCCAAGCGGGCGCGCGGCAGCCAGACGCCGCCCAAGCGGAACGAGAACGCGCAAAAATCACAAGAAATGCGGTTGAACAAGGCGTACGAACAGCTGTACAAGAAAGCGGCATTCGAGCAACAGTGGCAACCCCAGAACAGCTAGCCCGCGAACAGGCTAGAGCAAAGCAAGAAGGAGAATCTACGAGAAGAGAAGAAACAGCAAAGATACAAAAAGTGGCGCAGGCAGTCGGTCGCAGTGATATAGATGACGAATTGGCAAAGAAGCTGAAAGATACGGCAGAAAGGTTTGATTCATTGAATACTGCAATTGCCGAGGAGGAAACGCGCTTAAAAGGCATCCAAACACGCCCCGCAGCAATGCCTGGCGGTCCGTCCGCACAAAGAGACGCGTATATTGAAGGGCTTCGCGACAAGCGATACCTCAGTTTCGGCCTTCGTAAAAATACGAAGGTCGCGGGTGAGGTCGGAGGTGCAGTAAAAATGGGTTCAGAGGAGCGCCGCCTTCTCGAATACCTAAAAGCATCTAAAGCAGCCGCCGATAAGGGATCCTCGGCAAGCCCGCCTCCTCCGCCACCGGCAACACCTAAAGCATAGTAAATAATATGCAAGACGACACAAAAAAAATACTCGAAGAGCAATTCGCCGCACTGCCGAAGGCAGTGCAAGACGCCATAACGTCCGGCCATATTGAGGAAAAATTCCAAAAGATGGCAGAGAAATATAAATTGCACCTCGATCAGTGGCAGCAGGTCGAGAATCTCATCATGCTTACGGTACTCGGCCTATCTGAACCTGAAAACCTTGTCGAAAAAATTGTTTCAGAAACAAACATCGGCAGAGAACGTGCCGACGATATCGTCAACGATGTGGCTGTCACTGTATTCAAACCCATCCGCGAAGAGCTCGAGCGCGAGCTTGGCCACCCGCAGGCAAAAGAGGAACAATTTTCAGATGTGGAGAAACTCCGAAATAACGTACTCTCGAGCGAAAAAAAAGACATTACTCCTTCCGCAAAAATACCTCAGGATGCCCCGGTGCCCGCGAATCCGGTTCCTGCCACGCCTCCGGCACTGAAACCCGATGAAAAAGTAACGCGCGCCCCTGCTTCTGGCGCATACAAACCGGGAGAAGCAAGTTCCATACGTGCAGATGTACACGACGATCCGTATCGCGAGCCTCCGAAGTGAGTTTCTAGCTTCTAGCGCGTAGCTTCTAGAAAAATCATGGGAAATGGCACAAATTCTCACAAAGACCTTATTGTTTGGCAGAAGTCCATGGATTTGACACTGTTAATTTATAAGTTAACAGAAAAGTTTCCTCAACGAGAAGTCTACGCGCTCTCATCTCAAATGCGCAGGGCCGCTATTTCTATTGCATCGAATATTGCAGAAGGTAGAAATCGTGGAACTCGTAGGGACTTCTCACATTTTCTGCGTATGGCATATGGATCCGCTTCGGAACTTGAGACGCAGCTACTAATCTGCAAGCAACTTTCGTTTTGCACGGAGGAAACTTTCATCCTCGCAAACGATCTTCTTACAGAGATCAGCAAAATGCTGCGTGCTATGATTAAAAAGCTAGAAGCTAGAAGCTAGCTACTAGAAGCTACTCCTATGCAGTTTCAAGTACCACAGTTCATTGAAGTCGAAGATAAGATATTCGGCCCACTCACGTTTAAACAGTTCGTATACGTGGCTGGTGGTGCGGGTCTCGCATACCTCATGTGGCGAGTATTTCCCATTTATCTCGCAGCGCCGCTTGTTGGAGGAGCACTCGGGCTGGGAGCGGCGCTTGCTTTTTTCCAGTACAACGGGCGACCATTTATTGTCGCGATAGAACATGCATTCTACTATCTTACGCGCTCAAAACTGTACCTATGGAAAGACGAGCGCCGGAATAAAAACCTCATAGCGCGAGCCGCGCAGGACGAAAAGAAGCCACTGCCCGTGTTTGTCCCTAAACTTTCTGAGAGCAAGTTGCACGAACTTGCTTGGAGCCTCGACATCAAAGAGCGAATCGCCGCTGGGGTCGCGAGTGACGACGAACGCGAAGACTTTACCCCTCGCTCCCGCATTGTTGCTCCGATCAGAACGGCGCGTGGCGCTCTTGTACAATAATCACATGTCTGAAATCACAACTAACACGCCCCGTTCTTCAAGCAAAGCAACACAGGATTTCGTCCCCATCAAAGAGGTGCGCGATGGTGTGGTTGTTTTAAAAGATGGCGGATTGCGCGCGGTATTGCTCGCATCGTCACTGAACTTTGCGCTTAAATCAGAGGATGAACAAACAGCATTCATTGTGCAATTCCAAAATTTCCTCAACTCGCTTGATTTCTCAGTCCAAATATTCGTGCAATCGCGCATGCTCGATATACGCCCCTACATCGCAACACTAGAAGTACAGTACAAAAAACAGCTCGACGACTTGATGCGCATTCAGATACGCGAATACATTGGATTCATTAAGAGCTTCACGGAGGCAGCTAACATCATGACAAAAAACTTCTTTCTCGTCGTTCCGTATTCACCTGCGATGATTCAGACGGGGAAGGGCGTGCTTTCTAAACTACCGTTCGGAAAAAAAGGAAGCAATGCAGAAGAGGAAAACCGCACGTTCGAGGAGCAAGTGTCCCAACTGGAGCAACGCATTTCTATCGTGCAGCAAGGACTTATCCGGACCGGCGTCAGGACAGTGCAACTCGGAACAGAAGAGGCGATAGAATTGATGTATAAAATGTTCAATCCTGGAGAGGAAGGCAAGCCTATGGCTATTCCTGAGTCACAAAAATAAATATGGCTTTATTGGACTTGTTCAAACGAAAAGGCCCGCCACCCGCGACGGTCTTGCCGGTTCTGCCGGAAGAAATTTATCATACGGGGGTATTGGATCTTCAAGACGTTATCGCTCCGCACGCCCTCCGCATCAGCCCCCGCGAGCTCGACCTCGGCGAAAAAATCGCACGTACTTTTTTTGTCATTTCATACCCCCGTTTCTTAACGACGGGTTGGTTCGCCCCTATTATCAACATGGATAAAGTCATCGACATCTCGATCTTCATCCATCCGATGGATACGAACGAGATGCTCCGCAAATTTCAAAAAAAGGTGGCGGAGGTCCAGAGTCAAATCTCAACGCGAGAAGAGAAGGGCATGGTGCGCGATCCGATGCTCGACACGGCATACGCCGACCTCGAGCATTTGCGCGATTCGTTGCAACAAGCGCAGGAAAAAATATTTGAAGTCGGTCTTTACCTCACGCTCTATGGCTCATCACGCGAAGAAGTCGACAAGATAGAAAGCGAGGTCCGCTCCATATTGGAATCGCGGCTTGTATACATTCGTCCAGCGCTGTTCCAACAGGAACAAGGGTTTAGGAGTGTCCTCCCAACAGCCACTGACGAACTGAATGTGCACACGAAACTCAATTCTGCCCCCCTGTCATCAGTCTTTCCTTTCATATCATTCGATCTCACCTCGGATAGAGGCATCCTATATGGGATCAATCGCCACAATTCGTCCCTCATTTTGTTCGACCGATTTAGTTTGGAAAACTATAACTCGGTTACGTTCGCGAAATCTGGTGCAGGAAAAAGTTATACAACAAAACTCGAGATATTGCGGAGCCTTATGTTCGATACGGAAGTCATTGTTATAGACCCCGAACGCGAATACGAATACCTTGCTGAGACGGTCGGCGGGCGCTATTTCAATATTTCTCTCTCATCGGAGCACCACATCAATCCGTTTGACCTGCCAATTGCTCGAGAGGATGAAAATCCGGGCGATATTCTGCGCAACAACATAATCACTCTGGTCGGGCTATTCCGCATCATGCTTGGAGGCCTCACGCCGGAAGAGGACGCAATTATCGATAAGGCAATCACCGAAACATACGCACTCAAAGACATAACGGCTGAATCAAACTTCGCCGCAGTGGAGCCGCCACTCCTTTCAGACTTCGAGCTTGTGCTCTCAGGCATGGAAGGAAGCGATTCCTTGGTGCAACGCCTCTCGAAATACACGAAAGGTACTTGGTCTGGCTTCATGAATCGTCCGACAAACGTCGACATGAAAAAGAAGATGATCGTCTTCTCTGTCCGCGACATGGAAGACGACTTAAAACCCGTTGCGATGTACATCATCACGCACCACATCTGGAACACGGTGCGAAAAGAGCTCCGCAAACGCCTCCTTGTGATCGATGAGGCGTGGTGGATGATGCGTAGCCAGGATACGGCTTCGTTCCTTTTCTCTGTCGCAAAACGTGGCCGCAAATACTATCTCGGCATCTCTACCATTACGCAAGACGTTTCCGACTTCTTGAACTCGCCCTATGGCATTCCGATGATAACAAACTCATCCATCCAACTACTCCTCCGCCAATCACCAACGTCTGTCGACTTAGTGCAGCAGACGTTCAAGCTCTCTGATGAAGAAAAGTATCTTCTCCTTGAGTCTGACGTCGGCGAGGGAATCTTCTTCGCA
The DNA here is from genome assembly GCA_016217965.1 of Candidatus Kaiserbacteria bacterium. Taxonomy (GTDB): domain Bacteria; phylum Patescibacteriota; class Minisyncoccia; order Phycocordibacterales; family UBA2100; genus UBA10103. The sequence goes on from JACRFI010000006.1 coordinate 13,726, forward strand.
GGACTCAAACATGTCGCCATAAAAGTCATTGCCTCGTACACAGAAGACCAAATTATCACCTCAGATCCGTCCCAGATCCTCGCTATCCGCAAAGCAAAACAAGATCTCGCGCAATCACGAGAAGACGAGCTCAACGCTTCAGGCGCACCATCGCAAACTGTTGCGCCACAAACACGCGAAGCATCTGCGATACTTCAGGACGCTAAGCTTCCAACTGAGAAGGAGCAGCCTCATGCTGCCCCCGGCGCTGATACCGCTCCCCAAGGCGGTTCTCCCATCCTCAATGCCGCATCAATACTTGAACGCCCGGGCGATTAGTGCACTGGGTATACAACTATCTCTTGTGGGGAAGGTATAATACCGAGAATGGCGCTTCGCCCCGTATTGTTTCTTGCGGTGTTTATTGTGGCGCTCGTCACAGCGTCGCCCACTGCAGCACAAAATTCCTTTTCGCTCACGGCATCGCCGCTCCTCTTGCATTTCAACCCTGCAAATCCGGAACCTGGAGACCTCCTGGACGTATCCGTGACGAGCCTCACGTTTGATGTATCAGAAGAGCTTGTCCTTTGGTACGTAGACAATGAATTGGTGCAAAGCGGTGTCGGCGTGTCACGAATACCGGTGCAGTTGCCAGCATCGGGTGACTCGACACACATTGCGGCCGTCATAGCAAAAGACCAGCAAGCGATAGCACGGATAGATACAAACGTTCGTCCTGCGACTGTTGACCTGTTGTGGGAATCTGATTCGCTCACGCCACCTTTCTACAAAGGAAAACATCTCGCTTCGCCAAGTTCTCGGATCACCGTAGAGGCCCGCGCTCGACTCACAGACACCGAGGGAAATGGGGTTGCCCCAACATCAGCCACATATACATGGTATCGGAACGGAGCACTCTTGAAAGGAGTGTCGGGACGCGGAAAATCCAGCGCCACATTTCCGGCGCCATTGCTTTTTGGGAGTGATACGATACGCGTTATTGTAACCGCACCGAATGGCGGCAACCAAGCAGAAAAAAGCATTGTCATTCCCGCAGTTGACCCCACCCTCGCTTTGTATAAAGACGATCCCTTGTTCGGTGTCACGTATCACTCCACCATCGAGAACCCATCGACATTCCCCGAAGGGGAAATAACAGTGATCGGATTTCCTCTGTTTGCTCCACGTGTTTTCTCGCTCAACAATCCCGCACTCGAATACACATGGCTCGTGAACAGCCGCACTGTCCAGATCGATCCTGAGAATCCATGGCGTCTCACTATCAACGCCGAGAATTCTTCAGGACTTGCACGCGTTGAGCTTTCGGTATCGCACCTCTTTGATATCACGATGCACGCCGTTGGCACATGGAATTTGCTCCTCAATGCGGGGCTCGGTTCCGAGGGTAACAACAGCCTCTTCGCGCCAGACACATCACTATGATCGATTGGGCACGCATGTTCAAATACTCTGCAATTGCTCTTGTCGTCTTGTTGTTTGTTATCCTTGGCGGATGGTACATATACCTGAAGAAAGAAACGTCGACAATAGAGCGCGTTGACGAGGGACGGGGTGCAGGAGTGGAAGAGCCATCTCCAGCAAGCACTCTTGGGAGCACGTTCTCTAATATTGTTTCGGGATTCCGAAATACCGAGACCCCAGTGAACACTCCCACTGGCATGGAAATTGATCAATCGGGCGGTTTCAAGTCGTTCATTGCACGCCTCACAGGAAGCCGCACAAACGGCATTTCTTCTTTCTCTGGGACAGTCAAGAATGCCTTCGGCGAACTAGTATCGGACATACTTCCAGAGCGCACACCTCCTGAGCGCCCGAAACCACCTCGCTTATGGCATGCGCATGGCACAGCAATCGCCGGGGCTGCCTTTGTCGCTAGCACAACAAATCTGCGTTTTATGGAACGGGCCACAGGCCACCTCTTCGACGTCGATGTAGAAACTGGTGAGGTAAAAAGAATCAGTAATACACTCGTGCCGAAGGCGTACGGTGCCTCATTCGCTCCCGATGGTTCCGTCATCGCTTGGACAGACGTAAATGGTTCTCCCGAAGTTTTCTCAGGCACGCTCGCCACATCGAGCTCCACCTCATCGCCATCCAGTTTGCAAACAACAGATTTGGGACCGGGCATAACAGCAATCGTGCCCAATGTGTCGACAAAACAGTTCCTGTCCATCGTCGAGGATGGAAACAGTTTTGCGCTTATGAGTTCAGGATGGAAAGGAGAAGATCCGGTGCGAGTAGCGGCAACCGCTCTCAGGGATTGGCATATATTCTGGGGGGAACGTATCGTCCTCTCTCAGGCGCCGGCAACAGGAATCGACGGATACGCATACGAGGTATCATTAAACGGTATCTTTACGCCCCTGGTTCGTGCAGTGCCGGGTCTCACCGTTTTGCCCCATCCACGGGAAAGCGCACTCTTAATTTCATCTGACAATGGCTCTCTCAACCTCTCCGTAAGCACGAGTTCTGCCATGCGAGTAGGATTGTCTGTCCGCACCATCGCTGATAAGTGTGTGTGGGTGCCCGACAAGAGCCTTATCGCATATTGCGCTGTGCCAGAGTCACTTTCTTCTTCTCGATTTCTCGACGAGTGGTACGCAGGAGCGCTCCACACAGAGGACGCGTGGTGGAAAGTCGATGCAAAAGCGGGTAGCGCCGAGCTTCTTTTCTCTCCACACAGCGATATGGGTGTTTCCCTTGACGTGACGGCCCCTGCAATTGACGATGGAGGAGCGTATCTCTCTTTCATAAACGCGCGCGACCAATCATTGTGGATTCTCAGAATACAGAATTAAGTCATGAAAAAAATACTCCACTACATGCGCAAGTTTCCGTCTCTCTTTCAGGGATTTGTTTCCTTGTCGGGGTTACAAGGACAGAATTTTGCCCCATTTCTGACTCAGGCGTTCGGCAGCCAAAATTTTCCGCAATTCATCAACGCTGTGTTTAAGGCTTCAATTGCCGTGGGCGCGATACTTGCGGTCCTTCAATTCGCGCGAGCTGGATTCATGTATATGGGCGGAGACTCATGGGGCACAAAGGAAAAGGCGAAGCAAATACTGCGTGAAGCGACGATGGGATTACTGCTTCTCATCAGCATTTGGCTTATTTTGAAGCAAATCAATCCACAAATTCTGGACCTTAACATCGTGCAAAGTGTAAAGTGACGGGCATCGGCCACTCTCTCCTAAAAAAGGCTGCTATACAGCGTTCGTGTACCGAATCACAACTCTTCGGCTCCGGCCCTCACCATGGGACTCTGTTTTAACGTTCGGAGAATCTGCGAGCGTTGTGTGAACAATGAGGCGCTCGTATGCACTCATCGGCGATAGCTCGACATCATATTGAAACGAACGCGCCCTCTCTGCCATCATGAGGGCCTTGGCCTGCAAATCTCTTATCTGCTTGGACCGATAGTCATTGACGTCCACCAAAAAATGCCAGCTCTGAGGTTCGGATTCTTGCGCAGCATTCTCTTCCGGGGCAAGCCGCTTCTCCACAATTTTTTTTACAAGGTAGTCTATGGCGTGCACTGTATCTCCGTGCATACCGATGAGCGGCCGCGCATCATCTGCTTGTATGGCGAAAATAGATTGCCCCGCTATTTCTTCGTGCTTTATCCCGGTCCAGGTTGCACCCATCGCTTTCAATACTTCTGTAAGAGCAGTTTCAATTGTGCCATGGAGATCGGACTTCATCGTCCTTTCTTATCATGAAAAGAGTGCTGAGCCAAATCGACCTATACGCCGGGAACGCCAGGGGATCCTCCCGTTGTTTTATCGCTGAACCTCCGTCCCATCGCAAGCTCTTGCAATATCATGAACGTGTTGCTTGCTATCCAGTAGAGAGGAACCGCCGCAGAAACCGTATAGGCAATGCCGCCGATCATTATGGGAAGCACGTAGCGCGCCTGAAGGTCAAAACTACGCGCCATATCTGAAGAAAAAGATCCGTCTGATGCCGTGGCGGGCTTTCGTGGCCCCATGCTGAGCCTTGCATACACAAGCTGAGTTGCGCCCGCAAAAAATGCAAGGACGATGCTGCGTGCGCCCATATCAACAAGCCCCAAGAATTCCATGTTCACCGCCTGAGGCACGGGGACAAACGAGTACAAAAGGCTGGCATCAACAGCTGGAAGCCCACCTTTCCAAAAAACAAAGTAGAGCCCGAAGAGAATGGGGAGTTGCAGCAACACAAGAAAAAAGGACGCGAACGGTCGAATGCCGCGCTCACGATACAGCGCGAAGATGGCGCGCGCCTGCTCCTCTTGCTTGTCTTTGAATTTTTTCTTCAGCTCCTCTATCTGGGGAGCAACTTCGCGCATCGCAGCCTGCGTGCGCACCGCCTGCCTTGAGAGGGGGAAGAGGATGACGCGCACAAGAATGGTAAGTGCGATAACCGCAAGGCCCACGTCGTGCAAAGGAACGATGTCAACAAAAAAAATGAGCCCGTTGTATAACGGGTCGTATACGAGAAGATTGAAGGCGGCGGATATCATCGTGGGATTGTAGCCTGTATTTTCCTAACCGAGAAGCCGAAGGAGTGATGTCGAGATGTCTCTCTCCAGCTCTCTGTATGGAGCCTTGAGTGCTGAGTGCTTGATTCGAAGGACGAGGGCGGCGTGAGTGAGAGGAGCCTGTTCTTTCAGAACCTTGCGGAGTGCTGCTCGGCATTGTCGCTTCGCGCGGACCCTGTCCACCGCACGCGGCGCGATTTTTTTCGAAATAACGCACGCAAACGCTGTACGTTCACTTTTGGGGAGGGGCGTGGCAGAAAAAAGATAATGTGCCCCACCAAGCTTGCGCGCCGGAGCACCCTTCATTGCTACGAAATCCTGACGGCCAAGCCTTATTGAAGCCTTCTTCACACCGCAAGCTTTGTGCGCCCCTTTCGGCGGCGGCGCGTGAGAATGCGCCTGCCATTCTTCGTCTTTAGCCGCGCACGAAACCCGTGTGTCCGTGCACGCTTCTTCTTTTTTGGCTGGTATGTTCGTTTCATAAATAGCTTCTAGGGACTAGCTTCTAGCTTAAAATACCAATGCGCGCAGTATACATAGCAGACACTAAAAAACAATCTCATGAGTTTCCTAGAAGCTAAAGACTAGAAACTCGAAGCTATTCAATATCCCCACCCTATCCACAGCTTGTGAACACCCCCTCAGGAACCTCCTAAAACTTCACGCGAGAAGATATGCGCGTATAATGTGCAAACCTCGTCGTGCGCTATGATGTCTAACCGTGAACTCTGGCAGAATGCACTCGTGCAAATCGAGTTAGGCACATCAGAAGCAAGTTTTCGTACCTGGTTCCGCGGAACCGATGTTATTGGGCGAGAAGGGGGGACCGTGAACATCGCAGTTCCTTCGAAAATCGTCAAAGAATGGCTCTCGGATAAGCATCACAAATTCATCCTCGGTATCCTACGCACGCTCGACAGCACCATCCGGGCTGTCGAATACACTGTGCACCGAAATACAGCGCCAGTAGAGCGAAAGAGCGAAAAAGCACCGACCCCTTCACAAAATGCCTCGCTCGACCTCCAGTCGCTCTATATTGATAAACGAGACAACCTGAATCCCCGGTACACCTTCGAAACGTTCGTTGTCGGGCCCTTCAACCAACTCGCGCATGCAGCGGCAAAGGCGGTCCTGGAACGCCCCGGGCTCGCGTACAACCCATTTTTCGTGTACGGCTCGACTGGACACGGAAAAACGCATCTCATACAGGCAATAGGAAACTATTTCAAAAAAACACATACCAATAAAAAGGTCTTCTATGTCACATCAGAGAGGTTCACGACAGATTTTTTGACCGCAGTGAGGGCGGGAAAGGCATCGGGCTTTAAAGACCAGTACCAACAATATGACGTCCTCATCATGGACGATGTGCAATTCATCGCGAATACGGAAAAGACGCAGGAAGAATTGTTCCACGTATTCAATCGCCTCCACGACGATAATAAACAGATCGTCTTTTCGTCCGACAAACATCCGAACTTGATGCCTGGCTTCGAAGATAGGCTGAAAGGGCGCTTTAGCGCAGGCATGATAGCGGAGATACCGGAGCCGGATGTCGAATCCCGCATCGCCATTATTAGAGCCAAGATCGAACAGCTAGGCTTCAATATTCCTGACGACATTGTCGCGTATATTGCAGAAAGCGTACGTGGAAATATCCGCGAGCTTGAAGGTATCCTCAACATGATCGTCTGCAAGTCACAACTGAAGGGCAAGGCCGTATCTCAAGCCGATGTTCGAACACTCATTAAGCATAATGTGCGTCCGAATAAGGGCGTGTCTATGGACGAAGTCGTGCGCCGTATTGCGCAGTATTACGAAGTTGCGGAGAAGAGTATTTACGAAAAGACCAGGAAAAAGGAGGTTGTGAAGCCGCGGCAGGTCATCATGTATATACTTCGTGAGGAATTCAGTGTCTCGTATCCGTCAATCGGCGAGAAACTTGGGGGAAGAGACCATACGACAGTTATCCACTCTTGTGAAAAGATAAAAGAGGAGGCGAAACGAAATCCCTCTCTCGAACAAGAACTCGAACATGTGCGCTCATTAGTACACGCATAAATAATAGCGAGTGGATAACTAGTGATTGAAAATGTTGATAAGAAAATAAAAAGTAATACACACATCTCTCAATATCTTTTCCAATCAATAATCCACAATTTCCATCATGAAAATATCAAGTAAAGCCTTAAAAAAATCACTTATGCACACTATACACACCACCAACAACAGCAACAGTATTTAATTACTTAATTATTATAAGAATTCCTTATGCACTTCTCTGCACTGAAAGAAAAACTCCTACATGCAATCCTTCTTGCAGAGCGCATTGTTGGGAAAAAAGAATCACTCCCTGTCTTGTCCTGTGTTTTACTGACCGCGGCAAAGAATTTTTCGATACGATCCACAAACTTGGAGGCAGGTGTTGAGGTTATCGTTCCCGGGGAAGTGAGTGAAAAAGGAGTTGTCGCGGTTCCTGCCAATGTATTTTCCCAGACGCTACGCTCTATCGCTGCTGAAAAGGTTAGCTTGAAAGTCGAAAGCGGTAATCTTCTTATTGAATCGAAGGGAACAAAGACCCTTATTAAGGCAATTCCTCATGGAGAATTTCCTACGTTGATAGGAAATGAAAAAAAGGAACTGGGAACAAAAGTATTGCGCACGACACTACTCCAATCACTCCAAGCCGTTTCTTATGCGGCATCCCCATCAATGATCCGCCCGGAATTGGGGAGTGTGTACGTTTCAATGCAAGATGAGAAATTAATTACTGTTGCAACAGACTCGTTCAGGCTTGCGGAAAAGACTGCGCAAAAAGCAGTGCAAGGGAAAGGGGATGTTCTTATTCCCCTCAAACACGCGATCGAGCTGTCTCACATACTTGAGCGCATCTCGGATGAGTTTGTGGAACTTGGGGTTGATGATGCTCAGCTCATTATGAAGGCGAGTGGAGTCGTGTACACGTCGCGTGTCGTGGACGCTCCATTTCCAAACTACAAGGAAATTATCCCAAAGAATTTTCTCACCGAAGCGACTGTTCTTAAAGGTGATCTTACAGAAACGTTACGGAAGGCGCGCGTATTCGCCGGCTCCGAGCAAAAGGTTGGCTTTCATGTGTATCCAAAGAAGAAAGTATTTGATGCAACTGCGCAGAGCGCGGCGATAGGTGAGATGTCTGATTCGATGGACGCTGCGCTCTCAGGCGAGGATATAGATATTAATTTCAACATTGCCTACGTTTCAGATTGTCTGCCTCTCATAAGCTCAGATAGCGTCACACTTGGTTTTTCAGGGGCCGGAAAGCCACTCGTCATCCGAGGTACCGCAGATTCAAGCTTCATGTATCTCGTAATGCCACTGAACAGATAAGATTTGGATACAAATCTTATCTTTAAGAACCCACGGTTCTCAACGCTCACCTTCTGCCTACGGCAGGACAAGGTTCGCTGCTCTCCGCGACGGGAAAACTGCAGTTTTCCCGACCCCTTTCGTACCCACACGAATACGTGTGGTTGATAGTTATTGCACGGTGAACGTAACAGAGTTTTCACGAGCCCCGAGAACCGATTCAGCGACTGCGCGAAGCGTCATGGTTCCTGATTGGCTCGGCGTAAATTCTATTTCGAACGGCGATACTGTGCTCGAACCAACTGCAACACCGTTTGCATAGTAGGTGACCTTTGTAATCCCGAGCGATGAGAGATATTCGACAGCAGCCTTCAACTTCGAACCGTTCGCATATGATTGCCCGCTAGAGGGGAATACGATGGCAAAATCATCTCCTCCCGAAATCGGTGTTGAACTTCCGGTTGCTTGGTTTGCCCAAAGGGCGACAGGATATTCCCATAGCGGGAATTGCGGGTCAGCTTGCGCATTCGAAGGTGCTCCTGCGCGCGGGTTTCCTTTTTGTACCCAGTAGAGTATTTCGTGGACGCCAACTGTTGGATTTGTGTTCCAGACGCCGCGGAGGACAGGCGGAAGCGAGTCAAGGTTTGATTCGGGGGCCGGTGGGATAAAACTTTCCGCAGGATATTTTGTAAGCGCATATTCCATGAACTCACGCCACATTGGTGCCACGATGAACCCGGCAACCCTTTTTTCCATCGGCGAGTTGTCGTTGTTGCCCGCCCACGCACCAGCAGCTATTCCTGTTGTGTATCCGAGTATCCATGCGTCCCGATAATCATTCGTTGTACCGGTTTTTGCGGCTACATCATATCCAGGGATGTACAGTGCCGAGTCGGAGCCGAATGCGGGAGATCTTGCGACATTATCCGAGAGTACGTCACTGAGCGTGCGGGCAATTTGGGGCTCGACGGCACGCGTTCCATTATCTTCGTACTTCTCGAGTGTCTCGTCTCCATCCTCGACTTCAAGAATTCCAGTCGGAGGATTCAAGACGCCATCGTTCGCATATCCAGCGTACGCACCCGTCATCTCAAGGAGCGTTACCTCGCCGCCGCCAAGGACAAGTGTGAGGCCGTAGCGGCTTTTATCTCCAAGCGTTGTAAGCCCCATGCGCTGCGCCATATTGAGAGAGTCATCGATCCCGACAAGATAGAGAAGTTTCACTGCAACGACGTTTATGGACTGTGCGAGCGCCTCGCGCAGCGACATTGGTCCGCGGTATGTGTTGTCGTAATTCCCTGGAGAGTAGCAGTTGTCGTGAGTCTCGAAATCATTTGGTGCGCAGTATCCAGTGAACTGGGTCTTGAGGTCGAAAAGAATGGTTTCCGGCGTGTATCCTTTTTCAAATGCTGCCGCGTAGACGAACGGTTTAAATGACGAGCCAGGCTGGCGCTTTGCTACTGCGATGTTGACCTTGCCGTCTATTTCCTCGTCGAAATAGCCGCGCGAGCCGACCATTGCGAGTATCTGTCCTGTCTTTGGATCTATCGCAACTAATCCCGCGTTTTCTGCATTGAAATTCTTCGCGTTTGCGAGTGCGCGTGCCTCCACGATCTCTTCAGCTTTTTTCTGCAGGTCGTAGTCGAGTGTTGTTATTATCCTAAGGCCTCCATTTGAGACGACGTCAGCGCCGTATTTTTCTTCGAGGTATTCTCGGATGTAGAAAACAAAGTGTGCCGCCTTGATGCCGGATTCTGCTTGTTCGCTGAACTCGACTGTTTCCGCAAGGGCCGCCTTGTACTCTTCATCATTGATGAATCCGCTGTCTTTCATGCGCGAGAGCACAAGATTCTTTCGGTCCTCCAGCTCATCACGATGGTTTCCATACGGAGAGTAGCGCGTGGGCGCCTGGGGGAGAGCGGCAAGATATGCCGCTTCTGCGAGCGTCACGTCCTTTGCGGGAACTCCAAAGAAATAGTTCGCCGCCTCCTCGACTCCGTAGATGGTTCCGCCGTAACTTGTCTCGTTAAGATAGATGTTGAGGATCTCGTCTTTTGTCGCTATGCGCTCAAGTTTGAGCGCCAGCACGATTTCTTTTGCCTTTCGTATGAGGGTTTTGTCTTTCGTAAGAAGGGTGTTCTTCACGACTTGTTGCGTGATGGTAGAACCTCCTTGTCCACGGATACCTGGGATCAAACGAAGATTCACAAGGACCGCACGAAGGAACGAAAGGGGGCGGAAGCCGTGGTGCTGGTAGAAGGTAGCGTCTTCGATAGCCACCGTTGCATTGCGAACAAAGGGCGATATATCTTCGAGCGGCACGTCAGTGCGGCGCATCGAGCCGTGAACATCATACAGGAGCACATTCCCGGTCCGGTCATATATTTTTGTGGACTCAGCGACTTTTCGGTTCTCGAAACTATCGACCGAGGGAAGCGAGACGAGAAGCGCCCACGCGACGAAAATACCCAGGGCTCCCGCGAGGGAGAAACCGACTATCTTCAGTGATCTCCGCACTTCCGGATGCAGTTTTCTTGGTGCGTGTGGCGGTGTGCGAAATATTCGAGGCAACATAGCAACTTCTGTGTACAGACGGTGTTTTAGGCCGAACGTTACTGGATATAGTAACAATTCAACGCGCGTGAGCCAAATGGGTCAGTCCTATCGCTATTGCATCATATTCATCGTCGTGCAAAATCTTCTTCTCTATTCGTACAAGCGCATGCAGCATCTGAGCGACACTTGTCTTGTCGGCGTTGCCCCACCCTGCTACTGCTGATTTCACTTGTCCCGGCGTGTATTCTGAAACGGGCAATTTCGCTCCTGCAGCCGTCGCAATGAGAGCGCCGCGCACTTCCGCGACATGCATTGCCGTCTTTTGGTTCTTGGTGAAATACAGTTTTTCTATTGCAACCGCATTAGGATGGTGTTTTTCAATAAGCCTCGTGCACGCGGCAACAACAGTTGCCAATCTTTCTGGAAAATCTTGCGTTTTTGGAGTCTCAACGCATTCAGAATAAAGCAGCGTTTCTTTGCCTTTTTCTTTTTCGACTATGGCAAAGCCGCACCGTCCGTACCCGGGGTCGATAGCGAGGACTTTCATGGCGAACTATCAGAGCGAGATGTAGCGCATTTTTACCTCCTTCTCGTTTTCCCCTTCTCCCACAATTTCGACACCGAGCATGCTGCTATCTGAGGTTTTTCCGATTCTGCTGAGCACTTTCTCTCCTATGCTTCCCTCGGTAATCGGTAATGCAAGATATTTTATAGTGTTGGGGTGTTCTTTTCTGTATTCTCGCGCCCAAAGTCGTATTCTTTGTATCGTTTCAACCGCATACTTCACCTCATTTCCGGGCGCATCAAACCAAAGGTCGATGCGGTATTCGCCGTTATCCTTCTCTCTATTCCGAAAAATGCCGCATCGTCCGACGATGTTCGATTGGTTCTTTGGAGTAATGGCGAGATCCAGCCAGGTCTTACCTTTGGCAATCATGTCTCGAGAATTGCCGATACCGCTTTCAACTTCACTCATTGTTTGCTCCTCTACTGCCCATCTCTCAAAAAGTTGCTGGTCGTAGTGTGAAAAAATACGAGGCCCGTCATTTCGGCGCAAGAATCTCATTGAAAGGCTTTCTGTCTCAAGATTTTCCTTTGCTGAAGGCTGCAGACCCTCTCCTGTTTTTGCGGCTTGTGTGCTCATTGAGCATTAGTATACACCTCCTGTACGTCATCGTGGGAATCAATTTGTTCAAGAATGTTCATTAACGACGCGTTGTCAGCCTCGGAAAGGGGAACTGTGGTTTTTGGCGCATATCCGCCCTCCGGCGCCTTCTCGAATGCCCACAAAGCGCTTCCGGGAGCGGCAAGCACGAGCCCATTCTTAGACAATAGATGCTTTATCTCCTGCGCGGTGCGATTCCTGTTGTCTGTGAGCGCGTCAATAACGATAGCCGAGCCACCGGGCCCATATGTCTCATAGGTGATTGATTCAAGTTCCCCTGCATCTGCAGATGTGCCTTTGGTGATCGCCCTTTCGATGGCGTCCTTCGGCATGTTTTCCTTTTTTGCCGTTTCTACGACAGCGCGCACGTTCGCTGCATTCGCGTCTCCGCCGGCTCTCTTGCTTTCAATCGTGATGCGGCGCGAGAGTTTTCCCCATACGTTGCTTTTTGCAGCGTCATTCGCTCCTTTCTGCCGTTTTATCTGTGACCACTTATTGTGACCGCCCATGGTGGACTATACTAGGGGCATCTTCCTTCTCATGCAAATTCGCACATGGATATTTATAGGGGGCATGCTAATCGGTATACAGGCGATAGTGCTCTATGTGATGGGGCAGCCGCTCATCAGCGCGAGCGGGATGGTGAAGCTTTGGCACGGAGTTGTTCTCAGTTCTGAGAATTCTCAGCAGATATCCGATTGGTACACATTCTCGCACGTGTTACACGGCTTTCTTTTCTTCGCAGCTCTTTCATTCCTTTTTCCGCGAATGTCGGTGTGGTTTCGATTGGCGATAGCGGTCGGAGTTGAGGTTTCGTGGGAGCTATTTGAGAACACAGACACGATAATCAACAGGTATCGCGAACAAGCGCTCGCGCAAGGATATGTCGGCGATAGCGTCATCAATTCCGTCTGTGACACGATCGCGATGGTCATCGGGTTCGTGTTTGCCTGGCGCGTCCCCGTTTGGGTTTCTGTGGTCGCGCTGGTCGCTATCGAAGCCCTGATGCTCTACTTCATTCGCGACAGTCTCACGCTGAACATTACTCAGCTTCTTCATCCTGTGGACTGGGTTTCAGATTGGCAGGGGGGTCGTATCTAGTGCGCCGAACGGCTTTTTTCCGATCAAATCTATATAGAGGCAGGTGTTTTTCGACGAACATAAGTTCTCGCACGGCGATCAGTAGTGAGCGGAATGGATCTTGTCCGATTTTGTTTGTCGCATTTTCTCTCCGTTCTTTATTCGTTTCCCATATCGCCTCTAGGTCGCGAGCCTCTTTTTCTAAGACACTATCCATAGCTACAGCGCGGGGATCGGGCAACACATGCTCGATCGTATCCGGCGGCCACCACAATTCACCGATACGAATTGTCCCTCTAGCAATCTTTTTTGCTCTTACTTCATCGCCGCGCATATATTTTGACATCAATTGATTTACAAGTTTATTCAGTGGGCCGACACCTACACCTTCGCGTACCATTCGATACGCTCTTTCTAACTCGATGGTGAGATCTCTAGCGATTCGATTTTCTTTGAGTTCTGATGCGTCTCGCACTGTTAGGTTTCCGCGAAAAGACCGCGAGAGCCTTCCCTCCCGTTTACTTTCAAAATCACTCATATCCCCAGCGAAGGTTTCTTTGGCGTATCGAAACCCAGATGAGCGTGTCCTTTTTCGGTAACCGTGCGGCCGCGGGGGGTGCGCTCGAGAAGACCGAGCTGCATCAAGTACGGTTCGTTCACTTCTTCTAGCGTCGCTTCTTCTTCTGATAGCGCGGCAGCAAGCGTTTTCAAACCGACAGGACCTCCTTTGAATTTGTCGATGAGCACGGTGAGGAGGTCGCGGTCAGTTTGGTTGAGGCCTATTTCATCAATCTCAAGAAGCGCGAGGGCTTTCTTTACGGTCTTCATATTCAGCGGCTCACCAGATACTTCAGCAAAATCACGCGCGCGTTTCAAAAGGTAGTTTGCAGTTCTTGGCGTTGCGCGTGACCGGCGAGAAATCTCTTTCAGAGATTCCGCGTCTATCTCGATGCCAAGTATCTTTGCAGATCGCCGCAACACTTCTGCTATCTCGTCCTCCGTGTAGTACGCAAGGCGGAAGGTGCCGCCGGAGAATCGCGAGCGGAGCGGCGCAGAGAGCATCGAGATACGCGTCGTCGCAGCGATGAGCGTGAATGGCGGAAGTTCAAGTTGCACAGTACGCGCCGACGGACCTTTGCCGATGACGATATCGAGGACCCCTGCTTCCATTGCGGGGTAGAGAACCTCTTCGATGGTGCGATTGAGCCGATGCACTTCGTCTATAAAAAGAACGTCGCCTGGGGAGAGGTTCGTGAGTATGGCAGCAAGGTCTCCGACGCGCTCTATTGCGGGACCAGACGTTGCGCGAAGCGATGCACCAATCTCTCGCGACATCAAGTGAGCAAGTGTTGTCTTTCCTAAGCCAGGCGGGCCATACAACAGCACGTGTTCCGGTTGTTGTTTTCGTCCCTTCGCGGCCGTGAGAAGGATGCGGAGGTTCTCTTTTATCGTCGCTTGGCCAACATACTCCTTCCAGTCGCTCGGCCGTAGCGCTTGGTCGAGTGTTCGAACGCTTCTTTCATTAGGATTCGGGTCTGTTTTATTCATATTTCAAGCCCGCTAGCGAACATATTGTGTTCGGCAGCGGGGGTTGACAAAAACCTCTTTCGTGATAGAGTGCCGCCCGGCTTATTTGTACGCGCCTGAAGCGCGAATTTCGCAACGATATAGGACTTTGCCGAGGATGTAGGCGGTTCCAATCCTTTACGGATCGGAGTGCTACCTCTCTCCTTAGGTCTCGCTCCACTTTTGATGCATTTCGAAAGCATCGTTGCGAAATTCGCGCTTTTGCGTCTCACAGAACTGTACCACCCGGACCAAGCCGTGCAACTTGCTCTCAACAACCATCACAGTGCGAGTAATACGAGCCCTAGTATGAGCCCGCACAGCGCCGCCGCTTTGACCAAAATGTGGCGCTCTTTGAAATATACAGCTCCCGCGCCAAGCGCCCACAGGCTTGAGAGGGCGCGTTTTCCGGCCGTTGCTATCGACGGCGGCATATAGAGGAACGCGAAACTAAAGGCGATGGTTGCAATGCTTCCGGATACAAATTGCAAGAGAAGAGATGGGTGAAGCATGTGCCGAGACAAGCGTTCTTTTTTTGCTATTGCCAGAACGAAGAAGTAGAGAGTGAGAACGACAAGCGTGATGCCTGCTTCTGCCTCTACCGAATTAAAGTGCGCGATATTGTATTTGAACAGAGATATTGTGAGTACTGCGTTTACAGCGGTGAATAGCACTAAGCCTGCACCGCGTTTCTCTATGCCATGATTTCGAAATAGAAAGACAAGTGCAAGAATAATGAGCGTGATTCCAACCACCTGAGCATATCCAAGCGCGTATCCAAGCACGAAATCAACCGCAAGGAGGAGCGGTATCGTCAGGATACGTATGAAAGAGAATGTGCTGCGGCTAGCAAGAACTACCGCAAAGATAGCGACGTGCGCTTGCGCCATTTCTAGAACGATGCGCGGAATGAGCGTCGGCAATGATGCTGATGAGAATGTGAAGCCGCTGGGAAAATTAGGCGCAAAAAAGTGTGCGGGAAGCAGTGTGCCTATCGTCACGATGCCGATAAGGCCTGCAAGATGTGCGACGAACGCCATCGAGTAGGGGCGTTCTTTATGGTGTGCGATCGTATATTTGCTAACTGAGCTTCCGATTTCTTCGGCAAGTGTCGCGAAACCGATCAGGAATGCGCCAAACATTGTATTAGACGACGTTCAAAGCGAGTGTGTCGTCATTGACGTCCACCATGCGTGTCAGCTCATCGAGAGAAGTTACACCCTGCAATACCTTTATCGCACCGTCTTGTGCCATGCGGCGTATCTGTTGGTGCGCCGAGGCGACCCACAAGTCGCGCTCGCTTGAAGATTTTCGCACTGCTTGTTCCATATCGCGGTCCATCAGTATGACTTCGACGACGGCGATGCGCCCTTTGTAGCCGATGCCGCCGCACTTGAGGCATCCTTTTGGAACCCACATCGTATTCTGTCCCGGAGGGATATCCTCTGGGTGTGGAATATTCTTCAGGAGTTTGTCCATTATTTCTTTATCTTTTCCTTCAATGATGCGCGATTCCCGGCAATCTGGGCACAGCCGGCGGACGAGACGCTGTGCCATTGATACCGTGACGGACGCGCCGATAATGTCCGCATTCACGCCCATATCAATGAGGCGTGGGAATGTACCTGCAGCATCGTTGGTGTGCAGCGTTGAGAAGACGAGGTGCCCTGTGAGGGATGCGTGGACCGCAGTCGAAGCGACCTCGGCGTCTCGTATCTCGCCGACCATGATGACATCGGGGTCCTGGCGGAGTGTCGAGCGTAGGCCAGAGGCGAACGTATAATCACGTGACACTTGCGTCTGCACGATGCCTGGAAGGTGGTATTCGATAGGGTCTTCGATGGTGACTATCTTGATGCCGGAGTTATGCACTCTCCGAAGGAATGCGTAGAGCGTTGTCGTTTTACCGCTGCCTGTGGGGCCAGTGTTGAGGATAAGGCCGTTCGGCTTTGCTATTTCTTTATCGAATATTTCCATCAAGTATTTATCAAAGCCCAATTTTTCCATCGGGAGTGCAATGGTTGATGGGTCGAGAAGACGCATGACGATGGTTTCGGCGTATGCGCCGGGAAGAATCGAAGTACGTATTTCTATTTCTTTCTCGTTAACGACGATGGAGAATCTACCGTCTTGCGCGGCATTCTTGATGTTGAGCTTGAGGCCCGAGAGAAGTTTGATGCGAGATGAAACGAGGGCGTATGTAGCGGCATCGAATACGGTGACTTCAGTCAAGACGCCGTCGAGACGGAAGCGCATGCGGACGCCCGTATCTTCCGGCTCCAAGTGCACGTCTGATGCGCCGAGGGAAAGTGCGCCGCCCATGATTATTTCGAGTACGCGCGAGATGCGGTGGATATCCTTTGAGCCCATGTGTCCCTTTATCTCGACACTCACGTCCTCGAGGGTTTTCAAGGTCTCAAGCATCTGCTGGATGGTTTCGTTCGAAAGAGTGAGAACGCCCGCTTCTGTTTCTGTAGCGAATGAGAGGTCGTGGTATCTGTCCCACGCATGCTCGAGCGATGCGCGCGAGACAATGAAGCGGCGAGTCTCATAGCCGAGCCGCTCAAGTGCGAGGGCCGCACGCAGCGAATCTTCGCGCTCCGGCGCACGCATCGCAACGAAGAGTTTCTTGTTCACTTTGCGAAATGCGGCGACCTCTGCTGCGCGTGCGTCCGCTTCCGGCACGAGAGCAAGCGCATCGGTATCAACTGATTTATTTGTAAGGTCGACGTACTCAACTCCGTATTTAGGTGCGAGCATTTCCGCCAGTTGCTCCTCTTCTTTTCGGTGCAACTCTTCCAGGCGCTCGTCGCGCTTCTTATCATCGGTGAACTGGACCATTCGCTTTATTCTACCGCATATTATGTGGGCACTCTGGTAGTATGGCGCCATGGGCTCGAAAGAAAAAAAGAAACGCATCGTTCTTCTCGACTCGCACGCAATACTCCACCGCGCGTACCACGCAATACCGGATTTTTCATCATCAAAAGGCGAGCCGACGGGAGCGCTCTATGGCCTTGTCACGATGCTTCTAAAAATGGTCGGCGACCTCAAGCCGGACTACGTTGTTGCCGCGCGAGACCTTCCCGGAGGAACATTCCGAGACAAGATGTACGATGCGTACAAAGCAACACGAAAAGATACGGAACTCGAACTAATCGATCAGCTCAAAAAGGCCCCCAGTGTCTTTGAAGCGTTCGGTATCCCCGTATATAGCGCGCCAGGATTTGAAGCGGATGATGTGATCGGAACCATAGTGAAGCAACTCCAAACAAAGGATGACGTTGATGTCGTCATCGTTACAGGGGATATGGATACGCTTCAACTTGTGAATGGAAAGCGCGTGCAGGTATACACGCTCCGGCAAGGCATCACCGACACCATCCTTTACGATGAAGACAGGGTGCGTGAGCGGTACGGCTTCGGGCCGAAGAACCTCATTGACTACAAAGGTCTCCGAGGTGACCCATCAGACAATATAAAAGGTATCGCTGGTGTCGGCGAGAAAACAGCGACCGATCTCATTACCGCGTTCGGGACCATTGAAGATATGTATAATGTCGCGCATAAGGATCCCGACGAATTCAAGAAGCAGGGGATAAAGCCGCGCATATTGCAATTGCTCCTTGGCGGAGAAAAAGAAGCCAGGCTCTCGAAGGAGCTCGCGACAATTCATAGCGAGGCGCCAATTGCATACCATATCCCGAAGGAGGGATGGCGGCTTTCGGACCACGTTGGATCCGTGAGTGCGCTTTGTGACAGATTAGAATTTCGTTCGCTCAAGGAGCGTGTGGAGACGGCTGCGAAAAGGAGTGCAGAGAAAGTTGAAACCGGGACACTGGATTTCGATGGCGAAGAAGAAAAGCGCGAAGAAGACGTTGATTCGGAGAAACTCAAAGAGGCAGCTGTTGCGGTGTGGCTACTCAATTCTGACCTTACGTCCCCGACGCTCGCAGATGTCCTAACCTATGCAGAGACTCGGGATTTCGAAAAAGCGTGTGAGGTAGTCTTTGAGAAGCTTCGAAAGACCGGAACATTGTGGGATGTGTACGAGAAGATAGAAAAGCCCCTGATCCCCATTGTGGATCGCATGAACAAAGACGGTATCGCAATTGATTCTACATATCTCGCAAAACTCGAGAAAGAATACGCGGGGGAGCTCGCAAAAATCGCAACGAGAATATACAAACACGCAGGCCGTGAATTCAACATCTCGTCACCCAAGCAGCTTGGCACAGTTCTCTTCGACGAGCTGAAGCTTGCGGCAAAGGTGAAAAAAACGGCAACTGGCGCTCGCTCGACGCGAGAAGAAGAGCTCTCGAAATTGAAAGACCTGCACCCAATAATCGGTGACATCCTTCAGTTCCGCGAGTTGCAGAAACTGCTCTCAACGTATGTCGAGAAAATGCCGAAGATGGTTGGGGAGGACAGGCGGCTCCACGCCACGTTTCTTCAGGCTGGCACGACGACTGGCCGTATGGCGAGCACGGACCCGAATATGCAAAATATCCCGATTCGTTCGGAGTATGGGCAGCGAATTCGGAACGCGTTTGTCGGCAGTGAGGGATGTGTCCTCGTTGCGATTGATTATTCGCAGATAGAATTGCGGGTAGCGGCGGGGCTCTCCGGCGATGCGAAATTGGTCGATGTCTTTAAGCGAGGCGGTGACATTCATACAGCAGTTGCGTCGCAAGTGTTCGCGGTTCCGCCGGAGCATGTTGATAAAGAGATGCGGCGGCGCGCCAAAGTCATTAACTTCGGCATTTTGTATGGCATGGGCGTGAATGCGCTG
Source organism: Candidatus Kaiserbacteria bacterium (assembly GCA_016217965.1). Classification (GTDB taxonomy): domain Bacteria; phylum Patescibacteriota; class Minisyncoccia; order Phycocordibacterales; family UBA2100; genus UBA10103. The sequence continues at coordinate 32,752 of JACRFI010000006.1, forward strand.
CGTGTCGCGCTAGGTGAAGGCGTCACTCGCGAAGAAGCATCAAAATTTCTTGCAGAATATTTCGCAAGTTACCCTGACCTTTCTCGTTTTGTGGAGAAAACAAAACAGACTGCCGAGCGAATAGGGTATACCGAGACGCTCTTTGGCAGACGGCGCTATTTCCCTGGTTTCAAATCGCGTATGCCGGCTCTGAAGGCGCAGGCGGAGCGCATGGCAGTGAATGCGCCGATACAAGGTACGCAATCTGACATCATTAAGCTTGCGATGGTAGAAGCGGACCACATGATAGAAAAAAAAGGTTGGCGCCAATCTGCGAAGCTCGTGTTACAGGTTCATGACGAGCTTGTGTATGAAGTCGAGGAGAAAAAAGCAGAGGAAATTGGGCGTGCGATCAAAGAGATAATGGAGTCATCGAGTGCGGAAGATGGATTAAGCGGCGTTCCAATCGTTGCTGAAATGTCCATCGGACAAAACTGGGGTGAGATGAGAAGAGTACAATGACGACATGCTCTATTTCTACACTGGAGGCGATAGAGAAAAAGCGCGCGCTGCGATACAAAAGGAGGTAGAACGCGCCGTGAAGAAGGGAAAAGCGTCTGTCGTGCGCATTACAGATGCGAACAGCGTTGAAGACCTTAGAACTGTCCTACGAGGGCCTGGGATGTTTACCCCGTTAGAGGCCGGAGGCTCTCTAATGGGGTTCGGGGGAAAACGAGTCCTGGTGTTCGAAGGCGTGTGCGTAAATCCGGAGCTGATCGATATTTTCATGCAATCTCTCGACGCACTATCAGCATCCGATGAGAATGTTTTTGTCTACGAAGAAAAACCACTTGCGGACCTGCGCAAAAAGATCGAGAAGTACGCTTCAGGTGTTGAGAAATTTGACTCTCCCAAAAAAGAGCGCGATTCGAGCGTGTTTCAACTGGCGAATGCCTTGAAGAAGGGGGATAAGAAAGCATTGTGGGTCGGGTATTTGCGCGAAATCGAGAAGGGGAATGCCCCAGAGATGCTTCATGGCATTCTTTTTTGGGCGGCAAAGGATATGCTGCTTCGCTCAAGAGCGGACAGTCCCGATCGAAGTCGAGGGATTGTGCTTGTCTCTACGCTTGCCGAGCTTCCGCATGCGTCGCGACGGAACGGTTTCGATCTTGAATATGCACTAGAAAAATTTGCGTTGTCGCTAACGTGATAAACTGAGGGCACGTATGGGTGTCGCTTCGCGCGCAGGTCTTGTGTTTGTAGCAATTTTAATTTTCTGTTCAGTTTTTATTATTTCGACCACCGTAACTCTTGCTTCATTTGCTGAGGGTGATGCGGAATGTGTCCCCGCGTTCGATCCATGCGGGTGCAATAAAGTTACAGGCCCAGACGGGTGTATAGGCGGTTTGAACAAATTATTTTGTCCATGTAAGGATGTCTCCGGAGGTGGCAAGACCCCGGGGATCTGTGTCGGCAATTTTAATTGCAAAGCTACAGCGACCAATAAAGGAGAAGCAACAATGGACCCTTCGAAATTGCTTGAGGCTCTGAAAGGCCTGATGGAGAAATTGAAAGGCAAAGGCGGAGGAGGAGGTGGAAGTCCGGATAACAAGCCGCCTGAGCAAAAAACGCCCGACCAGTATCCAAACTGTGTCTACAATGAGGCGACCAAAACGTATTCGCCGATTCCTTGCAAGAATCCAGACGGTACCGTGAATTTCGGAACCTTCGCGACCGACGGGCTCTCGCTCACGTCCGGACAAGGTTCGAGTCTCGCAGCATCTTTGCTCGATGCGTTGGACGGGGGTGATGAAGGGGAGTTCGACTACGGAGAGTATTTTGACTCTTTGAGTGAAGAAGAAAAAGAAACAATTGGGGATGCTCTCATCAACACGATTACTGGTGAAGACGCAAGCAATGAAGAAGAAGAGGAAGTGCCTGCAACGACAACGCAACCAGTTGTTCCGCAGGGGACGATAGAACGATTGAGATCGAGTCTTTTTGGAGATATTTCTGTCGGAGAAGCGGGAGCGACATTTTTCGTCCGCTCGCGTGATGCCGAAAGCAACACCGAAGTTGCTGGATTTTATGGTGGCGGAGCGTCTGGAATAGGGGCATCACAAAGCCTCGTGGGGCGCATGTGCGCAACGCGACCGTGGTCCGGCGGGTTTTTCTCAAAAATAATCCCAGAAGGATTCTTCGACGGACTTTGCACGCGAGCCGGCTACATCGTTGGCGCTGCGCCTGTACAAACAGGTGGTGCTCCGAAGCGCCCTCCTGCAAAAACCTCTCCGCCTGCGTCTGTGCCGAAAAAAACCGTTACGCCCGCGGCTGCCGAAGTAGATATCTGGGCAGAACCAGCAAGCGTGCGCCTCGGGACGCGCACATACATTTTCTGGACGTCTGAAAATGTGGCTTCATGCAAGGCAACAGGTCCAAGTTTTGAACAGAACTCCGTCTCGGGCGGAGCGTCCACCGTTCCGCTTGTTGATACGAGCACCTACAAGATAGTGTGCCTCACCGCAGCCTCAACGACTGTGGAGGATAGTGTGACAGTGCGCCTTGCTTTGTAAAATCCCGAACAAAAATCCCCCGGGGAGGAATCGGACCTCCGTCAACTGCTTAAAAGGCAGCTGCTCTACCATTGAGCTACCAGGGGTTCTAGCTACTTATAGCAAACGTCGCTGGGATTCGCCATCTGCACGCGAGTGTTTACAGCGGCAAATCGTACGCGAAAGGTCCGGCGCCCATGACGAGAAGCGAGAGTGCCATCACGAGCGCAAGTGCTGCAGTGCTTGTGGGCACGGGGCGCATCGAAGGCATGGCAAGCCAGGCTACTGTGCAGATGATACCAACGATCGCTGCGAGTTGGGTGAACGCACCAGCAAGAAAAAGGAGCGCGAGCACAGCATCTACGGCGCCGAAGAGCTTTAAAAGGGACCCAGCACTTTTCAGGCGGCTCCATGCGCTATATGCGAATACTATTGAAAGTGATACGCGTATCAACAGCGCGGCGAAGGGAGAGAGGAAAAGGAGTTCGGGGAAGAAAGAAAGCATATGCTTTACTTCCAAGGTACATGTTCCTGCTTTAAATTCAAGATGCTATGGTGCGCGCATGAAAGGATTCCCTCGTATCGCAGTCATGTTGCACAACGTTCGAAGTTCGCACAACGTCGGCTCCATATTCCGCACCGCGGACGCGGCGGGAGTCGAGAAGATATTTCTCTCCGGCTATACGCCGACTCCTCGCGACCGATTTGAGAGGGTTCAGAAAAACATCGCAAAAACTGCTCTGGGAGCAGAAACACACGTGCTGTGGGAATTTCGGAAGAGTGCCGTTCCGCTTATTCGACAGCTCCGCAAAGATGGTCGGCTTATTGTCGCGGTCGAGCAAGACAAGCGTGCACATAATTATCGGACGTATTCAATCGAAAGGCCCACTGTTTTCGTATTTGGCAATGAGGTACGTGGGCTCTCGAAACAAATCCTCGATGTGTGTGACGACATTGTTGAGATACCCATGCATGGGAAAAAAGAGTCTCTCAATGTTTCCGTCGCCGCCGGAATCATTTTGTTTGCACATCCTAGAAGCTAGTAGACATACGCATCCACAGTCCTGCCTTCTGCATCCAAGAGCCTGATAGCATCGTGAGAATCGCGCCACAGCGGTCGGTCGCTTCGTAGAAAGAGCCGCCAAGTATTTGTACCGAATGAGAGGGAATTGCCATGCAGCGCCGCGCATCCCGTGTACGAAAGTGTGTTTTGAAGAAAAGAACGGCACTCTGCAGAGAGTTCTGTTGGCACGTTTGTGGGGAATGTACACGACGGCAGGCGCTCGATGTAGTCAAAGCATGCATCGCCGTAGCGTTTTAAGTTATCAGCAGTGAGTGGGAGTTCCGAAGCAGGCGTTGGGCACTGAAGAGAAAGCGGGGGATAAAAATCTTGGAAATCAGAAAGGTAGCCTGCGCAAATGTTTTCTCGGAACGAGGCTCCGACAGGGGACGGCCCAGTCGCAACGAGCGCTACGCTCCCGGGATCAAGTGTCGCGGCGACGAGCGAGTTCACGTTTCCCTGGCGCAGCGGGGACGCAGCGCCTGGAATCGATACACGGACGCCGGTAAGTGCGCTTTGCAGCGACCAGCCAGCGAGCGATGTTGGGGCAGTATTGGAAAGAGATGCTTCGAGAACCAGGAATTCGCTATCCGCAGTATTGCCGGCTGTGTTGGAGTATGCGGGCGCAATGCGCACCGAGCCAAATATGGGTGACGGATCACCAAATGTTGTGACATCGTTCACGCCTTGTATTATGTCCTCGTATTGCCGTTCGATATCCGAAAGTTGCTTTGAAACGTCTCTGGTTTCCACCTCCTCGGTTCCGCCAGCAAAAAGGTCCTCTTCTTCAACAAGTGGGACGAGTGTCGTCGGTTGCCAGGGAAGGGCAAAGCCAGTCGTCGTTCCGGAACCGATGAACGAGAAATTTCGTACGCTCGCGAAGATGCGTTGCGGGCCGCGGTTCAAGATCCAGAAAATGATTCCGGCGATAACGACGAATGCAAAAAGCCCTAAGAGGATGTTCCGAATCATGCGCGTATAGTACCGCGATTTTTCACGAGCGCTTCCAGCTCCTCCCGCGCAACGCCAGAGTCACTCCATGGGAGCTTCGTTCCGCGTGGCCCGCAAATGCAAGGGTCTGTTCCTTTTCCGGTTATGAGGACGACATCAGACGCACGGGCGAGTGATATCGCCTTTTGTATGGCTTCACGCCTATCCATCAGTATTTCGGGGGAATGTTTTGTGATGCCTCGTGCCAACCCCTCCACTATTGAACGCGGGTCTTCATCGTACGGATCTTCGTTCGTGAGGATGATATGATCGCACATCTCGTCTGCGATGGAGCCCATGACGGGCCTTTTCCACATATCTCTGCCACCGCCTGTCGAACCGAGTACGCAAATTCTTCTCCTGTTGTATGCGCCATAGATGGCACGAAGGGAATCGGGCGTGTGCGCATAGTCAACAATGACAGGAAAATCCTGGCCTGCCTCCACTCGCTCGGCGCGCCCTGGAATAGAGGTTACGTTCAGGATCCCGCGCGCAATAACGGGCGCTTTTATTTCCATCCACCGCGCGAGTGTCGCGGCAGCAAGCGCATTCAGAAGTGAGAATTTTCCGGGAAAATTGACATGGATGTCTGTTCCTTCAAATGCGAACGTGCCGCCTCTCTCGTTCGTTTCCCACGTGCCATCCTGCAGGGAGAATCCAATGGTGTGCTCGACTGGTAGTTGGAGGAACCGTGCGCTTTGAGGGTCTTCTACGTTTGCAAGCATGTAGCGTGGGCGTTTTTTTGAGCGCGCGAGCTGATGGCCCAACTCGAATTTCGCGTCGGCGTACGCCTGCAAAGAGCCGTGTGACTCGATATGTTCTGGTGCAAGATTGAGGAAAATAAGCGCGTCCATTTCAAGGCCCCGGTGGCGATGTTGCCTCGCGCCTTCAGATGTCATTTCGACGAACGCGACAGTGCATCCGTCGCGGACAGCGTGCGAGAGGAATTTTTGCAAGAAAAATCTTCCCGCCATTGTCATGCGCATCAAATTTCGCTCACCCGCATCTCCAATCTTTATGCGGATGGTGCTGGCAAGCGCGGTCTTGTGCCCCGCCTCCTCGAATATCGCGTTCAAATATTCAATGGTCGAAGACTTTCCTTTCGTCCCTGTGACCCCGATGACTATCAGCTGCCGAGAGGGGAATCCATATAGAAATGCAGCGATCCACGCGAGGACCAAATGATAGAAAGAGAAAATAGGCTTTGGGACGAGATGATGCAGAATGTTTTTTAGGCTCATATTCACGCGCCGCCCAAAATTTTCAGCGCCTCACGCAAGCGCTCATTGCTTTTTTCAAGGCTAGCAGGCACTTTGCGCAGCGCATCGCGCGCCTCCTGCTGCGAATACCCGAGGCTCTTTAGCGCCTCGAGCGCTTCATGGTCGCCCTTAAGTGCTGCGTCCGCGCCCTCGCTAGATGCTCCCACCTTGTCCCGCAATTCTACGACGATCTTCTCCGCAGTTTTTCTTCCGATGCCGGATACTTTCGTGAGATATTCGGATTTTCCATGCCCTATAGCCGAGCGAAGCGTTTCGACGCTTGCGATATCGAGAATACCAAGCGCAGACTTGGGGCCGATGCCGGATACAGTGAGAAGCATCTCGAAAAATCGCAGTTCTTCTTCAGTTACGAATCCATATAAGTCTTGTGCGTCCTCCTTGACGGCAAGATGCGTCCAGAATGAAGCGGGCAATTGAGGGGAGAGAGGCGCGAGGGATTGTTTCGTGGCGAAAATCTTATATCCGACTCCGGATACCAAAAGGATGCAGTACGTTAGGCGCTTCGAGTGGATGATACCCTCTAAAAACCCGATCATACACATAGCTTACAGCTTCTAGCTTCTAGCTTCTAGCTTTGATTGCGCATAGCCACGAAATCATGTAGTATCGTGCGCGATGGCAATAACAAGTTCAGCAAAGAAGGCTCAGCGCGTTTCCGAAAGGCGGACTGTTTTCAATACGCGAACAAAACGAGCCATGAAAGGCCTCATCAAAGAAGCGGGGAGCATGGTAACGGGAAAGAAAGCGAAAGAAGCGCTCGCGCTACTTCCCAAGGTCTACCAGGCAGTCGATAAGGCAATGAAAAGCGGCGTCATTAAACAAGGAGCGGCTGCCCGCATCAAATCGCGGCTCTCCAAGCGCATCCGCGCCATCTCTGCGTAATTTGTTTACTTAGAGCACGAATTCGACTATCCTGGCCCTACGCTCTCGTCGTTCAACGGATAGGACATTTCCTTGCGGAGGAAAAAATCGAGGTTCGATTCCTCGCGAGGGCACCATCTTACGAAGCATTTGCAGAGACAATTCGATCACAAATCGCTTCGCCAAGGGCGAGGACTTCTTTTAGTAGGGCAACACCGCCATATTTAACAATGCAAATGCCTTTGAAATTTTGCCTGAATTTTTTCGTTTTGCTGCGCGGTTTAATCCATAGTTTTCCAAATTGAGTTTCCGGTACATCGAGAAGTTTTGACCAGTATCGTCGAGTTTCTTTCTTCCTGTGATAATAATGTAGGTGCAAGCGGACACGGATTTTCTTTTCATCAATATCAAAACAGTTTCTGAGCATCGTTAAATACAATGTAATGAGGCGGGGATCGGTATTCGCAAATATGAGAGCGCACGTCGCTTTGTGCTTTGTCCCCTCTGCCCAATAAAGCATTGAGAGTAATGCTTTTTGAAATTCCTCGTTTTCTATAGGCAGTTTTTGTGCGGTTGTAACTCCGCGTGAAGCGTGTACCGCGTCGCGTGCCATCTTGTCGCGTCGCAATTTCGCGGCGGACAAACCCCTGATACTCTTTAAGTGCTCAAGCCGTGCGTTTTCGTCAAAAAATGCGGGATACTTTTCACCAAGCCAAATTGATAGCGTGCTTTTTGGTATTGGATGGATTGCGCGAATTTCCGCGTAGGTCATTCCTTTCTTGCGAAGTTTTTCAACTGCATTTTTCTCTGTCTGGGAATATCTATTTCCGCTCACAGTGTAATTGTACAGCTTACTAGTATTGGTATATAGACATCCGGGTTCGATAGTGTGGATATCTGCAACTTTCCACATGTATCCATTGCGTTCGATGGCTTGAGGGAGCATCATTGGGACACATGTCCCGCGGGAACTCTCTTATTGCCGGCGTTGTTTTGATTGGGATGCTCTCGACGCTCGCAATTGCGCTCCAATCCGCGAATCCGCAGGTTGAATCGGATGCGCAAGTTGCATCTGCGAAATTTGCTGCCGACACTACGAAAAAAAAGACGGAAGAGAGTGGAGGTACCGAGATAGACTGTGCGCCGGGATATGACTTCAAAGCATTTACGGATAAAGGCGATGTTAAAGTTGAGTGCACTAGAAAAATACAGTGCGGTACGCCACCATCTGAACGAGATCCGAAGTCAGGGAAAACAGTGTCGAGTAAGACATTGCAGAAATGTAAAGATGACCTAGTGCTTCCAGGAGAATCGGCGGATAGTAAGATTGTAAAAGATTCATGCAGCGCTTGGAAGTCAGAAGTGGAAATTTGTCTAAAGGCTGATCAAACTGCTGGAAAAAAGGAGAAGTGCTTCCATAAGCAACCCTGTGACAGTGGGAAGAAAATGAATTACAAAGACTTATTGAAGGAAAATGGTACAGGTTTCAAAAAGGCGATGCAGCAAGAACTTGCGGAGGCTGTAGGCCAGGGGAAAGAAGAAGATGTGCAAAGAATTCGAGGCGAGATAGGTAAGCTGCCGGAAGGAAAAGATATTCTGGATCGATTCAATAAAGAAGAGGGAGCGGAATTACAAAAAGGTATAGATGAAAGGCTTGAATCGAGGCAAAAAGCACTTGAAGAGTTGAACAAAAAGATTACTGAAGAAACAGATCAAACAAAGAAAGAGCAGTTAATAAAGGACCGAGAGTTCACGAAGGAAGAAATAAAAGATCTTGAGGAAACAAAAAAACGCCTTGCGCTCGCGCAAAAGGCGTTAACTCCGGCGGACAGTAAGACGGGCGGTGACCCAAAGTATGATCCAACGACGGGAAAGTGTGTTGCTAATTGTGACAAGGCGGGCAAGGGAGACCCTGGAGGAAACCCAGGAGGTAATCCAGGGGGAAACCCAGGGGGCAGTCCTGGTGGAAGTCCAAGTGGTGGCTCACCAAGCGGTGGATCACCGAGTGGCGGACAGCCGACGTTCCCCAACCTGGGACAAAACCAGCAGGGTCAGTGTTCATTCTTTGGTTCTCTCTTTGGGACCTGTGAAGAACTTTCGTGCACAATCACGCTCACGCCGTCGGGACAAGCGCAACAAGGACAGCCGCAACCGGGGAATTTACAGTGGCGCACGAGCGGTGGTAACGCACAGTCCGCACAGATAACAAATCTTGGCACCGTTCCTGCAACAGGACAGGCGCAAGTGCAGAACGCTCAGATGACATACTTCATGCAGGTGCAGGGACAGAACAACCAGAGAGCCTCGTGCCAAACGCAAGCAGGGCAGAATCCGCAGCAACAGTGCAGCAATCCTTCGTACTTCTGTCGCGAAGGAACGCTCTACTATGGCGTACAAGGCAACAATTTCTGCCAGCCGCAAACGGTGCAGAAGTGCCAGTTTGGTTGCCAGACGAGCCAGAGCGGCGCCTCGACCGCATGTGCGTCGAGTGGTGCCACGGGAGACGGGCCGACGGCCGAGATATCATGTTCACCCACAACTGCAGATGTCGGCATGACGGTTGGTATCACGTATTCCTGCGGGAATTCGATCAAAGGCACAGGTGTTGGTTTTGATACCGGGGACAAAACAGCAGGGAGCGCGGAAGTAAAAATTGAAAAGCCGCCTACCGGAACTGATACGGTGAGCTATGGCCTCACGTGCACAGCTGAGAATGGGAAGTCCGTGAACGCTTCGCCTGTGTGCAAAGTAAAAATAAATAAGCCATCGCTCCTTCTTGTCGCAAACCCGAAAAAGATAGACGACGATGACGAAAAGCCTGATACGACAACACTCGGGTGGGTGACGAAGGGAATGAAATCCTGCGTTATCTCAAGCCCGGACGATGCTGAATTCACGGAGGAGAACAAAGATAAAAAGAATACCTCTGGGAGCCTAAAGACAGATGAGCTCGACGAAGACACGGAATATGTCCTTACGTGCATTACGCTTGCAGACCAGGAGAAGGTAACAAAAGTGGAGGTGGATGTAATTTAGAGACCAAAAAACTCGAGGATTTTGTGCGCCATGGGTTCTTTCATCGGGACTTCGTCTACACGCTCGCGCAAATAGGCGCGCACATGCTCCGGGTCTATTCCCCCCAGCGGTATCACGAGGTTTGGTGCCATGAATTTCGTCGTATCAACGAGGAGAAGCGGGTCGTCTTCTGCTTCTGTCTCGACCCAGAAAGAGATTATGTCGCTGTAGGTGTGGAGTGCATCGCCCGCTCTGATGCCGCGCTCGGATATTTCGAAATCATGCAGATCCGGTGGAGTCCTGGCGATAAGCGCGATGACGCTTGCCGCGACGACAATGAGAAGCGCGAACAGAATATTACCGAAAAGAACGCTCGTGAGAGCTGCGCACACGGCAATAATACCGAGCGCCCAGAACCAATCACTCGTGCGCTCTATGTGCTCGTGTTCATATGCGCTCCACCTTAGAGGAGCCGAAGGCGATTCGGGCATGCCGATATTGTAACTTGTTTTCAACACGATTCATTGAATTAAGTCACAGTTTGTGCGAATCATGCGGTAGACTGGATGGATGGGTGAGAAATATATCCGGACTCCAAATGTGAAGTGTGCCGTCTGCGAGAAGCTCGTCTACAGGAGACCTGTGGAACTTCAGATCAGCAACGGAAAAGCATATTGCGGCCAAATTTGTTATGGGCTTTCGCAGCGGAAAGAAACACCATGTGCCGTGTGCAAAATTCCTATCCTTGCAAGTAAACACGCAAAAACTTGTAGTCGGGCATGCGCGAATAAATACAGAACCGGTATCAAATACAAACTTGGCAGACCCAAAAAAGACAAGGTTCAAAATCAGAGAGCGTTGAAATTGCGTCTGATTCAAGAAAGAGGGACAAAATGTGAGCGTTGCGGATATTCGAAGATCGAGATTCTGCAGGTGCATCATTGCGATCGAGACAGAAACAACAACGAGTTGAAGAATCTTGAATTAATATGTCCGAATTGTCACTACGAGGAACATTATTTAGAAAAAAGCTGGCTTAATGCTAGTCTAGTTTCGGAGGCGTCGGATAGTGGTTCATTCCAGCGCACTTGAAATGCGCCAGGCTGAAAGGCCTCGTGAGTTCGAATCTCACCGCCTCCGAAAATTTCTATGGCACGCGTAATGGTATTTGGCACGTTCGACAAAATTCATCCAGGGCATGAGGATATGTTTCGGCAGGCGCGAGTGCTCGTGACCGATCCATTTCTCATCGTCTCTGTGGCGAGAGACAGTATTGTAGAGCGCATCAAGGGGTTCCTTCCCAAGAATTCTGAAACAGTCCGCCGCGATAAAGTCGCGGCGCATCCTCTGGTGGACGAAGCGGTCATGGGAGATGCGGAGGGGTATATTGAGCATATCCGTAACGCGAGGCCGGATATTATTGCGCTCGGGTACGATCAGCGTGGGGAATATGTCGACAATTTGGAAAAAGATCTGAAAGATGCAGGGCTTGATGCACAAATTGTTCGCCTTCAATCATTTCATCCGGAAAAATACAAAACTTCCAAAATGCCTGAGTGAATACGCTATACGCAATACTGAATACCATATACTCTATATTCATGCGCATCTTAGGAATTGATTACGGGACATCGGGCGTCGGGCTCGCGATCTCTGATGAGAACGCGTCATTCGCTTTTCCTCTTGAAACATTGCATAACGATGCGTTCTTGCTCGAAAATATCGTGCACGTGGCTACAGAGAAGAAAGTCTCAGCGATTGCGATAGGGGACACGCGAGCAGAAGGCGGCGGGGCGAACAGAGTAACTGCACAGGCAGATGCATTTATGGAAAAACTTCGCGCGCGCGTCGGTGTTCCAGTGCATGCTGTGCGTGAAGCCTGGAGTTCGCTCGAAGCATCACGCTTTGCTCCGAAAGGCAAAGAAAGGGATGATGCCGCGTCAGCCGCGATAATTTTGCAGAGATTCCTCGACTCAGGCGCGAAGAGATAATAAAATCAGGCATGGAATTCATTTCATACGAAGATTTTGCAAAGCTCGACATACGTATCGGCACCATCCTCGCCGTTGAAAGGGTGCCGGAAACAGACAAGCTTTTGAAATGCACTATTGATTTTGGTGAATTAGGGCAACGAACTATCGTGTCGGGCATCGCACAGTTTCGCGAACCAGAGACGTTGGTGGGCAAGCAATGCCCATACATCGTGAACCTCGAGCCAAAAATGCTTCGTGGCGTAGAGAGTCAGGGCATGCTGATAGCAGCATCAACACCTGATGGGCTCGCACTTCTCCATCCCGACGTTGCTGCCCCTCCGGGGACAAAATTGAAATGACCTCTGTATATCTTTAGTTTTTAGTTTGTAGTTTTTGATATACTTTCCCTATGCATCTCTCGCGCATGTTAGCGCGGTGGTTTCCGACGCCACGGATTCTCGCTCCCCATGCGGCGGGAATAGACATCAGCGATGCATCAATAAAATGGGTGACACTCGCATCGGCGGGAAAGGGTGCGCGCGTCGCGGCCTTTGGGTACCAATCCTTAGCGCCGGGCATTGTGGTGAATGGCTCGGTCAAGGACGCGCGCGCGTTGGCGAGCGCACTAAGTGGCATCAAGAAAAAACTTGGCGCGCGGTCTGCGCATGTTGCGCTTCCTGAAGAAAGCGCATTTGTGTTCAACATGCATGCGCCTGCAGGATCAAAGCGGCACGAGATACTGAGCATGGTTGAATTTGAGCTTGAGGGACGCGTTCCGATCCCCATAGCGCAGGCAGTATATGATTTTGAAGCGATAGAAACCCACCGCGACGGGAGTGGTTCGGAAGTCGCGGTGGTTGTATTTCCAAGAGAAGTGGCAGAAGGATACACCACGGCATTCGCACAAAGCGGCATCCATCTTGCCTCGCTCGAAATAGAAGCGCGTTCGATAGCGCGAGCAGTTTCAGACCCAACACAGGACGCCGTTACTCTACTTGTGGATTCGGGGAACGCGCGCACAGGATTTGCGATATTGAAGCGCGGAGTCCCCATCTTCACTTCTACTGTAGAAGTGGGGGGTGGGCAGATGTCTGACGTTCTCATGCAAACACTCTCGCTGTCCGCAGAGGATGCCGAGAAGTTCAAGAATGAACAGGGGCTTATTCCCGCGAACAAAGATAACGCTAAAGGCGCTGAAGCGCTCGAAAAAGTCGCGGCAGCGCTTGCGGCAGAGATAGTGCGCCATTACCATTTCTGGGATACACGCAGGAATGAACATGGAGAGCGAGTTACGCCCGTCGGGCGCGTCTTTCTCGTTGGGGGCTCGTCGAACCTGAAAGGAATTACCGATTATGTTGCGGGCAAAGTCCACGCAGAAACGGAGCGTCCAAACGTATGGCGCAATGTATGTGATTTTGACGACTACATTCCACCCATCGACAGGCGCTCGTCACTCCAATTCGTTACAGCCGTGGGGCTCGCCCTTCGCTCTCTTTCATGACAAATCTTTTGCCGCCAGAAGATACGAAGCAGCTTGTGCGCACCGCGAAAGCGAAGTTCCTATATACAGGTTCATTCGTGATTGCGGCAGCGGCAATAGCAGGCATCGTTGCTCTCAGCCCATCATTCTTTCTCGCGTATTTTTCTAAGGCGGATTCAGGCGCAGAAACAGTGCCTTCCGGAGAAGAAGCGCAGCGGCGCCAAGACCAAGAAGCGTCGTCGCGCGTGCGCGCCCTTCTTGCTGAGATATCTTCGGTAACGGAAGAGAAAATGCCCATCAGCGAGGCAATTGAGAGCGCGTACGTACTGCGCCCGCCTGGCGTCACTATCGGCGCTGTTGCATATGCAGGTGGAAAACCCGGGACTATCACGCTCGCGGGTTCTGCCAAGAGCCGAGAGAATGTGAGCGCGTTCCGCGACGCGCTCGCGAAAAGTGGGAGTTTTGAGAATGTCTCAGTACCAGTCGGGGCATTGGTAGGTGCGCTAGAGGGCGGGTTTACAATCACGCTCACGGGTAATTTTTGATATGAAACGGACGTTCATGTTGGTTGCAGTCGGAACGTTGCTCCTAGCACTGTCGTTGTGGGCGGCATATGGGTACCTTGTGCTTGAGGCAACTGATGCGCGGACACTCTACACCGCAGAAAAGCTGGATGCGTCACAAAAAGAAGAACGTGCGCGCGCCACACAGAGGCTCCACGCGCTCGTCCGCGATTCTGAGTCTGAGCGCGCCGTCCTCGAGGAGCTTGCCCGTACGGATGCCCTCACAGCAGCCGAAGCAATTGAGGCTGCGGGAAAGGCCGCCGGGACACGGACCGTCGTGCGGGGCGCCACCGCGTCCGCACTCGGCGGCGTATCCAAATCTCCGATCGCCAAGGACCTTCGCGCTGTTGAGATGCTCGTCGATTCCGAAGGAAGATTGCAATCGATCCTCAATGCAATAAAGCTTTTCGAGGCGCTTCCTTTTCTCTCATCCATTAGAAGCATAGAGATGGATCAAGCATCCGGAGGAAATCAAAGCGACCTGTGGCGTGCGGTAATACGCATACGGATCATTACAACTTCAGCAGTGGGCATATGATAAAAGAATACACGGAGAGGCTGCGCCTACGTGATGCATACGCATCAATGCATGAGCCAGAGAGTTTGCGCCGCCTCGCAGATTTCTACTGGCACGTGGTTGTTATCGTTGGCACGCTCTTGATGCTCGGCTCTGTCGGGTACGGCATGTGGCTTTTCTTCGTCGAGCCGACGAGGGCAGAATCATCCGTGACCGTAGGCGCGCGAAGTGAAGTATTCGACAGGGCAGAATTGCAGAAAGCAGTACAGGCACTTGAGAAACGCCAGGAGAATTTTGATGCGCTCCTCAAATAGCGAGGTATCTTCGGCGCGGTTTTTTTGGTAAAACTATCTTGCTGCCTTCGTAGCACAATGGATAGTGCAGGACTCTTCTAAGGTCTTGATGTAGGTTCGATTCCTACCGAAGGCATAAACAAAAAATTGCGCGGTGAGGGATTCGAACCCCCGACCCTTCGAATGTAAATCGAGCGCTCTACCAACTGAGCTAACCGCGCTTCGCTGCACTCTAGCGCGTTTGTAGAAATGGTACAAACAAAACCTGTGGATAAGGAGACTAGCGTTCGTCGTACACAGGTACTACAATTCGAGTAATGAGAAGACGAGAAAAAGAGCAAGCTCGATTATTGCGGCAGAGTGGGAAATCCGTAAAAGAGATAGAACGATTACTTAACGTGCCCCGATCCAGTGTGAGTGTCTGGGTTCGAGACATTCCGTTGACAGCGATGCAGAAAAAGAGACTTTCGGAGCGTGGACATTCTCTTGAGGTGCTTGAGAAGCGAAGAAGTACTCGATTGGCGAACGAAAGTAGACGTCGCACAATTTTCCTTGAAAAGGGACACTCAGATATTAAGGAATTTCCTGATATAGATGTATTTATGCTTGGAATCGGTCTCTATTTGGGCGAAGGATCAAAAACTGATCGAGGAAAAATTGAGTTATCAAACACAGACCCAAGAATTATCCAAATTTTCATCAGATTTCTTATGCAATCTTGCGGTTACCCTTTGTCAAGAATACACGCGACCATCGGCATACATTCACATTTGTCGATCGATAAAGCAGAAAAATACTGGTCTACAATTTCGGGTATTCCGCTTAGACAATTTTCAAAAACGTTTATTCAGATAAGTAGGGCTGGCAAGGGCGAACGCGACAAATTACCATTTGGCACGTTCAGCGTTGGCGTGTATGACACCGCGGCCAGAGTGCGGTTGGAGGGGTGGATCCAGGGAATTTATAAAAGACTGTTTCCAACGGAATACGTTCTCCACAGTATGACTAAATTGCGTATATGATTCGAACAGGACTGTCGGTTTGATATTGCCCACTCTTCGTGTTAAAGTCTTGCCCGTATGAACTCGAATAAGGTCACAACTTCACCAGTCGACATGGCAGCTCGGAAAGCGCTTGATGTGCGCCCGGGCGACACTGTGCGCGTGTGGCAGAAGATAGAAGAGTCGAAAGGGAAGTTCCGTCTGCAAGCATTCGAAGGGCTTGTTCTTGCCCGCAAACACGGCACGGAGGCGGGGGCCACCTTTACAGTTCGAAAAGTCTCAAGCGGAGTGGGCGTCGAGAAAATCTACCCCCTCTATTCTCCAATGATAGATCGTGTAGAAGTTTTGAAGCGCGCTCGTGTGCGCCGCGCAAAGTTGTACTACATTCGTGATAAAGTTGCGCGCGAAGCGCGCAGGCAGCTCCGACGCTCTCGTGTCATCCGTAGCGATAGCGGTGTCACAACAGTCGAAGCGGCTCCTGAACCGGAGGTCGTGGCAGAAGCTGGAACTCCTTCGAAAAGCGAGTAATCAATTTTCTTTGGGAATTTTTTATTTGTCCACAACTAGTAGACGCTACTTACTTGAGATTATGATATTCTGGGAGGATGGGGAAGCGGGGCCCAAAGCCCAAACGGATCGTTTCTGAGAAATGGTCGTCAAATCTAGCGTATGCAGTCGGTCTTTTGGCGACTGATGGGTGCATGTCCCCAAGAGTGCATTTAATTGACCTCACTTCGAAGGATCTGGAGCAGCTTGAGAATTTTTGCAAATGCATAGGCGTTCAATTGAATATTGGCCGCAAATCATCTGGCTTCGGGGAGAAAAATATTCTACGAGTCCAAATGAAAAACGTATTCTTTTATAATTTTCTATTGTCTATCGGGCTTACTCCAGCTAAATCAAGAACATTGGGGCCGCTCAAAGTTCCGAAGAAATATTTCTTTGATTTTCTTCGCGGTGTCTTTGATGGAGATGGATGCACCTATTCGTATTGGGACCCGCGCTGGCGATCCAGCTTTATGTATTATCTTTGCTTCGCATCAGCCAGTACCCTGTTCGTTACGTGGATTAGAAAGGAGATTCAGGCGCGATTAGGTGTCACAGGTCACGTGACGTCCGCAACAAAGAAGAATACTTATTACAATTTGAAGTACGCAAAACACGACAGTCTCAAAATATTGCGAAAAATGTACAGCACAAGTCCTTCACCCATCTATTTATCGCGCAAAAGATTGAAAATAGAGCAAATGTTACGTATAGTTGGGCAGCGTCTTTAGCCTCCATATACAGGCGGCTACTTGACAAAACGTCGCCCGGGTGTTGAAACTGGTAGACATTATTCCTTGAGGTGGAATAGCTCGCAAGGGCGTGCAGGTTCGAGTCCTGTCCCGGGCACAGAATTGAACGTTGTATACGGAATCAAGGTAAAAATCTGTCTGTTGATGGATTTTTCGGCGTTTCCAAAATCGCGGATTCGCACAACCAGAGAAAGCGACAGCATAGTGTTACACAAATCAAGTAAAGAAACGAGCGGCAATGATTTTCTAGTGTTTCAGAGGCGGTTCTAGCCAAATAGTTGATTTTCAGCATCATCGTTTGCGCAATATCAAAACTTTACTTGTACCGGTTCCTATTGAAATTCGTTCAAAATCTTTATCGATTTCTGGCCAGACAGGAGAGTAATCATGTTGTTTGAGGTTGTTTATTTGTTGTACCGTTGATGACTCATGTTGCGTCGCCAGCTCCTCTGGTCTTTTGCGTTTGAAGGGGTTAACGTGCGCAATAATTTTTGGAATGAGTTGCTTGGGCACTTTTGAAACAGTCTCGTAGTATCCTTCAATATCATCGATCACTACACAGCCTCCTGGTTTGAGAATGCTATGGAATCTCTTTAGATCTTGCAGAAAGCCTCTTGCGGAACCATCACTTGCTGAAAACCAGAGCAATCCTTTTCTATCCCATATCATATCCACTTGTCCGTGAGTATTTTTCTCTGTATCGTCAACCTGAAACGGCAATTGTTTAGCATCCCATCTGAAATACCGCAGGTCATTATTTCTGATCTTTATCTTCTTACGATTTTCGGGAATAGTAAGTCTTGCTTTATCGCCGATAAAGAATAGGCCATGTCCGTGGCGAGTTTTGGCATCCTCGTTGAAAATAATCTCCTCATGAGTTGCTGTATTTGCCGTGGGGCTCACAAATATGAAATCCTTTTCAGGAGAAGGCACGGTATTTGAACTGGAGACCAACAACGACCAAATGTTTCGTATTACCTCGGGCGATATTATTGCGTCTGCTTTATCTTTCCAGACAGGATCTCTTTCATATGATGCGATGGTAAATTCTTCACGTGACATAGCAAAAGTGTAGCATTGCATTTGAAGAAGATTATTTGATGCTAAGATTAATATAGTTCATTGTTTTCAACTCACTCAAGAATCTACAAGCTGTTGAATACGCACTATCAACTACCGACGGCAGACTATAAACTGTTGGAATGATCCGCAAATATCTTCCGAGATCCACAGAAGAACTCATCTCTTGGTACGAGCGGTATGTTTCGCCGCTCTCGCTCCTCGTCGGGTTTACGGTAGATGCGATATTCATACGCCACATTGATCTCGCGTATTCGAGCTTGCTGTTGGTTGGGTATCTCACTATTGCAGCTCTTGGGATCGCTTTCATTAATCTCATACAAACCGGCACGCTGCGCCACCAGTACTATCTAGCGGTCGCACCGTTCATCCCCGTCGTCGTGCAATTCGGGTTTGGAGGCCTGTTCAGTGGTTTCGTCATTTTGTATTCCCGCAGCGCAGCGATCTCAGTCAGTTGGATATTTGTCGTTCTCCTCGCGGCACTTCTCGTGGGCAACGAGCGCTTTAGACAATTTTATACCCGCTTTCCATTTCAGATAGGCGTGCTGTTCTTTGGCGTATTCTCGTTCTCCATTTTTTACATCCCGTTTATCACGAAAGTCATCGGTCCTTGGATGTTCGTAGTAAGTGGCGCCACCTCAATTGGCGTCATTGCTCTCTATCTCTATATCTACTCGCGGTATCTGCCCGCACTTGTCCGGGAGACGCGCACGGCAACTGCGCGAGTGGTAGCCGGTATCTTTTTCTCTATCACCATCCTTTATTTTTTAGGCGCGATTCCGCCGCTTCCTCTCGCCCTTCGGGACGTGGGAGTTTTGCACTCAATAAAAAAAGTCGGAGATACGTACGCCGTCACGTACGAGCCGCTGTCTTGGTATCAACTGTACTTCCGCTATAACCAAGTGTTCCACCATGCGCCGTCTGAGGCAGTATATGTGTACACGGCAATATTTGCTCCCGCCGGTATCTCGACCGACATAACTCATGAGTGGCAGCGCTATGATGTGGCGGCGCAAGAGTGGAAGACCAAAAGTGTCGTCACGTTTCCTATCAATGGTGGGCGAGAAGGAGGATACCGTGGGTATTCCCGCAAGGCGGATGTGGAGAGCGGAGAGTGGCGCGTTAACGTCCTCACAAACTATGGACAACTCATCGGACGTGTGGTGTTCCAGGCCGAATTAGTCGAAAACACTGCGTTTCTCCAGGTAGGGCAGAAATAGACTGGTCTATATACACTCCCGCTTCTTGACGGAGAGGAGGGGGGCTTCACAATTATTGTACAGGTCGAGGTATTGGAAGGGATTAATCCCAGCCAATAATTTTAATAGCCAATTTGAAACAATATGATTCAAACACTTGCATGGGTTTTCGGAGGAGTGTTCACGCTTGTCGGTATCCTCGGCTTTGTTCCTGGTATCACGACGGACGGGCATCTTCTGGGCATTTTTGGGGTTGATACGCTTCACAATATGATCCACCTCGTTTCTGGTCTTGCTGCGCTCGCAGCAGCGTGGGGTATGTGGAGTGCTCGCTTGTACTTCCAGGTGTTCGGCGTTGTCTATGGGCTCGTGACTGTCGTTGGGTTCTTGCAGGGAGATACGGTTCTCGGCCTTATCGGCGTCAACATGGCGGATAATGTGTTGCACCTTGTCATTGCTGCGGTTGCGCTCTACGCGGGCTTCGGCATGAAGGATGAGAAAATGAGCATGAGTGCACAGCCGGCGATGTGATTTTTGTTGATAGTGTTTGCAAACACACCGCCCCTTGTGGGCGGTGTTGTCGTGGGGGCAGCGAACAGGTTCTCCACATTTTTTTGCAACCACAACCCGTATTTCAGACGCTTGCTCTATAATTAGAGCCATGGTTTACGTAATGTGCAAGAGTTGTGGTAAGGAATTTTCCGCTAAACCCTCGCATATTGCAAACGGTTACGCAAAGTACTGTTCATCAAAGTGTCAACATGATGCGGCGCGAACGGGAGTCTGGCTAAAATGCGAGGGCTGCGGCAAGAGTGTTTATAGAACTCCGAAATATGTTAATGCTTCAAAAAGCAAAAAGTATTTTTGCAGCAAATCTTGCCAAACAGTTTGGAGAAATAAGGAATTCAGTGGAATGCGACACGCACATTGGAAGCATGGAATGGGATCTTATAGGAATATTATGAAGCGAGCGGGCAAAGATGTCTCTTGCGAACTTTGCAAATCAACAGATGAGCGTGTGATCGTTGTTCACCACAAAGATCAAAATCGAATGAATAACGCCTTGAGCAACTTAGTATGGTTGTGTCGCAATTGTCACTACATTGTCCATCAGTATCCTGATGGACGTGTTCACGGCTTGATTGTATAGTCAGCGAAATGGTGGTTGTAGCTCAGTTGGTAGAGCTCCGGTTTGTGGTACCGGCGGTCGTGGGTTCGAGCCCCATCAACCACCCCGAAATAGTGTGAAAGAAAGATGAACGTGGCGCGTCCTTTAAAGAGACGCGCTATAGGTCTGTTACAATAGTCTTGCAGCGCGATTTATATTTAATAGTTTTCTATATTCATGGAACCAGATAAAAAAGAGATCCGCATAATGCCGCCGGATCTTATCGTGAAAGTGGGCGCAGCAGCGCTCGGCATGTTGGCGCTCTTTCTTTTAATAATGACTCTCTCAGAACTTAAGGAGTTCCGTTACATCGGGACAGGAGTGGCCGCGACTAACACCATCTCTGTAACCGGTGAGGGTGAAGTGTTCGCCGTTCCGGATCGCGCCACGTTTACTGTCACTGTGCGGGAAGATGCAGAGGAAGTAGCGGATGCACAGGACGAGGCTACCAAGAAGATGAATGCCATAATTGAGTACGTGAAAGCTGCGGGTGTTGAAGAAAAGAACATAAAGACAGTCAGTTACTACGTTAACCCGAAGTACGAGTACACGCAGGCCGTATGCACGAATTTCTCGTGCCCCCCTTCGAACCAAGTGCTTGTTGGGTTTGAAGTGTCACAAACACTTGAAATAAAAGTAGAGGACCCAAAGAAAGCGGGCGAGCTTCTCTCGGGTGTTGGTGGAAAAGGTGCCTCAGAAGTCTCGGGCCTCTCATTCACTATCGAGGATGAGGATGCACTTCGTGCGGAAGCGCGCACGCAAGCGATAACGGAAGCAAAAGAAAAAGCGGACGCTCTCGCAAAGGAGCTTGGTGTCAAAGTAGTGCGTGTCGTTGGATTCTACGAGGATGCTGGCGGCTATCCGCCGATGCCGTACTACGGGAAGGGAGGCGTTGCGATGGACATGGCAGCAACCAGGGAGTCTGTTGCGCCGGAACTGCCAGCTGGCGAGAACAAGATAGTGTCAAGTGTCAGCGTAACATACGAGATACGCTAAAAAGAAATGGGCCGCCGCGCCGTTGCGGGGCGCGGCGGCCCTCTCTGCATAAGTTCAGATACATTTGGCACTCGGGTAACTGCTAGGATGTGCGGCAGATATACATGCGAGACATGGTCCCTGGAGCGCGAAAGTTCCAGCGGGACACGGTACGCTGGCTCCATATGGCTACCGAGCGGGCGAA
>JACRFI010000005.1 GCA_016217965.1 Candidatus Kaiserbacteria bacterium
AGGCTGGTTTCGCCTAAGAGTCCAAATCGACGGCGAAGTTCGGCACCTCGATGTCGGCTCATCTTATCCCGGGGCTGGAGAAGGTCCCAAAGGTATGGCTGTTCGCCATTTAAAAAGGTACGTGAGCTGGGTTCAAACCGTTCAGAGGCTGAAAAATATTTCGGCACTTGAACGGTTTGGGCCCCGAGGACACATAAAAATAAAAACTGTTACAACTAAAAACATTAAGACAATTCACGGCGGCACATTCTAGGAATAGTTTGTGACCATTTCAACTTGTATCGGTGAAATCCTACGAAGGACAACACCGAGGGAATCTTGCAAAAGAGCCCGTAGAGACTGAATGTTGAACACCGAGAACCGGTGAAGTTACAGTCCAATACACACAGGAATGTGTGAAAAATATGCGTGAGACAGGTTGGTCTTAATCTGCTGTAGGCGTTGATTCTTGAGGAGATTCGTTTCTAGTAAAGTAATTGCTACTTCGAGAAGAGATTCTCGATGACAATGTGGCTTATAACGGTGGAGTCTAATTCGCTCCCGATCCGAGAGAAACATATTCACAGGTCCGTGGATATGGGACTCGCTTGAGGACCGGAAAGTGATATGATAATACCGTGGGAAGTCGACTTGAAACCGATTCGGCATACATCGCGGGGTTTCTTGATGGTGACGGCAGTCTGATGTTGCAAGTGAAATCGCGCAGCGACACAAAACGCGGCGTGAGATTCATGGCAACCATCTGCCTCTATCAAGACACTCGGCATGAAAAGCCCCTCCATTGGATACGTGAACGATTGGGTATCGGATACATCTCTCGAAGAAACGATGGGATGACCGAACTTAGAATAAATGGCTTCGAGCAAGTGAGAGATATTCTCACGAGACTCAAACCTTTTATTCGATTCAAAGCAAAGCAAGCGCAGGCGATGATAAATGCTTGCGATCTGCTGAGTAAGAAATTCATTCGAGAGCTATCTAAACGTGAACTACAACGACTCATAGAGGTTACTTTCGTAATTCGAAAGGAAAACTATAAAAGTCGAAGTATTCTCACGAAGGAGGAATTACATCGGCAACTAAGTTTGACCCCGTAACGACTGAGTATTCTAGATACTCGACTCATAATGAGAGGAATCATCCGCCAAGTTGGCAGGATGACTGCTCGTATGGGTAACATGCCGCCAACCTCATTCGCACGGTCGCGAAAAGGTTGAAGATATAGTCTGCGCTCCATGAAAGTGGGGAAGAAGCGACGAGAGGACCGAAATGAACTGACCTCTGGTCTGGGGGCTGTCGTACCAACGGCACCGCCCCGTAGCTATGTCGGGATAGGATAACCGCTGAAAGCATCTAAGCGGGAAGCCAACTCCAAGATTAGGAATCGTTATAGACTCGTGGGAGATGACCACGTTGATAGGCACCAGGTGGAAGGGCAGTAATGCCTTGAGCCGAGGTGTACTAATTAGTCGAATCAGAATTCCTGAAAGGAAATTTTGAGAATGCGTTTACCCTGGGTCCGCCAGTTGGCGGAGCGAAAGGTAATGGTTCAACGTCCTGAATTCTTTCTTTTTTTAGTTCGCCGAAGCTGCGTCAAACGCGGCGCAGGCGACTTGTTTGTGTCGTTCTTCAGTTGCCGAAGGCAATTTGTTCTTTTTGTTCTGGTGATTTATCGCTGGGGTCACACCCGTTCTCTTTCCGAACACGGCAGTTAAGCCCAGTTGAGGCGATGGTAGTCGCAAGGCGAGAGTAGCTAGTCGCCAGAACAAAAAGAGCAAAGAACAAAAGCAGAAAATCGCGCGCTAAGGCGCGATTTTCTCATTGATTTTGAGCCGTATTGTTGTGCTATGTACGTATTGATGGCATTCCACAGTTGATTTTCTAGACAAAAGCCCTTTTTACTATAGCCTTTACGCTATATGTCCCCGCGCAGTGAAGGACCGTTCTACAGAACATATCACTGGGGGGAGCTCGAAGTGGAGAAGGTGGCAGATGCAGCAAAGATGTCACCAGATCGCGTCAAGAAAATGCTCGCGACATTACCTCCCACCTTTGCGAAAGAACTCATTGCACAGATGGATTTAGCAGGCAAACCCAAAGGGGAGTGGCTTGATCGAATACTTAATTTAATCAGCGAGGAGGCATCAGATCCACGTTCAAAACCGCTATACGTCAGCCCTGATGAATACAAGATGGACCTCCTCAGGATTCGTGGGGCACTCATACACGAATATCTTGCCCGCTTTTCAGGCTTATACGCCAAGGATTCCAAGGAACTCATTGAACGTATGAATGCGCTGGACAAATTCTGGGCATCAGAAGAAGGAAGAAAAAAGCTCACCGATATGGGCTTGGATTCAGATCGCATACTTTCAGAAAGACACGATAAATGGTCAATGGGTCCCGCGGAACAAATGATGTTACAGCCACTGCTCCTCGGTGGTTCTCCTCGATCATTAGCTGAAGCAATACCTGTCGCTACAGACTCCCTCTCTCGAGTATTTGCACTTCACGACGAGATCGAAGCTAACTACGGGAAACACATACCACTCATACACCCATATCTCCGATTTGATTCCATTGCACGAGCAGGTCCAACTGACGGTACTTATTTTCCGCTGACAATGGCAGGAGGCGGTGCAGACGCAGCCAGACTCATAACGTCAAAATCCCTGACAGAGCAATCTCGCAGGCCGGCAAGCGAACTAACAATTCCTAATAGGCCTGTTAAGATTTTCTCGAAAGACAAGATCAGAAAAATCGCCTCCCGTATCCAGGGTGACTTTAAGAGACAGGTGCTCGAATCATCTGAATTTAAGAGGGAGCCGGCTGACGAGGGCTGGCTCGATGGTGTGATGCATTTGATTGGGGAAGAAATAAGAAGCTCGGTTCATACGCCAGCTTCCTTGTCTGTCGCTGATTGGCACAAAGAACTTCAGGATACTCGCACAGAGATGAAGGTTGAGCGCGACAGGGACAATAAGACCATTTTTGAGACGACTCTCGAAAAGCTTGAGCAGTATAGATCGTTCTTGCGTTCCACTTTTATCATGAGCTCTATTGCCGGAAAAGAATTTGCGGATGCAGCGAAGGGAAAGGGAGTGCCTGAGGAGGTGTTACAACAACTCGTGAGTAACTTGCAGACTGCTCATGCGAAGCAAGCACAATCGCAAAAGAATAATCCACAATTTCATTTGCCGCTCAGCGTGATCCAAAGGAATGTAACGAGTGTTATCACATCTGGTATGTTCGGCACGGACGCTGAACGTGCATCAATAGCCTCAGAGTTACTTGATTTTCTCATCACAAAAGAGAGTGATTCCCATGGACATGTCGATAAATACATTGATGTCGCGCGGATTTCGTTTCAAAAATACAATGGCCAGCGCCAGGTCAACTTTCTTGAATTCGCCACGGGTTTCAATGACCTTTTTCTGAAGAGATATTTTCCAAACAGAGATATGCCCGCGCGCCCCATTGACGACGAGACCCCGGGGTCGTTCGGTATGTTTTTTTCATACATTGAAGATATGGGTAAATTGATGGAGTTCTTGGAACGCAATGAGTTCGTGCATAAAGATGATAAAGGGAGATACCCGATGTTTTGCAGAATCAGTATTCAGGGCGATGATGGAAAGTACAAGAAATTCTCGCAATACCGCTGGGATCCAAAGAAGCACAGCTTTACTGTGAATGATGAGAGCAACATGGACTTCAGGAAGGACGCTAAACCCGGAGAAGAAGTTCCGACCGGTAACGTTATTCCGGAAATAACGCTACAGGATATAAAAGACAGAAAAGACGTGATTGCCATACCGTTAAAAGAGCTCGAGTATCTGGCCGTGGGTTCGGGACTTACGCCGAGGATAGCGATGCTCGACGACAACACGTTCTACGAGGCATATCGCTCCTTGGCTTGGGCGATTAAGAAACTGACAAAAGGCCATCTGCCACCTTATTACCCGTATCTCCCTGACCGAAAGACAGGATATGAGACATGAGCGCCCACGCGCTTTCGAAGCAGACGGAAGCATCGACCGACAGACACAGGGTAGACTTCTGGATCTGATGCGCGAAAAGCAACTTGATTTGCTTCTCTTCTTCTCGACAAAGAACGATCCACGGTATTCGCAGTGGCTATTCAAAGTAGAGCCGCTTCTCATGCATTATTCCTACCTCACCAAGAACGGCGAAAGTGGCATACTTGAATTGGACTATCTCGCAGAGGGTCTAGGACCGCATCTCCAGAATAAGATTCGCAACGTGAGCGAAGAAGATAAGTTTGATGTTGCTATCAAAGAGCTCGTGAGAGACACCGGTGCTCGCAAAGTTGGTATCGTCGGGCTTGTGCCGCAACCGCACGTACAGTCGCTGAATGCCCAAATTGTTGATGTGAATGAGAACGTCAACTCTATGCTTGTAATTAAATCTCCGGAAGAAGTCGAACGAATCGAGAAGGGAGCTCAGTCTATAGCCTATATGCTTGATCGTCAGGTTTCGTACGAGAAACTTGTCGGCAAAACCGAAAAGGAAGCTGCGCGGATGATAAAGCAGCTCATGTTTAGTACGAGTGACCAGGAATCGTTTCCCGTGTCTGTTGTCAGTGGGCCCCGCCTTAAGACCGCAACCGCAGGCTCCCCAAGCGATCGCGTCATTCAGCAAGGAGAAACGGTAGCGATAGACTGCGGGTTTTTTATAAATGGACGACATACCGATATCACCCGGATGTATTTTCCGCCACAAGGGAATGAGCATTCGGAACGTTATAAAAAATTAGTCGATGCTCACCATTCAGTCATTTCAAGACTTCACCCCGATGTGACGGTTTCGCAGGTACTTGCCGAATATAACAAAGAACTTAAGGGCAAGTTTCCGGAAGGGTACGAGATCGAAGAAGGGGATTTAGGACATTCGATTGGGTATGGATTGCACGAACCTCCGATATTCATACAGCCTGAGAACAGGAACTTTCTGATACAGAAAAATATGGTGTTCACACTCGAGCCGGAGATAGTCGTCGGTGGATGGAGATACAGAGTTGAAGACATGGTTGCGTCTACTCCGCAGGGATTCCGCATTCTTACTGAGGGTACCGGCTCGATGCGGGAATCATCCCTGCGTGAGAATCTTGGAGCAGTGCGTGATCAAGGGGCGAATGTTGCCGCGCAAGAAGCTGCGCTTCTGAAGTTTTCGAAAGATCGTCTTGGGCTCTCTGACGCGCAGTATGCGCAATACGAGAAAAGGAGCAGTCGTATTAAGGGCTGGCTTATGGATCGCTTCACTACACTTGCTGGCGCCAATATTCTTGGTCTCGGCGGCTCCGCGATCGCAAAGGGTACAATGCTCGCTACTCTTGGTGCTATCAGCTTCCCTGCGCTTCTCGCCGCAGGAGCAGGCTCAGCTCTTCTTGGTGCATATCTCGGTGCCAGGTTGCGCAGAGGGAAGTCGCAGGCGAGGCAGAAAGCTGCTGCGCTTGCAGCCGAGGTGAAGGCTAAGAAAGCGGTAGGATTTCTTGATTTAGGTAGCGCTGATCAAACAGAGAGATTCGGAAAGACGCTTGATAGGCGCTATCGTTCGACTCGGCGCAGAGAGTTCCTATACAACCTGCTCCTTGGACTTGGCTCCGGCTATGCCGGGTATGGTCTTGCTTCCTCGGAGATAAAAGCCGGATCATACATTCCCGAATTCTCATCAGGGGATTGGAAACTCGAGAAGTCATTTGGAAATAACTGGTGGAAGTTTATCACGAACGTATTCGGGGGCGGGACACGAGCCGCAGCGGCTCCCTTTTCGTCACACATGGCAGCTCTTGAAGCATCAGATATAGTATTCAGGCAAGGTATGCGTGCTCTAGCGTAACGACACGCGAGCTGATTTTGAGTCAAAGATAACGTACAATCAGGTGATTATGTCAGCAAAAGCAATAACTCCAGAAGATCTTCGTTCGCTAATCATCGCCGAACTTAGTCTGGGTCATTTGTCAGAAAATGAGCAGGACCAAATTATCGGTGAACTGGGGCGTGTTTTGCTCGATCGTGCGACGCTTGAAGTAATGAAATTGGTTCCTTCAGAGGCATTCGAGGTTGTCGACGAACTCATTGATAAGGAAATGTATGCTGATGCGCAGGAACTCATTCAAAAACACGTACCAAACATGGAAACGGTCATGATGGAGGCAGTGCGCGCAGGAATAGAAGAACACAAGCAGCGCGTCAATTCGTCTGAGAAAGAATAGGCATGCACCTTGCTGTAAACAACACCCCGCCACTATGGACGGGGTGGGCGGCACGAGGCGTCAACGATACTGACGTTTGTCGTGCCTCTTGCCTTGAGGATGGGAAGGTTTTTCCTTCCCTTTTTCCGACAATTCGGAGGAGGTTCCGTTTTCTCGTCGGGGTGGGGGTCGAACCCCACCGCGTTTTTGAAGGGCATGGTGGTAGTATTTTCTGGACATAGATTCACTCCCTCTTGTCCACACCGAAGCAACCGCCCATCGGCTGCCTGGACTATGGATATAAGTATTCCACCCATAGTCCAGGCAGCTTGCCGCTAAAATTGTTTCCTCCAAAGAACAACAAAGAACGAGCCCTCCTTGTGGAGGGCTCGGTTATATCTACTTTTCTTTTCTCAACTAGACACAAACAAGGCCTCCACCCGCAGTGGTAATGAGGAGGCTAATAAGGAGTGCGTTAAAAACATGCGGACGACTCATACTGGGATTGTATTGTCTCGATACGCATTGTCAACTTCGGGATCATGTTGCGCTTGTTCTTTATGAGAAATCTCAGTAAGGTGGGCAAATGGGAACACGAATACTAGTCGTCCAGTTCCGCTTCGACGACAAGCCGATCCTCGAGCAGCAACCTATTGAGCGAGTGCTTCAGAACGATGGATATGAGATCGTATTCAAGAATGCGCTTACGAGCGACATAAACCTGACGCAGCCGGAGAAGGAACTTGCCGGATTTGATGCGGTTATTTTATCGGGTTCGGCGGACCTGTATTTTGACGGCGGTCTTGCTACCATGCATCGTGGCCGCGTCATTGCGAGTAGGATAGCTGAAGAAGCGCGGCCATTTGCAAGACATCTCATAGAGCGCAACATTCCGACGCTTGGTATTTGTTTCGGGCACCAGCTTCTCGGCTTTTCTGCGGGCGCGAGTGTAGGGCACTCACCTGTGGAGGGAAAAACTGGGACCCATGTGCTGGAACTGACCGAAGCGGGAAAAAAAGACCCATTGATGAGAGGGGTTGCAGAGCGATTCCAGGCTCACTACGGACACAAGGATGTTTTGTTCGATCTTCCGGAGGGCGCGATTGTCCTTGCCTGTGGGGGAGAGACGTGCAGTTTCTCGGCGCTGAAGTACAGCGATAATGTCTACAGCGTGCAATTCCATCCTGAACTCTCCCGAGATGAGATCCGCACCCTCATCAAGAGCTATCCGGAATATGTGCCTGATGAATCGGACATCGACGCGCTCTTTGACGATGCGGAAGAGGCGGAGCAAGTATTGCGGAATTTCGCAGCTCTCGCCGCACGAGGATAGTGCCTATATACTACTAAGATGAGCTGGGCATCCCGCCGCCGTTTTCTCTACCTTACTGGCGTCATACTTTTTTTTGCGCTGGTACTCGGCATTCCATTCATAATCTGGTGGTATCAACCGGCGACCTGTACTGATGGAAAACTGAATGGCGGGGAAACTGCAGTAGATCGCGGTGGGCCATGCCCGCTTCTCGACGAACGCTCTCTTATCCCGCACGCAGTAGAGTGGGCGCGTGCATTTCCGGTGCGTGATGGCACGTGGAGCGCCGTTGCATATGTGGAGAATCCGAACAAGGAAGGGGGAGTGAGAGCCGTTCCGTATCGTTTCAAACTGTATGACGAGCGGAACATTCTAGTTGCAGAAAGGGACGGCGCAACATTCATCATGCCGAGTGCCATTACGCCAATTTTTGAAGGTGCGATAGATACGGGAAATCGCAGTGTTGCGCGCGCATACTTTGAATTTGCTGCTCCCTTGGTATGGGAACGTATGCGGGACGTATCAGTAGTCATAGACGTGACGGGCAAAACCATAGAAGGAGCGGATTCGATGCCGCGCCTGTCTGCCATCGCAGAAAATACCTCAGTTGTAGATGCGCAGGACGTGCAATTCGTCGCCGTGGTGTTTGACCCTGCCGGGAACGCAATAGCAGCATCGCGGACCGAAGTGCCTGACCTTGCCGCAGGCGAGAAGCGAGACATCATATTCACGTGGCCAGATCCCTTTGTTGGTTCCGTTGGGAGGCTCGATGTTATCCCGCTCCGAGCGCCCGAACCAACTGCTGCAACCGCACGTTTTTTCTGATAGTTTGGTAAGCTCCGCTATGGGAATGCACATAGCATCCCGCACAGAACTCACATCTCTTTTCTATGGCTATCTTTGGTACCGTTATGGGCAGCACTGCTGGCAGGCGCACGGCAAGCATCTTCTACGGAATAGATTGGTATCTGTTTCTGGCCGCGCTCATCATCTCGATTCTCGGACTCCTCACGATGCGGCCCGCAGCTAGCGAGCCTTTGGCTTTTTTTGACCGCCAAATGTTCTGGATAGCCATTTCTTGCGCGGTCTTCTTTCTTGTAAGCTTGCCCGAATACAATTTTCTTCGGCGGAGCCGTGTTGTTGTTGCGCTCTATTGCGTAGCACTGGCTCTTCTTGCTGCCGTCTTTGTCTTTGGCACTGTTGTCAAAGGTGCACAGAACCGTTTTGACCTAGGGTTTTTTGCGGTGCAGCCATCTGACCCCGCAAAACTGATACTCGCCATCGTTCTCGCAAAATATTTCGCCCGCCGGCACGTGGCGATAGGTCACATACGGCACATCCTCGTATCTGGCATATATGCGTTTCTCCTCTGTGTTCTGGTGTTCTTGCAGCCGGACTTTGGCGGCGCCATCATCATTGCGTCGATTTGGCTTGGCATGGTGCTTGTTGCAGGCATCTCGTGGCGGCATCTTGCTACGCTCATCATCACCGGGCTCCTTTGCGTTGGGGCATTATGGCAATATGGGCTCGCAGACTACCAGAAAGAGCGGGTGCTTTCTTTCATTCACCCTCTCGCCGACATCCAGGGAGCTGGATATAACGCGTACCAAGCCACCGTTGCAGTAGGTTCCGGTGAGTGGATAGGGAAAGGAATTGGCTATGGGAGCCAATCGAAACTGCGCTTCCTTCCGGAATACCAGACGGACTTTATTTTTGCTGCGTACGCGGAGGAATGGGGATTCGTTGGCGTTATCCTCCTCTTTGGTTTATATGCCGTAGTTATTGTCCGCGTTCTTGCGAACGCGGCACGTGCACCGGATAATTTTGCGACGCTTTTTGGTGTGGGCGTTGCTGTCATGTTTACAAGTAATTTTCTTGTGCACGTTGGCATGAATATCGGGCTACTCCCCGTGACAGGCACAACCATTCCTTTTATGAGCTACGGCGGTTCTCACTTGGTCACCGAATTCGCGGCACTTGGCATGGTGATGGGGCTTGGAAAGTGGATGAAGCCCACTTCCGCCGTCGTGGATAAGACAGAATTAGTCGCGAGACTGTAGCACTCTCACTATCGCACTGGCGATAGCACTGGGGTTTTCTGGTTCGACGCACATAATACCCGGATTCTTTTTTAGGAATTCTGGGTCAACGACGTTTGTCGTAACAATCGGAAGCCCGGACTGTGCCGCTTCGAGAAGCGCATAGGGCATGCCTTCTTTTACTGAAGGCAAGAGAAAGATGTCGAATGATTTAAGATATTTCGCGGCATCTTGAATAAAACCCAATAGATGTACTCGGTTCCCAATACCGAGCTCTTTCGCGCGCCTTTCGATGGCAGCCCTCTCTTCGCCCTCGCCGATCATGTAATACTGGACATTCCTGCCATTTCTTTTCAGTTCTGCAATCGCGTCAAGTGCGAATTGATGCCCTTTATTTTTCGTTAGTTCCGCGACGGTAACGATACGAGGCAGCGTGCTATCAATGCCCAAAAGGGAGGCAGCCTCATCGCGTGAGATGTATTTCGGAGTCTCGATATGCAGCGGCATATACCGTATCTTTTTCGCTACGCCCCACATGCGTTTCCCCAGTTCCTCGTCGGAGCGTGAGACTACACGTACTTCGTGCGAAAGGAGTGCAGTAAGCCAGCTCGCAACATATAGCGCACTTGTTGCGAGAACATTTCTTTTTTCCTTGAACGGCCAGCCGTGCACCACGAAGATGATTTTTGGTGCGCCACGAAGGCGAGCCGCGAAGGCGCCGAGTCCGGCAGCCTTTGAGCTGTTCAGGTGGATCTCGTCAGGCCGTGCGATGCCAATATATTTGTATATCTGAAAAAAGCTCGTCACATCTCTGATGAATGTAACGTCGCGAGAAAGTGCGGAAATCCGATATGTCTCAATGCCCGCAGCCTCCAATTCTTTTACAAGCATACCTTCTTCCCCGTATGACACTATTGGCACCCTCTGCTCTCGTTGCAATCGTTTCGCCTCGCTGAGCACGTATGTTTGTGCGCCTCCAGAGGTCGCTTTCGTAATGAGAATGAGAACTTTCTTCATAGGTCCGACGCCCATTCCGGGGCTTGAATCATAGCCATTTTTATGGCATGGTATCACGTATGATCCGGTAGTGAAATGTGCCTTTGACTTGGACCGCGTATGAAAGCAAACCTCCTAATCAAACAAATCAACACAGTCGAACTTTACCCGACCACGCCGCAGCAGGACAGCATGCTGCCTGCTGCAAAGGCACATTCTACTGACCGGGTATGACCTTTGTCCCCAAGCGAGAATACCTCGTCTTGCTCGCGGGGGACCTCGCCATATTCGCCCTATCTTTGTGGCTTACGCTCGCCATCCGCAACCTCTCGATACCGAGCACCTACCTCATTAAACTTAACTTTCCGCCGTTTCTCATCCTGTTCGTAGTGTGGCTTGGCGTTTTCTTTCTTGCTGGCCTCTATGGAAAACATACGCGGCTTTTCAGAAATCGTCTGTTCAACACGATCATCTCCACGCAGATTTTGAATGTCGTGATCGCGGCGCTCGCCTTTTTCTTCATTTCAGCATTTGGCATTACGCCAAAAACGATACTCGCAATCTACCTTGCCGTTTCCTCTGTGCTCATTGTGATATGGCGCGCCGTGGTCTTTCCTCGCATCCGGGTCGCGAGGAATCTACACGGGGTCCTCATTGCATCTGGGCCAGACGCCAAGGCGTTGGCTGACGAGGTAAATGCAGATTCGCGTTATCCGGTCACGTTTGATTACGTCATCGACACGAAAGAGGCAAAATCACACGAGATTGTGCAGCAAGCGTGCCGCGTGGTCGAAGAAGACGGCCTTGCGGTTCTTGTCGTCGATTTTGCAGACCCATCCCTGAACGTTGCGCTCCCAATAGTCTATGATGCTGCGTTCCAGAAGCGGCGATTCGCGCTCGTCGATGTGAATGACCTCCACCAAGAAGTGTTCGACCGCGTCCCGCTTTCTTTCGTCACGTACGAGTGGGTTTTGGGGAATCTCGCCCGTTCTCGTGCATACGATGGCCTCAAGCGTTTTATAGACATCGTGCTCGGCATCATTGCGGGCGCTCTTTCACTCGTGTTCTATCCATTCGTCATGCTTGCCATCAAGCTCGATGATGGCGGCGATATTTTCATCACGCAGCATCGAGTTGGCCGCTACCAGAAGCCAATCCACGTAATCAAATTTCGGAGCATGAGCGGAAGCGATTCTGGCGATGACGTCTTGAAGAGTAAGCACAAAGTAACGCGTGTCGGCAGGGTTCTGCGGCGCCTCCGGCTCGACGAGTTGCCGCAGCTCTGGAATGTCATCAAGGGCGACCTCTCCTTTGTTGGACCGCGCCCTGAGCTTCCTGCGCTCGCTGCACACTACAGCGCACGTATCCCGTATTACAATGCACGCTATCTGGTGACGCCGGGTCTGACTGGTTGGGCGCAGATAAAACACGACAGGCATCCGCACCACGGCACGGATGTTGCAGAGACAAAGGAAAAGCTTGCGTACGATCTTTTCTATTTCCGTCGCCGTTCGCTCCTTCTCGATATCTACATCATTCTGCAAACGGCGCGCATTATTTTTTCAGCTAAAGGTTCGTAGTATCATTCGGTATGGCAAAAATCGTAGTCACTGGAGGTGCGGGGTTCGTCGGCTCACACATCGTTGACGCGCTCATCAAGGACGGTCATGAGGTCCATGTCATCGATACATTTGTCGCAGGGAAATTCGATAGCCGGATCAATCAGAATGCGCTTTACCACGAAGTGGACATCCGCGACAAAGCCGGCGTTGCCTCAGTGGTACAGGGGGCGGAAGTTGTTTTTCATCTCGCAGCTCTCCCGCGCGTCCAGTTTTCCATCGATTATCCGGAAGAATCACACGACGTGAATGTGAATGGAACGCTCTCGGTTCTTCTTGCGTGCAAAGAAGGAAAAGTGGGGCGCGTTGTCTATTCCGGCTCAAGTTCCGCGTATGGCGATCAACCGACGTTGCCGCTTTCTGAGGGAATGACACCTATCCCCAAAAGTCCCTACGCTCTCCAGAAGTATGTGGGTGAAGAATGTTGTCGTGTGTTCTCGCTGGTCTTCGGGCTTCCGACAGTGAGTTTCCGCTACTTCAATATTTATGGCCCACGTTTCGATCCGTCCGGACCATATGCGCAAGCGCTCGGGAAGTTCTTGACACAGAAAAAGAATGGGAAGTCTATAACTATTTGGGGCGACGGGACACAGACGCGCGATTTCGTGCACGTTTTTGACGTTGTTCGAGCAAACCTTCTTGCCGCAACATCTCCTCATGTGGGGAAGGGTGAGGTTATTAATCTTGGTACAGGTGTCGAAACGTCCGTGAATGATATTGCGAACATGATAGGTGGTGCGACAGTAAACGAACCAGCGCGGCTTGAGATAGCGCGCACTCGTGCGGACATCTCTCGTGCAAAGGCCTTGCTTCAATGGGAACCTACGATCAAGCTTTCGGATGCTATCGAGGAACTTAAAAAGGAAATGGGAATCGCATGATCATCGACGGCAAGCAAATCGCAGAAACACTATACTCAGCGCTCCAAAAGGAGCGCGATGCCTTTCCAGGGAGCGTAAAACTCGGGTTTCTCGTTAACAACACGAGCCCTGTCATCGCGTCGTATCTCAAAATAAAAGAAAGAGGCGCAGCTCGGCTGAATGTAACAATGGTTAGGAAAGAGCTCCCTGAAGATGCTGCGACCGCAGATGCGGTCGCAGCGATAGAAGAGCTTGCCAGAAACTGCGACGGTGTCATCCCGCAGCTTCCGATGGTGAGCGTCGACATCGACGCCGTGCGAAATGCCATACCTAAAGAAAAAGACGTAGATATCCTATCCGACGAGGCGTTCAAGTCGTTCGAATCAGGAAATTGGCCGGCCGTTCCGCCGGTTCCAGCAGCATGCGCCTTTATTCTCGAACAAAGCGGTGTACCAATTGCAGGGAGAAAAATCGCTATTGTCGGTCATGGGCGGCTCGTGGGTAAACCTGCGGCAGTTCTTTTCAAGCAACTGGGCGGTATCGTCACGGTCTTAGACAAGGGAGACGACATCGCAGCTGGCACACGGGAAGCTGATATTATTCTCTTAGGGACTGGCGTCGCGGGACTCTTGAAACCCGACATGGTGAAAGAGGGCGTTGCCGTAGTGGACGCTGGCACGAGCGAGCTTGGTGGGAAGGTGGTAGGGGATGCCGATTTCTCTGTCGCAGAGAAAGCTTCTGTATTCACCCCAGTTCCAAGAGGCGTTGGACCTGTCGCAATCGCAGAGATATACAAAAATCTGTTCGCACTCAAAAAAGTCTATGGCAATTAAAAGAGCGCTCCTCTCCGTTTACGATAAAACTGGTCTTGTTGAATTTGCAAAAGTGCTGCACCAAAAGGGGATAGAACTCATCTCAACTGGCGGCACGGCAAAAGCACTTAAAGATGTTGGAATTCCAGTTATCGAACTAGGTGACTACACAGGTTTTCCTGAAATGCTTGGAGGACGGGTCAAAACACTCCATCCGAAAATACACGGCGGACTTTTATATGTCCGAGGTAATTCGGAGCACGAGAAAACGGTTGCAGAGCATGGGATTGGGCCGATAGACCTTGTGGTCTCGAATCTCTATCCATTCGAGCAAGTGGTCGCAAAAGGCGCAGCAGATGGAGAGATCATCGAGAACATTGATATCGGTGGTCCGTCGATGATACGCAGCGGTTCGAAGAATCACGCATCAGTAACTGTCGTCGTCGATCCTGCGGACTATTCAGCGATCGCTGAGGAAATAAAAAAGTCCGGTAGTGTGTCTCTCGAGAAGCGACGCGACCTTGCAGGTAAGGCATTTGCACGCACGGCAGCATACGATGCCGCAATCGCCGCATACTTTGCTGAACATGTGGGACTTACGAAGTCCCACATGGAAGCGGCGTCAGAGGGGCTTTCTATTGATGCACCTCTCGTCCAACAGCTCCGCTATGGCGAGAATCCGCACCAGAAAGCTGCGCTCTATGGAAAATTCAACGAGTACTACAGCCAGCTCCACGGCAAGGAGCTTTCGTACAACAATATACTCGATCTCACCGCTGCCGCGGAACTCATACATGAATTCAATCCGCCAGCTGGCGGAGACGAACCTACAGTAGCGATCTTAAAACACAACAACCCGTGTGGTGTGGGGCAGGCGATGTCTCTCAAAGAAGCGTGGGACAAGGCATTTGCGACCGACACGCAAGCGCCTTTTGGGGGCATCATTGCATCAAACAGAGAAATTGATGTTGCGACCGCGGAGGCGATAAAGGAATTATTTTGCGAAGTTATCATCGCTCCAGATTTTGCGCATGACGCTCTTACAGTCTTGAAAGAAAAAAAGAATTTGCGTCTTATAAAAATTCTTAAAGATCCAACAGAAGGTTCACTGCAGCGCGTACGAAGCGTTGGTCCCGATACGTATGTGGCACAAGATGCTGATGTGCACGTATTGAAGGAAAGTGACCTGAAAGTCGTGACTAAACGCCAACCAACGAAAGAAGAAATGAAAGCGCTTCTTTTTGCGTGGAGAGTTGCAAAACACGTGAAGTCGAACGCTATCGTATACGCGGCGCCTGATAGAACACTCGGCGTCGGTGCAGGGCAAATGAGCCGTATTGATTCAACAAAACTCGCAATTTGGAAAGCCAAAGAAGCGGGACTATCTTTGCAGGGGAGTGCTCTTGCAAGTGATGCATTTTTCCCGTTTCCTGATGGCCTCATTGCTGCGGCAGAAGCGGGCGCAACCGCAATCATCCAACCAGGCGGAGCGATGAAAGATGCAGATGTCATTGCGGCAGCAGACGAGAGAAATATTTCGATGGTCTTCACTGGCGTGCGTCATTTCAGACATTAATTGATTTCGGATCATTCTGGAGGCATACTGACCCGTCATGTGGAAAACACGGCTCATTGCGCTTGGATTGCTCGCACTCGGGGCTCTCATTGGCTGGTACGTTATTGATTCTGAATTGACAGGTTCTCGCCCGTTTCGGCTTGGATTGGACCTCTCCGGAGGCACGCAACTCGTATACAAGGCTGATTTGAGTGAAGTTGACTCGGCACAGACCAGCGATGCGATGGCATCGCTTAGGGATACGATAGAACGTCGGGTGAACCTGTTTGGCGTTGCAGAACCCATCGTCCAGACAGAGAAGGGGGGAGCGCTTGCGGGCGAGTCACAGGAGAGGCTTATCGTCGAGCTTCCGGGAGTTACGGACACAGAAGCAGCAATTGCGATGATAGGGCAGACGCCATCACTTGAATTTCGCCTGCTCAAGGTAGATGCGGCAAGTCCGCCAGAAGGAACGCCACTCGAGCAGATAAAAGATTT
Source organism: Candidatus Kaiserbacteria bacterium (assembly GCA_016217965.1). Taxonomy (GTDB): domain Bacteria; phylum Patescibacteriota; class Minisyncoccia; order Phycocordibacterales; family UBA2100; genus UBA10103. The sequence continues at coordinate 15,906 of JACRFI010000005.1, forward strand.
ATTTGAGCCTGCCGCCGTGACGGGCAAACATGTAGACAAAGCACAGCTCCAATTCGGCAATGGCGGAGGCGGACTTTCTAATGAGGCGGTTGTCGTACTTGATTTCAACGCTGATGGCAAACAACTGTTTGCAGACCTTACGCGAGACAACATCGGCCGCCCGTTCGGCATTTTCCTTGATGGCGTTCTCATTTCTATTCCGGTCATCCGTGAAGCCATTCCCGATGGTACCGCCGTTATATCTGGAAATTTCACTCCTGACTCTGCGAGGGAGCTCGTACGTAACCTGAATTTCGGCGCGCTTCCTGTGCCTATAGAACTTCTGACGACAGAAACCGTTGGTGGAACGCTCGGTGGCAAGGCGGTAGAAAATGGACTCTTGGCAGGACTTGGCGGTGTCGCTGCAGTCATCGTGTTCATGATCCTTTGGTACCGATTACCTGGTTTCGTGGCGTCCCTTGCTCTCCTTGTGTACGTTCTTCTCTCGCTTGCGGTTTTCAAGCTCATTCCTGTTACGCTGACTGCCGCAGGTATCGCAGCGTTCATCCTTTCTATCGGTATGGCAGTGGACGCGAACGTGCTCATATTCGAGCGCATGAAGGAGGAAATGAAAAAAGGAAAGAATTCACACGATGCGATCAAAGATGGATTTGCACGTGCTTGGCTCTCCATTCGCGATTCAAACATTTCATCTATCATTACGGCGATAATCCTTTTCTGGTTCGGCACATCACTCGTGAAAGGATTTGCCCTCGTATTTGGCCTCGGCGTCATTATTTCGATGATCACGGCGATTTCCGTGTCGCGCACGCTCTTGCTGGCGCTTGGTGTCTCGACAGAAAGTAAAATCGGGAGATTTTTCCTCAGTAGCGGCATAAACATATGATCATTGTCACGTATCGCAAAGTCTTTTTTGCCATCACTGCGCTCCTCGTGATCGTCTCCATTGGTGCTGCGCTTATATTCGGACTCAAACTCGGAACAGATTTTACTGGCGGCGTTCTTGCTGAAGTGAGATACCAGGATGCCAAACCTTCGGTTGAGGAATTGTCCACCGCATTACAAGAAGCAGGATACGAAGGATTTGCGATCCGTGAGGCACAGGATAATGGATACATCGTTCGCGCAGGAAACATCACAAGCGAAATGAGAGCAAGTTTGACGCAAACAGTCTCGTTAAACGATGAATATCCCGCAACGCTGGAACGTTTCTCTGAAATCGGCCCAACAATAGGAGTAGAGTTAAGGAACAAGTCGTTCCTCGCGATCTCTCTCGTCTTACTCGCAATTCTTCTCTACATTGCGTTCGTCTTCAGAAAAGTCTCGAAACCAGTCTCATCCTGGGTCTACGGACTTATTGCACTGGTCACGCTTGTACATGACGTTATTATTCCTATCGGATTTTTCTCGGTACTCGGCCATATATTCGGCGCACAAGTAGACACGTTGTTCGTAACCGCAGTCCTAACGATACTTGGTTTCTCCGTGCATGACACAATCGTCGTCTTCGACCGTGTTCGCGAGAATTTGCGCCTCAATCAGGAACAGAACAAGAAAGAAGATTTTGAGCTCACAGCAGGAAGAAGCTTGCAACAGACATTCGTGCGTTCTGTAAACACGTCCGTGACGGTCTTAATCTCGCTAGGAGTTCTCTTTTTCGTCGGCCCGGAAAGCACGCAAGATTTCGCGCTCACGCTCATCGTTGGCATTATCGCAGGAACGTTCTCGTCCATCGCCCTTGCAACTCCGCTTCTCGTTTCGTACGCGAAGTGGCGCAAGGCGTAACAATGGAGATACGGTCAGTTGGAATCATAGGGTACGGTAATTTCGGCGCGTTCGTGCACGTGCTTTTACAGCGTTTTGCCCCGAAGGTAAGAGTGCGCATACATGCGCCAGAAAAAAAACCTGATGGGAAAACTTTTTCCTCTTTGGAAGAAGTTGCCGCATCCGACGCGGTCATTCTTGCCGTACCGATACACGCATTTGAAGAAGTTGTTAAGAAAATCGTACCCCATCTCAGCGAAGATGTAGTTATTGTCGATGTATGTACCGTAAAAATGCATCCCATTAAAGTTTTGAAGCGTCTGGCAAAGGGAAGGAAATATATTGCAACGCATCCAATGTTCGGGCCAGAAAGTTATGAGAAGAAGGGAAAAGATATAACCGGACTGCGAATCGTCATCGCAGAACACACGCTCACGCCAGCTATGCACAAAGCACTCGTCGGATTTTTACGAACGATAGGTTTCAGTGTTGTAGAGATGAATGCAAGCACTCACGACAAGCACCTGGCAAAGACACTTTTTCTCACTCATTTCATTGGACAAACGATAGCCGAAGCAGGTTTTGATAGGACAGAAATAGACACTGTTTCGTTCGGCTTTCTCATGAGCGCCGTTGAAAGTGTCCGAGGAGACAAAAAACTCTTTGCGGACGTGTTTCGATATAACGTATACTGTACGAAGACTCTAGAAAGATTTAAGAAAGCAGAAAGCCGGATCAGTAAAGTACTTAGGGACCAGTCTTAGTTATATGGTAGAAAAACAGAAAGATTACTGGAGTAACACTTTGGCAAAGACATTTAAAGACAATTTCGATTTGGAATTAAAAGATCATTTAAAATCCTTCCAGGAGATCATTGCTCTTTTTCTTAACTCATGTCTCCTGCATAAAGGTATTGCCAAACAAGCAGGAGAACAAAAGCAGATGGATTTCTTAGGCTTTGTAAATCCTGAGAGGATATCGGTATTGGGAGATCCGCAAACAAAGTCGAATCTCGAAAGCCTATTACGTAGAGTGCAGAGGGGCGATAGTAAAACACTGTTGGAGTTCGTTGGGGTCTTGTATATTATTCATCGCGAAGCGAAAGAGGGACGAGTGATCTACGGAACAATATCCGGCGAAAAACCACATACAATCGTACAAGAAAAAAGATTACCGCTAAGTAAAGAAGCAAAAGATTTTCTGGATGTACTTAGAAGTAAGAATATTCAGTCGCCTTTTGAGATCGTACACGAAGGCAGACTCAATCCGGTTGCTTGTGCCGCCTATTTTCTTAAATGGCCAGATATTACTTTTCGAATGCTTCAATAGGCCGATTGAAGCCTCGACCAATCTTGAAAGCTAACTATATGCTAATTCGCGAATTAGCATATAGATGAGGGCGCGAGTTTCTGTTTATAGGTACTCGTTAATCTTGTCGACATTCGCACAGATGCTGGCGCGGATGTATCTATCGCCATTCGAGCAATATGCGATGCCAGGTGTCAGCATGACTTGTTTCTCTCGCAAGAGATCCTTACAGAAACTTTCTGAATCTTTTGCAGCATCAGGGATTTTCGCCCAGATGTAGAGGCTACCTCTTGGAAGCGAGAACGTAAGTCCTAGACCTTTCAGTTTTTCGGCGATGATGTCACGTCTTGACCGGTACGATGCGAGCATTGCTTCATGCCATTTCTCGTCTCGATTTTGGAGGGCGAACGCGCCGAGAAGTTGGAGGGGAAGCGCCATGCCTGAATCCATCTGCGATTTCACCTTTTGGAGCGAAGCAATGATATTTCGATTTCCGACGAGCCAACCCATCCGAAGCCCTGCAAATGAGAACGTTTTTGAGAAGGAACCTATCTCAGCCGCGTACTCCTTTGCGCCCGGGATCTGCAAAATGCTCGGAGCAACATACCCGTCAAATGTTATTTCTGCGTACGCGTTGTCATGGACCACTGCGATTCCGTGTTTTTTTGCAAAATGGGCATACGTTTTTAGCTCATCATGCGTTGCCACGGCACCTGTCGGATTTCCGGGGAAGTTGATCCACATGTAGCGGGTCTTGTCGTTTATCTGCGTACCGAGCGCCGCGAGGTCTGGCTTGAAGCCGTTTTCTGGCAGAAGGTCGTAATAGTTCGATGAGACCCCAAAAAGAGGCCCCGGTTCGCTGAAAGGCGGGTACCCCGGGTTTGGTGCGAGCACGTTATCTCCCGCGTCGGCGAGTGCGAGCGGCAGGTGGCTTATACCGTCCTTTCCGCCAAGAAGCGGCAACACCTCGTTGTCCTCAAGGTCGACATCAAAACGTCTTTTGTAAAACGCACGGACCGCGTCGTTGAATTCTTGCACACCACGATACCCAGGGTAGAGATGCGCCTGCGGATGCCGCACGAACTCGAAGAATTTCTGAACATATATCTCACTCGGCGGAAAATCAGGGCTCCCAGGCCCCAGATTCAGTACTTTTCTTCCGACGTCTTTTTCTATAGCAGCCACTTCTTTGTTCAGGCGTGAGAAAATATATTCAGGAATTTTCTCTATTCGAGCTGCGACTTTCACCCCGTTAGAAATCGCGCCCGCGCTTGCGCGCCCAGAGGGTTGGGGCGAGCTATTTCTAATGGGGTTCATGATCGGATCTTCTTTTGTATCTCAAGAGAATTTTTGTGTATGCGGGTGAATATCTCAAGCGCTAATTTGGAGGAGAGTTTTCTTGCCTTTGCCATCGCAATGCGAGATTTTATGAGCTGCTTTTGCCTCGTTTTATCAAGCGCTTTCATCCCTTTCTGCAGCTTGTATTTTCCTATCACCTGTGAGAGTTTCGCCCGCTTCGCGAGCGCTGCAAGAATCACTCTGTCCACACTGTCGATGTCTTTCCGCAACTTCTCTAGGTCTTTTTTTCTCATATCCTGAATGTATCGCATCTCCAGCAATTTGTCGCGCGGTTTCGAAATGAACTTGTGCCGGATGGGGAGCGTTGTTACTATGCTCGTACATACCCCATACGTATCAAGAGTGCGGCGAAAGTACTGGCTTGTTGACCCGCCGGCAACCCTCGAAAGAGAAGGTGCCCCCTCCAGACCCTTACGGGAAGATACTTTCGCTCACACGAATCTCCCTGCAGGGAGATTTTTCGTGGGTGATACGTAGTCGGGAATGGGTCTTGAAGAATCGAGACTCTTTCCCGAGTCGTGGTGATTCGGACGGATCTTGCGATCCGGCACTCCAACAGGGAGGGCTGGCCAGTGACCAGGCCAACCGCGAAACTTTCGCTTGCGCGTATCGTTGAGTTGCAGAGGCGTGCTTACATTGATGCGTGGGAGACGGAGCGGCACACACCGCACACCTGTCTCACCTCACACATTAAGCGTCCGCCCGAGCTGACTAAACGGCAGTGCAATCAAAGGGAGTAGCACCTGACGGAGAAGGGGGCTCCCTACCGGGAGTCCCTTTCGTATTCTGCATAAGTTCAGATACATTTGGCACTCGGGTAACTGCTAGGATGTGCGGCAGATATACATGCGAGACATGGTCCCTGGAGCGCGAAAGTTCCAGCGGGACACGGTACGCTGGCTCCATATGGCTACCGAGCGGGCGAA
>JACRFI010000001.1 GCA_016217965.1 Candidatus Kaiserbacteria bacterium
GCTTCAACGAACTCCTGATCGACTGGCTCCTCTGGTACAACACCGAGAGACCCCATGAATCGCTGGGCATGATCTCTCCTTTGCGGTATATTGTTCGTGACTTAACAGCACACCAGTGCCAAATGTGGTGGACTCGTACATTGCATTGACAACGAGCCGGTTATCTGTTACTCTTCTCACATCAACTTTCTCACTGGTTTTTTCGTCTTGAGTTCTCCTCGAGGCCGCCCCAGAAGTTCGATACGGGGTGAAAACTCACTCAAGACGGTTGACATTAAGTAACGGCAGCAACAGCTGCGAGAACTCACGCATGTATCAGCAACACTCAGGTTCGCGGACATTCCGCGGACGCACATCAAGCCGTCCGTCTTATGGCGGGCGCAGCCGACCGCAAGGGGGCTATTCGGGCCGTAGACCAGGAGGCGCTTCTCGTGTACCTCGGCAGCGCGGAGCGAACATCCATTATTCGAAATTCATTCAGAAAGCGGAAACTGTCGAAGAGGCAACTGTCTTCACGCCAGTCCATACGTTCGCCGATTTTCTTATCGACGAGCGCCTGAAAAAAAATATTACGAAGAAGGGGTATGTGACGCCAACCCCCATCCAGGATGCGGCAATCCCACTCGCTCTCCAGGGCCGCGACGTCGTCGGGCTTGCAGAAACGGGCACTGGAAAAACGGGCGCGTTCCTCATACCGCTCCTCGACAAGGTTTTGAAGAACCCAGGCGAGAACGTGCTCATCATGGCACCTACGCGAGAACTTGCGGTGCAAATAGCCGACGAATTCAAAGCGTTCGCTTCAGGTCTGCCGCTTCACTTTGCGCTCGCTATCGGTGGCGCGAATATAAATATGCAGATCCGGAGTTTGCGCCAAGGCGCGCAGTTCCTCATAGGAACGCCGGGACGCATTATGGATCTTATGGATAGGGGCGAAGTGAATCTTGCGAAATGCAGCAACGTTGTCCTCGACGAAGCGGACCGAATGCTCGACATGGGATTCATTGAAAGCATGCGAAAGATACTTGGCACAATGCCTGCAAAGCGCCACACGCTCTTCTTCTCCGCGACGCTCTCGCGCGACATCGAAAAACTCATTGGGGACTTCTTAACTGAACCTGAACGGATATCCGTCAAAACACAAGACACATCGAAACATGTTGATCAGGATATTGTACGGATTCAGTCTGGAAGGACTAAATTTGAACATCTTGCAGAACTTCTCCGCACGGGAGAGTTCACGAAAGTGCTCGTCTTCGGCCGTACGAAGCACGGCGTAGAAAAACTATTCAAACTCCTCAAAGCCGAAGGATTCAAAGCCGAATCCATCCACGGCAATAAATCCCACGGGCAGCGACAGCGCTCGCTCAAACTCTTCAAGGACGAGCATGTACAGGTCCTTGTGGCGACAGACGTTGCTGCGCGCGGCCTGGATATTCCAAATGTTTCGCACGTCATCAACTTTGACGTGCCGGGCAGCTACGAAGATTACGTGCACCGCATCGGACGTACCGGACGCGCGGGGCAGCGAGGGAAGGCACTTACATTCATCGAATGAAAAAAGAACCACTGCCTATTCCCGTAAAAAAGTATACTTCTCAGAGGGGGAAATATGTCTATAAACCTATCATAAGCATCATCGTGCTTTGTTCTTGTGGCGGAAAGTACGTAAAGACCCGAGAGAATCAGACGACGTGCGTGCGTTGCATCAATAAAAATTAATATGAACCTATCTCAAAAATAACCATGCAGATACGCAAAAAAGCATTTCGCGACTGTAGCAGCCAAAATCCTGCTGCGAACCTTCGCTCGCTCGGTCGTCGTGCCCTTGGCACGCCTCCCTCGCTCTCTCGGATTCTCGCAACGGATTTTGACAGCTCCAGTTCGCGATTATTTTTGAGCTAGATTCTCGACCCTATGGCATATTCACGTGGAATGAAGCCGAAGATATCTCTCGTCACGCTTGGGGTGAAGGACCTTGAGGCCTCGACGAAATTCTACAAGAAACTTGGGTTCAAGGAGGACGAGAACAATGACGGCATCGTCTTTTTCAAATTGCAGAACCTCACGCTCGCGCTCTTTCCGCGCGAGGCGCTCGCGAACGACGCCGGTGTTTCAGAAGAGGGAAGCGGCTTTCGTGCATTTAGCCTCGCGCACAACGTTGCCTCAGCGCATGAAGTAGACACGTCACTGAACGTCGCAAAAAAAGCGGGGGCGAAGATCATAAAAACAGGGCACAAAGCGTCTTGGGGCGGATATACGGGCTATTTTGCGGATCCTGACGGGTTTCTTTGGGAGGTGGCATGGAACCCATTCATGGAGTTGTAAGTTGCTCTACTCGTCTAGTTGCGAAAACTGCACCGGTGAGTAGCAGAAGGAGGTCGGGTCATTGTGTGGATTGCGTCTTTGAGCTCTCGATGAGTGCAGCAACAGCATCCATATCCTTTGCGGCGAACATGGTGCCGTGATCCATCGTCATCGCAAAAAGAGCATCTTTAAGCGCGGCAATCTCAAATTTGCCATTTCCTTTCTTTTGTAAAACGTAAATTTCTCGGTCAGTTCCGTGTATTACGAGTGTGGTATGAGAACCCTCTGAGTGTGGATCTTTTTCTTCTTCCTCGGTAGGTTTTACATCAAGGACCCCCATTTGCCCTTCTCGGATCTTTGATTTAATGAATTTTATCAGCCCGTCATCTCTTTCTTCTCTTTGGAATTCATTATCCTTAAAAAGCGTAACCGACGGCATGTTAAATCCGGCGTGCCAGTTATATTCGGAGATCTTCGTCATACCTGTTGCGAGCTGTACGAATCCGTCGCAATCCAGCGAATCGGAAAGAAAATCAGCAAAATTCGCTCGTGGCTCACGCTTGTAAGTGCCGCTATCTGGGTCAAATACTGCGCGTGCTTGCTGACGGTCTTTTGACGCTCTGTTCTGAGCGACTATCGCAACGTGTAAATACTTACCTAGCTGATCATCTTTCGAACGAAAGATCTCACGTCCGCTTTTGCGCAAAGACCAGGACGCGTCTTTGTTGAAAAAGACAGAGAACGCTGGTCCAGCCTGTTCCAATCGCGCTCGCCTCCTGTCCATACGCTCATTCTATAACAATTGCAGCGACATGGAATCCAACGAACTTGTATATATGCGGGAGCTAGCAACTGTGACATAAAAAAAGATTCAAATTGCTGAACAAGCATTCGGCTTGGATCTCGGAAGGCAGTCTTGAATTTTGACCATTTTGCGATAGTATTGTCGAACTTGCCTCGCAAGCCGAGGCATTTTTTGTTCAACACCATGGAAATCCGAAACACCCCATTAGATAACTCGGAGTACCTCGTATCTAACGGGGCAGGTAGCAATCATCGCTATGGAAATTAGGAACATCGCCATAATAGCCCATGTTGATCATGGAAAAACCACGCTCACTGACGCTATTTTACGGCAGACGGGAGCGGCGGAGGCGGGGGTCTCGATGGACTCGAATAAACTCGAACAAGAGCGAGGCATAACCATTTATGCAAAAAATGCGGCCGTTCAATATAAAGGAACCAAGATAAACATCGTCGATACGCCCGGGCACGCGGATTTTGGTTCGGAAGTTGAACGAGTGCTTCGCTCCATCGATTCAGTGCTCCTCGTTGTCGACGCGCAAGAGGGTCCTATGCCTCAGACGCGATTCGTTCTCAAGAAATCGCTCGAACTCGGCCTCAAGCCCATCGTTGTCATCAATAAGATAGACAAGCCTGCAGCGGACCCGGCAAAAGCAGAAGAGGGGGTGTTAGAGCTATTCCTCGAACTCGGCGCGAACGACGAGCAATCTAATTTTCCGGTTGTATACGCTATCGGCAAGCAGGGGATAGCGAAGAAAAATCTTACCGACGAATCAAGCGACCTGACGCCGCTTCTCGATGTCATTCTTGAGAAAGTGCCGGTAGCATCTGCGCAAGCTTCCGCAGACCAAACCCTTCGCGCGCAGCCGTTCAATCTTGCCTACGACAACTTCCTTGGCCGCATGGCGGTAGCGCGCGTGTACGAAGGCTCACTGCAAACAGGCTCAAACGTGCACATAAAGAAGCCGCATGGAGAATCACGGAACGGAAAAATAACGAAAATGTTCACATTCGACGGCCTCAAGCGTGTCGAAGCGACAGAAGTGGGCGCGGGAGACATTGTCCTCATCGCAGGCATTCCGGATATCGAGATAGGCGAGACAATTTCGACGGATACAAATGTCGAACCGCTTCCTGCTATCGCGGTGGACGAGCCCACGATCACGCTCAATTTTCTCGTCAATAATTCGCCATTCGGTGGGCGTGAAGGAAAATTTGTCACATCGCGCCAGTTGCGCGAGCGTTTGGAGCGGGAATTGGAAATAAACGTCGGGCTACGCGTGGAATTCGATGGCAGTGACACATTCAAGGTTTCTGGGCGAGGCGAACTGCATGTCGCGATTCTTCTTGAGAACATGCGGCGTGAAGGATATGAAATGCAGGTCTCGCAACCGAACGTCATCATGCACGAAGAGAACGGCAAGAAAACTGAACCTTTTGAGGAGGTTGTTATAGACACTCCGATGGAGTACCAAGGCACGATAATCGAACGACTGGGACAGCGCGGTTTTGTGATGCAGAACCTCTTGCAGCACGATGTGTCTGTACGACTTATTTTCGAAGGTCCAACTCGCGGGCTCCTCGGTTACCGAAACCAATTCGTTATAGATACGAAAGGAGAAGGAATCATGGCGTCGCGCGTCATTGGGTTCAAACATTTCAGCGGCGAAATACGAAAGCGCAGCACCGGTTCTATGATTTCTATGGCAAGCGGAAAAGCGCTCGGCTATTCTCTTTGGAATTTGCAGGATAGAGGCGTGCTCTACATCGGCCCGGGTATAGAAGTGTACGAAGGCATGGTGCTCGGAAATACGTCCAAGGGCGAAGAAATGGAAGTGAACCCGACGAAGAATAAGAATCTTACGAACGTGCGTTCATCTTCGTCTGACGAAGCGATAAATCTCATCCCACCGTACGAACTTACCATTGAGCGAGGGCTCGAAGTCATGGCAGCGGATGAATATCTGGAAGTTACGCCACAAAGCGTACGATTGAGGAAGCAAGCACTTACGGCGAGTGATCGGGCGAAAGTGAAGAGAGCGGGATAGCACGCCTTATGGTATCGTTTGGGCATGCAGGACGCGCTGCGCATGGCTGATCGCGAGGATTCGCGCGATAACGTTTCTCAATCGCTTGATGCAATATTGTCTTCCTTGGAAGAAACTTTGCTGGATACCCTCCAGTCACCACGAGAATATTTGATTGCGGGTGATGTAGCAAAACACCACCTGATGAAAATCGCACGGCTCCCATTTGAAGTGCTTCTTACGCGAATGCAGGGGCGCGTGGTGCTCACGACAGGTATTGAAGACGCGACGCTTCATCCAGACATTGGAAGTGAAGAGAATCCAACGCCTGCATATCGATTAATGGATAAGCGGGTCTCCAGAAGCGCGTTCACCGGCCACAATCACTCCGAAGGAGCGAGCATGTCGGATGGACATCATCCGCCGATCATCCGCAGTCTATCCTCACAGGATTTAACCGGATCTCGCGAGACTCCATCCGAGATCGACATGATGTTCAATCGGTATGGCGTGACTTTGTTTAAAAACAAGAGAGATGCGGAATATCGTACGGCGACTTCACGAACATTTCGAGAAACAAAGCAGCAATATGATTGGAGAAAAGCACAGGCGCAATTTGATGATGGTGTCATTCTTTATATGTTGGACTGGAAGGATCCTCGAATTGACGATGTATGTTCGATTATCAACGGAAAAATGACATTTAAGGAGTTCAATTTGAAGTATGGCAAACAAACAAAAGTGACTCAAAAAAAAGCACTTGAGCATATCGATGAATCATTATGGGCATAAGACAAGCGGTTTTTGGCGGTGGATGTTTTTGGTGTACGGAAGCAGTATTTCAAATGCTGAAAGGCGTAACAAAAGTTGAACCGGGATATGCGGGAGGTGCGATGAAGAATCCATCGTATGAAAGAGTCTCGATGGGGGATACAGGGCATGCAGAAGTGATACGGGTTACGTACGATCCGGCAGCGATTTCGTACGAGGATTTGCTCACCGTATTTTTCGGCTCCCACGACCCGACGACGCCGAATCGGCAGGGGAATGATGTGGGCGAGCAATATCGTTCTGTCATTTTTTATGGCAACGATGAGGAAAAGCAGGTAGCACAGAAGGTGTCGAAAGAAATTCAAGAGTCTTTGAAAGATGGAACTCGCGTCGTCACGCAAATAATGCCTCTCGATACCTTTTATCCGGCAGAGGACTATCACAGGGATTATTTCAAAAAGAATACATCCGCGCCGTATTGCATGCTCATCATTGAACCGAAAGTAGAGAAGGTGAGGAAGCGATTTGCGGAACTCGTTAATCCAGGCGCATAATGCGAGTACGTTGCCCGGGTTGTGTCCATGGCGGACATGACCTTTGAGGTTTCGTAATAAGGGACAGCCCTTTATCGAGCGGCGCACATCTCCCTATGTTGTTGCGCCGCTCACCTTATATGCCTAAGGAAGAATTTGAGAAACTAGTTGAAGAAGGGTTTGAAAGACTGCCGGAATGGGTGCGGCAGAAGATAAAGAATGTGGCGTTATTGGTGGAAGATGAGCCATCGAAAGAAGTGCGAAAACAAGAAGGATTGGGCCCCGACGAGACCCTGCTTGGCTATTACCAGGGCATCCCACTTTCCGCTCGGGGCGATTTGTATGGGGTGGGAGTTACCATGCCGGATACGATAACCCTGTATCAAGAACCTATTGAAGAAGCGGCGGCGGAAGACGGTATGCCAGTTGCACAAGTTATCGCTGATACGATCTGGCACGAATTCGCCCACCACTTCGGAATGGATGAGCATGAAGTGGGGGAGCGAGAAAAGAAACGAGACACACACAAGTAGGCCATCTCTAGGCTATCTTGACTATTCGTATGTATCACAAGATAGTAACAATACGGTGATGCTTGCCACAGGGTCGCATCATCCTAGAACTTCAAGAGCCCTCGCTCTTGAGTTCGATTCCGCCCTAAGGGGGGTCGGCTGGTTTGCCCAGTCCGACCCTTCTAGCTAATTAGTGGTATAGTTTTGTACTGTATGGTGATGCTTTCTGAAATTTTGCGCGAACGCGGCTATGTCTACCAGCACTCCTCTGAAAAGCTTGAAGAGATCACCGATGGTCAGAAACGTACTCTCTACCTAGGGGTAGACCCGACGGCGGACTCGATGCATGTGGGACAGCTTCAGGGCATGTTGGTCCTGAGACGATTTGTCGAAGATGGACATAAACTCATAATTATCGTCGGAGGCGGAACCGGAATGGTAGGGGATCCCGGGGGAAGGAGTGCCGAGAGGAATCTCATGGATGACGCGACAATCGATAAAAATGCCGAAGCGCTTCGTAAGCAATTTAAACAACTTCTGGGCGGAGTGGATTTCGAGATGGTGAATAACGCAGATTGGCTGAGAGGACTGAATCTGATGGAATTTCTGCGCGATGTAGGCAAGCACTTTACCGTAAACGAAATGATAAAGCGCGACAGCGTGCGCCCACGCCTTGAAACGCCGGATGCGAGCATTTCGTTCACCGAATTCTCGTACATGCTTCTTCAGGCCTATGATTTTCTTGAGTTGCACAAACGGTACGGATGTGACCTTCAGGTCGGCGGCTCAGACCAGTGGGGCAATATTCTTTCGGGTGTGGAATTGATTCGACGGACGACGGGGGATACGGCATACGCATTCTCGTGGCCGCTCCTCGTTGATAAGGCAACCGGAAAGAAGTTTGGGAAAAGTGAAGGAGGTGCTGTGTGGCTTGATGCAAATAAAACGCCCCCGTTCCGCTTCTACCAATTTTGGTTCAACATATCAGATGAAATGGCCGAAGAGATGCTTCTTAAGATGACATTGCTCTCTCGCGAAGAGATCGAGGGGACCATGAAGGAGCACGCGAAAAATCCTCCTGCCCGTGTGGCCCAAAAGCGGCTTGCAGGCCTCGTGACGGCACTTGCTCACGGAGAGAACACTGCGGGTATCACAGCACGCGCGTCAGAAGTGCTTTTTGGTGAGGCCGACATCGATGCCAGCACTGCGGATTTGTTAAAGCATGACGCTCCTTCTCATACTGTGGAATCGTCTGCATCCATCGTGGACGTACTCGTAAGTGCAGGTCTTGCTGCAAGCAAGCGTGAGGCACGCCAGTTTCTTGCGGACGGAGCGATACAGTTGAACGGAGAAAATATCAAAGAAGGAAAAGTGCTCGAAACCAGCGATTTCAAAAACGGCATCGCGATATTGAAGCGAGGAAAGCGGAGTGTGTCCGTCCTCGTCCTTTCTTGAGAAACACCTGAAAAAGCACATCTGCGTCGTTGCGGAGCCTCTGCACCGCTCTCATCGTACGACTTGTACGTCTCGAGCCGCGCTTTCTCCGCGCCTAGCATCTGAAGCTTTTTAAAGTGTTTCTTGATAGAGTAGTCGGATGTCAGTTTTTAGACTAGAGAGTGATTACAAGCCTGCAGGCGATCAGCCGGCAGCGATCTCTACGCTAATAGAGGGTCTCAAGAAAGGGAAACGAGACCAGACGCTTCTGGGTGTTACGGGTTCCGGAAAGACATACACGATAGCGAATGTAATCGAGAAGATAGGGAAACCAACGCTCGTCATCGCTCACAACAAAACTCTCGCAGCGCAGCTTGCATCAGAATATCGCGAATTCTTTCCGAATGCCGCAGTGCATTACTTCGTTTCTTACTACGACTTTTATCAGCCGGAGGCGTATGTGACGGTTACAGATACCTATATCGAAAAAGAAGCGCAGATAAACGAAGACATCGAGCGATTGCGCCACGCTGCAACGCAAGCGTTACTTACGCGAAAGGACGTGATAGTTGTCGCCTCTGTCTCGTGTATCTACGGACTTGGAAGCCCCATTGAATACGAGAAAGTGAATTTGAAATTGGCGAAGGGCGAGACGATGACGCGCGCGGCGCTTACGCGCAAGCTCGTCTCGATGCATTTTGACAGAACTCCAAGCGACCTTTCTCCCGGTACATTCCGGCCGCTCGGAGCGGGAGTCGAAATAATGCCAGCGAACGAGCGCATCATCTATCGGGTGGACCTATCTGGCGGACGTATCGCAAAGATAGAAGACATGGACCCGATCACCCGTGTGATCAAGGGGGAGACTGAGGCGGTGTTCATTTTCCCTGCGCGGCATTACGTGACGCCGCAAGATGTTGTGGATGCCGCGCTCGCAGATATTGAGGCGGAGCTCGCGGAACAGCTAAAGAAACTGAACGAAGCTGGCAAAATCTTGGAATCTGAACGATTGAAGCGCCGGACGCGTCAAGACCTTTCGATGATACGTGAATTCGGGTTTTGCAGCGGCATTGAGAACTACTCGAGGCATTTTGACAGGCGGCAGCCGGGTGAACCGCCGTATACTTTGTTGGATTATTTTAAGAAATGTGGCGAATTGTTCGCGGACCCCGTTAGAGGCATCGCCTCTAACGGGGCAGGTTTTCTCACCGTCATCGACGAATCGCACGTAACGGTGCCGCAGATAGGTGCAATGTATGCGGGGGACAGAGCGAGAAAACTCACACTTATCGAACATGGGTTTCGTTTACCAAGTGCAGTAGATAACCGGCCGCTTAAATTCGAGGAATTTTTGGAAAATACAGGCCAAACGCTTTATACAAGTGCAACGCCAAGTACGTATGAGCTCGAAAAGAGCGGGACGCCTGTGCCGATGATAGTGCGCCCGACGGGGTTACTTGATCCGGAAATAGTAGTCCGTCCGATAGTTGGTAAAGACCAGTATGAAGGACAGGTGCGCGATTTCATCAAAGAAGCGGAACTGGTAACGAAACGTGGCTCTCGATCGCTTGTGACGGTTCTTACGAAAAAAATGGCGGAGGATCTTACTCAATTCTTGGTGGAAAAAGGTATAAAAGCACGATACGTGCACAGTGATGTTCTAACTATAGAGCGCATAGAGATACTAACGAATTTCCGTAAAGGTACATTCGATGTGTTGGTTGGAGTGAACCTACTTCGCGAAGGGCTCGACTTGCCGGAAGTAGAATTGGTCGGCATATTGGATGCGGATAAGGAAGGGTTCCTTCGAAGCGAGACGTCACTGATACAAACGATGGGGCGCGCAGCACGAAATGTGCATGGCAGGGTCATTTTGTATGCAGATAATGTCACGGGTTCAATGGAGCGTGCGATCGGTGAGACGAATCGGCGCCGCGCCCTCCAGGCTGAGTACAATAAAAAACATGGCATAACGCCTAAGACCATCGAAAAGCGAATCCGCGATATTACCGGTGATATCCAGAGAGTTCGTGACCGCACCATCAAGGAACTTTCGGAGATGGATACGGCGGCCTACGGCGGAGACAAAAAGAAAATGATAAAAGATAAGCGCAGACAGATGCATGAGGCGGCAGATAGGTTGGATTTCGAGACGGCAGCGCTTCTCAGGGATGAATTGCGCATGCTAGAGCAAAAATCATGATAGAGATAAAAGAACATGTGCCGTTAGCATCTCTCACGACTTTCGAAATCGGAGGGAATGCGAGGTATTTTGCCGAAGCGAAAAACGAGAATGACATCCAGGACGCGATGTCCTGGGCAAAAGAGCATGGTAAACCGTACATAATTCTTGCGGGAGGCAGCAATGTCCTGGTGCCGGATGAGGGGATTGAAGGGCTTGTTATCAACATCGTGTCACAAAAGTTCGACATCTCCGAAACTGGAGTACACGCTGAGGCGGGATGTAATTTACTACAACTTATACGTTCCGCGGCGGATGCGGGGCTTGGCGGGTGGGAAAAGCTCGGCGGCATTCCTGGCACTATCGGCGGCGCAGTGAGAGGGAATGCAGGCGCATTCGGCCCGGAGATAAAAGATTTCGTGACGTGGGTGCGAGCCCTCGACGTGAGTACAGGAGAGATACGTGAGTTCTCGAATCCGGAATGCGAGTTCTCATATCGCATGAGCCATTTTAAGAAACACCCTGAGCTGATTATTTTCGACATCCATTTACAACTTCAGAAAATGAACAGCGCAGAGAGTCACCACCATATCGAGGAGACGATACAGGACAGGGAGAGGAGGCACATACAGAATGTGCGTGCCGCAGGCTCCTTCTTTATGAACCCGGTCGTGCCAGATCCGATTCGAGAGATGTTCGAGAAAGAAAAGCAGGTGAAATCGCGGGAAGGGCGCGTGCCAGCGGGATGGCTCATTGAAAAAGCCGGAATGAAAGGTGCCCGAGTTGGAGGCGCTGAGGCCAGTGTGCAACACCCCAATTATCTTGTGAATGCGGATGAGGCCACGGAATCAGAGGTAAAAGAGCTTGCTGAACAAATAAGAAAGGCAGTCTTTGAGAAATTCGGAGTCACACTGACGGAGGAAGCAGTTGTCTGGTGAACCACGCTTCACCTGCCATCGAGATCAAATGCCCACACCAAACATGCAAACCAGCCCAAAATAGTCCAGCCGATAGCCAAATTTACGTACCAGAGTGCGCCTTTATAGTTGTGTCCCCAAATATAGGCGAGGATGGACGGGAAGAAATAGACGTACAGTATAGGTATAAGGTAGAAGACATTTATCCCGTCGAACATCGCTAGAGCGTACTAAGAAAGTCTCAGAGAATCAACCCGGTAGTAGAAGCAAAGGTCCTCCACTTCGGGGTCAATTCCTCTTTTCAACATCGAATGCCCAAATGAAGAGAACGAACCAGCCTACTATCGTCCAGGCAATGGCGAGATTGGTAAAAAATACACCCTTCCAATCCACATGCCCTCGCACAAAAGCGAGATATGTCGGGAAAAAATACACGAACAGCGCAAGCGCGAGATAGATATAGAGTGCCATAACCATTGCCAAGGTTACCTCCGTAACCTGCCGCAACTCTACAGCAGCAACATGAAGGCGCGGTGTGGAGGTGTGTGCTATAGTCTTCGTGCCTACCCCTCGGAACAATCGAGGGGCGGACCTATATGGAAGAAAAAATCATCGTTAAGGGTGCGCGTACGCACAACTTGAAGAATGTAAACATCGAAATACCACGGAATAAAATGGTTGTATTCACCGGTCTCTCAGGGAGCGGCAAGTCATCGCTCGCGTTCGATACCATTTTTGCCGAAGGGCAACGTAAGTACGTGGAATCGCTCTCCGCCTATGCACGCCAATTTTTGAGGCAGATGCAAAAGCCGGACGTGGATGAGATCAGCGGGCTTTCTCCTGCAATTTCGATAGATCAAAAGAGCAGGTCCAACAATCCGCGCTCTACAGTTGCAACCATCACAGAGATCTATGACTATCTGCGCGTACTGTACGCACGTATCGGAAAGGCGCATTGCCCCGTGTGCGGGCGTGAGGTCCGCAAACTTTCGAACGAAGAAATTTTGCAATCAGTTCTGACTGCCGTAGAGAAGGCCGGAAAGGCCGCAAAAAAATCCGGCGGCAAACTGACTGACGGTGTTTCAGCAGCTAAAATACGTATTCTTTCGCCAGTTGTCGTAGGCAGAAAAGGGGAATACTACCAGCTTCTCTATGACCTCCTTAATAAGGGTTTCGAGAAGGTCATTGTGGACGGAGAGGAAAAATCCCTTCGCGAGCGAATCGAGTTGAAGAAGCATTTCAAGCACGACATCGACGTCGTTGTGGACGATATTTTTGTCAGCGAGTTTTCGGACGACCCGAAGGGTACTCACGAGCGTGCAAGCGAAGCAATAGAGAGAGCGCTCCACGAATCTGACGGGTTGATAAAAGTTACAGATCCGAACGGCGAGTCTCACGTCTACTCGGCTAAATTCATGTGCGCATACGATGGTTTTTCCTTTCCGGAAGTCGAGCCAAGGCTTTTCTCTTTCAACTCTCCGTACGGAGCATGTCCAACGTGCAATGGCCTCGGAACTAAATACTTGTTCGGCGATGAGGCGTGTGAGGCGTGCCAAGGAGCACGATTGCGCGCAGAAGCGCTGCATGTGCTCCTAAGTCAAAAGTCAAAAGTCAAAAGTCAAAATATTGTTGAGGTCAGTAGCATGTCGATCGCAGAAGCAAAGAAATTCTTTGATCAACTTGAGCTCTCTGAAAAAGAAAAAGAGATATCGAAAGCAGTCATTAGAGAGATTGTGTCGCGGCTCCAATTCATGCTTGACGTAGGCATCGAATATCTGACGCTCGACAGGCGGGCGAATACGCTCTCCGGTGGGGAAGCGCAGCGTATTCGGCTTGCCTCGCAACTGGGGAGCGGGCTCGTGGGGGCACTATACGTGCTTGATGAACCGACGATAGGGCTGCACCAAAAGGATAATGATCGGCTTATTACAACGCTGAAGCACTTGAGAGAGCTTGGTAATACGGTTTTGGTGGTAGAGCACGACGAAGACACGATATTTGCATCAGATTTTATCGTGGACTTGGGTCCTGGTGCCGGTACGCATGGCGGCGAGATAGTCGCGATGGGTTGGCTTGAAGACCTTCTTACGGCAAAAACGAACAAGTCCGGCTCGCGCACGCTAGCGTATCTGCGAGACGAGGCGCGGGTCGAAATACCTGAGAAACGCCGGACGGCGGATAAAGGGAAGATAAAAATACGCGGTGCTTCTAAATTTAATCTCGATAAAGTGAATGTTGATGTGCCGCTCGGAAAGCTCGTGTGCGTAACCGGTGTGTCCGGCTCGGGGAAGTCGACATTCCTGTACGAGATCCTCCATCGCAATCTTCAAGCAAGATTCGATAAGCGTTGGAGGACAGCAAAAACATACAACGCCGCGGAATTCACGGGCACGGAATATTTGGGCCGCTCGATCCTGATAGACCAATCACCGATAGGCAGGACACCGCGTTCAAATCCTGCGACATACACCGGCGCCTTCACGCATATCCGCGACATGTTCGCGATGAGTGAGGAATCTCGTGCGAGGGGGTGGGGACCAGGACGATTCAGCTTCAACCGGAAAGGCGGAAGATGCGAAGCATGCGAAGGAAATGGCCTCGTGGCTGTTGAGATGCATTTTCTTCCTACGGTGTACGTGACCTGCGACGTGTGCAATGGCAAGCGGTTCATGAAAGAGACGCTTGAGGTGAAATATAAAAAGAAAAGTATCCATGACATTTTGAAGATGACGGTGGAAGAAGCGCTAACGTTTTTTGAAGATATTCCGGCGATTTCAGATCGTTTAAAAACACTGAATGATGTCGGCCTTGGGTATTTGGAGTTAGGACAAAGTGCCACGACGCTCTCTGGCGGAGAAGCGCAACGCGTGAAGATTGCCTCCGAGCTGTATCGGCCGCATCAAACGAAAACAATCTACCTTCTCGATGAACCGACTGTGGGGCTTCACTATGACGATGTAAATAAATTGATCGAGATTTTACAGAGGCTGGTCGAGAAAGGGAATTCAGTCGTTGTCATCGAACACAACTTAGATGTCTTGAAATCTGCAGACTACATCATTGACATGGGGCCGGAAGGGGGAGCAGGCGGGGGCAAAGTTGTCGCCAAAGGTACTCCCGAAGAAGTCTCAAAAACGGATGGTTCGCACACTGGGTACTACCTGAAGCGAGTTTTGAAGAAGAAACGTTGACGCGACCCTACATAAGCGTAGTGTACAAAGAAGGGTGACGCGCACCCTCTATGCCGGTAAGTGCAACCGGAAGCGCGCATAGGGACCTGTCACTCGTGACGGGTCTCCTTTTTATACATATTCGCTCCAGGCCTTAGCTTTCAGGCCATTTCCGCCTTGCTCAGCCAGGGCGCCGATGAACGCTTCGGCGAGCTGGCGGTTGGTGATAAGGGGGATGTTCATATCCACCGCCTTTCGCCGTATCTCGAATCCGTCTGCCGTCTCGCGAGCAAGGGGCTTTGATGGGACGTTTATGATGAGGTCAATCCCTCGCTTTTCGATGAGCGCTATAGTGTTGGGCTCTCTCTTGTCAGAGATCTTGTACAAAATCTTGCACGGGATGCCGTTCTTCTCCAGAAATTCTGCCGTGTGTTCAGTGCCATAGAATTGGTATTTCATTTCGTACAATTTTTGGAGAGACGGCAACATCTTTACTTTATTCTCATCGCCGCCAAGGGACACCAGGACTTTTTTCTTCGGGATGCGGAATCCGGCAGCAAGCATCGATTTAAGGAGTGCTTCGGAATACGAGTCGCCGAAGCAAGCGACCTCGCCGGTCGCAGTCATTTCGACGTAGGAAACCGGGTCAGCACCCTTGATACGCCCGTATGAGAATTGTGGAGATTTTACGCCAACGTAATCCAATTCAACGGTGCGATATTCGCCCGAGATGTCATATCCTAACAGCGCCTTTGTAGCGAGCTCCGCAAAATTGTGCCCGGTCACTTTCGAGACAAATGGAAAACTTCGTGAAGCTCGAACATTGCACTCGATGACCATCAGGCGATTGTCTTTCGCGAGAAATTGCATATTAAAGGGGCCGGTAATATTGAGCTCCTTGATGATAGCTTTTGTGATCTCTTTCGCGCGTCGGATCGTCTCGAGGTACGTGCGTTGCGGAGGTAACACAACCGTGGCGTCCCCGGAATGAGTGCCGGCATTTTCGACGTGCTCTGAAATGGCGTAGATAGCCAGTTTTCCTTTTTGCGCGACACCGTCGATTTCTATCTCTCGCGCGTTCTCCATGAATTTCGAAATGACAACCGGATGCTCGCTCGAAACATCACCAGCGCGTTTGAGGTATCGAAGGAGGGATTCCTTGTCGAAGGCGACATTCATTGCCGACCCGGACAAAACGTAGGATGGGCGAACAAGAACAGGGTATCCCATATTCTCTGCCGCTTCTGCTGCTTTTGAATGAGATGCCACCTCGAGCCACGTTGGCTGTTCAACATCCAGTACATCGAGAAGTTGTGAAAATGCGTGGCGCCGCTCTGCTTGGTCAATATTCTTTGGGTTCGTGCCTAGGATACGGACACCGTTCTTTTGGAGAGGAAGCGCAAGGTTATTCGGTATCTGTCCGCCCATAGAAACGATAACGCCAGCGGGTTTCTCGTATTCGACGATGTCCATGACCCTCTCCAACGAGAGTTCCTCGAAATAAAGCCGATCCGATTCATCGTAATCTGTGGAAACTGTCTCTGGGTTGCAGTTGATCATGATGGTCTTGCGCTTGTTCTCGCGCAGCGTGTGGAGTGCCTGGACGTTGCACCAATCGAATTCTACTGAGGAGCCTATGCAATACGGGCCGCTGCCTAGTACTATCGTGGCTCGCGACCCCTCGGTGACGTCGTGTTCGCTACCATGGTAGGTGAGATAGAGATAATTTGTCTTGGCCGGGAATTCACCAGCAAGAGTGTCTATCTGTTTGATAGCGGGCAGCACTTTATATCGGTGGCGCAAGGCGCGTATCTTTTCTTCCGTTGTTTTTTTTGCGTGAGCGATCTGCTTGTCTGAAAATCCGAGACGCTTTGCTTGCAGCAGCGCGTCTCTTGAATACTTCGCGCGAGGCAGTTTTGCCCCGAAATCAACGATATTCTTCATCTTTTCCAAGAACCACGGATCAATGCGCGAAAGCTGGTGGATTTTCTGGGTCGAGACACCCTTTTTGAGCGCTTCGGCAAGAGCGAATATGCGGCGTGTGGTTGGGTGCTTTATTTCATCGAGATAATTCATGGTCCTGTGGATCGGAGCAAATCCATCAACGCCAATCGAGAGCATGCGCAGTGCCTTCTGTAAGACTTCTTCAAAACTTCGCCCGATTGCCATCACTTCACCTACGCTTTTCATTTCTGTCCCAATGCGAGTGCTGGCAAGCTCGAATTTATTCAGGTCCCAACGCGGCATTTTGAGGACGAGGTAGTCGAGCGCGGGTTCGAAGCACGCAATCGTCGTTTGCGTTACGCCGTTCTTCAGATCAGTCAGCGAGTAACCGAGTGCGAGTTTTGCAGCGACATATGCCAACGGATATCCGGTTGCTTTCGAAGCGAGAGCCGATGAGCGCGAGAGCCGCGCGTTCACTTCGATGACACGATAATCGCTTGTTTTCGGATGCAATGCATATTGAATATTGCATTCTCCGACAACACCAAGATGCCGAATGGTACGAAGGGCAATCTCACGAAGGGAATGGTACTCATCGTTGGTAAGGGTTTGTGATGGTGCAACGACGATACTCTCACCCGTATGGACGCCCATCGGATCGATGTTTTCCATGTTGCAAACTGTGATGCAGTTGTCTGCTGCGTCGCGAACGACTTCGTATTCAACCTCCTTCCACCCCAGCAGGTATTCCTCAATGAGGACTTGCGATGAAGAACTGAACGCCTCTTTCAGTTTTTCCACCAGCTCTTTCTCGTCGCGCGCGATACCAGAGCCCAGTCCGCCGAGCGCGAATCCAGCTCGTACCATTACCGGGTAGCATATTTCTTTAGCGGCACGTTTTGCATCTTCGATATTTTCAACCGCTTTGCTCCTCGCGGTTTTTACATGTATTTCATTTAACCGGCGAATGAAAAGGTCGCGGTCTTCTGTATCTCGAATCGTAGAAACTGGTGTGCCAAGGACTTTGACCTTGTATTTTTTTAGCACGCCTTTTTTCTCGAGCTCCAATCCAAGATTCAGTGCGGTTTGGCCGCCGAACCCCAGGAGTATTGCGTCGGGTTTTTCTTTCTTTATTACTTTTATGGCAAACTCAAGCGCGAGGGGAAGAAAGTACACGGCATCAGCCAATTTTTTATCGGTTTGGACGGTGGCGATATTCGGATTAATGAGAATCACTCGAATCCCTTCTTCTTTAAGTGCCTTGATAGCCTGTGAGCCTGAATAATCGAATTCACCGGCTTGCCCTATCTTGAGCCCGCCTGAGCCAAGTATCAAAACAGATTTTGGTTTTTTCATATCAAATACTATGGTATGTTCGAAATACGCAAGAGTTGACGACCCTCTTGCGTCGTCCGTTCGAGCGGACGTACCTTGGGTCTCCCTTCGAAAAGGAGGCCCTCTTTTTTATTGACTCGAATATCATATTCACTTAAGTGATTGCATAAAATTGTCGAATATCCATGCCGTGTCAGTTGGTCCCGGCGTTGCCTCGGGATGAAATTGCACTGATCGCCAGTTCTCCGTTTTGTGGCGGATTCCTTCGTTGCTGCCATCGTTCGCGTTCGTGAACCAGATATCCCAATCTTTAGGCAAGGATCCTTCGTCCACGGCGAAGCCGTGATTTTGAGAGGTGATATAGCAGCGTTTCGAATCGGATTCAATGCAGGGTTGATTGTGTGAGCGGTGGCCGTATTTTAATTTGTACGTCTTCGCGCCTGCGGCAAGAGCGAGGAGTTGATTTCCAAGACAAATACCCAGTATAGGCTTGTTCTTTTTCATCGCGTGTTGAATATTCGTGATAGTGACGCCGCATTGGGTGGGGTCGCCGGGCCCGTTCGAGATAAGAAGTCCGTCATATTTTTCGCGCGAGAAATCATAGTCCCATGGCACACGAATGACCGTAGCCCCGCGCGCCACAAGTGAGCGGACAATATTTTCTTTGGCCCCGCAATCTACCAGCACGATGCGTTTTTTTTCGGTGCCGTAGACATGTTTTCTTTTTGTGGATACTTTTGCGACAAGGTTCTCATCGTTCGGGTCGGTAAACTTCCTTGGTTTTCCGTTATTGGAGAGGGCCCCAAGCATGACACCATGCTCGCGCAACTTTTTTGTGAGCGCCCTTGTGTCTACGCCTTGAATCGCCGAGATGCCCTCCCTTTTCAACCAAGCAGCGAGGGATTCCTTGGCTTCGTGGTGAGAGTAATTCTCACTGTATTCGGAAACTACGAGCCCTGCCACTTGGATCTTCTGTGATTCGAATCGTTCTTTTTTGGGGACCCCGTAATTCCCAATGAGAGGGTAGGTGAGGACCACAATTTGCCCTGCGTAGGATGGGTCTGTGAGGCTCTCTACGTATCCGACCATTCCGGTATTAAAGACAACCTCGCCAGCCACGGATCCGCCAGCTGGCGGAGCGCCGAAACTTTGCCCTTCGTACGAAGTACCGTCTTTGAGGTGGAGCTTCATATGCTAAAAAAAAGCCCTCCGATGGAGGGCTTGGAAACATATAAAAATACGCCCGAGTGGGCGCTTGGCTTCTTCAGATATCCAGGAGTCATTAAAAGCGCAGTATAGCGGAAAACTAGCTTCTGTCAAAAAATTGATAATGTGCATAACTCGCGAGGTTTAGGTATTGTACAAACATGACGAAAGATGAGTTAAAGAAAATAAACCTTCCGGATGAGCCGGGTATCTATGAATTTCGTGACGGAGAGGGAAAGATACTGTACATCGGTAAGGCTGCGTCGCTGCGCGATAGGGTGCGCAGTTATTTTGCTACGGATTTGGCAGAAACCCGTTCAACAGCGATAGTGGGCATGGTTGCAAAGGCTGCGAACATTACCTGGGAACGTGTCGATACGGTACTGGAGGCGCTCATTCTTGAGGCACATCTCATCAAAAAGAACCTGCCTCCGTACAACATCGACGAGAAAGATAACAAAAGTTTTAACTACCTCGTCATCACGAAGGAAGCATTTCCTCGTATCTTGGTAGTGCGTGGGCGGGACCTATTTTTAAAGTGGAACGAGAAAGACATTAAATATTGTTTCGGCCCGTTCCCGCATGGAGGTGCGCTCCAGGAGGCGGTAAAAATGGTGAGAAGAATATTTCCCTTCCGAGACAGCAAGTGTGTTCCCGCTCCCGTGCAGCGTGAGAAGTCTGCGCACCCCAGGCCCTGTTTTAATCGGCAGATCGGCCTATGCCCAGGCGTGTGTACAGGAGAAATGAGTGCCCTTGAATATAAAGAGACTGTAAAAAATATCGTCGAGCTATTCTCCGGCGGGATGCGTTCCTTGAAGCGACGGCTTGAGAAGGAGATGAAAGATGCATCAAAAATGGAGGATTTTGAAAAAGCAGAAAGATTACGCCGGCAAGTTGGTGCACTCAACCATGTCCGAGATGTCTCGCTTATAAAAGATGAGTATCGAGTCTCTCCTGGCGGCTCATTTAGGATAGAGGCATACGATGTCGCGCACACATCGGGGGACGAGACGGTCGGCGTCATGGTCGTGGTCGAGGGCGGGGAAGCGTACAAGTCCGGCTATCGGATGTTCAAAATCCGGGACATTACAAATGACGATACAAAGTCGTTAGCACAGGTTTTGGAGCGTCGGCTGGCGCATCCGGAATGGCAGTATCCGAAACTTATTGTGATAGACGGGGGAAAGGGGCAGATAAACGCAGCAATGCGTGTACTAAAGAAAGCTGGAGTGCGCGTGCCACTTGTAGCTGTCAAAAAAGACGAATTCCATCGTCCATCGAAAATAATCGGCGACGAGCGGATGGCAAAAGCATATGAGAGGGAAATACTGCTCGCGAACAGTGAAGCCCATAGATTTGCCATCAGTTTCCACAGGAAAAGAAGCAGGAGGAAACTGATGTAATTTTCAATTATCAATTTTGCAATTTTCAATCAATGAACCAATGAATCAATTTTGAAACATTGGAGTTTTGAAAATTCATTGGAAATTGAGAATTGGACGTTGAAAATTGAGTTATAATGGGATGCATGTCCAGAACCGTCGTCGGTGTCCTTCGGGGTGGAACATCGAGTGAGTACGATCTCTCGCTCAAAACCGGTGCAGCGATGCTTGCTGCGTTGCCTGAGGATAAGTACGACGTTAGGGATATTTTGATAGATAAGAGGGGAGTGTGGCATTCGCGCGGCATGCCGGTTTCGCCTGCGCGTGCGCTGCAGCAAGTAGATGTTGTTTTAAATGCGCTCCATGGAGGAATTGGCGAAGATGGCACGGTGGGGCGCCTTTTGCAGCGTACTGGAGTTCCGTACGCCGGATCGCGTGCGCTTCCGTCGGCCGTATCTTTGAATAAAGTGCGGGCGCGAGAGGTGTTGCAGAAAGCAGGTGTCGAGATGCCGAGGGCGGTGTCGTTTTCTGTATCGAACCAAATGGATACAGCCGAGATGGCGCAAATAGTCTTTTCCCAATTCGGTCCACCATATCTTGTAAAGCCTGCGAGTGAAGGCGCGTCTTCGGGCATTAAACTCGCGTTCACGATAATTGAGTTGCCGGATGTTATTGGAGATGTGCTGGATGCGTTCGGCGCTGCGCTCGTCGAAGAATATCTGATGGGAGAGGATGCAACGGTCGGTGTTATTGAAGATTTTCGAGGCGAAGAATTGTATGCGCTTCCTCCTGCGCATGTCATTCTTCCTGATGATGCGCCGTTCCTGCACTTCGACCACCACACGGCAGGTTCGCTTCGTCACATGGCGCCGAGCAGTTTCAGCGACATGGAAAAAAGGGCGCTGGTGGAAGCAGGGCGCGCGGCTCACCGTGCGCTTGGACTTACTCATTTTTCACGGGCGGATTTCATTCTGACGCGCCGCGGCCCGAAGCTACTTGAAGTAAATGCGCTTCCGGGGCTTTATGAGGGTTCGGCAATGCCGACGAAGCTTGAGGCGGTCGGCTCGTCGATAAAACATTTCCTCGAGCACGCAATCCATTTGGCGAGACGCGGTTAGTTATTCTTAGGGCCAGCCCCGACACCAACATTGGCATTGCGAAGCGTGGCAAAAACTAACCCTGTCACAAATCGTATCTTTTTGGTAGACTCGTCGCTAACCCAACGGCGTGTTAGCTTCGCGGGAAGCCACGATGCCAATGTTGGTGTAGGGGCCAGTAGTTCAGTGGTAGAATGCCTCATTTGCAATGAGGAGGTCCGGGGTCCGATTCCCCGCTGGTCCACCCGATTTGATTTGACGAAGAACCGACAGGGCGCGCGGCGGAGCCGCGCGCATGGACGGGCATTTCCGCAAGGAAATGCCACGGCATTTTGAATTCCCCCGTGAGATTCCCCGCCGCTACGCGGCGGTTCGAGCCGATGCCCACGAGGAAATTTCGAATCTCCCCGAAATTTTCTCGTTCTGCTAGTTTTGTAGCTTGATTGGCCTCTAAAATCCAATTGCGCATGAGTTCGAGCCATTGCGTGCCTTTTCGTTCAAAATCTCTCAATTGCTCTTCCAGCGTCCGCTTTTCAGACATCAATTTGTTCTTGCGCTCGGTGTACTCCGACAAACCCAGCGCTTCAGCGAGATAGGCGTCTGTAAGGCGCTCCAAACGTGTTGAAATGGTCGAGATGTCATTTTTGTGATTTTGAACGAATTGGTGCGCGCTGTGGCGGGATTCGGCTGATTCTGCGTTAAGTTTTGCAAGATACTTGTCTCGCCACATATCCGGCAAAGAAACTTTTTGACACATTGCTTGCACTTGTTTCGCCAATTCTTCTTCCCGCAAAAAGCGAGTTTGGGAACATTTAGCGGTTTTGCTCTTAAACGTGCAGTGGTAATAATGATATGTCAAACCACTTTTCTTTATTTTTCTCTCCGCGGTAATCGCGTAGCCACACTCACCGCACTTTGCAAAACCGAGAAATTGAAAATTTTTCGGCCCTCGCTTTTTGCGGGGTTTTCCATTGGCGACAAGTGCGCTTTGAATTCGGTCAAAAAGTTTCTTTGAGATCATCGGCTTGTGCGTTCCGACATGCACTTCTCCGCGATAGCGGAAGTGGCCGTAGTAAAAGGGATTGTCGAGCATGTGGACAATTGAAGAAAGGTAGGGTGGTTTGCCGCCCTTGCTGGATAAGCCGAGAGAAAACATTTTGCGCTGGATGGATGTCAAAGTATGCGCGCCGGTTCCAAAAGCCTCCAAAATTTCTTTCACTTTGCGAAAGGTCTTTTTGTCGGGCTCGATAGTACGCAAACGAGGCTCGTTGAAATACCCGATTGGAGCTTTTGCCGATAGTTCACCACGGCGTATCTTTTGGCGAATACCGCGCAAAATGTTTTCTCGCAGATTGTCCGTATAGTATTTCGCCTGATTAAATGCGACGCCGAGCATGAACTTGCCTTGCGGTGTTGGTTCAAACCAGTGAGTTGGGAATTTTAACGTGGTGATTTTGCCGAGGTCAACGAGATATATCAATCTGCCGCCGTCTATGCTATTTCTCGCAAGTCTGTCTGGGTTCCAAGCTAAAATTCCTTGCGCGACTCCCTTCTCGATTTCGCCAAGCATTTCGTTAAATACTTCACGACCGGGTTCTTTCGCGGTTTTTGATTCGTAATATTCTTTCACCACGAACAGATTGTGTTGCTTGGCGAATTCACGCAACTCGGTGAGTTGTGCTTCAATACTCAATGCTTGTCGCTCGTCATCTTCGCTGGACTTGCGGCAGTAGATGAAGAATTTCGTCATGTTGGGATTATATATCAGATTTGATTCGTGTTTCGCCTATTGTTCTTGGCGAAACGCGAAACCTTAATGTATTTGCATTCTGTCATCGGCTCACGCGCGAAGCGCGTCCCATGCTTTGCATGGGGAACCGCCGCGTAGCGGCGGGGAATCTCACGGGGGAATTCAAAATGCCGTGGCATTTCCTTGCGGAAATGCCACTCCATGCGCGCGGCTCCGCCGCGCGCCCTGTCGGTTCTTCGTCAAATCAAATCGGGTGGAGATTATACCGCAAAGTCAGAACCCACTTCCGGCAGAATCCGATCTGATTCGCACGCTCCGCGCGCGTGGTGGCTTTTTCCTCAACCTCACGATTCGAGCCGGTGGGAACACTGAATCCCGCCCCACGCGCGGCGTACCGCTCGTTCCGCCCTCTCGCC
>JACRFI010000002.1 GCA_016217965.1 Candidatus Kaiserbacteria bacterium
GCTTCAACGAACTCCTGATCGACTGGCTCCTCTGGTACAACACCGAGAGACCCCATGAATCGCTGGGCATGATCTCTCCTTTGCGGTATATTGTTCGTGACTTAACAGCACACCAGTGCCAAATGTGGTGGACTCGTACACAGGTTTGACAGACCCCCTCTTCCTACATATAATCCCGCCACGTTTAAGAAGTAAAAACCTCAACAAACTATGAAAAAAGAGGAAAAAAAGAAGACACTTGCGGTTTCTCCGCTCGCTGATCGAGTGCTTGTGCGCCGCGTAGGCAAAGACGAGGAAAAATCTCCTGCAGGAATAATTATCCCGGACACGGCGACCAAAGAAAAATCTAAAGTTGGGGTAATTGTGGCTGTGGGCCCGGGGCGCTTTGGGGAAGAGGGCGACCTCATTCCGATGTCCGTTAAGGCCGGAGCGAAAGTCATTTTCAATGCAGGTTGGGACAACGAAGTGGATCTCGGAGATGACGAAGAATATTTCCTCGTTAAGGAGTCAGACATATTAGGAACCATTAAATAAATTCTGTATGGCAGCTAAAAAAGTAATTTTTGACGCGGAGGTACGAGGCGCCCTCAAGAGAGGAGTGGATATCGTCGCAGGCGCTGTGCGCGTGACGCTTGGCCCACGAGGGAGGAATGTCGCACTTGGTAAATCATGGGGAGGCCCTACTATCACGAACGACGGCGTTTCTATCGCGAAAGAAATCGAACTTGCAGATAAGTTTGAGAACATGGGTGCGGCTATCGTGAAAGAAGTTGCCACGAAAACGAACGACAAAGCGGGCGATGGCACTACAACTGCAGTCGTTCTCACTCAGGCGATAGTGCATGAAGGCCTGAAGCGCACGGCGCTTGGGGCGAATGCGATGATGGTTCGCCGTGGCATCGAAAAGGCTGCAAAAGACGCCGTTGAGCAGCTTCGAAAAGATGCACGGGAAGTTAAGGGCAAAAACGAAATACGCCAAGTGGCATCGATTTCTGCAGAATCAGAGGAGCTCGGAAAGACGATTGCGGATGTTGTTGAGAAAGTAGGAAAAGATGGCGTTGTTACCGTCGAGGAATCGCAGACAACGGAGACGAGCTACGAGTATGTAGAGGGACTTGAATTCGACCGCGGCTACGTTTCTGCGTACATGATAACCAATGCCGACAGAATGGAGGCGGAGATGCGCGATGCTCACATAATGATCACAGATAGGAAGATCTCAACCGTCAAAGAAATATTGCCGCTTCTCGAAAAATTGGCGCAATCTGGGAAGCGCGACCTCCTCATCATTGCAGATGACGTCGAGGGTGAGGCGCTTGCAACGTTCATCGTTAATAAATTGAAAGGGGCGTTCAATGTGCTCGCGGTCAAAGCACCGGGATACGGCGATAGGAAGAAAGATTTGCTCCAGGACATTGCCATCACTGTTGGTGCGCAGGTAATTTCAGAGGACCTTGGCATCAAATTGGAGAATGCGGATCTCTCAATGCTCGGCAGGGCAAATCGTGTCGTTGCAACAAAAGATTCGACAGTCATCGTAGGCGGCAAAGGCAAGAAATCTGAGATCGAAGCTCGCGTCACGAGCCTTAAGAAGCAGGCGGAAAATACAGATTCTAAATTCGATAAAGAGAAAATCGACGAGCGTATTGCGAAGCTCTCTGGTGGAGTTGCAGTCATCCGTGTTGGTGCCGCAACAGAAACCGAGATGAAGTATCTCAAGGACAAGATAGAGGATGCAGTGAACGCGACCAAGGCGGCTATTGCGGAAGGCATCGTATCTGGCGGAGGTTCAGCTCTCGCAAAGGTTGGAGAGAAACTTTCCCGCAAAGTCGACCCGAAGGCGCATGATGAGCACACGATAGGGTATCGTATCCTTCTCACCGCGCTTTCTGCTCCACTTCTTCAAATCGCAAAGAATTCGGGACGTGAAGACGGACCAGTCGTTCTTCAGGAAATCATCAAGAAGGGTGGAAACTTCGGCTACAATGCCGCAAGCGAATCTGTTGATGCTGAGATAGTAGACATGTTCGAAGCAGGCATCATTGACCCAGTGAAAGTAACGCGTAGCTGCGTTGAAAATGCAGCATCAGCTGCTGCAGTTCTTCTCACTACAGAAGCGGCGGTTGCGGACGAACCCGAAGACAAGAAAGCGGCACCTGCTGGAGGTATGCCAGGGGGGATGGGAGGGGAAGACTACTAGCATTCCGTAGGCTGACAAGACAGAAAACACCCCTATCGACCTCGTAGGTCGATAGGGGTGTTTATTCGTGCAGCAGGTCTTTAATTGGTTCAATATTTACATCCTCAAGGTAACGAGCGATATCCTTCTTGTAGTTTCTATGTTCATCTCCGAAAAGATCAGTTGAGATTATCGAAGGGAAATTCGATCTGCCAGAATAGTCTTGAAAGCTGCTCCATCGATAATTTTCGAGATGTTTCAAAGCAGCAGGCGGATTTTTAACCGTCAAATCGCGCCATTGATCCGCGCCTTTCAAGAAATCGAGCGGATTCAAATGAATGTAGTTCATAATGTGCATAAAGTGTGCGTCAGTGGCAATTCGTACTTTTTTCGTTCGTCCTTGAAACAACGTTCCCGCTCGTTTGTATCGTTCGTTGAAATATTTTGCATAACCGACATTGAGTTTCATCAAAAACTTTGTGATTCCGTTGTCGACTCTGGACGAGAGCAGTAAATGGTAATGATTGCCCATAAGACACCAGGCATGTATATCCACGATTTGTTTTCTCTTGTCAGGCTTATATCCATCTTTATATCGACCTCGTAGGTCGATAGATTCCACAGATTTGGTTGTACGCGAGTAAAAGTATTCGGTGTTCTCGGCTGGTTTTGAGTCGTTGAAGATAAATAGATCGTGGACAAAACGGTGCCGATCTTGATCATCGAGAAATATTGTTCGCTTATCAACACCGCGATTAAGAACATGGTAAAGCTCCATATGTGAGATCGATTATGTCATATCGACCTACGAGGTCGATATGTTATCCACTGAATACTTTGCAAGAGGAGGGACGAGCGACTTCCTCTTGTAGAATTGGGGCATGCAGCCGGAGCATAAAACCCCAGAGCATTTTTTGGGCGAATTGTTCGTTCTTGCGAGCGCAAGTTTGCTTCTCGTTTTTATTCTCCAGATCCCACCTACACAGGCTGCGCAAGGCTCGGGAAATATTGCGTGTAAAGGCACAGCAAAAAATTATAAATGCAATTACAAGGACAAAGGTTGCCAGAAAAAAGATAAGAATAAAGGGCAGCCGTACAAAAAAGATTTGCCATGCCAAGAGACATGTGGCAAAAGCGGCGGAGTAGCTAAGGGCAAATGTGTGTTTGAAGGGACGGGGCGTTGTAAAACAACGACAACATGCCAAGGGAAAGTTCCGAAGAAGGTTGATCCAAGCGGGAATCCAAAAAAAGAGGAAGGGAAGGGGGGAGAGGGAATGCCTAAGTTGCCGGATCCGCCGAAGGGGGACGAGAAGAAACCTGAGCAACCAAAAAAAGATGACCAGAAAGAAAATGCTGTGTGCCAGTACAGTTGGCTCACAGAATCGCAGAGACAAGCTCTAAAATGCCCGCCGGCAAATACCACCACACAAAGCTGAGAACGATGGAGGCGTTAAAATCAGGCCGTGCTGCAGCAAAATGCGGGCGCCGACAGTGTCTGGAAGAAGCTGCTGGATTGCATCTAGCGAGCATCTTGCCGACGCTCCGCTTCCTCAATGCCGATAGCAAGGTTTGGTTCTTTGTCGTGTAATCCGAATTCTTGCCCAAGTTCATGTTCCCGGAAAAGGGAATAGGACTTGCGCATCGCGTCTGGCTTTTGGAAGAACGCATGTGCGCGCGCTGACTCGTTCAGGTCTGTATGACGCATGACTGGCCCTACAGATTTCCAACCGTCCTTCGTGAGTACCACAGCGTGTCCGCCTGAAATACCCTCGGGCAGCAGCTCTCCATTTTCATTTAGTCTTGCTTCGGTTGAGCGAAATGAGATCATGTATGCGTCTTCAGGTACCGTGTACTGTGCGGTTGGAACGGGCATCGCAAAGGACGCATAGAAACCCGGCTCCCCATCCTTCCGCACCCAGTACACACCCACAGGCTCACCCAGGACGCTTGCATCTGTGACGCTCGAGTCAAACACGGGAAGCTGTTCCGGGCTGGGTATTTCCCCGTCTTTCGGCCGCCGAATCGAATTATCGAATCTTTCGCCCTCTGGTGTGAAGAATGGCTTCGCGAATCTTTCTGTTGCTATTTTCACATGATGTCCAGGAGCAACAAAAAGCGGCTCAAATTCTCCCGCTTCGTTCTCGACATTGGCATAGTATCCATTACTGAATCCATCGGCGCCTTCTTGTGTCTCAAAGGTGAGCGCCTCCGCAGCTATCTGGAGCGGTGTGATATCCGATTTTCCAGCTAACTCCGGAGGCAGCGTCGACGCCAGCCCTCTGTTATTTAAGGCATCAGTTAAATTTTCTGACGCAGTTTCGACTATCTCCAAAACGTGCTTCCGTACGTCATTGTCGGTGTTTTCGTCGGTCAGGCACTTGTAGTATTTCCCTCCTTTCTGAAGGGCGTGCTTTATGAAAGTCATCTGCTTTTCCAGTGGGATACTGTTGTGCAAAATCCCGGCTTCGAATTCTGGGAACGAGAGGAGCTTCTTTTGCACCTCTGCCGGCACGTGCTTGAACGCTCGCGCCGGCGGGGCTTGCAGCTCTGGCGTTTTTTCTTTTGCAGCTGCGCCTCCAGCAGCGATTCCCAGCGCTGCTGCTCCTCGTGTCGCGATTTTTCTCAAATTCTTGAAGTGGTCCATGGAGAAGCGGTTTTTCTAGCTTACCGCAGATGATCCGTCGTGAGGTTGAGGAGTTGTGGGGTTCTTTTCTTCTTCAATTCTATTTTCCAATATCCACCGCGTGAGCGCATTAAGAATGTCGCTCTCGGGATATTTCATATTGTAACGGTCCATGCCAAACAGATCCCTCACTCGCGCCGTAAGTTTCTTAAGGTTTTTCTCAAGTTCAATTTCATCTTGCGCAGAATCTGTGCCCTTGACAGAAGACTGATATCCGGAGCGAAGGTCTTCGGAAAGAGTCTTCAATATACCCATCAATTCCGGTAGCTTTTTGTCCCATTGTTCATTTGAGAAGGTTTCTTTGAAAGAGCCGAGCGCATATGCCGCGGGTTTCTCTTGTTTCGAATTCTCCTTTAGCATCTTTTTCACCTCATCGTGTGCGTCGTCTACCGCTTTCCGCCATCTACCGAGCGCGTTCTCGAACTGTTTTACTGTCGGACTTTTTTCCGGTTGATGGGCGGGGTCTTCATACGATTGGCGAGGTTTTGGGTGTACTTGTTCTACGGAGGGTGCAGCAATTCCCGCTTGCGCTGCGAAAATCTGCGCCCCTGCCACTACACCTCTCGCAAGTACATCAAACCCCTTTCGCTTCATGACAAAAGTGTACCCGGTAGTGAAATTTCGGCTAGTGTACATCTGTGACTATGT
The DNA here is from genome assembly GCA_016217965.1 of Candidatus Kaiserbacteria bacterium. Lineage (GTDB taxonomy): Bacteria > Patescibacteriota > Minisyncoccia > Phycocordibacterales > UBA2100 > UBA10103. The sequence continues at coordinate 5,511 of JACRFI010000002.1, forward strand.
TTCTGTCGCGATTTTCATGTAGATGCAATTGGTAATTCGTCAACCGAAGCGCCTGCGGCGCAAGCCGAAATTCTACTAACCGGGTGTAGCATGCGAGCGCGGCGTGGACAGTGGATCTTAAGCTTGGTTTTGCTTGTACAATAGGGAGACATAGCCATGTTTGTTAAGTCTCATAGGGAGGGACATTTTTTTGGGCTGCTTTTGATGCTTCTAAGCATCAGCCTTTTGCTTGCACTGATTGTCGAGATACCTACTTCAAGAGCTGCGAATGCTCCAATGGGAGATCCAAGTCCTCAGTGCATGGGAGATTACTGCACATTCAAACCTTTTAAAGGGAGTCCGTATCTTACAGGTAGTTGTGCGGAACCTAAGCAAGGGGAAAAACCGACGAAAGATGGTCTCATTGGGAAACCATGTCAGGTCACAAAAAATGTTACGACATGCACCGGAAAGTGTCTTGGCGAGCAACCACTTTGCGGTAATGCTACTTCTTGCAATGGCGAAAAAACGAAAGATGCAAAAGAAACCGAAAAGAAAGCGATAGAGGACTATGAGGACAACCAACAGAAAGCATCGGAAAAACCCAAACAAGCACCTGAAAGTCCCAACGACTCTGGAGGAGATGCACCGAAAGAAGACTCACAGCAACCGGGCAACAAAGGTCCGCAAACAGGCATGGAGCCTGATTTTTCCAAATATGGAGAATGGTCGCAGCCGCCACAGCAAAGCCCGCCTTCGAACTCGCCGCCGAGTAGCTCTCCTGATTTTAAATTTAGCGATTTTGGGGAAAGAGGCAGCATTCAGCCGTCGCAAACGGATGAGAGGTTCAGTGATTTCGGCGAGGGTGGCAACCCTCCACAGTCGGGAAAAACGGGTCCGCAGCCGAGTACGTTTGGAAATCCTCCGCCTCAGGGTAGTGGGGGCGACGATTCGCAGGGGGACGGTATTGGCGATAAGCTCGGCGAGATCGCATCCAAAGCAAAGGATGCGTTAAAAGATTCTGCGACGGATTTTGGTGAACTTCTCGATGACCTAAAAAAGTGGTTGGAAGATTTGAGAGAGCAGTTGAAAGGTGAAGTGGAGAAACCATCACCGACTCCGTCGATTGGAGATGAGATTGCAAAGGGAGAAACAAAACCAGAGTTAGATCCCTCTGGGGCGAAACGAGAAAGACTGGATAAAGGCACGATCAATTCTGGGAAAGGTGCCAATGTCTGCGCCTTGGGAGTTTGCGGGAAACAATTTACAAGAGATCAGTTGAATAATTTAAAAGGAAAAATTATTCCGGGCGTGAGGACATCAAAGTTTAATGAAGTTGAGGGAACTGCATATGGAGGAAAAAATAATCCGAATGCGTTTACGACGGCAAGTAAAGAGTTTCCGGCGGGGGCACGTATCTTGGAATATAACCTAAAGACAGGCGATACAGTGGCAGTGAGTGTCAACGATACAGGTCCATTTGTTGCGGGACGCTATCTTGATACAACTCCAGCGGGGTTGAACGCCGCAAAGTTGGGAGATTTAAGCAATCCCGATGTTGCATACATGGGGCAAACTGGACCGACGGGATATATGGGTAAATATAGCAGCTTCGATGACGCAATTGCTGCGTATGAGGCGAGACAAGGTGTTGGTAGTGGTCCGTATTCATCTCCTGTCGCAAGCACTTTGCCGCCATTCAGCCCGCCTCCGGTAAATTATCCCGGTCCATCGTTCACGAATGAGACTGCGCCCGATTCTTGGTATGACAATTCGGGATGGGATTATTCCGGTTTTGAGAATGTGACGGATTGGAATGACTTGTCGAGCACCTATGTGCAGGAAGAAGGTTTGTATTCAGGGCAGCAGGGTGGGCAAGAGCTCGGGAGTGACCCCGATCCAGGATTTGAAAATGAGACAGGTGGCAATGATCCAGACCCGGGATTCGAGAATGAGGTGGATGGTAATGATCCTGATCCAGGATTTGAAAACGACCTGCCGCCCACTGTACCTGGTGCCCGTCAGCTTGGCGATGAGTTGCCAGTCGAAGGCTTTAGACCAGACCCAGGTTTCGAGAACTATTTGGGCAATGACCCTGATCCCGGATTCGAAAACGAGCAGGTGGGTAATGATCCAGACCCTGGGTTTGAAAATGAGATAGATGGCAATGACCCTGACCCTGGTTTCGAGAACGATGCCGATTTTGACTCAGAGCAGGAACGGCTTAGTGAACTTGAACGAGCAGGAAAAGAGTTGCAACGACAGGAGGACGAAACCTTTGCAAGTACTATGGCTAGAAATCTCCAAGACTGGACGGAGCAAGCATTTGCGAGCGACATGGCGCGAAATATCCAAGAGTGGACAGAGACACGGCTTGCGGAAATACAGCAAGCAGCGATTGACAGACTGAGTGGGGACACGTGGGAGAAATATCTTGATTGGGATTATGGAGAGCCGACTCCGGAAGGCGATGATGTGGCTGAGCAACCGGGTGACCAGTTTAAGCAAAAGGATACGTTTGATCCCGAAGAAGAGCGCTTGGCAGAGCAAAAGAGCCTGGGAGATGAATTGCAGCGGCAAGCCGAAGAGAAAGCAGCAGAAAAAGAGAAGAGAGCAGAGGAGATAGCAAAAAATCTCGACAATGAAGATGTCGAGAGAGGGAAGGAAATGTCTCAACCGGAGGATGAGGTCGCGAAACAAGCACGACAAGAACAGCAGAAGAAGGAAGAAGAGGAAAAGCGAGCCGCAAAACAGAAAGAAGTCGATGAGGCGATGAAAAAGAGCGCGGAAGCCGATAAGGTGAAAGAGGAGGCACAAAAACGCGCGGAGGCGGCTGATAAAAGGATAGAGGAAAGAAGCAAGGCACTAAGCGATGCCACGGAAAAGAAGAAGAAAGCAGAAGAGGCGGCGAAGAAAAGTGGTGGCGCACTTAAGCAAGCAAAAGATAATTTGAACGAGAATGTAAATGGCATCAAAAATCTAAAAGGTGCTGCTGAACGGGGGCTGCGTACGGCGGAGGAGGTGGGCAAACAGACAGGAGACGAGGATCAGGTAAGAAGCAAAGCGCGTGCCGCGATAGGGCGAATTGACACGGACCCTCTTCGGGACGCGGCAGAAAGCCCATTGCTGTCCCAGAAGCAAAAAGATAGCCTTATTGGTACTGCTAATCGGGTAGACAGAAATAGTGAACGGATAGAAACCTTGGGTACGAACGGAGGGTCTGTTGCCGAGATGAGAAGTCTCGCGAGTAGATCAATTGATGATTTGGGAGGGGCTCTTTCAACAGCGCAAGCTGGCTTAAAAAATGAAAACACAACGCTCACAGTTCAGGCTGCAAGTGACGCACGGGCACTCAGTGTTGCCACAGCAGAATTTAACAATGCTGGGAAGTCACTGTGGTCCTCTGCAATCTCTGCAGATAGAGCATGGAGTTCCTACTATGAAGCGGACGAGGCATCATTGAATGCATACATAGAGTCGTGGAAAGTCTCGGGTGAGGGCTGGGATCTTGGTGACATACAAACCTATACTCCTGGACTTCCTGGATCGGGAGATATAGTGCCAGGATTTGTCGCTCCGCCTACCGACCAAGGGGATCTTCTTAGTATGGATTCTTCTGCATGGAATTACGACGCTGAAGGTTGGGTCAAGACCGATTGGGATAGCGAGTCCGTGTTGAAGGTGACGGAAGATAAAGTATTCGAGTCCATACTTGGAGAAGATACGCGAGCTTGGCAGCAGGTCGAACAAATGCTTGCTGATGAGCAAGAACAAGCCATACAGAGATTTCTTAAGCGATGGGAAAATGAACCAGAAAACTGGGAAACAGCGGTAGATCCTTGGCGCCCGCTTTCCGCTGCAGCTCAGGAGAAAGCTGATGAATTGCAAAAAAAGATTGCTGCGGAGCATGAAAAGATACGAGCCGCTAAGGCGCGGCTTGAAGCGGGATATGGAACTGATTTTGAAAAAATCCCGACTCGAAAATTATTTGGGGAGTCAGAAGCGAACAAATGGCGAGACGATCTCTGGACTGCACAAAAAGACTTGGCGCAATACGAAGCCGATCTAGCAAAGGTTAAGAGAGACGATATTGATGCCGGATACATTGACACGGCAGGTGAAATGAACAAGGCGGATCTGGCTGCGCGAGATGCTCTCTCGGGGCAATTACGAGAGCACGAGGAAAAACTGGAATCGGTTATTGCAGCGGAGAGGCAAGAACGCAACAACGTAGTCCAGCAATATATAGATGACAAGCGTATGACGAGAGATATGTTAGAGGCTGTGACAAAGGAAAGCCGAGGAATAACTGAGGGAGCGTTAGGAAAGGATTGGGAGAAAGGGAAGTTTTTCGGATTTGCACGTGACCTGCAATATTTGCAATTAGCTCGGGAGGATGCGCTGATACGGTCCGACGGGTGTGGCGAAAATTGTGCGATAAAACTATATCCGGAAGGATCGCAGCCACCAACGCAGTGGGATAGGGCTGTTGCCGCAGTTAAGGCATGTTTTGGTTTCTGCGGTGATGCGACTCCAACTCAAATTCCGACCGAAGTTCCCACAACAGATTGGTCAGCGTATAAGGATTCAGATGTTCTATCGTACAGACCTGAATCACCGCTCGACCATGATATCCCTGGAGATGATGTTGCGGAGCAGCCAGGAAGAATTTTCGACGATGGACAGCTGGATCAACCGCATGATTATGATGGCGACGAAGAATATGCAAAGTTAAACAATGAGCAGAAAGAGAACGCGATACGTGCATTGCAAGATCAATATAAGGAAGCCTATGCCGAATTCAAAAATGCTGATCGTAACGATACGCAGAAATTGTTTAGCGCACTAAGAGCGCAAAATGATCGAAATGAGTTTTTTGCGAGGCTTCAGGAAGATCAAAGCTATCAAGAATACATGAAGAATAGACCGATAACGGTGTCAGATTTGCCCGATGGTGATGACCTCGAGGACAATGAAATTTTCGGGGTTTCGTATAACAAAGAGAGTGCAAAATTAATGGAGGAATTAGAGACGTGGATCAAGGACGACTGGGATAAACATTACAAGGACGTACCGCCTGAACCTCCAACGAGATCTGTTGCTCCGTCTGCGACGAAAGTAGAGCCACCAGATCCGTTTCCCGCTGATGCGACCGATGTGCCGGAAAATGTAAAGAGGCCGCCGAAAGACGAGCCGGATTTTCCTGCGGATGCGACTGATGTGCCGGAGAGCGTGAAGCGACCTCCGAAAGCCGAGACTCCTCCTCCTGCTGCCGCTAAAACGCCACCGACGCCAGGCCCTACAGCTTCGGGGCCCGGTCCAGGCCCTTCGGGAGGCAATGCAGACGCGAGTGGCTCTGGCTCTGGTTCTGGGGGAGGTCTTGGCGGAATCTTTGAAAAGCTGATGAATGCGCTCAAAGATTTCTTTAAACCAAAAGAGCAAAAGCAGAACCAGCAACAACAGCAAGCGCAGCAAGGGCAGCAGACGCCACCAGCGATAGCCTCTATCTTTGCGCGCCCACCGACGGTCAAGAAAGGTGAGAAGACACGTTTGATATGGGGAAGTGTGAACACAACGAGTTGCATCGTATTTGATGAACTTAGCAATGAGGTTGCGAGAGGCACTTCTGACGGAGCTGCGACAACGACCGCACTTTTTGCGACGACAAAATTCAAAGTTACTTGCCAGGGGAAAAATGGCTCCCAAGCCTCAGCAAGCACACAGGTAACTGTCACGGCAGCAACTCCTACGTTAAATAAAACAAAAACGAATACTACAACCACAAAAACCAACACAAACACGCAAACGAAAACGCAAACTAATACGAACACAAACACAGAGACTCAAACAAATACCGGGGCCAAGAATAGTACTGACGAGATATGCCACCCATCACTGCCGTACGATGAATTTGTCGCGTGCGTGCTTCGTTGATGCGTGGAGACGGGGCTATGATATAGTGCCCACTGTATGTTAACGAGTAAGGATATAGATAAGATCATCGCAGTTGTCGCCACAAAGGAAGATGTTCGTCAACTTAACGAGCGAGTCGATAAACTCGAGCGAACACAGCAACAAATCCTGTCGGCAATCGACCGACTTGCCACCGCGATAGAAAAACAAAATCTTCAAGTCGCAGCAATGGCAATGCAATTAGATCGCCATGAAAAGTGGATACGCCAGATAGCGAAACAGGCGGGAGTCAAATTATCAGACTAGCAATATCAATTATGGCACTCATCATCGTCTTAGGAGCAGCGGCCCTTCTTATCATCTGGGTTATTTTTGCCTACAACAGGCTGGTGAGCCTCACGAATCGTTCAGAAGAAGCTTGGTCGGATATTGATGTGCAATTGAAGCGCCGATACGACCTCATCCCGAATCTTGTTGAGATGGTAAAAGGATATGCTTCGCACGAAGCGGGTACTTTGCAGAAGGTGACCGAGGCGCGCACGAAAGCAATGGGTGCGCAGACGGTAGGAGAGCATGCGGCGGCGGAAAATATGCTGACCGGTGCGCTAAAATCTTTGTTTGCGGTTTCGGAGAGCTATCCAGACCTTAAAGCGAACACTAATTTCGTAGAACTCCAGCGCGAACTATCCGATACGGAAAATAAGATACAGGCAGCGCGGCGCTTCTATAACACTGTCGTGCAAGATCTTCAGAACGCGCTTGAGCAATTCCCGTCAAATATCATCGGAAACATCTTTGGCTTTAAGACGAGAGAATTCTTCGCGCTCGGAGAAAACGAACAGGCGGCAAAGGATCCCGTTAAGGTTCAATTTTAGGGTATAGCCACTAGGGTTTAGGGTATAGGGCATGCAATCCTATCGAGAACTCATCGTTTGGCAGAAAAGTAGAAAGTTTGTAACTGAAGTTTATCGTCTTACCGAGAACTTCCCGAAGTCGGAAATGTTTGGCCTTACAAGCCAAATGCGACGCGCGGTTGTTTCAATACCTGCGAACATTGCGGAAGGATATGCGCGTAAGCACAGAGCAGAATATATTCAATTTTTGAGGATAAGTTATGGATCGGGAGCCGAACTTGAGACATTTTTGCTGCTTATTGAGGATTTGAAATATGTTACGGCAGAAGATTTGCGGTCTATCAGCGAAAAGTTGCAAGAAATTATGAGGATGCTAAATAAATTGATTGATTCTCTGAAGCCAAAGTCTTAATTTGCATTTAACCCTATTGGCTATACGCTAGTGGCTAAACCCTATCTCTATGGCATCTTTGTATACTCAGCAAGGTAAGAATATCCGAAAGACGTGGCTTCTCATGACCGCGTTCTTCCTGATGGTCATCGCGATCGGATATTTCATTGCGTGGTATCTCCAGGAGCCGGGGCTTTTGTATGTTGCGGTTGCGTTCTCCGTCATGATGAATATCACTGCGTATTGGTTTTCTGACAAGATTGCGCTTGCCGCGACGGGGGCGAAAGAGGCCGACCCGAATGAGTTTCGCGAGCTGCACCGAATTGTTGAGAATCTCGCGATAACCGCCGGGCTTCCGAAGCCGCGTGTGTACGTTATTAACGACCCGGCGCCAAATGCGTTTGCTGCCGGAAGAAATCCGGAGCACGCCGTTGTCAGCGTCACCACAGGCCTCTTATCGATCTTAGATAGAAGTGAGCTAGAGGGCGTGATAGCACACGAGCTCTCGCACATTGGGAACCGAGACATCCTCGTCATGACAGTAGCGGTCGTTCTCGCGGGCTTTATTTCTGTGATAGCAGACCTATTCCTCCGCATGACATTCTGGGGCGGTGGGCGAGACAGAGACAACAAGGGGAATGCGCTTATTATGATTCTTGGGCTTGTCGGCGTTATTCTCGCACCTATCGCGGCGCAGCTCATCCAACTCGCAATTTCGCGGAAACGCGAATTTTTGGCGGACGCTTCCGGGGCTTTGCTTACGAGGTATCCAGATGCACTTGCATCGGCGCTCCAGAAAATTTCCTCATACGACGCGCCGATGCAGCGGGCAAGCCACGCGACAGCGCATCTGTTCATTTCGAATCCGTTCGGTGCAGGTGCACAAGGTGGAAAATTCATCGCAAAGCTTTTCTCCACACATCCGCCAGTTGGGGAACGTGTTACGGCTCTCATGGGGATGCGCGGCAAGGTGTAAACGCCTATGAAAATCTCTCGCGGGAGATTCGTTCGCACGGATATCTGGCGGGAAGGAGAGTATCTCGATCTCTGGAGCGTGCCGCATTTCTTGTCGGGGATAATGACGGCGCTCGGTCTGTATCTATTGAATTTTCGCGGCATTTCCGCATTCGTAATCGCGTTCCTCATCTTTGTCGTGTATGAGATGTTCGAGGTAATCGCGAAGATAGAGGAAACGCGGATGAACCGAGCTCTGGATGTGGTGGTAGGGATGGTGAGTTTTGCACCGGCATTTTTTCTTTCTGCGGGATTTTCACAGACACAACTGTGGTTTACATTTTCTGCGGTCACTATCTTGGACGGAACCTTGAGCTATTTTGGTTGGCTTGCATCCAAGAAGGCATCGGTCTTGGAAGAGAATGTGCGGCGCGAGTTTGAATTGGAGCGCGCAAAAATGAAGGAACGCCGTGATCGTTTCCGCGAAAGGTTCCGCTTGCAGAAATCTCGCATGAGAAAACGGTGGTACGAGAGGAAGAGAAAAGATGCGACGTTCTCTCCGAAATGATATAACTCTCTCGTCTTTGTTCTTTTTTGTTGATACTGCGGAGAGGTGGCTGAGTGGTCGAAAGCACACGTTTGGAGTACGTGCATCCGGGAAACTGGATCGAGGGTTCGAATCCCTCCCTCTCCGCAGTGTTTGCAATGGATTTCGAGCTATAATTCTCGGATGGCATTCAAATATTTTTCACATAACGGCGAGTTGAAGCCCGCTTCTGAGGCGGTCATACCGCTTTCCAACATCGAGTATTCGTACGGATTCGGCGTCTACGAGACCATCCGAGTTGCGGACAAGATACCGTATTTCCTCCTCGACCATATCGAGCGTCTTGGAGAATCGGCGCGCATCATTGGACTTGAGCATGGCTTTTCCGGCGAGCAGTTGGAAACGCATATCTTGGAGCTTATCAAAAAGAACGACGTCGAGACCGCGAATCTAAAGATACTTCTCATCGGGGCGAAGGAAAAAGAAAATGCCCAACTTTTTATACTGTGCTTGAATCCGCTCTTTCCGGATAAAAAACTCTACCGAGAGGGCGCAACGTTCGTCACGTACGAATACGAACGAGCTTTTCCGCATGCAAAAACATTGAACATGCTCCAGAGCTATCTGGCGTATCGGAAGGCCAAAGAGGCCGATTGCTACGACGCACTTCTCATAAATCGGGAAGGCTGCATCACCGAAGGAACGCGCACGAACTTTTTCTGTATAAAAGGAAAGACGCTCATTACGCCGCCGGAGAGCGAGATACTCCTTGGGGTCACGCGAAAGGCAGTTCTCAAAGCCGCCACTCAGAATGGTTATGAGCTGGAGGAGAAGGTTGTCACGTGGGGCGACTTGAGGAATGCAGACGGAGCGTTCGTCACGAGCACGTCGTCAAAAATAATCCCAGTTCGCCGCATAGACGACCAGGAATTTCACGGACCCGAAGCGCTGAAAGAATTGATGCGACTGTACGATGCATTTCTTGATACCTGTAATGGGAAGATGGAATAGTGGCTATGGTATACTAGCTTTCTTAAAATCGAATTCGCTCACATGAAATACTTGCTTGCCGTCGTAATTATTCTTGCCGCGGGAGGCGTCTTTTTCTGGCAATACCAAAAAGCCGACGTGCCTCTCCAGGAATCGAATCAGCAACAAAATGCTGCCGGGAACCCATTTGGCGACGGCGCTCGAACTGTGGGGAACTTGGATGACGATGAGAATGAAACCGAAGATGAGGACGAAGACGGGATGACCGGTACAAATGCGGGCGGAGGGACAGGAAGTACGGGAGGCGGGGGCACACCAGGTGCGATAGTGACAAGAGCAACTCTCAGCACACACAACAAAGTTGCAGACTGCTGGATCGCGTACAAGGGAGTCGTCTATGACATCACGAACTGGTTGCCGCGTCACCCTGGTTCCGCCGGTGCCATTGCGCCGTATTGCGGCAAAGCAGAGGAATTTTCGGCTGCATTTAATAAGCAGCACGGAACTAGCAAGGAAACCAGATTGAAACAAGAGGGGACTGTAGAAGGAACGCTTTCGAACTGACATGCCCGGTAGTAGAATTTCGGCTTGTCTCATCTGAACAGATCAACGACAGTCAACTATGAATCAAAAGTGCAACATAGCGTGTTCTTACGACAGCGACATTGCGCTGCGCGCCAGCCGAAATTTCACTAACCGGGTATGAGACCTTCTCCGCAATGGGGGCTACTTGTCGTGCGTGTGGGACTCGCAGGAGTGCTTTTGTGGTTCGGTGCGCAGCAGCTTCTCCATGCAGCCGATTGGGTGGGGTACGTGCCCGCGTATGCGACATCACTCTCTGGTCTTTCTGCGGTGACAATAGTGCTTGCGAATGGCAGTGCGGAAATAGCATTCGGGCTCCTGCTTCTTTTGGGGCTTTTTACGCGGATATCTGCGCTCATCATGGGTGTGCACTTGGCTCTCATCGCACTTTCGCTCGGGCTGAACCAGATAGGTGTGCGTGATTGGGGGCTAGCGGCTGCATTATTTGGTCTTGCGATCGCGGGGCCGGGGATGTGGAGCCTCGATTAGTTACGCACACCAGATCCTGGCACTTCCAAGGGGAGCCAGATATGATTTCGGTATAGCGGGGTAATTTTTTTATATGTTTGAAATTAATTTGTGGGCGATACTTGGCGCGGCGGTAGCAAACGTGGTTCTCGGCATGGTCTGGTACCACCCAAAAGTGTTCGGCTCGATGTGGATGCGCCTCGCAAATGTCTCTCCGGAAACATCGGCCAGGGTGAATAAGCAGATGCCGATACGAGTTTTCTTTGGCTTTCTCTCGAGCTTGATCATTGCGTACGTTCTTGCGAACCTTGGCATAATCCTAGGAATATTCGATGTTATCGGCGCAATTTTGGACCTCGCGTTTTCCGCGTGGATAGGATTCGTTGCGCCAGTCCTTCTTGGTGCCGTGTTGTGGGAAGGGAAAAGTTTGAAGTTGTACGCGATAAATGCTGGGTACTGGCTCGTTAGCCTAATTGTGATGTCGGTCGTACTTTTGTTGTAATGAACCAAAAGCCGCTACTTGGGTACATTGCGATCGTGGTCCTGTTTGGGGCCGCGGCGTGCGGCTTGTACTGGCAAACGCTCGTTGAGAAAGAGCAGGTACGCACGGTATTCATAGACGAGCTGCGCATACGTGCGACAGTTGCAGACACGCTTGCTGCGCGCGCAAAAGGTCTCAGTGGGCGGACAAGCTTGCCAGAAGGAGAGGGGATGCTATTCATTTTCAAGGATGATGCTGCGCATGGGATATGGATGAAGGATATGTTGTTTCCGATCGACATTTTGTGGGTATCCAAAGAGAAGCAGGTAGTACACATAGAGAGTAACGTATCTCCTGACAGTTACCCAAACGTGTTCAGGCCGCCATATGCTGCTCGATATGTCGTAGAGTTACCAGCGGGGGCCGCACAAAGAAATTCTGTTGTAAATGGAAGTGAGGTTGAATTCTGACACATTGCAAAAGCGAGCAGAAGCTTTCGCTCTGCTCGCCTTCGCTACGCTAGTAAGCCGGATTTTGTCTTATCTCACCGAAGCCTTGGCGAAGGCGGATCTGCCTACGCTAAAGCTTCGGCAAGACGAAGCAACTATGTATCTAAGGATCGTTGTTGCCAACAACCTCAAGCGGCTCTTCCAGCAGTGATTTCAATTGAGAATCACGGCTGGACGCGGCCTTGCACGCAGGTAGGAATTTTGCCGTTTCAATCTTGCGTTTCCACAAGCATCACCCCTTCGGGGGTCTCGGGCTCTCGCCCTCGACGTTTCTGCTCGCATCCCTATGCTCTCGCACGACGGGCGTTACCCGCTACCATTCTGCCGATTCCATCCGAAGAAGAAATTGGCGCGTGTCCGGACTTTCCTCTCCAGCTTTACGCCGGAGCAGCTGCCTTGCGCAGGCGAATACTATGCCACATTTTTTGCTGATTTTCCAATGTTGGCTGCGACAGGTGGATAAAGGAGCGGAAAATGGTTTCAAAAAAATGGTACAATCTGCGAATTGCCATCCGCAATGCTTGAAGATATGCGCACATTCTCAGAGACCGCAACAAGATGGAGTCTGACTCTACTTGCCACGCTCCTGCCGCTTTTTGTGATTCCGGGAGCTGCGACGACGACGCCTCAATCCAAGATGCTGCTCTCCAGTGTTCTTGTAGCGATTGCGGCGGTTTTTTGGACGATAAGCTTCTTTTATCGCGGTACGTTGCTTCCACGGAATATGCTCGTTCTCGCCAGCGTGCTTCTCCCCATCACGTATGCGCTCTCTTCTCTCATTGCTGGTTGGCCGAGCTCTTCGATACTGAGCGGGCTTGGCGAGCAGGACACACTCGCGGCGATGTGTATTTGGTTTGCGTCGTTGGTCATTGCTGCCTCGGTATTCAGCGAGACACGTTCGCGCGTTTTTTTTCTCAGGGCGGCACTTCTTGGGGGGTTTGTAATGGCACTGTTTCAGGCGGCTCGGCTCTTTTTTCCTGAAGCGCTTTCGTTTGGGCCACTTACAAGCCAGATCTCGACGGTAGCCGGAAGTTGGCACGATCTTGGCATTGTCTTAGGCCTATTCGCTATCATCGGAGCGGTATTCTACAGGTCAGAAAGCAGCGCGCTGTGGCGATATGCCGCTCTTCTTGTCGCCTCGCTCTCATTTCTTTTTCTCATAGTGATAAACATGTCCGATATATGGTATGTGCTTGCGGGAGTGCTTGCGCTCATCACGGCATATATGTGGTTCACTGCCACGATTTCTTACACAGAAAAATTCATGCTTCCTGGGCTTTGCATCGCCGCGCTCCTTCTTGGATATTTTGGCACCTTTGTCCATGAGAACTTGCCTTCAAAGATGCAGGTCGTTGCGGTAGAGGTGCGGCCTTCGTGGAGTGGCACGTTTTCAATAGGGAAGCAGGCTCTTGAAGAGTCGCGCACGCTTTTCTTTGGGTCCGGGCCAAACACGTTTGTCCGGAATTGGGCGCTCCATAAGCCAGCATCAGTGAACGCAACACAATTTTGGGGATTTGATTTCAGTGCCGGAGTTGGCGTTGTCCCGACCGCTTTCGTAACACTTGGCCTCTTTGGGCTCATTGCATGGCTTCTGATATCGCTCACATTTTTCTTTTCGCTTTGGAGGCGGTTTCGGCAGCTTGAGCCACTTTCGAGTGAGTCGACAATGCAATTCGCAATTGCCGGTGCCGTACTATATCTTCTCGTATTCCATATTACGTATGCGCCTGGCATAGCTATCTCGGCGCTTCTTTTCTTGTTTCTTGGGCTTTTCGCAGCGGCGCGTTCTGGTGTGGGGCAACTCAAGGAAGCGCCTTTGGTTTCAGAAACAGGAGAACGCGCTCAAGGTATATATGAAAAAGTCGTTGTGTGCATTTTTGCTGTGATCGCCGTAAGTGCATGTGGTATATCACTGCAAGCTCTTGCGTCTGACATTCAGCTGAATCAAAGCATTCAGGCGTATGCAAAGACCGGTGATATTGCCGCTTCGAGAAAAAAGATAGAGCGCTCTCTTTCTATATGGCCATCAAATGACAGAGCCCACCGGGCGGCGGTTGAACTTGGCATCTTGCAGCTCCAGGCACTTGCAGCGAGCCAGGATGCCGCAGAGCAGCAGCGCCTTGAATCCACACTCTCAGAAACAATCGGCCATGGCCTTGCGGCAGTTGAGATAGACAAGAACGATTACCAGAATTGGCTCACCCTGGCGATACTCTACCAGCAACTCGCAGGAGCGGGCATATCGGGCGCATACGAGCAGGCAAAGAATGCTTTTGCGAAAGCGCAGGAAGAAAATCCGACGAATCCGCTGCTTGCCTTTCGGCTTGCGCAGCTTGAGGCAGTGGAGGGGAACAGAGAAGTAGCGCTGAAGAATTTGAACGATGCAGTTACGATGAAGCCAGACTTCGCGGCCGCCTACTTTCTTGCATCGCAACTTTTTGCACAGGGAAGTCAGCTTCAAGAAGCAATACAATCCGCTGCAACCGCGGCGCAGCTTGTGCCTGATGATCCTCTCGCTTGGTATAACCTGGGGACCATGCTCTACGCAGCAGGAAGGTATCCGGAATCGGCCTCAGCATTCGCGCAGGCAGTTAGTTTAAACAACGATTACTCAAACGCACTGTTCATGCAGGCGCTTGCGTTGAACCAATCTGGCGATGGAGAACATGCCCTCTCGCTACTTATGAGGGTGGCCGAACTCAATCCGAGCGACGGAACTATACCCGTCATCATCCAGAATTTGAAGGACGGCAAAGAACCTCTTTCCGGACTCTCGGGCGCATAACTTTTCAAGATGTTTCCCAGGAAGTAGTCTCTCTCTATGATAGGAACCATCCGCCAAGGATTTGCCCTGACGGGAAGAGCGTTCGAATATTTGTCGAGAGAAGTACGCGGCATGCATGCAGCGGCGTATATGCTGGCTCTCTCCTCTCTCGTTTCGTCTCTTCTTGCACTCTTTAGAGATAGGCTACTTGCGCATACATTCGGCGCTGGCCATGAGCTCGATCTCTATTATGCAGCGTTCAGGATACCTGACCTCTTATTCGTTGGCATTGGCTCCCTCGTGTCTGCGTATGTTCTCATTCCAGTTCTCGCGAGCCGTGCCGAAGAAGCGCAGCGGCGATACATTGATGCGGTATTGGTCACCTTCTCGCTTATTGCCATCTGTGCGTGCGGCGTAGCGGCTCTTTTCTCTCCCGCACTTCTCTCGTGGCTTTTTCCCGCTCTATCGTCTGGCCCGTCATCTGGGACGCTTCTTTCTCTTACGCTCGTTTTGCTCATCCAGCCGGTACTTCTTGGGCTTTCGAATATTCTTGCCGCTGTAACCCAATTTCGCCACCGATACGCGCTCTATGCCTCTGCGCCCATCCTTTACAACCTCGGCATTATTATCGGCATAGTGGTGTTATATCCGCGAATGGGGCTCATTGGCCTTGGGTGGGGCGTGTGCCTCGGTGCGCTCCTCCATGGACTTATCCAACTTCCACCCATACTGAAGGAGGGATATGTACGCTCCATCTCCATACGCTTCGAGTTTAAAGCGATTGTGGGGACAGCTTTGGTCTCGGTCCCACGCGCACTTGCGCTTTCGATGGCGCAACTCGCATTCCTCGGACTCCTGGTTATAGCTGGAAGCCTTGCGGAGGGTTCAATTGCGATATTCATGCTCGCGTTCAATTTGCAGGCAGTCCCTCTTGCGATTATCGGGGCATCGTACTCTGTCGCAGCGTTTCCAACGCTCGCACAACTGTCGAAAAGCGGCTCAGCAGAGTTCGTGAATTACGTGGCGACTGCAGCTCGGCACATCTTTTTCTGGTCCATGCCCGCACTATGCCTTGCCGTTGTGCTTCGTGCGCACATTGTCCGTGTAGTCCTTGGCTCCGGTGAGTTCGATTGGACAGACACCCGCCTCACCGCCGCTGCGCTTGCCCTCTTTGTCGTTTCTCTTGCGGCTCAGGGAGTATCTCTCCTTCTTGTGCGAGCATATTACGCAGCAGGGAAGACGGGCGTGCCGCTTTTCGTATCGGGGCTCACGGCACTAGGCACACTTCTTCTCAGCGTCTTGGCGCTCGGTGCCGTACGTGATGCTCGCGCGCTCCTTTTTCTTGAATCGCTTCTCAGGGTTGATTATGTTCCTGGAGCCGAAATGCTTGCGCTTCCGTTTTCCTACGCGCTCGCATCTATTATCGGCGCTGCCGCGCTAGCATACGTATTCGATAAGGAGTACAAGGGATTTCTCTCACTCGTGGGAAGGGCGTTCGGGGAAAGCTTGACCGCCGGCTTTCTTGGAGCGCTTGTTGCGTATGGTGCGCTGGTTATCCTTGGTACCGTCACGCTGACATCCACGCTCGCTTCAATACTTATGCGAGGAGGGCTTTCGGGCATAGCAGGGCTCGTCGTTGCCGCGTTTGTGTATTACGCGCTTGGGAATCGCGAATACTCTGAAACAGTGCAGGCTCTGGCGAGGAAAATATGGCGGGGTGGCGAGCCTATTTCATCTGGGGAAGATACGAACGCGACGCATAGCGCCGTTCTCTGAGGGGTGGTACTCTGCCCGACACACGACTAGCGTGTGAACGGGCTTCGCGCACGCTACACTACACGTATGAATATCCGAAATTTCTCAATAATCGCGCACATTGATCATGGAAAATCAACGTTGGCAGACAGAATGCTCGAACTCACGGGCACAATAGAAAAGCGAGAAATGCAGGAACAGGTGCTCGATAAGATGGACTTGGAGCGAGAGCGCGGCATCACGATAAAAATGGCGCCTGTTCGCATGGGGTGGAAAAAAGGTGGGACAGAGTATGTCTTGAATCTCATTGACACCCCGGGGCACGTCGATTTTTCGTATGAAGTGTCACGTGCTCTCACCGCTGTTGAAGGCGTCATTCTCCTTGTTGACGCGACGCAAGGTGTGGAAGCTCAGACGCTCTCCGTGCTCTCTGTTGCGAAGGAGTTAGGGAGAATCATCATCCCGGTTGTATCGAAGATAGATTCTCCAAATGCACGCATAGCCGATATAACAACCGAGCTTGCCATCTTGCTTGGGATCGAAGAGACCCAGATCCTGGGTTGTAGTGGCAAGACGGGAGAGGGGGTCGGGGCTCTTCTTGATGCAATAGTCGATCGCATACCTCCTCCCGACGTTCTGAACGTTGGTGCACAAGGACTCATTTTTGATTTCGGCTATTCTGACCACAGAGGTATCATCGTGTACCTGCGCATCTTCGGGGGAGAGTATAAGAAAGGCGATTACCTCCGATTTGTTGCAGCGGATGCAGATTTTATCGCGCTCGAGGTGGGAGCACTTACGCCAAAAGAGACCCCAAGAGCGTCCCTCTCCGGTGGAGAAATAGGGTACATCGTGACCGGAATAAAAAAGCCTGGCATCGCATCGGTCGGCGATACGATAACGCAAGCGAAAAAACCCGCGCCCGCACTCCACGGCTACCAAGCGCCTACCCCAGTCATCTGGGCAAGCGTGTACCCAGAATCTCAAGACGATCTTTCAGTGCTGCGGCAGTCGCTAGACAAATTAAAACTTTCTGACTCGTCCCTTTCATACGAGGAAGAGTCGTCCGGGGTCATGGGCCGTGGTTTTCGGTGCGGGTTTCTTGGCATGTTGCATTTGGAAATCATCATCGAACGCTTGAGGCGGGAATTCAATATGGCGCTCGTTGTGACGCAGCCAACGACCGTGTATGAGATAACGAAAACGAATGGCGCTGTCGAAGAGATATATGCCCCAGCTCGTTTTCCAGACGACGGCACGGCGAAGCTTGTCCGCGAAAAGTGGGCGAGTGTCACGATACTCACTCCACCACCGTACATTGGTGCGATATCACAGCTGCTCTATGACCATGAAGCAGCTGTAGGCAACACAGAGACGCTTCCGGATGGGAAAGTGGAATTGCACGCAGAAATGCCGCTTCGGGAACTAATGCGCGGATTTTTTGATCGCCTGAAGAGCGCATCTTCCGGGTTTGCGTCGCTTTCATATGAGATATTGGGCCTAAGAGAAGCGAATGTTGTGCGACTTGACGTCTTGGTGGCCGAAGAGATGGTTCCCGCATTCTCTCGCATTGTTTCCGAAAGACGTCTCAATACGGAGGCTGAGAATTTGGTGGAGAAATTAGAAGAGCTGTTGCCAAAGCAGCTCTTCGAGTTGAAGATCCAAGCGAAAGCACACGGTCGCATCATTGCATCGCGCCGCAAGAGCGCTATGCGAAAGGACGTCACCGGGTATCTTTATGGAGGTGACATTACGCGGAAAATGAAACTGCTCGAGAAACAAAAGAAAGGGAAGAAGAAGATGCTTGCCCGTGGCAAGGTCGATATTCCGAACGAGGTGTTTCTAAAAGTGGTTCGTGAGTCCTAATTCTGAACGAGGCCTGCCCCGTAGCCAACCGAGCAAAGCGAGGTTGTGGTACCGGGGTGTTCTTGAAGGTTGTTCGCGAGAGCTAGGCCTACCCAAGGAGGGCAATCACACCTGGCGCGAAGAAGAGCGTCATTGCGAGGGCGATAATGACGGCGAGGACCGCCCAAATGACCTTCATGACTTTCCGTGTTCTATGATGAAAAAGAAAACTCACGGGGTATAGTATACGGGATGGCGATTTTTTCTCAAAGGAACGATCCTGTACGGCTTTTGAAGCGCCGGCTCTTGTTGGTAGTAATGCTCATATTAGTTGCGGTGGCTGTTCGCGGGGTGTGGGGTGTGTACCAGAAAGAAAGGGAGTCCAGACAGTTGCGAGAGGAAGCAGAATTCCAGCTTGAGGGGCTCGAAGGCCGAGAGGCGGCACTTCGCTCGGACCTCGCGGCTCTGAAGAGTGACCGAGGCATGGAAGAAGTGTTGCGGGAGGAATATGAGCTCGCAAAGGAAGGCGAGGGGCTTATCGTCATCGTGGAGCCGCCCGCTCCTCCACCGCAAGAAGCCTCTGCGGCGAGCCTATGGCTACATAAAGCGTTTCCGTGGTGGTAAATTGTGCGGG
Source organism: Candidatus Kaiserbacteria bacterium (assembly GCA_016217965.1). GTDB lineage: Bacteria > Patescibacteriota > Minisyncoccia > Phycocordibacterales > UBA2100 > UBA10103. Next base: position 24,177 of record JACRFI010000002.1, read on the forward strand.
CGAGGGGAATCGAACCCCTATCTAATGCTTGGGAAGCATTCATTCTACCACTGAACTACGCCCGCATGGTATACTTGTCTCGTTAACCGTCGTAAGAATACGAAATTATTTATGCCGACACAACCTCAGGTAACAATCTACACAACACCGACCTGCCATTTTTGCGGAGAAGCAAAGGGGTTTTTCCAAGAGCATAAGGTTGCATACACGGAGCACAATGTCGCGACGGATCTCGCTAAACGCAAGGAGATGATAGAGAAAAGCGGCCAGATGGGGGTTCCTGTTATATATGTCGGCGACCAGCTCGTTGTGGGGTACGACCAAGACAAGTTGAAACAGTTTCTCAGCATTCAGTAGAAATTGCTTGGATTGCGAATCTCTTTCTCGGCATAAATTTTTTGCCGTCGCTATCTGGCGCTGCTGCGCCAGCGCTCGGTCTCGGCCTCGTCAGGCCTGCGAAGACGGCAAAAAACTTACGCCTTCGACGAGTTTCGCAATCCTTAGTAGAGTAGTGTTGTTGCCCTCGTAGTTCAATGGATAGAACGAACCGTTCCTAATGGTTTGATGTCAGTTCGATTCTGGCCGAGGGCATTGAACAGCAGTGAGATGTCCTCGACCAGGAAGGGGGTCGGGGAACGGGAGTTCCCCGTGGAGGAAGGCAGCGAAGCGTTGGAAAACCGTGGGCGACCAAGAAAATAACGAGTGCAATGAGTATATTTTCTGAAGTACTCTTGTGGTGTTTCCAAAGTGCCGAAGAGCACAACAGTTTCTCCACGTTAGGTTTGTGGATAACGTCTGATAGGGCGTTTCGAAATGCGGGGTACAATTATGGGAATCATTATTTACAACACTAATAAGATAACCATGGGTAAAAAACACCTTTTGAAGTGCTGGTTGTGGAAGATATTGTGGGGACTAAGCGTACTCGCCTTTGCGTTGGCTTGGGTGAGCGTCCTTAGAAAAGCGCCGATAGGACAATTTGATCCTCTGTTCCTTTTCTGGAACGCGCTTATTCTTGGAGTCCTTGCCGTTCCTATAAAGCTCGATTGCCAAACATGCGAGACCTGTTCAGTAGCTCCGCCGAGAGCGATGTAATATGGGTTGGGGCGAAACCACAGTCGAGCAAGATTTTGCTGCATTGTCGAAGTTAATCGATGGTTTAGAGCCAGAGAACGTGCGTGCGGAAAAAACCAAGTTGGAGAACGAGCTCGAGAAGCTTCGTGTCAAGCTGCGGACCATCATTCGCGAGAAAATTGGGTTCAAGAACTAGTCATGGATGATCTTGACCGAACGGAGCTTGAGCAGATTCTCAAACTCACGAAAGAGAACAATCGCATGCTGCACGCAATGCGGCGGAATGCGTGGCTATCCGGCATATTCAAGGTTCTCCTGTGGGCGGCGTTCATAATTATCCCGTTCTGGCTCTATATGCAGTATCTTGCGCCGGTAATGCAAAGCGCCATGGATACCATGAATCAAATACAAGGGACTGGAGCTAAAGCACAAGCGCAGTTCGGTGAGCTCAACAACGCAATGCAGAAACTGCAGAATCTTTATCCCCAATATTTTCAGGGGCAGCAATAAATGCTATAGTCTTGCGCGAAGCCTGGATAGCTCAGGTAGTTAGAGCATTCCCCTGAAGAGGGAAGGGTGGTCAGTGCAAGTCTGACTCCAGGCACAAAGAGCAATGCGATTTTGGGGCGGGAGTCAGACTTTGGGAAGGGGTCGGGGAACTGGAGTTCCCCGTGGAGGAAGGCAGCGAAGCGTTGGAAACCGTGGGTTTCCAAAGCGCAACTCGCGTAGCGAGCGAGCAGGTTAGACTCCAGGCACAGGTTATTTCTTGAGAATGAGTTGGTCGACGATCGCTTGAACAGATTCGATCTGCGTGTTTGTAGGGTTTCGAGGGATCAGATCTAAGAATTGGTGGAGGACCCATGCGGGATGATCTCGCACAAGATCTTCCACTCGACCTTGCGTTCGCGGATCTTTTTGCATCCGCTCGATCATTGCACGAAAATCTCTATCACGCTGTATGACTTCGAGAGTTTTAGCTTTGAGCGTAAGTGCGGCGTGGTCGAGCGCAGAATTCGCATGCGGCTCATCGCCACTATGTTCACAATCATCTTTTATTCGTTCGATCACTGCTGGCACCGCAGCAGTGATCAATTCATTTTCGAGCTTACTACCATTCCAATCTTGGTTGGCCTCTAATCTCATTTCGGCCATATTTATCACCGGCTCCTCACTTTCAGTTTGGTCTGCCTCTTTTTATTTATTTTTGGAAGACGGATCATGAGTATCCCGTGCTTTTCGGATGCTTCGGCAAGTTCGACATCGACTTCTTCCGGGAGAAGTATGGTCCTTGAAAATGCTCCCCAGTATAATTCTCGTTGAAAGTAACTGTCCTCGTCGACTTCACGCTCATCTTCACGGGAGCCACTAATCGTGAGCATTTCGCGAGTAAGGGCAATATCGATGGTTGCGGGCTGTACGCCAGCAACAAGCGCCTTCACAACGATAGCATCGGGTGTCTGGTACACATCCACAGCCAGTTCACCTCCACCCTCTGTCTGGGGAAACGTGGGGTCATCCTCGGTCGCCATGTGCGCATGCCTTTCCTTACCGGCACCATGGAACTGGAGGTGTTCCGCTTGCGGGTCATCAAAATAGTCATCGTACTGGTTTCCGCTCCCGGTCAGCCGTTGAAAAAATGAGGGTTTTGCCATGTTGCTGTGGTCCGTGTCGTTATTTTCTAAATCTTGGCTTGATGCGCTTTACAAATTCTACTCCTGCAAGAACAGCGATGACGCCGCCCCACACTATAGCAAACGTTCGGAGCAGATGCTCTTCCGGCGCGTTAAGTATAAGGAAATTAAAGCCGCTGTGCAAAAGAGCGGCGAGGATAACTCCTCCGAGAACGTACCAGCCGTGGATCCGGTGTGGCTTGTAGAAAGAGAACGCGAGCGCCATTCCGACAACGGCAGATGAAAGCACGTGGAGGAGGGTGGCACCGACAAAACGCAGGTTTCCGGTCATTATGGTTTCGACCGGTGAGCCGCCGGCAAGCGGACTTAAGAGAAAAAGCGTGTTTTCAAGCGCTGCAAAGCCGAGCGCAACTGTAATCATGTAGATAACAGGGTCTATCGGCTCGTCGTCTTCTCGCCGCCACAGTACTGTGATGCGGGCAGCAATATATTTCATGACTTCCTCTATGATGGACCAGGCGGTAAAGATAGCAGTAGTACTGAAGAGAAAATGGGCAACGTACTTTTGGATCGGGATGACGAGACCCACTGTCACCATGCCGGCAAGAAACGCGAGTGCAATGAGTTTCTTCGGCTCGGGGTGTGCCCTGTCTTCTCGGCGCCAGAACCAGAGCCACGCAAGAGCAGGAAACACACCTCCGGCGACGGCGGCAAGTACTGGTGCGAGATCGCTCATAGCGTTCTCATAACATTTTCCAATTGCTCTGTCGTTATAGAGTACGTCCGAAGTCTGTCGATATCGTTGGCCCCAAATAGATCAAAAAGCCACGTAATAGCCTTGCTGTGTGGGGCTTCTTTCGCAATGCGCCCATACATTCTGTTAAGATGGGGTTTTGTAGCTTCCGCATGAAAATACACGGTGTCAATTCCTTCTTTTTTCATAACATCTAGAAGTTTTTCGATTAGCCCTTTCGCGATATTTGCTGTGCGGAATCGTGGCCCAATGTCGAGATACTCAATATACATATGCCTACGCAAACGCGGCATACGTTTTATCGTATAATCGATGCTTCCTCTGCCACCCGCGAGATGAATTATGCCTCCTTCATTTGATCCAAGTACGAACCACTCGCCCGTATGCTTTTTACCCGGTTTCTCATCGTGAAGTGACAGCCTATTTATTCTCATGCACTGGCCATCTGGCCACCATAAGTATATCAGTATCTTTTTTAGGAAGTTTCTGCCATATTGCTTCAGTTACAAATGGCATGAAAGGATGGATAAGTTTGAGGGAGAGTGAGAGGATTTCGTATAGAAGCCGTGCGCGAGAGAGTTTCGCAGCAGCGCCTGCCCCGTTAGAGGTTGAAGGCTCTCTAATGGGGTCGCCATCTTTAAAAATATTCTTTGACTCCTCCAGTATCTCCGACGCAAACCTATCCCACACAAAGTGGTACAGTTTTTCCGCGGCGATGTAGAGCCGATAATTCTCCATATCTTTAGTCACGTCCTCCGCAAGCGCTTTTGCTTCGTCTAGGAGCGCCGTGTCAGCATCACTCATCTTGGCATCGAGGTCGCTCTCGTTCACGCTTTCGAGCACGAATCGAGCTACGTTCCACAATTTGTTCGAGAACAGCTTGTACGCCTTAATTTTTTGCTCGGAGAGTGCCATGTCCATTCCGGGCGTATTGCCGACAAGAAGTGCCATTCGGAGCGCGTCTGTGCCGTACGTTTCCGTCATCTGCAGGGGATTGATGACATTGCCCTTGCTCTTGCTCATCTTCTGCCGCTGCGCGTCGCGAACAAGCCCATGGAGATACACGTCTTTGAATGGGACTTCACCGGTGCGATAGAGCCCGAGCATAATCATGCGCATCACCCAGAAAAAGAGAATGTCGTAACCGGTTTCCATCACGGATGTCGGATAAAATGCCTTGAAATCCGGCGAGTCAGGATATCCGAGCGTCGCGAACGGCCATTGGCCTGAAGAGAACCACGTATCGAACGTATCAGGGTCTCTCGAGACGATTCCACCACAATGCGGGCATTTCTCCACAGGTTCTGTGCTCACTATGGGTTCCGAACATTTTGCATGAAGGCGGTCTAGTCCGCCGCTGTATTCACAAAACCATGCTGGTATCGGGATACCCCACACTATTTGCCTCGATATATTCCAGTCGCGAAGTTGGTCCAGCCAGTTGAAATATATCTTCCTATATTGCTCGCTCACGAATGTGATGCGTCCATCTTCAACCGCTTTTCGCGCAAGGTCCGCAAGCGGTTTTATCTTTACGAACCATTGTGGCAAGACGCGCGGCTCAAGAATATCGTGTTCGCTTTTGTAATTCACGAGCACGTTGTGCGTGTAGTTCTCGTCTACTTTTACCAACATTCCCTTTTCCTCGAGGTCGCGAGCCGTTGCGGCGCGTGCCTCCAGGATCTTCATGCCGGCATATTTCCCGCACTTCTCGTTCAATCGTCCGAATTGGTCAATGACTTCGACGATGGGGAGATCGTGTCGCTGCGCAACGGCAAAGTCATTCGGGTCATGTGCGGGTGTTATCTTCACCACCCCTGTGCCGAATTCCATGTCCACATATTCATCAGCAATGACCTTTAATTTCACAGGCCCTATCAAGCCCTCGAACTCGATTTCTTTCCCGACCCATTCCTTGTACCGTTCATCGCGCGGATTGACTGCAACCGCTGTGTCGCCGAATTTCGTCTCTGGCCGGACAGTTGCAAGCACAAAGGGACCATACTTCAGGTAGTAGAGTGGGTCTTGGCGTTCGACGGTCTTGGTTTCAAGATCAGAAAGGGACGTTTGGTATTTTGTGCTCCAGTGCACAGGGCGTGAGCCGCGGACGATAAGCCCATCATCGTACATTTTTTTGAATGTGCCGTAGACAGTCGATATTATTTTCGGATCAAGCGTGAATGTATTCCTGCTCCAGTCGCACGAGGCACCCAGCTGCCGCAACTGTCCCTCCATGAATTTTTTGTTCTCAAGCGTGAAGGCAAGTGTTTCTTTGTAGAATTCCTCTCGTTGCATCTTGAACCGCGAACGTCCTTCTTTTTCCAATTTCTTTTCAAAGACTATCTGTGTCTCGAATCCAGCGTGGTCTGCGCCCGGCAGCCAGAGAGTTTTAAACCCTCGCATGCGTTTGTATCGAATGAGGAGGTCTTGCAGTGTGACGAAAAGTGCATGGCCCACGTGCAGCGAGCCATTCGCATTTGGCGGGGGCATAATTATTGTGTACGGGTCTTGATGCTCCTTTGGCAGGTTGTCCGGATTGAAGTACCCGCTCTTTTCCCAGAGCGCGTAGATGTCGGGCTCTGCCTCTGTGGGGTTATAGGGCTTCAGGAATATTTCCGGGGCGCTACCTCGTGTTTCCTCCCCGTTAGAAGCCATACCAAATCTGTGTAGGGCTGATAATCTCGGATGTTGCAAGTTTCGCGAAGCTTCTAACGGGGTCCATCAAGCGATGGTAGCAAATACCGCCTCATTTCGCGAGAGAACGGATGTTCTTGCAGAGCGTCCGGCTGCAGGCTACCATGGGGGGCATTACGCTAATCTCATAGACGGATATATGGCTGGCATAACAGTGAAGCAGGTTACGCAACTTAAAGTAGTTGTCGCACATGTACCCGGCTCGCTCGCGAGAGTTGCCGAGGCGCTCCAGAAGGCTGATGTGAATATCGAGGGAACATGCCATACCGAAGGAACGGATGAGACAGCACCTTTCCGAATGATTGTTGATAAGCCTGACGAGGCGAAGAAAGCGATCGAGTCTCTCGGAGAGCCTGTAACATTCGAGCAATGCCTTTCGGTGCAAAGCGAAGATGACAAACCGGGATTCATAGCAAGAGTTGCGCGCAAACTTGGGGCCGCAAGTATAAACATTCAGGCTATTTACCACACATCATCCGGAAGGGGCGGAAGCGCAACGATGTATATTTCTGTCGACAAGGCGAACTTGCCAAAAGCACTCGAACTCTTAAAGTCCCTCTAGTTCCCGGTGTTATCCAGCTTGAGAGCGCCATTCGCACTGAGAGAGTGTGCATCGGGAAATTCTTTTCTTTGTGCGCGGAAGTAACCCGCGAGCGCAATCATCAGTGCGTTGTCCGTTGAGAATTCCTGTGGGGGAATGAGGAGCAAGATACCGGCCTTTTCACATTCTTCAGCGAATCGTGCGCGTATGTGTTTGTTTGCAGAGACACCGCCGCCGATAACGATGCTCTTGGCGCCATGTTCCTCTGCAGCGCGCATCGTTTTCGATATCAGGACATCGGCGGCGGTGTCTTCGAATTCTCTCGCGATTTGTCTCTTTAATTCATCGCTCAGTGGTGAATGAGCCTCGACCATTCTCAGTACTGAGGTTTTTAAACCAGAGAACGAAAAATCGAAATTTTTCTCATGTATCATTGGGCGAGGCAACTTGAAATGCGCTTCTAGCTTGGAGCTCCTGGCTTCAAGGGCAAGGCGGGAAATATGCGGGCCTCCGGGATAAGGTAGGCCAAGCATGCGTGCAACCTTGTCGAACGCTTCTCCCACAGCGTCGTCCCGCGTGCGTCCAATATACTCGTATCGCATCCATTCCCTCGAGAGTATTAATTCAGTATGGCCGCCCGAAATTAACAACGAAAGCATTGGAAATTGTATTTCATTTGAAATTTGAAATTTGAAATTTGAAATTGCATCGTTTCCGCTCGTGAGGGCGGAAATGATGATATGTCCTTCCATATGGTTAACAGGCACGACAGGGATGTTCCATTTTTTTGAGAGCTCTTGCGCAAAATTGATTCCCGTCCATAAGCATGGCTCGAGCCCGGGGCCGTGAGTCACTGCTATCGCATCTATCTGAGGCGCGTCAGGCCCTCCGAGCACTTGCTGAAGGAGGCGAGGTAGATTTTCTTTGTGTTTGTTCTTTGCAAGGTTTGGATATATGCCGCCGTACTTCGCGTGCAAGTCCGATTGGGAATCAACCACATTAGCCAAGATCTCGAAAGAAAAATCTGTGCCAAATTTGCCGCTCGCTTCTATCAGCGCGACTCCGGTGTCGTCCGCGGAGGTCTCGATTCCAAGAATTTTCATCCCGCAGTTATAGCGCATTATGCGGCCTGCAGCCACCAGGAGGGTTATAATTGCCACATGGTTGCACGTTGGCGAGAAGACATACCGCTTGATACGAACCCCTTCAGGTTCTTTTTGTTTATTTCAAAGGCGCATTGGAGGGTGGCAGTCGTTTCGATGTTAGCAGTTATCGCTGCGGGCCTGTGCGCCGCGTACACTGCATATACATTCAAGCTTATTGCCAATGCGGCTTTGGCGTTGCCACAAGAAAGTGCATACCAGAATCTTTTGTGGGGCAGCGGTTTATATCTTGCATCACTCTTGGCGGCAAAAGCGTTTTGGCGCCTGAGCGGCTTTGTCGGGGCAGAGTGGGCGACCGGATCTCGCGCGAGCGCGAGACATGCGCTTACCGCATATGTCACGCTTCACAGCCGTACCTATTTTTCGAACCGCTTTGCAGGTTCCATCGCAAATAAGATCGGGCATGCCTCGAGTGGCATGGTGGACATGGTGGAACTTCTCTTATGGGAGTTCATGGAACTTTTCGTTGCAGTGATAACGAGCTTCTTTATCGCTTTTTTCGCGTCTCCGTCTATTGCTCTTATTTTTTTGGTGTGGGTCATCGTTGTTGCTGTTCTGAATTCGTACTTTGCATACAAGCGTACGCCGCTTTCAGCAAAGGCGCAGCAACTCGAAACGAGCCTTACTGGCAAAACTGTTGATCTATTATCCAACATCACTGCGATGCAGGAGTACGCTCGGCGGCCGTTCGAGATAGTGCGCCTCAAGGATGCGATCGACGAACGCCGTTTGGCAGGGCTTAGGAACTGGTGGTATGGCGAGCGGGTACTCGTTATCAACAATGTGTTGCAGACATTTTTCGGAGCAGCAATGCTCTATACCGCCATCAAGCTAGCCATGCTTGGCAGCATTTCTCCAGGCGATGTCGTTTTGATCATCACCATTATTTTCCGCATAGAGGGTCTCCTGCAGACATTGGGTTCCAATTTGAACAAAGTGTCGAATGTATGGGGAGAGATAGAAGAGAGCCTCAACGAAATAGTTGAGCCGCACGAAATCCCGGATAGGGAGGACGCGATTGATCTCGTTGTGTCGGAAGGCAAGATCGACGTCAATACTATTTCATTCGCGTACGAAGAAACGCAGGTATTCCAGCATCTTTCCATTCACGTCGAAGCCGGGCAGCGTGTCGGGCTTGTGGGAAGGAGCGGCTCGGGCAAAAGCACGTTGATGCGTCTCCTTCTGCACCACCATGATATTCAGGGTGGTTCTATTACCATCGACGACACTGACATCGCAGGAGTGAAGCAGGAGAGTTTGCGCAGAGCGATTTCCATTGTGCCTCAGGAGCCGCTCCTCTTTCATCGAACTGTGCTTGAGAATATCGGATATGGTAAACCAAATGCGAAGAAGAAAGACATCGTCGAAGCAGCAGAACTCGCGCAGGCGCACGAATTCATTGAGAATCTTCCTCAAGGCTACAATTCAGTCGTGGGGGAACGGGGTATTAAGCTCTCTGGTGGAGAGCGCCAGCGTGTTGTGATCGCCCGCGCGATCCTAAAAAATGCGCCAATACTCCTTTTGGATGAAGCCACGTCTGCGCTTGATAGCGAGAGTGAGGTTGCGATCCAAGAAGCCTTGAAGAAATTGATGCAAGGGAAGACGGTGATCGCCATTGCCCATCGCCTCTCGACTTTGCGGGAGATGGACCGGCTGCTCGTCATGGAGAAGGGCAAGATCATTGAAGACGGAACGCATGATGAACTGCTCCGGAAAGGCGGCAAATATTCTGATCTGTGGACCCACCAGGCTGGCGGATTCTTGCAGGATGATGAATAGCCAAGCTATATTTTTCTGCTATATTGTTCGCACGCGCGGTTAGCTCAGTGGTAGAGCATCTTCTTGACGTGAAGAGGGCCGGGGGTTCAATCCCCTCACCGCGCACTGAATGGAGACGATTCAGCTTCAAAATAATCTCGGCACCTGTGTTTTAAAGGCGTCTGGGATGCTTCAAAGAGGGGGAGTTATCATCTATCCTACAGACACGTTGTACGGACTTGGTGCGGATGCGCTCTCGGATGAGGCGGTAGCGAAAGTCTATGAGATAAAGGGGAGAAATGAAGGGAAGCCGATGCATGCGGTGTTTGCGGACATGGAGATGGTACGGGAGTACGCAGAAGTGAATGACACTGCGGAAAAACTTGCGGAGAGGTTTTTGCCAGGAGCACTTACCCTTATTCTAATAAAGAAGCCGCAGTTTAATGCGGGATTTGTGAAAGGAATTGATACCATAGGCGTTCGCATCCCTGATAATGAATTTTGCTTGGAACTCGCCAGAACATTTGGCAAACCGTATACGGCCACTAGCGCGAATATTGCGGGCCAGGTACCTCAACTCTCCGTAGAAAAAGTATTGGAACAATTGGGACCGAATGCAAAAGGTGTTGACCAGGTGATCGATGGCGGGGTGCTTTCGATGCGGCAACCGACGACGGTGGTACGCGTAGCAAACGGAGAGATTTTTATTTTGCGCGAGGGTGCGATACTGAAAGAGGAAATTTTGGCAACATAAAGTCCGACCCTTGCACAACAGCTCGTGCCAGGGATCGGTTGCCTCAGGACGGATCCGCGTCGTCTCGCTTTTCGTCGCGCCGACCTTTGAACTGCGTGTACATCGCGTAAGCGACTGCAGCTCCAATCAGCACAAGTACGAGCGTTAGACCGAGCCATCCAGGCAATAAAGTGTCGTCCGATGTTGGAAGTGTTTGCAAGAAGTGCATCAGCGCTTCTCTTCTCTCCCGGTGTTTCCCTCAATCTGCCTTCGCCGGAAGTCGTGGCAGCGGGATCGGAACTCGCGCGATTATCCCACGAATTTCCGAATAATCAAGTTATTCTTTTGCGCCATCTGCAACGCGCCAGAGATACCAACTTGCGACCGATGCGTGTTCGCGCCAATCTTTGGCAAGTTTTTCCATTTTCTTGTGGTCGGGGAGGGTGCGTAGTTTATAGAGGATCTGAAAACCCTTTCGAATACCCAAGTCTCCTGTGGGGAGAATATCGGGGCGATTCAGAGAAAAGATGAGAAACATATGCGCGGTCCATACGCCGATTCCTTTGACTGCGGTTAGTGCTGCGATTATCTCGTCGTTTGTGAGGCGATCATGAGTTTTATGCTTGATAGTTCCATCAGAGAATTTTTTGGCGAGATCCTTGAGGTATTTGATTTTTTGTGGTGAGAGCCCTGCCGAGCGCATCTTTGCCTCGGAGATTTTGAGTACTTGCTCAGGAAGAGGGAATTTTCTCGCAGCGGGTTTTTCCCAATCTATCGGACCGTCAAGGCGAATGCCAAAAAGCGCGACGAATTTCTTGTAGATAGATATTGCGGCACTTCCCGATATCTGTTGGTAGATTATCGCGCGCGAGAGCGCTTGGAATGCATTCTTGCCCCGCCGCAATTTCGGCGGGCCGTGCTGTTTGATAAGTTGCGCAAATTTTGCATGTTGTGAAAGTTGTCTTAGTGCTTCTTTCATAGAGCATGTTCAAAAAGTTCTCAGATGCGAGGCGCGGGGATGGCGGCGCTTGAGACGTATAAGCATACGTTGAAAGTGACGCTGGGGCCCCGCAACGAAGCAGGTGGGACTTTTTGGACTTGCTCTTACCATGTTCCGGTGTTTTGCATGCTCTGCCATGGTTCATCGATAGGGAGCGTGGGACCTATCTGGAGAAGTTCAATAGAAATTCCATCTGGAGACTTGATGAATGCCATGCGTCCGTCACGCGGAGGGCGATTGATCGTGACTCCGAGTCTCTGGAGCCGTTCACAGTATTCGTAGATATTTTCGACCGCGTATGCGAGATGCCCGAAATTTCTACCGCCGGCGTATTCCTCAGTATCCCAATTGTATGTTAGCTCGAGGAGTGGCGCTTTCTTTTTTTCCAGGTCGACAGTATCTCCGGGCGCCTTTAGGAACACGAGCGTAAAGCGCCCTTTCTCGTTTTCTTTTCGTTCGACCTCTTGGAGCCCAAGTTTATTGCAATAGAAATCCAAGGATTCTTCGAGATTTTTTATTCGGACCATCGTATGCAAGTAGTGCATAAGGGCCATTATACTCTCAAGCGTTGCCGTATGATGCGCAGAGTTTCTTCACCGGATCTGTCGTGCATTTCATTCGCGGATATGTTTACGTGGGCAAGGGCACGATAACGTTTAAGACGCTCGGAAAGAAGCGTGGGGTACTGCCTGCGCAGAGCTGTTTCTTCGGACTCGCCTAGATTGATGCTAAAAAAATCACCCCACGCTACCGGTTTTGGTTCGCGAAAGAAGCGGTCGATCATTTGTTGTAAAGAATTTTCTCCCACATCGAGGTGGATGATAAGACAGTTATCGCCAAGAATTTCGAGCGTATCCTTATCTAACTGCGCGACACTTCCCGTTGTATCGAACACCAGATTCTTGTCAGTTTGCATCGATGCCTCCTTGGTGAAATTGTTTTCAAGTTCGAGATACTTCTTTTCCCGATCTTCGTACCCGGGGGAAGATGGGTATCCAATCCACGAAGATATCTCATCCATGTTCTTGAATCCCAGCGCCTTTTGTATTTCTTCATCCACGTGATACCACTGGAATCCTAGTTCTTGTTGCAATACTTTTGAACGGAAGCTTTTGCCACAGTTGGACATCCCAATGAACGCGATTCTGCACGTGTTGTTGTCTATGTGTGCGTCGAATTCCTCGGGTTTTAGCATGTCCATTTTCATAAAAGGTTTTAAATTTTTTTTCGCTCTCCTCGGCTCGGAAACGAGAAAGAGTACTTTCTCATTTCGCTCGCTCTACGTCGGCGATAAACCTGGACAGCCTACCATAGAGCCTGCAGCAAAGCATTTGACCTACGGGCTATAGGCGTGGAGTACTACGTGGAGAGGTGGCTGTATACCAATTCTGAAATCGTCTTTATCACAGACTTCGCGGCATCGAGCGTTTTTGCGCGAGTCATGACGCAAAGAAGATATGGATGGTCGGGTTTGTAGATTATCCCGCAATCGTGAAGTTCTTCTCCTACAGGCGCTCCATCCTTCTGAGCAACATGTTCACCATATTTATGCGAAACAACTATTCCCTCAGGTATTCCTGCTGCAAGTCCGTCTTTGTACGTTGTGCGCGAAAGGATCTCGAGTGCTCGTTCAGATGCGCTTGGAGTTAGGTATGTGCCGTTAAAAAGTGTCCTGAAAAAAAGCGCATATGTTTCCGTCGGAATTCGGTACGTCGCAGAATCATCTCCAGGATCAGTAATGCCAAGCCGCCGGTAGACACTTGCAAGTAGGTCGGGGTCTATTCTATTCACAAGCGTAAAGGTTGCCCCATTGTCCGAGTCTATGATCATTTTTTCAATGAGTTCTTGGATCGTGTAGCTGCGCCCCGATGTAAGTTGCGACGGTGCTTCATATTTGTCCCCGACTGATATAGGTACGTATACGATCTTGCGTTGGAGGAGTGAGGGGTCGGATTCCTCGGCTTTAAAGTATGCAATCATGAGTGGCACTTTCAGGAGGCTGGCAGGATAGTAGGCAGTATCTTCGTTGACCCCGATCCAGCGAGAGGCTTCTGTGTCGCGATAGTATACCGAGATGCTTTCCGCGGTGCCGTCCTGTAATTTTTCGTGTATCAGTGTCTCCACTTTTCGCTTCAGTTCTGCATATTCCGGCAGGACTGTTGCTTGCGGCGTCTCGTATGCGACGAGGGCATGTACGAAACGAAAGCTCTCGTCGTTGGCGCGGAGAGGGTAAGATGAATTCAAGAAATTGCGTTCACGCCAATTGAGATTCAGGAACGCAGCGCCATATCCAAGCACTACTCCTATGGCAAGAATGAGGATCACGTGCCAGTACTTTCTCACGTACTTCATGAGCGTATCCTAGCAGACTGTTGACCCTACCGGGAATCGAACCCGGGTTAACACATTGAAAACGTGCTGTCCTAACCACTAGACGATAGGGCCCCTGCTTCGCCAAGGCTACGCAGGGCAAGCCTTGTACTCGAAGACAGAGGCATAGTAGCGCAAAAGTGGGCAGAAAAAAAGTGTTCAAATTTCAGTCGTTCTGCTACACTCGCGGGTTGGAGAGGTGCGTGAGTGGTTGAAACGAGCGGTTTCGAAAACCGCCATGTCGCAAGGCATCGGGAGTTCGAATCTCCCCCTCTCCGAAATGGGTGATAGACTGCCGGCATGATCGAACTTGCGGATATTTTTGGGTATGCAGGCACTGTGACCGCGGTTGGATTCATGATTCCGCAAGTCTTCAGGACATATAAGACGAAAAGTGTTGAGGATATTTCGTGGGGAATGCTCTCAGTTTTTCTCCTGAACTGTTTTTTCTGGACCACATACGGAATACTAGAGAACTCGATGCCGGTAATATTGGCGAATTCCATCGCCGGCGCCGTTGTATTGATTCAAATCACTCTTAAGATTCTGTATCGCAATAATCCCTAAGTTTGCTAGATTGCGTCCCATGGAAAGTCACGCCCGCTACCATGAGGCGATACGGTATCTCGAATCATTCGCTCGCGAGAAGGGTGCGCCGGATTACATGCGGGACCAGAAGAATCCCGCCGTGTATCTGAAGAGGATGAAGCGTTTGTTAAGGCTAGTTGGAAACCCTGAGAAGCATTTTAAGTTTGTGCACGTGACCGGCACATCTGGAAAAGGCACTGTTGTCTCGATGGTGCATGAATCGCTTCGTGCCGCAGGAAAGCGTGTCGGCAGCTTTACATCTCCGTACGTGGTTGCTGCGATCGAGAAAATCCAGGTGGATGATTTGTATATTTCTCCGAATGACTTTGCAGATATTGTAGAAGAATTGAAACCCACCATCGAGAAAGAACATCTGGAAGGAGCGTTCGGTAGCCCTACGTATTTCGAAGTCTTTTTTGCAGTTGCGCTCATCTATTTCAAACGCCGAAAATGCGAGTGGGTGCTTCTCGAGGTCGGCGCAGGGGGACGGTATGATGCGACGAACATTATCGAGAAGCCAGCTGTTACTGCAGTCACAAGTATCGATTATGACCACGTGCAAATCCTGGGTAAAACGCTCCTTTCCATTGCGGACAACAAAGCGGGAATTATAAAAAAAGGTTCAGCATTTTTTACTACCGAAAAAAGAAAAGCGCTTCTGTCGCTCTTTCGGCGCACTTGCCAAGGAAAGGATGCGGCATTCACCGCACTTCCTGCGGTAAATGATTATCAGGAAAATAATAAAACGTTGGCGAGAGCGATATGTCGAAGTATCGGCATTCCCGACACAGACATTGAAAAAGGGATACGCACAGCAAAGCTTCCGTGCAGGTTCGAAGTGATGGAGGCTCAGCCCCGAGTTGTTCTTGATGGCGCACACAATCGGGCAAAAATGCGGAGCACTGCGTCAAACGTGCGAGCGATCCAGTTTGGCAAGCTGCACCTCATTGTCAGTGTAAAAGACGACAAAGACCTTAGCCCAGTACTCGGCGAGATAGTTCCGCTTACAGACAATATCTATGTGACAGAGTTTTTCTCGCCAACTCTAAAGAGCGCGCGTCTTGAGGACATTGCGCGGGTTGCAACATCACTGGCAAAGAAAGGTACAGCAATACGTATCGTGCCGAACGCTGCCGATGCATATGCAGCAGCGAGGGGTATTGCAAAGCACGACGATGTCATTCTTGTGACAGGCTCGTTCTATCTCGCGGGTGAGTTGCGTAAAGGTTGGTATTCGGAAGACTGGGTGCTCGAACACAGAAAAAGCTTCTAGGTGCTAGCTTTCAGCTTCTAGCTTAAAATACTAGACATGTCGTTCGACTATCATGTGATACTCGGCACTATCGCCGCCGGCGGTAGCCTGATTGGATACGCACTCTACTTTCGCAGCATCATACAAGGCATCACAAAGCCTCATCCGTTCACATGGTTCATATTTTTCATCATCGATGGCACGGTGTTTGTGGCGCAACTAGTGAGCGGAGCGGGCCCTGGTGCGTGGGTGATAGGTGTGAGTTCTTTTATGAACAGTATCGTGTTTCTCTTTGCATTGGTGCGAGGTGAAAAACGCATTGTCAGGGTAGATTGGGTATGTCTCATTTGCGCGTTCCTCGGCATCGTTCTTTGGTGGATTACGAGCGAACCGTTCCTGGGGGTACTATTTGCAACAGCAGCCGATGCAATTGCGAAAATTCCTACGTTCCGAAAATCATATCTACGGCCAAACGAAGAATCGGTGAGTTTGTGGTCGCTTGATATCATCAAGTTTTCTCTAGGTCTTGTGGCCCTTTCATCTTTTACCGTTACAACGGCTATTTTTCCCGCAGAAGCAGCGATAACAAACGTTTTGCTCGTTGGATTTGTCTTGCTTCGCAGGAGGCAACTTGCGCATAAACTTTCGAATTTATAGTTCCCCTGTTACGATAGGCGCATCCTATGGATCGGGACTTCATGAGGCTCTTGGACTCAAGATGGGAGCAAGGCCTTTTTTTATGTGTTGGGCTCGATCCTGGATACGAAAAAATACCACAATCGGTGCGCTCTTCCAGTGTAGAGGAGACATTCCTCACATTCAATAAGGCGATCATAGATGCGACCAAGGATATTGTGTGTGCGTTCAAGCCGAATCCTGCGTTTTACGAAGCGCAAGGCATAGAGGGTTGGAAGGCACTCCAATCGACCGTCGATTACATACACGCTGTCGCGCCGGACGTACCGGTCATTTTGGATGCGAAGCGAGGAGACATAGGAAATACAAACGTCGATTATGCGAAAATGGCATTTGATAATTTCGGCGCAGATGCGATAACAGTACAGCCATATGCAGGAGGCGAGGCGCTTGAGCCATTCTTGGATAGGAGTGATAAAGGCGTGTTCGTGTTGGTTCGAACATCAAACGGCGGAGCCCGGGAATTCCAGGATCTTGAGATAGGAGGGAAGAAGCTGTATGAAATTGTTTCCGGCGCTACAGTCGGATGGAACAAGAATGGAAATGTTGGTGTGGTCGTAGGAACGACATATCCGAAAGAGATCGGAGAAGTCCGCGCAATTGTTGGTGATATGCCAATTTTAATGCCCGGAGTTGGAGCGCAGGGAGGCGACCTCGAGGAGTCTGTGCGCCTCGGGAAGAACAGCAAAGGCAAGGGATTCATAATAAATGTCTCGCGAGCCGTGATTTTTGCCTCTCAGAAAGATGATTTTGCAGAAGCAGCGCGAGCGAAATCGCAGGAACTTCATAGCGCAATACAAAAAGCACTGTAGTATGGGGAGCACTATGACAGAGCCTGACGTACTTGATCTATTGGAGAGGGTGGGAGCATTTCGAAAAGGGCATTTTGTTTTGACGCACGGCAGGCACACTGATACGTATATCAACAAAGACGCCATTTATCCGTACACGCGAGAGACTTCGACACTGTGCCGGGCGATGGCGGAACAATTCAAGGATTCAAAAGTGGAAGCGGTCATCGGGCCTGCGGTTGGAGCAGCCATACTCTCCCAGTGGGCAGCCTATCATCTTACCGAAATGAACGGCCGGGACGTGCTTGGCGTTTATGCTGATAAAGACGGGCTCGGCGGATTCATATTGAAGCGCGGATATGACAAGCTCATTGCGGGAAAACGCGTCGTTGTCGTTGAAGACCTGATGACAACGGGCGGTTCGGTGAAGAAAGTCATTGATATTGTTCGCGCGTGCGGTGCAGAGGTCGCAGGCGTCGGTGTTGTATGCAATCGTGGCGGCGTCGAGCCCAAGGATATTTCGAATCCGCCGAAATTGGTTTCTCTGGTGAATGTGCAACTTGATTCATGGGAAGCTGCTGACTGTTCGCTTTGTGAGAGAAAGATACCGGTGAACCTCGATGTCGGCCACGGAAGGGAATTCGTCGCCAAAAATGCCAACCACTAACAAAACACTGCAGATCATGCTCGTATTCTCAGCGGCAGTTCTCTTGTTGCCGTTTTTTTTGTACGCGCACGAAGTGTATGTTTTAACTCCTGAAGAAATACTGCATGGGCTAGTAACGCCTCCCGCCTCGCCGACTCACGTGATGATGGAAAATTTCTCGCAGTTCATGTTCTGGGCGATAGTGACAGGCATTGCGCTCCCGACGCTTTTTTTGATGTCGCTTTCGCGCAGAATCGAGCGAGTCTTCACTCCCTTCTTCGCGAGAACAAGAAAATATGCGCTGCATCTTGTCCGTATCGGCGTTGGAGCGAGCCTGCTTACCTTCGCATATGCCGGTGCGGTATTCGGGCCGGAGCTCCCCCTCCAGGGTGTTTTTGGGGCGTACTCTTCTTTGGTTATGGCTATGCTTGCTGCGGCGGGCGCTGCCATTCTCTTCAACACATACAGCCGCCTGGGCGGAGCACTTCTCTTGGCGGTGTACATAGGGGCACTATTCGGGCGCGGGGCATATGTGTTCACATACATCGAGTACGCGGCTGCTGGAATATTCTTTCTAGTAGGCGATGCAAGCGCCGCGGGCGGCGGAGCCACGTGGCAGCGCATCCAGAAAAAATTAGAGAAATTTCGGCCATACCGATTTCTGATACTACGCGTCGGGTTCGGTCTTTCTGTGATGTTTGCATCCATATATGCAAAGGTTATTTACGGGACGCTTGCGCTAACGGTCGTCGAGAAGTACGACCTTACAAGCTACTGGCTGTTCTCTTCGTTTAGCCCTGAATTTTTGGTACTTGGCGCTGCAATCGTCGAATTCCTATGCGGGCTCTTGATAGCTCTTGGTATTGAGGTTCGCCACACTGCCGTCTTCCTCGCGTTCTGGCTCACTCTCTCACTCGCGTATTTCCAAGAAATGGTCTGGCCGCATATCATTCTCTTTGGGCTCGGCGGGGCATTCTTTTTGTACGGGTATGACTGGTACTCTATTGAGGGGCGGTTCTTCAAGTATGGGAATCGGGAAGCTGTGCTATAGATGCGTTTTTTTCGATCGCGTGGTAGGGTGGAAGCGTTACAAGAAGAGAAAAAGGTATGAACAAAAAAATCATTTTTGCGCTTGTTGCTCTCGTTGCCGTTGCAGCAGTACTTTACATCGTGTGGCCGCAACTTGCTTCCGCACCAGCAGACACGCAGCAAAAAAATACAGATAGCGTTATTCCAGACACCTATGATGCGCTTATTTCATACACAGAAGAAGGGTACAGCCCATCTAGCGTGACGATAAAGAAAGGGCAGTCGGTGCGATGGACCAATGACGCGGCGAGTGACGTAGAAACGTGGCCTGCTTCCGCTGTACACCCGACGCACTCCATCTATCCGGAAACGACGGGCAATGACTGTCTTGGCAGCGCATTCGACGCGTGCCGTGGCTTGAAGAAGGGAGGCGTGTGGCAATTTACATTCAACGAGGTTGGTGAGTGGCGTTTCCACGACCATCTCCACCCTTCGAAGACGGGCGTTGTCATCGTGACGGAGTGACGCGAAACTCTTTCTCGGCAGGTGTTTCGTCAACCACGAAAAATTTCTGCTGAAATTTTTCTCCGTCCGTCGCCACTCCTCCCGAGGGTTTCCGAAACACCTGCCTTCGACGAATTTCGCGGTAGGAGAATTATTTGGTGGAATGCAAATGATAGTAGATATCTTCAAGAGCTTTGACTGCATCTCCTGCTGCGATGTTGTTCTGATGGTAGAGCCCATCGGTCGCATCTCCTGCCGCCCAAATTCCAAGTTGTGAGGTCCGCTGTGTTTGTGGGTCAACTTTTATGTAGTTCCACTGGTTCAACTCGACGACACCTTTCACGAGTTCGGTCGAGGGGAGCATGCCTATCTCAACAAATATGCCCGCGACTGGAAGTTCAGACATTTCTCCGGTTTTTACGTTCTTTACAACCAGGCTTTGAACGAACTTCTCGCCTTTGACCTCGATTGGTTCGGTGTTTAGGAGCGCTTTCATATTCGGATGCTTTAGAACGCCCTCTACCGTCGCGGCATCAGCTTTATCAAATACCTCCCCGCGGTGAATGAGCGTGACTGATTTTGCATAGGCAAGGAGTTGGGCTGCCGTCTCAAATCCCGCATTTCCTCCTCCAACGACGATGGTGTCTTGGTCAGCAAACAGTGGCCCATCGCATGAGGCACAGTAGGTGAGGCCCTTGTTCTCGAACTCCTTCGCTCCGGGGATCTCAAGTTGGCGGCGGTTGCCACCGGTTGCAACGAGGACAGCGCGAGCTTCATATGTACCTTTTTTTGTTGTTATAGAGAATCCGGAGGCAGTCTTTGCTACTTTATCGGCGCGCTCACCGAGGCGTACGTCTACCCATTCTCCTGCGTATGCGCGAACGTGTTTTTCAAAAAGTATCGCGAGGTCATTGCCTGTCACTTTTTCCATGCCTATCCAATTTTGAATCTCCGTTGAAACGGTGCTCTGTCCGCCGAAGTGTTCGACGATAAGAATGGTTTTTAGGCGCTTGCGTGCAGCGTATACTGCCGCAGCGGTTCCTGCTGGGCCACCACCAACAATTGCCAAGTCATACATAATTCGGCAATTGTAAGCTCCAAGTTCCAATTTCCAAAATCCAACGAGAATTCTTTGGAATTTGTTTCTTGGGATTTGGGATTTCCATCATTTCCTTCGCAGAAATGATGGTAACCCTCCCCACGCATCCTCGTCATCTTCCGGAGGGGTGCCTGTGTTTCGAGGGGCAGGATCCTTTGTGGCAGTTTCTTTTTCGGGAGGTGGTTCTGGTTTACGCTCAATACGGACTGGAGGAAGGTCATCGGGC
This sequence comes from Candidatus Kaiserbacteria bacterium, assembly GCA_016217965.1. Taxonomy (GTDB): domain Bacteria; phylum Patescibacteriota; class Minisyncoccia; order Phycocordibacterales; family UBA2100; genus UBA10103. The sequence goes on from JACRFI010000002.1 coordinate 44,726, forward strand.
TTGCGTGGCGAGAGGCGCTGGGGCCCAAATAATTGCCGGCCTCCACCTGGTGGGCTTTCTGGGAATCCTGTCGCAATGACAGTCACGCGTACCTGGCCCTTTTTGAGTGCGTCGTCTGTAACTGCGCCGAAAATGACTTTTGCTTCTGGGTCTATTGCTTCGGTAATAACGTTTGCCGCATCTTGTATCTCGAGCATGCCCAGGTCTTCTCCGCCCGCGATAGAGAAGAGGACGCCTTTCGCGCCCGAAATAGATACTTCGAGGAGGGGAGAGTTGATGGCAGCTTTTGCCGCAACCTCGGCTCGCTTTTCCCCCATGCCTGTGCCGATACCCATCAATGCGGAGCCCGCGTTCTGCATGATGGTGCGTACGTCGGCAAAGTCCACGTTGATTATGCCAGTGGTTGTGATGAGGTCGGAAATGCCCTCGACCGCCTGCTTCAAGATGTCATCGCACATCGCGAATGCGTTCTTAATGCCCGTATCGCGCGAAACGATGGCGAGGAGTTTGTCGTTAGGGATGATGATGACAGCGTCAACAGCCTTCCGCAATTCTGTTATGCCTTGCTCGGCGAGGCGCATGCGCTGCGCGCCTTCGAATGCAAATGGGCGGGTTACAACGCCCACTGTCAGGGCGCCAAGCTCCCTTGCGATCTTGGCAACGACGGGCCCTGCGCCGGTTCCTGTGCCGCCTCCCATACCGCCGGTTATGAAGACCATATCAGAGCCCTTGAGGGCATCTTGAATTTCCTCGCGAGTTTCTTCCGCAGATTGTTTGCCGAGGTCAGGATTCATTCCGGTGCCGAGGCCGCGTGTCAAATTCTTGCCGATGTGTATCTTTTTCTTTGCTTTTGATTTGTGGAGGTCTTGCGCGTCGGTATTTATAGAAATGAAATCGACTCCCTGCACATGCGAGGAGACCATGTGATTAATGGCATTTCCGCCCGAGCCTCCAACGCCTACAACCCGTATCCGGGCAAAGGATTCCACGTCGGGTTTTACCTGTTTTGCCATTGTTGGACATCATATCAGGTTCGATAAAAAGGCAATCATTGACCTAATGGCTAAAACATTTTGCTATGCAAATGATCGCCCCACGAGAGCGTATATGAGGCTTTTAGGGCAGCAGTGTCCTGAAACCGCTTTTTACTGAATCAATTGCGCGCGAGAGCACCTCGCCGAACGTCTCAGAAGGGCCAGCGTTTTCTTCGGCGTATCCCCACCTACACAGGCCGTATGCCACAGCCCACGTCGCATCGAGGCTTCCGAGGCGAGAGACACCGGAGGGCAGTCCTATCTGCGAAGGAAGTTTTAGCGTGGATTTTGCGACGTCCGAGACAAATTGCGAGCCGGCTCCGCCTCCGGTTATGACGATGCCCGCGGGGAGAAGGCGATGCCTGTTTATGGAACGAAGGTGTGTGTTAACAAGCGAGAACATTTCTTTGAGGCGGCCTGTTATCACGCTCGCCATCTTTCTGGGAGGAATATCACTTCCGGTGACGGCGCCGCGCTTCATCTGCTCTGCTTCGTGAAGTGGAAGTTGAAATGAGAGCGCAATGGCATGTGTGATATCGGACGAACCGATGGGGAAGACTTTCATCGAGATGGGGACGTCGTTGTCATACACAATTATTGAGAGCGTTTCCGCGCCGATGTTCGCGAGAACCACTCCGGCAGTTTTCTGTGCTTTCGTCAGTGTGACGAAACTCGCGGCAAGGGGAGAAGCCATGAACCCCTCAACTTCGATGCCCGCGGATTCAACTGCATCTATCAGGTCATCGTGGTGCTGCGTGAGCATTGAGATGATAAGTGTGTCCACCGACAGCTTGGTTCCTTGTAGCCCATGGGGCCGTCCTCGTATCGCGGTGCCGTCTATTCGGTACTCAAGCGGTATCGTGTGGAGGATAGTACGGTTTAGGAGCTTGGAGATGGCCTTCTTTTCGCTTTCGCGCAGGGCGCGCTCTATTTCGCGCTCGCTTGCTACGCCGCCGGATGTTGTGAGAGTGATATCGCCCGTCGAACGCAGCTCTTCAACAGATACGCCACCCATCGCGATGCGAGCGCTTCTTACGTTCACTCTGGAAGCTTGGGCGGCGCGCCCCACAGCTTCTTTGATGCTTCGCGTTACCTCTCCTCCATCCACAATATATCCATGGCGCATGCCCTTAGATGCAGCAGAGCCAGTGCCAACGATGGACATCGGGAGGTCAGGCGAATCTGGTGCCGAAGCGATGACGACTTTCACGTGATGCGTGCCAATGTCAATTCCGGTATAAAGCCTCCGAGCCATACAAGTAGCCTATTGTAACTCGTTTTTTAAAGGAATCACGGGACTCTTTCTCGGCATAACTTTTTTGCCGTCGCTATCTGGCGTTGCTACGCCAGCGCTCGGTCTCGGCGCCGTCGCGCCTGCGAAGACGGCAAAAGAGTTATGCCCTCGACGAGTTCCGTGAGAAGATTTTAAGATATTTTGCTTCAAGTTGGTCCATTTTTTTTCCGTGAGCATGCCCTTTGAGATGGAGGCATGCATGGATAAATAAAAAAGCGGCGCGCTCATTCAGTGAGACATTGAATTCGCGGGCCTCGCGCTTTGTTTTTTGTAGATTCAATAGTATCTCGCCTTCGTCTTTTGCGTACGGGAAGGAAAGAACATTGGGCGAATAGCTTTTCTTTCTATATTTTTTGTTCAATGCCGTTGCAAGAGAGTCTCCACACACGACGAGTGAAAGTGAATAGTGCTCTCCCAGTATTTTTTTTGCCAATGTTCCAAACGGAACACGCGGCAAAGGGCCGCGGGTAGTTTTGTGTACATTGAACTCGAACGCCATTAGCGTGCGATTGGAGTGTCCTCGCCGAATCGTGCTGGAGTAGCCGGAACACCGCTTTCTCGCTGAGGGGAAGCAGAAGTTTGTGGCCTGTTTTGGTATCCTCGGCGCTGCGGTGTTTCCACTGCCTTGCCTTCCTTTACAAGACGCTTGAATTCGTCGCGGCGCTTGATTCGTTTCAATGCACGCTTCTTTGCGACCGCTTTTGATGTATTGCGCGAGTAGTAGCGGCGTTTCCTGGACAGCTGGATGAGTCCCGTGCCTTGTACGCGGCGAGAGAACTTGCGAATGACCGCAAGCGGACTTTCATTTCCCGATTTACTCACTTCTGCATTTACCATGTGGGCGCAACAATACCACTAGAATAGGTGATAGGCAATAGGTTTTAGGGATTGGGAATAGAGGGGAGATAAAAAGCGTCCGGACGAAAGATTTGGATCCTCGTTTTGTATCCCCCCTTAGAAGCTGGGACCTAGAAGCTAGCAGCTACACTGTTGCTACCGCTTTGTACCTCCTTAGATATCCTGGCAGTTCGGTGACAGGCACTGCTTCCTGGGAGTTGGTCGCGACTTCGCGCACAAGGACCGTTCCTTCCATCGCTTCCTTGTGACCCATGATAAGGAGGTGAGAGACGTTTGTTTTTTTCGCTCTCTCCATCTGCTCACCCAAACGCTCGTGCATCAGCGACTGATGGACCGGGATGTCCGCTTGGCGCAAGGTTTCTAGGACCGAGAGTGCTTTCCGGCGTGCCTCCATTCCGAGGTGGGCAAAATACAATGCTGGCATTGCTCGCACCGTGGGCTTCATGCGAGTTTTTCCTCGCAGTTCGCATGCAATGGACACCACGGCTGCCGGAGTTTCGCGGGTTGCGAACCGGGTAGCCAAGGGGTCATATCTGCCGCCGCTCGCAAAGGGAATGCGAGAGCCGGTTTCTTCGTCTACTGTTGCAATTTCGAACAGCGTGTGTGCCCAAAAATCGCGGCTACCGAGGACGCTGGGCGAGAGTTCGTATGGCACACCGAATACTTCCAAATATTCCAACAGGTCCCAGAATCGTTTTCTCTCGTCCTCGGTCAGATATTCCATGCTTTGTGGCGCACGTGGCGTAGCTGGGTGACCTTTCTCAAAAAGTTGCGTCAACGTGCCAAGCGGGTCCGTCGCAGCGCGGGGGCGCAGAGTCGGTGAGATGCTATCAATGTGCTTCCGGAGGAATGTGCCTACATCGCGCACGAATCGAGAAGATGAATCCATCGCGCCAATGGAATTTATTGCAAGTACGCGGCGGTTGATGCCAGCGTCGGCTGCGATAGCATCCGCAACGACAATGAGAAGCGCTTCTGCCATCGCATGGGGCGCGCCGACGACGTGCAGTTCGATCGTGTGGCATGGCATATTCGAGCGATCGCGCGCCGCGTTTTTATTCAGCCGCCAGATGAGGAGCGTTTCTTCCGGTTTGCGCGAACACGATACGCACAGTTTCGCGGATGACATGAGTGTGCGTTCGTCGCGGCGCGCGAATGAGATATCGGGTTCGCGCTTCGAAGATGGTGGAGCAGGAAGCCGGACGCGCTGCAGCCGATCAATGGGAAGGAACCCGTAATATTCCGCGATCCGTATTGCGCCTCCGAGGAATCCTGCAGTATTTTGGTGCCGCGTGTCTTTCAATCTAATCATGCGCGTTTCGTTAGTCTTCTAAATATCTTGCTTCCGCTGGCAAGATGCCAAGTTTCGAAAGAGGGAAAAGACGAAGGAGAACGCGCCCGACAATATTTTCTCGTGGCAGCACTCCCCATGTGCGTGAGTCCGAAGATACACGTCGGTTGTCTCCCATGACGAAATATTGTCCCTCTCCTAATGTTTCGGTTGCGCTTTGTGGGCCGCCAAGGTTTTCAATCGCAAGGTACGGCTCTTCAATATAAAACCCGTCGGGATGTTCGGCGTTTTGTATGGTGATCCCGGCACCATTTACTGTCACTGTTTCTCCGGGGAGCCCAATGACTCGTTTTATTAGTGTGCGCGAATACTCTTGGGGCAAATGAAAGACGATAACATCTCCGCGGGACGGCTCTTCTATGCGATACGATATCCTGTCGGTGATGAGATAGTCCCAGTTTTGGAAATTTGGCTCCATGGAGCTGCCGGAAACGACATACGGTGCCGCTATAAAGAAGCGGATGAAGAGCGCAAGCCCGAGAGCGAGAATTGTGTAGCCAAAAAGAGCCCCTCGCCCTGGCGAATTGCCGGCATTTTGCGCCGCTTCTCTCATTCCACTCGCTGGCGCGGCTTCAAACTGGTCATTTGTGGAGATTCCATCCCGTTTATTTTGAAAAAGTTCACTCATGAGTGACTTACAACGGGCAACACGCTCGACAGTATACTACCAAGTGTGATTGACACCAAGTGAAGGTGGTGTTGTGTCGACAAAAACTCTTTTTCGGCGCAGGGTTTCCGTCGCACGGATATTTTTCTGCTGAAAAATTCCTCGAGCTCGCGCCGATCGCGCTCGCTAGGCGCCGTTAACCCTGCGCCTCAGCGAGTTTTTTATGTACAAACAGCTTTAGTAAGTGCGTTTGCGTCTGGTACTATGCCGGAATATGACTTGGGTCGTTGTCGGGCTAGGAAATCCGGGAGGGGAGTATGAAAATACGCGCCACAACGCTGGGCGTATGGCGGTTGCGCAATTCGTGAAGTCAAAAAAAGTTGGTGAGTGGAAAATTGATGCAAAAGCGAAAGCGCTTGTCGCGCGCGGGATGATAGAGCGCTCTCTTGCGGTATTTGTACTGCCGGAAACGTATATGAATAAATCCGGGGGTGCACTTTTGAAGTTCGTGAAGAGCATGAAGGCAGCCGAACACCTCGTCATTGTCTACGACGACCTCGATTTGCCACTCGGTTCGATGAAAATTTCCTATGATCGCGGCAGTGGCGGGCACAAAGGCATCGAATCAGTGATGCGCGCGGTGAAGACGAAACGATTCTGGCGCATTCGAATCGGAGTTTCCGCGTCGACCGCATCTGGGGAGATAAAAAAACCGCTGGGAGAGAAAAAAGTGAACGATTTTATCCTCGATGTGTTCAAGCCGCACGAATTCGGAGCGCTAAAGCCCGTTTTCAAACGTGTCGAACATGCGCTCGAAACAATTCTGCTCGAAGGCGGAATGAGGGCGATGAATCAGTTCAATGGGTAGCTTCTAGGTGCGAGCTTCTAGAAGCGAGCTTTTATATTGATTGGGGTTTTTCAGGTATGTTCAATATCTGAGTTACGTGTTGGTCAATCATAAATGGTTGTTCCATGCCTTTTTGATGTCCGCTGTCAAGAAGGTCTCGCGTCATTTTTACAACCGCTTTTCTTTCCTCGCTAGTAATACCCGTTTTTGCGTCAGAGTTCATTAAATCTTCCGCTTTTCCTAATAGATCTCTCATGGATTTGTTAAATTCGTCTTGCGAGTTCTTGCCAATAGCACCCTCTGCTGCCTTCGTAAGCTTTTCGGCATCTCTTCCAAGTTGTCGCGGAGAGTCCTGTTTATTTCTCTGAAAAAGTCCACGCATCATAATTCTCGAAGGTTATTGATATAGTTTAACGATAACTCGAAAATCAATCTTTCACACCGTCGCATGGGGATAGCATCCGAAGGTGTTTGTGACCCTCCCTTTGTCTAGAAGCTGAAAGCTAGCACCAAGAAGCTATGCTACCGGCTTCAACGTCATTCTTCGTTCCTTTGGTTCGAAGAGCGTGATTGTGAACGGATACACTTTTCCAAGTTCCAATTTCGCGCGGAGTTCCGGCTCGTCTTTGAATTCTGAGATGTGCACGAGTCCTGCGACGCCTTCTTCTATCGATGCGAGCGCGCCATGTTTGTTGTACTTGATGACGACTGCATCCACTTTCTGGTCTTTTTTGTATTTTGCCGCAGCTGCTTTCCATGGATCGTCGGCGAGAGCCTTGATGGAGAGCGAAACCTTGTCGTCTTTTATCTCAATTACTTTTACTTTCACCGCTTCGCCGACTTTGTAGCGAGTCTTCGGATTCTCCACGAGCGCCCAATCCATTTCGGAGATGTGCACCAGCCCTTCGAGGCCTTCTTCGAGTTTAACGAAGACGCCGAAATCAGTCGCACCCGTGACGATGCCATCAAGCGTATCGCCGACACCGTATTTTTCGACGAGTGAAGAGCGCTCAGATGTGCCCGCGCCCTTCTCGCTGAAAATAAGTTTCTGCTCTTTCGGGTTCGCAGTGATAATGAGGACTTCGATGCGTGTTCCAACTAACTTTTTGAGTTCGACGAAAATCTTGTCTTTGTCTCCATCAGGAACGCGCGGGTAGTGCGCGGGAGCGAGTTGCGATGCGGGAAGGAATCCTTGGAGCCCATTCCACGCGATGATAAGCCCGCCTTTGTTTGCGTCGGTTACGGGGAGCTCAAATACTGTTTTCTTTTGCGTTGCCGTTTCAGCCTCGTTCCAAATGAGTGCTTGGCGCGCTTCGCGCAAGGAGAGCTCAATGTAGCCCTCTGTATTGTCGGTGCCAACGACTTTCGCCGTAATGGTGTCTCCAATGTGGACGTTCTTCAATGCCTCGCGTGCCGAGAGATATTCACGGCCGTAAATGATGCCTGTACCAAAAGGATGCAGGTCAACGAACACGCGTGCTCGCCCGACTGCTATGACCGGACCTTCGACGACGTCATCTATCGCCGGCGGTTTTGGCGCCGACTGCAGAAGCTCGTCCATCGGCCCCTGTTTTGCCACCACTTTTTCCTCTTCTTCTGCGTCTTCTACATCACGAGTCTTTTCAGACTCTTTAGTTGCTGTCGCTAACATTGTATTTTGCGGTACCTTCTGCACCTTCCGTATCTGTCGTGAGGCAGGTGGGTATAAACCGCTTCCTATTAATAATCTCCCACAAGGGAGAGGCGCAATATATATGACAATAAGTTAGAAGTCAAAAGGCAAAAGTCAGAAGTTACTGTTATAATCCCGCCATGTATTTCTGTTTTTCCTATAAGCTAGAAGTTAGCACCTAGAAGCTATGATACTCACGTACCACGAGGGAGAATGCATACGCGCGAGCGCGGGGGACACAACATTGGTTCTCGGCCCCATCTCAAAAGCAAGCAAGAACTTTAAGCCGACAAATTTTGGTGCCGATGTCGCGTTCGTTTCTCTCAATCATCCCGACATGAACGGCGCAGCCGAAGCAAGCCGTGGAGAGAAGCAGCCGTTCATTATTTTGGGGCCTGGAGAATATGAAGTGAAAGGCATTACGGTAGCCGGATTTCCATCGAAATCGAAATATGGGGGCGAGGAAAAAATAAATACGGTGTACGCGATAGATTTTGACGGCCTATCTGTTTTTTACCTCGGCGCTATTTCCGAACCTGAGTTGCCCAAGGACCTCTTGGAGATGGATGCCCCGGATATCGTCATTCTTCCGATAGGGGGCGGCGAAGTGCTTTCTCCAGCTGATGCCCAAAAACTTGCGGTGATGCTCGAAGCAAAGATCGTGATTCCTGTCCACTATGATGCGAAGACATTGAAGGTCTTCTTGAAGGAGGCAGGAGATGAGGCCGTGAAGCCAATCGAAAAGCTTACGTTGAAACCGAAGGACATTGTGGGGAAAGAGAATGAAGTCGTCGTTCTTAGCGTCTAGCTTCTAGGGGCTAGTTTCTAGTTTTCGTGCAATAATGTAGCGGCGTGCATTTTCCTAGGAGCTAAAAGCTAGCAACTAGAAGCTTTTCATATGGTTCTCCAAAAAGCAGTCGACAATCTGAAGGATAAGTCGAACGACGAGAAAAAAGCCGTCGCAAGCGGTGTTGCCATCGGCGTTGTCGTAATTCTTCTTGCGGCGTGGGGCTTTCTTTTCGTGAAGAAATTGCAGAAAGGGACAGAGCTGCAGCTTGGTGGGGGCGCTCAATCGGAATTTGATTTTGAGTCGGTCAAGAAAGCGCAACAGCAGCTGAAGCAAGATTTCCAGTACTCCGCAGACGAACTTCGTGCCATCAGGGATTCTGCTGTTTCGGGGCAGGTTGGCACGGAAGTGCAGACAGGAGGGGGCTCGCAGAGTGAGCCGTTCGATGCTCCTCAGGACTCATTTTAAGCTTTTTTCTGAGACGGTTTTGTGATAAAATGCGCGGCGAATGGCTCGTAAGAATACTCCAACTGATGTGGCTCCTCCAGCACGAGATCCTTCTCTCGGCGTTGTCGCACGCTCTATCACCACGGAGATGCGTGAATCGTATCTCGATTATGCGATGTCCGTCATCACGGCGCGCGCGCTTCCCGATGTACGCGATGGATTGAAACCGGTGCACCGCCGCATTCTTTTTGCGATGCAGGAATTGGGGCTCACAGCATCAGCAAAAACGAGAAAATCTGCAACGGTCGTTGGCGAGGTTCTCGGCAAATACCACCCGCATGGCGATGCGGCTGTGTACGAATCGATGGTGAAAATGGCGCAAGATTTTACGCTGCGCTATCCGATGATCATCGGACAAGGAAACTGGGGTTCTATTGATGGGGATGCGGCAGCCGCAATGCGATACACGGAAGCAAAAATGTCGCGCCTCGCAGGAGAGATGCTGAAAGATATCGAAAAAGACACCGTAGATTTTCGACCGAACTATGACAACACAAAGCAAGAGCCAACAGTCCTTCCCGCTGCCGCGCCAAATCTTCTCATCAATGGGACTCTCGGCATCGCGGTCGGGATGGCATCAAACATTCCCCCGCACAATCTTAGAGAAGCTTGCAATGCCGCCGTACATCTCATTGAGAATCCCGAGGCGACAACAGATGATCTCCTACAATTCATACAAGGTCCGGATTTTCCAACAGGCTGCATGGCGTTCAATCAGAAAGATCTCGCGCATGCCTATGCGACCGGGCGCGGGGGTGTCGTCGTGCGCGGGGATGCGGAGATAATAGAAGGGAAGAAAGAAGACTACAGCATCGTCATCACATCTATTCCTTACCGCGTGAACAAAGCGGACCTTCTCCAAAAGATAGCGGACCTGGTACACGAGAAGAAACTTGAAGGCATCCGCGATGTGCGCGATGAATCCACAAAAGACATCCGTGTTGTAGTGGAGTTGAAGAACAACGCCAACGCGCAGACGGTCCTTAACTACCTCTATAAACATACGCAACTGGAAGAAACATTTCATTTCAATGTTGTCGCACTCGTTGACGGAGTTCCGCAAACACTTTCTCTTAAAGCGCTTCTCCAATCGTTCATCTTGCATCGAAAAGAGGTCGTCACGAGGCGCACGAAATTCGACCTGCGGAAAGCTGAAGAGAGGGAGCATATCCTCCTCGGCCTCAAGAAGGCGCTCGACCACATTGACGAGATCATCAAACTCATCAAGAAATCGAAGGACGTGAATGATGCGCGGGCGTCTCTCATGAAGGTTTTCAAATTCTCAGAGATACAGGCGAATGCCATACTCGACATGCGCCTCCAAAAACTTGCCGGCCTCGAGCGAAAGAAAATAGAGGACGAACTTAAGGAAGTGCAGGCTCTCATCGAGGAACTCACCGCACTCCTTAAGAGCGAAAAGAAATTAATGGGCCTCATCGAGAAAGAAATTTCTGAGATCGGCGAGAAATATGGCGACGACCGTAGGACAAAAATTGTGAAGCGCGCAGCGCAGCTTCTTTCTGCCGAGGACTTGGTTGCCGATGAAGACTCTGTTCTTGTCTTAACGCAGGGCGGATACATCAAGCGGACGAACCCAAATGAATACCGCCGTCAGAAGCGGGGAGGGATCGGGGTAGTCGATCTGGATACTAAAGAGGAAGATTTTGTCACGCAGTTTTTGACCGCGAGCGCACACAGCGACCTTCTCTTTTTCTCTGACAGGGGCAAGGCGTACCAGCTAAAAATGTACGAGCTCCCAGAAGGAAAGCGCGCGACCAAGGGCAAGTCCATCATGAACTTCCTCTCGCTTGAGCAGGGTGAAAGTATCACGTCAATTTTGCCAATGCCGAAGAACGTCAAAGGAAGTGACGGACTCTCTCTTCTTATGGCAACAAAGCAGGGGACCGTAAAGAAAACGGCGGCCGACAAATTCAGAGAAGTCCGCAGAAGCGGGCTGTTAGCGATTTCGCTGGATAAAGGTGACTCGCTCATTTCTGCCCAATTCGCGCGAAAAGGCGATTCGGTCATTCTCACGACGGCAAAAGGCCAATCGATCCGCTTTGCAGAGGAAGAAGTTCGCGAGATGGGACGGCAGGCGGCGGGTGTGCGCGGCATGAGGCTTTCTTCAGGAGATTCCATCGTGGGCGCGGACGTGGTGCAAAAAGAGGCGAAAGATGGCTCACTTCTAGTTATTTCTTCCACTGGATATGGGAAGAAAACGAAACTGTCTGAATATAAGATACAGGGGCGTGGCGGAAGCGGCATAAAAACCATGTCAATCACAGCAAAGACGAAACAGCTTGTCGGCGCAGCTGTGCTCATTGAAAAAGGCGGAGAACTCGTTGCGATGTCGAAAAAGAGCCAGACTATTCGAACAGGGCTCGATGAGATACCGACGCTCTCACGCGCGACGCAGGGCGTGCGCGTCATGAAAATGCGCGAAGGGGATCAGGTTGCATCTTTCGTTGTGTTTGGGGTTGTCGAGGGTGAAGAATAATTGCCAACATAGTGTTGCTGTCCAGCAAGTTCGGCGATTTTTCGCTGTATAATGCGTAGCGATGAATACGGAGCCTTCGGGGAAGCAGGCGGCGCCTTTTGCACACCCGCGACGGAACGTGGCAGCGCTCGGCATCCAGCCGGGCATGAAAATCGCGGATTTCGGCGCGGGAAGTGGCGCGTATGTGCACGCGATAGCAAATGAGCTATCCGGCAGTGGAACGGTGTATGCCGTTGACGTCCAGAAAGACCTTTTGCGCAGAATAAAGAATGACGCGCTCAAGCGAGGGCTTCATAATGTGGAAGTCGTGTGGGCGGATATCGAGAAGCCTGGCGCATCAAAGATAAAAGAGCACATGCTCGATCTGGTGCTTATCTCGAATCTTCTCTTTCAATTGCAGAACCACAAGGTCCCCTTCGTAGAAGCGCATCGCATTTTGAAAAAAGAAGGACGTCTCGCCGTCATTGATTGGAATGACTCGTATGGAGGCATCGGGCCAATAAAATCTCACGTGGTTCCAAAGGGTGAAGTGATATTGTTAGCGAACAATGCCGGGTTCGAGCTCGCGAGAGAATTTTCTGCCGGAACGCACCACTACGGCCTTATCTTCAGGGTGGCGAGGAACACGTAGTATCATTTGGATGTATGTCGAAACTTTCTTTCTTCCAGATAGTCATACTCTCGGTCTTCGGAGCTCTCGCAATAGGCGGCGTCATGATATTCGCGTTTGTTGTCGGAGGTTCGGGTGGTGAGGGCATTGGCGAAGTCGAGATATGGGGCACGCTCGATGCGGGAGCATTCTCTGTAGTTCTGCGGCAGCTCTCAGACGAGGATAGCCGCCTTAAGGCGGTCACCTACGTGCAGAAAGATGAAGCGACATTTTCACGGGATGTGACAGATGCTCTCGCTTCTGGCTCTGGGCCAGAGCTATTCATACTTCGGAACGATTATGCCGAGCGTGATGGCGCAAAGGCTGTGGCGATTCCATTTGCGTCGTTCTCGGAAGAGCAGTTCCAGAATACGTTCATCGAGGCGGCCAGCCCGTTTGTGGGAGGGGATGGCATCCGAGGTGTGCCGTTCGCGGCAGACCCACTCGTCTTGTATTGGAATCGCGATCTTATGGGGAGTGCGGGTTTCTCTCAAGCGCCACAATACTGGGGTGATTTTTATGACATCGCGTCGAAGGCGACGATGAAGGACGACACTAATACCGTAAAGAAAAGCGGCGTCGCGTTGGGTGAATATTCAAATGTGAATCACGCAAAGGATATTCTCGCGCTCCTCATATTGCAGGCTGGAGGCAGAATAACGTCGCGTGATAGCACGGGAAAACTCTCGACGGCGCTAGTGTCTCGTGCGGGGGACACACAGCAACCTTCAGAGTCTGCGGTCAGGTTCTTCACAGAATTCGCGAATCCTATTAAGACGTACTATTCATGGAACCGTGCTCGCCCAGAGAGCAGACAGACGTTCGCGACAGGGGACTTGGCACTGTATGTAGGCCTTGCGAGCGAGGAGCCGTTGATACGCAGGCTGAATCCAAATTTGAATTTCGCGGTTGCCCCTGTGCCACAGATAAAGGGCGGGAATCGATCGCTGGATGTCGCGCATGTGTACGCATTTGCTGTGCCGAAAGCAAGCGCGAACCGAGAGGGCGCACTTACTGTCGCGTACCTACTGGCTTCGCAAAAGCCATCTCAGCTTCTCTCTCAAGCGCTTGGCATCCCTTCGGCGAGAAGAGATGTCCTTGCTATGCCGCTTTCGGGGCGTGATGATCTATTTAATAAACAGGCCATTATCGCTCGCAGCTGGACAGACCCGGATCCGGAAAAGACGGATACAATATTTCGCGATATGATTGAATCCATCACCTCCGGCGCCGCGCGGCTTTCCGAGGCGATACAGCGCGCAGACCAGGCGATGACGCAGCTTATGAGCATATGATGCACCTTAGGCACAAAGCACAATTTACACTTGTCTTCTTACTTTGCTTTTGTGCCGTAGTTTTGCCGTTCGCATTTGCTGCAGCAGCAACAAGCCTAGAGAATCCCACGAAATTTCCGACCATCGAGAAATTCATCGAAGGTGTATTAAAGGCGGTGGTCTATATAGCACTTCCGGTCATTGCACTGTTCATGGTCTATGCCGGTTTCAAATATGTGTCTGCCAGAGGCGACATTGGAAAAATAAAAGAGGCTCACACAAATTTTCTGTACGTCGTTATTGGCGCAATTCTCATTCTTGGCGCGTGGGTGTTCGCAACATTGATTGGCGGCACGGTTTCGCAGCTTGTCGGGCCATGAATAAGAAGCTTTATATTGCTTCGGCGTTTTGTCTCACGTTCTTGCCAATTGCCGCCTCGGCTGCGTCGCCGAGAACCTATCGCGAGCTTGTCGTGTACATAGTGAATATCATGAATTATGCGGTGGGAACGCTCATCATTCTCGGGCTTGTCATCTACCTGTTTGGAGCGGCACGAAATATCTTGAAGGCAAAAGATGGCGATTCGAGCGCCAGCCGGAAATTTCTTCTGATGGGCATTGCCATTCTTTTTGTAATGGTTTCTATTTGGGGCATTCTCGAACTTTTGCAAAACACATTCCTCTCCGGGGGTCTGTTTGACCCGGGAGGTGGAGAAGAGACTATAGATGACTGCGCTTTCGGCGACCCGAGTTGTTCCATAGGTTTTTAATATGCGTAACCGAGTTCATTCGCGTCTTCTCTCTATTGCGGTTTCGGCAGCGGTACTTCCGGGCATTGCCGGAGCGCTCACGATGCGGGAGGCATACGAGTCTGTATCGCCGCTTCTGTATGGCGCTATTGGTTTTTTTGGCGCTGCCGCCGTCCTAGCGCTTGGTGGGGGATTGATCATATATTTCTCACGCATGGCACTCGACAATCGTGTGGAAGGGATAGACGTAATGATCAAAGCCGTGCAAATTCTGTTTGTAGTCGTCATTCTCGTCGCGGTAGTGGCGCTCATTGAGTGACTCCGATCGGCATGCGTCTCGCGGGTCGCCTCTCTAGATGCATGTCTGCCTCCCTATAACTTATCCACACAGTAGAGTCTCAGGCGCGCGTGGACTGCCGAGAAGGGGATAGAATGAGAGCACTTAGGAACCATTTAATTTATTTTTCTATGAGCGCACGGTTTGCTTCGATAGTTGCCGCAGGAACACTGATACTTCCGGCAATCGCTTCTGCCCAGACTCTTCTCAATACGTTGGCGCTCATCAATACGTTCCTCAACGCCCTCATCGGGCTTTTCATCACCCTCGCTATCGTCGCGTTCTTCTGGGGGCTCATCAAGTACCTCGTCAACATGAACAACGAGTCGGCGAAGGAGGGCATTCAGATAATGCTCTGGGGCGTTATTGCTATCTTCGTCATGGTTTCTATCTGGGGAATCATTCGTCTCCTCCAGGCAACGTTCCGCGTGACTTCAACTGACCCGGTCATTCCGAAGGGTATACAGATAAATACGGGAGGGACAGGTTTCAATTGATGATCGAGTTCGTCACTAAATCTCAAAGCGAGCGTAGTGCGAGAAAAGCTTCTGAAGGGGCTCTGCAGGCCGGCGGGCCGAAGCCCGAGCGATTTTTCAGCAGAAAAATTGCGTACCCGGAAGAAGCTTTTCGCGCGCCTAGTGAGTAACACCTATGGATGCTGGTGTCACATTGATGCAGAGGATAGACGAGCTGATACTACAGCCGACCATCTATCTCATTTTGACGGCCGGGCTACTTGTCTTCATCTACGGGCTGGTCCAATTCATTTGGCATGTTCGCGAGGGCACGGATCATAAAGAGGGGCTTAACCACATGTTGTGGGGAATTATCGGGATGTTCATCATGGTGTCCGTGTACGGCATCATTAGCCTCATCATCAACACTATCGGCTCAGACCCAACCAATCCCGATGTGAGCCGCATCAATAACGTTACGCCAGCTTCAGGATTTTTCAGCCCTATCAAATAGTGAGTATCTACAACGCTGCTCGAACCTATTTTAGCACCAACGCCGACTGACTCGCACGCACGCGCCGCGTGCGCTGTTGCTCCAACCCTGATCGTGCGCCCCGATCCGGTGGTGGCTCGTCCGCCCCCGCGCGGAGTA